>JAJFHU010000043.1 GCA_021775455.1 Hyphomicrobiales bacterium | reverse complement strand
CAAGGAGACAATCATGAGCAAGACAACAATAGATGAGAGCACCGCTATCGCGCAGACCGTACAGCACTACATTGATGGTGCAATATCTGGCAAAGGCGATGAGATGAAACCGGCTTTTCACGAAGATGCAACAATTTTCGGCTATTTCGGCACCGATCTGTTGTCAGGTCCCATCAAGGCGCTGTTCGACTGGAACGACGAAAACGGGCCAGCTGAAGAGCTGCGCGCGAAAATCGTTAGCATCGATGTCGGAGGCTCTGTCGCCAATGTGAGGCTGGAACTCGACAATTGGACCGGAAACCGCTTCACCGACTTGTTTACGCTGCTGAAAGTTGACGGATCCTGGAAGATCATGAACAAGGTCTTCCATCTCCATTCCTGAACCGCGGGTTGAACGTTCTATCCGGTCACCTATAGCCACGCATTGCCACCAGATTTCTACCCTGAATGATAAAAAAGCAAAGGTGGCTGGAAAGAACCACAAACTTACGAAGGTAACAGCTGTGGATGTAATGCACAGTTCGTCGGCAGCGTCTTTGAAACTCATATGCCTAGCCGCCACTTCAAAGGTTCTAAGAGCATTCAGTGGCGGCAAGCAGACGTTGTATGCTCATACACTTCTTTCCTAGGAGATCTCTCCAGCAAGCGTTTTAGCGAGTTCAACAGTAGCGTTTTCTAGCATCATCACGCGATCGCTCATGCCGCTCATCAGCGAGCTCTTGGTATTCACTGTGAACGAAGTGACGATCGGCAAGTCCAAGATAGTGAGCAACCGCTTCTATGTGGCCGTCCAGATAGTTCATATGCTCGCGAATGTTGTCAGGCGAAAATCCAAATTCCCCTTTGGAAGTCAGAGCCACTAGAGTCTTACCGCCCAATATTGGCTCAAGTGGATAATCACCACGGGCAAGATCAAAAGAAAAAGTTTTGCCAATGCGAATGACCCTATCAACTCAAGCTTTCAATAGATGCCGGGAGCGGGAGCCATCCACCCCATCTGCTTTTGATGCTGTGGACGGCTCCTTTCCCCGGCATTACCCGAATTAGGGATGCGCCATTTCGCATTAATTAACGGGTCCTGACTCTAGTCGATTGGTCTGGATATTGCTGTTTAACTGCTCACAGGCACCATCACCTCCCTGAGCAAAACACCCCGGAAAATCTCCAGCCGGGTGGTCCAAGCATGGGTAGCAGGTCATACCTGTGTCAAAGCTAAACTTACTCCAAAACATTCTCTTAGAATTCTCAACGGAATTTCAAATTGGGATAGGCGTGACTTCGTTAATTTTTGAGAATTTGAACTCTGAAATAATTCAATCAGGTCATTAATTGTCTTGCGGTTTTCAATTCCTGGAGTTTTCTCAAAGCCTCTCCGATGAGAGGAAAATAATTCATCATCAATACTTGGCATTTTTCCATGCTGTAAGGACTCCAATCGCATTCGCGAAAGTTCCAAGTCTGCCCGCTCGATCAGTCGGCATAAATACTGAAAATTTCTGTCATCGCTCAAATATAATAATTCTTCGCGATTACTCTTAACTTTCTGGTCCCCGTTCGAGACCAATCCGTGCTTGACCAATAACTTAATTGCTTCGCCGTCTGAATAAGAAATTATACCGGAGGCTGCGTCTAAACTTAACTTATAATCTTCAGCAGCTTCAGCAAGAATCTCAGAGAATACTTTGTCATTCGGTGACATAAAGAAGGCATTTTCTTTCGTTATTTGTTCAAGTCGCTCTTCAAAATATCGCAAAGCTAAATGCAATACGTCAGTCTTAGAAAAATCAGCAATTGTCGATGAATCTGTTTCAGATTGATCAAATGACTGAAGCTTTGCATTTAGCTTTCGGAGTTCACCGTCAGTTTTGACAGCGAACATGTTCGCTAGCTCTTTAAGTTCCTGATTTTTTATGTTTGCAACGCGTTCTATCCAAGCAGTTTTATCAGCGACAGATCGCAGTCGTTTTGGCACATTGCGTTTAAGTATCTTGTTTGGGCCTTTTCCAATTAGAAATCGGATGTTTTTCAATTCTTCTTCCATGCCAAAAACGTACCAAGTGGAAAGAAAAAAGCAGCAAAATCAATTGGTTGATTATAAATCAACTACTAAAGGAGATTTGGTAGCGGGAGAGGGACTTGAACCCCCGACACGCGGATTATGATTCCGCTGCTCTAACCACCTGAGCTACCCCGCCATCCGGTTCCATAAAGGAAAAGCTTTGGTTAAATTTTTTCTATCAAACATCGCCAACGCCGCCGCATATAAGAAGTCCCGCCCTATTCTGTCAAGGAAATTGACGAGCATTCATTTCGAATTTCAGATTACTCAATTATTGGCATTAGGCAGAAACCGGAACGACCTGTGACAACAAAGTCCGAAGCTTGTATTCTGCGTCCGGCTCACGTTCCGTGCGGGCGATAAAACCGCCGCCCAAGATCCGCGTATCGTGGGTGTCATTTTCGTAAAAGACGCATGCCTGCCCCGGCGCAATCCCCGATTCTCCTTCGACCAAATCTACATGGATATGGTTTGTTGTGTCGCTTTCAATACAATAAAGAAGCGCCTTGACTGGAGGGCGGGTTGATCGCACCTTGACGGAAATCTCCATGCCGGACTTTGGTAGTTCACTCAAAGAACCATCACCCAACCAGTTCACATTGCGCAGATGAAGCCTGCGCGTATCCAGCGCTTCACGGGGACCTACAATTACCCGGGAACTCTTTGAATCGACATGAACTACATAAATTGGTTCTCCCGTAGCAACGCCGATGCCGCGCCTTTGGCCAACTGTAAAATTGATTATACCGTCATGCTCTCCCAATATCCTACCATCAATGTGTTGGATCAAGCCGGATGTGACTCCTTCCGGCTGAAGTTTTGCAATTACATCAGCGTAACGCCCCTGCGGTACAAAACAAATGTCCTGGCTGTCAGATTTTTCTGCAACTGACAGACCCAGTTCATGAGCAAGTTCCCTTGTTCTGCTTTTTGGCAGGCCTCCCAATGGAAAACGCAGGTAATCCAGCTGATCCTGTGTTGTGGCAAACAAAAAATAACTCTGATCACGCCTATCATCCAGCGGTCGGTAAAGTGCCCTGCGTCCAGATTTTTCATCAACAAGCCTGGAACATATATAATGACCTGTTGCCAAGGCTGCCGCGCCGAGCTCCTTTGCCATGGTGAGCAGGTCGGCAAACTTTACCGTCTGATTGCATGTCACACAGGGAATCGGCGTTTCACCGGCAATGTAACTTTCCATGAATGGGTTGATTACCTGCTCACGAAACTTTGCCTCATAATCCAAAACATAGTGCGGAATACCAAGGGTTTCGGCGACCCTGCGGGCATCATGAATGTCCTGACCCGCGCAACAAGCACCTTTGCGGTGAATGGCTTCTCCGTGGTCATACAGTTGCAAGGTCATACCAACCACGTTGTAGCCTTCCTTGGCAAGGAGACCAGCGACAACGGAAGAATCAACGCCGCCAGACATTGCGACAACAATGCGGGTGTCCTCAGGACGGCCCGGTAAATCAAGGGAATTCAGCATATCTTTATCCAGATCATGTGCCGTTCAAGGCGGCACCGTCCAAAACTGGACTTCGTATAACCTCAAATCGATGCAATGCGCAAGAACCGGAATATTCGGAATTTTGTAATTATTACCCAATTGTAACCGAGGTCTTAGTCAAAATTTAAGGTAACGGCGGTAGATTGTGACGGTAATTGGTCTTTTTTGAGTAGTGAGTAAGTATGACCGACATGGTGCGACCACGTGTTAAATATGTAATTGGCCCTGATGGCAGTCCATTGACCATCGCGGATCTTCCACCAGCATCTACCAGACGTTGGGTAATTCGCCGCAAAGCAGAAGTTGTTGCTGCAGTCCGCGGTGGATTGTTGTCTCTGGACGAAGCTTGCCAGCGATACACGCTTACAGTGGAGGAGTTCCTGAATTGGCAAAGTTCAATTGATGCGCATGGTCTCGCCGGCCTGCGGACTACAAGAATTCAGGAATACCGCTCTTAAGCGAATTTTCGAGATAGAATTAAGATACGCTATAAGTAAACGGTCTCCGGTTGGAGTCGCTTTGCCTTTTCGTTTACCATGCTTCAATTACCTTAGCCCGGCTGATGCCACAGCTACTGAAATCGTCGACAGTGCATAAAACCATAATCCTGGTTGTGAAAAAGCATTTGCAAATCCACTGGTCTTTGCCGCGAAAATTAAAATTGCCACCAACAGCACATCTACCATCGACCATTTGGCAAGGTTTGCTGTCCAACCACCTGGTTTCTTCCCTTTAAGCACAGCCTGAAAACTTACCGCCAATTTGCAAACCGGAAACAGGACAGAAAATGCGGCAACAAGAACGGCCAGCATTAATTCATTATCCTGCCAAAGACTCGCAATGACTTCGATCAGTGATGGTGTTTCCGAGAAAAAGTAAAGTTTTTCAAATCGTATCAAAGGCAAGGAAATACCCAAGCCAAATGAAATTGCGGCAACCAGCAGAAGGAATGGGCGAAATGGTTTTAGTACAGCTTTCAAACAAACACTCCTTGTTGACACTTTAGATAACCAACAACCTGATACAAACAAGAAAAATCCCACAGCGGAACTGCAGGATTTCCCAAGAGTATCTATACGAAAATGTTTATGCAGTTAGCCAATCATTGCCCGGCTTTCAGCAAGTTCGTCAGTTTCTTCTATATGGCCACTACCGCCATCGCGTGCTTCAAGCAACTGTGCCTTTTTCAGTTCATCATCCGCTTCCTGGAGCGCTGCCTCAGCATTTCCGCGCTTGTCCTTCAAGTCACTGATGGAATCTTCCAGATTTTTTTGCCTTTGGCGGGCAGCCTTGGCAAAGGTTGGATAGGCAAAATGTGTGGTATCTGTAATACCTGCCTTTTCCTCTTCAATTTTAATTTGTGAATCCAAGTCGCCGTACATGCGCTCAAATTCAGCAATCATCATGTCGATTTGGGCCAACTGACGGGTTTTGTCTTCTACCTGAAAATGCTTCAGGCGCAATAGGTTCTCACGCGATTTCATACTCAATACTCCTTGAAAGCGTTTTGACCGCATTCCGGGCAAATACTCTGCCCCTACTCAACTAATACATGCCGGAACAAACACTCCGACTTTCTTTTAAAGCCCCCCCAAATTGCCAATGGACAAATATTAACAAATTGCCCGTTCGTTAATCGTTCGTTTACTCGATTTCTTAATCATAGCGGCAAGGCCTTAAGGGTCGGTAAACTGAATGCCATAACTCGAAATAAAGTTGGAAAGAATCAAGGTGATTCGCTTATCTGAGACTCTTAAAGTGAATCGTTAACAATTGAAAATTGACAAAATCGTTGATTTTCAGCCATTTATTGGGTTTTTCTGAACTAAATTTGAGGGGTTGCGTTTACGAATTACAATTTGTTAACCATTATGCAGCAGCATGATGGGCAAGTATTAAAAATCACATGCCCTTCCGGCAGACACGTATTGAGGCTATCCGGAACAGGCGCAACTGGAACGCGGCAAAAAGGGGAAGATAATGCGAGTCCTGCTTATTGAAGACGACAGCGCTACAGCCCAAAGCATCGAATTGATGCTGAAGTCAGAAAGCTTCAATGTATATACAACAGATTTGGGTGAAGAAGGGGTCGATCTGGGCAAGCTCTATGACTACGACATAATCCTTCTTGATTTGAACCTTCCTGACATGTCGGGTTATGAGGTTCTGCGCACACTGCGACTGTCAAAGATCAAAACACCTATTCTAATTCTCTCAGGGCTTGCGGGAATTGAGGACAAGGTTCGCGGTCTTGGGTTTGGTGCTGATGACTACATGACAAAGCCATTCCACAAGGATGAGCTTGTGGCGCGCATCCATGCCATTGTCCGCCGCTCCAAAGGGCACGCACAATCCGTGATTACTACCGGCGACCTGGTGGTAAACCTGGATGCAAAGACGGTAGAAATCAGCGGCCAAAGGGTTCACCTGACCGGCAAGGAATACCAGATGCTGGAGCTTCTTTCCTTGCGTAAGGGCACCACGCTCACAAAGGAAATGTTCCTCAATCATTTATACGGCGGTATGGATGAGCCAGAGCTTAAAATTATTGATGTCTTCATCTGTAAATTGCGCAAGAAACTTGCGGCAGCGGCAGATGGGCTCAATTACATAGAAACGGTCTGGGGGCGTGGGTATGTGCTTCGAGAGCCGGATGGCAGTGAATTGCGTGAAAGCGCATAAGCAATTACAATAAAACACATTAAACCCGCCAATGGCGGGTTTTTTGTTGCATACACATCAATGCCCTGCAGAAAAGCCAACGACACCTAAGCTGCGTCCTGCTGGGCATCAACAAGCTCCAGCTGGGCGATCTTGTGGGTAAGGATTTCACGATTGAAAGGCTTCATCATAAATCCGTGTGCCCCAGCTCGTTTGGCGCGAGTCATTTCGGGAATTACCAGTTCGCTGGTGCAATAAAGAATGCGAGTGCTAGCAGAATTTTCGAGCTTGCGAAATTCTTCAATAAACTCGAGACCCATCATGGTGGGTAGCAACCAATCTACAAACATCGCATCTGGAATGTTGTGATGACACATTTCCAGCGCTTCGACACCGTCAGATGCCTCAACAACGGTAAATCCCAAGTCAGTCAGGATTCGACTTGTGACTTTTCGAATTACTGGGGAATCATCCAGAACGAGAAAAACTTTCATTCACCATCTCCATTCTTGCTGCGCCAGCGTTAACAGGCCATGCACAGACGCTATGCAATCTATCAAAAGACTAGAAACAGATTGTTACAAAGTTCCTGGAAATCGTGGAATTTTTGTTCCATCGTTACTGAATCGTTAACCAAGCCGCAGAACAATTGTGAATCTAGCCACCAGAAGCTTCCAGAACGACGTTTTCACCATCAATGTGTGCTGAAATTTCCATTGCAGCCTCATTCGCCAAACTTAGAGTATAAACTGGCTGAATTGCATGTGCATCCAGGTCTTCTTCAAAGGTTCCATTGAGAAGGTTCGTAAAGGCTGGTGGCACGCGCGCGCTTTGTCCGATTGATGTAATCCTGAACTTTGGAGAACCGTTGGGATCCTCAATTTCTGCCTTGACCAAGCCGCCACGAGGAATTGCACCTAACCCAACCAACAACAGGTTTAGCAGTAATTTCACCTTGTTTTTTGGCAGAAGAGCGCGTTCACCATGCCATTCAAGGTCGGTTTTCTTTTCATTGTCGAAGTAACCCCGTGCAACCGCTTCTGCATCGCCGGTATCAATGTGAGCGCCAGCTGATCCGGCCGCTCCGAATGCAATACGGGCAAATTGCAACCGTGCAGATGCATTCTTCGCGGAAGTGCGTATTAAATCCATTGCAATTTCGCTTGTTTCTGCATCTCCACCTTCATCCATGAGCTCCAGCCCATTGGAGATAGCTCCCACTGGTGAAATTATGTCGTGGCAAACTTTCGAGCACAAAAGCGCTGCCAAATCCATTCCTGCAATGTCAGGTAATTTTTGCATTTACTAACCCCATTTTCGCGAATCACACAGCCGAATCGGTCACGGCATTTACATAGAACAGGTCAAAGCGGAAAGCATCCCCATGACCACAACGACGTCTGAGGCAATTACCTCAATATCGAACACAAAACCCCGAATGTACTCGTGCTATTAACCAGAACTTGTATACTTGACAGTGAAACAGCAAATTTATTGACTGTTAGTTAACCAACAAACGGTAATTAAACGTCATTGGGTCCAACGATAGAACAAGAAGGCCCGTCAAACAGGTTCGGCGTCTTCATCGATCAACTGGAGACCCACTTATGATCAAAATGAGCAACTCCTTATCAAAGTGGCCAAGAAACTTGCAACGGGGTTTCCTGTTCATCATTGTTGCCGCAGCGATAATCTTCATTTTTGTACCCCAAAATTCAGTTCAAGCCCAAAGCAGCAATCATTACTCATCCAATGAGGTTGTAGAAGCAGGACACCAGTTCTTCGGTGCAACATCGGGAAATCTCGCAGCCGCGCTTGAAAAAGTGTTTGCTCAACGCGGTCTGCCGAACGGTTACATACTTGGCGAGGAAGCTGGTGGCGCATTCATCGGTGGCCTTCGGTATGGTGAAGGTGTTCTGTACACCAAAAATGCAGGAGACCATCGAGTGTATTGGCAAGGCCCGTCAGTTGGATGGGACTATGGTGCGGATGGTAACCGAACAATGATGCTGGTGTATAATCTGCCATCCATTGACGAGCTTTATCATCGCTATGTCGGCGTATCCGGTTCAGCATTTCTGGTAGGTGGCGTGGGCGTAACCGCCCTTACAAGGCGAGGTGTTCATTTGGTGCCAGTTAGAACCGGAGTTGGCGCCCGCCTCGGCGTTAACGTTGGATACTTGAAGTTGCGTCGTCGACCAACTCTCAATCCCTTTTAAGACCAGATCAACATTGTTATTTGACGGATTAAATTTGGCGGGAAAATTCTGATTTCCCGCCTTATTTTGATCCAGTTTCCAACAAATCTGCATTCAGGATTTCAATTGCAAAGTTGAACCCTTCGAGTGAGGTCATAACTGAGACAAATTTTAAGGTTAACGGATTGTTTCATTGGAATTTTTGGAACATTCATGGCAATGTTGCAACAGCATTGCCACATGCACCCATCCGGGTGATACTAAATTTGGCGGACAATAATATCGTTGGGACCCCCTCGTGCTCGAAGCAGTATTGTATTTCGTTCTTGGCTTTTTGAGTGCTGGTTTGCTGGCACTGATGGTTTCCCCGGCCATTTGGAACAGGGCGGTCGTTTTGACGAAACGTCGAATTGAAAGTTCGGTGCCGCTGACCCTTAATGAAATCCAGGCAGACAAGGATCAATTGCGCGCCGAATTTGCAATGAGCACGCGCCGCCTCGAGATGAGCATCGAGGAATTGCGTGAAAAGGCTGCCAATCAGATAATCGAAATCAACCGCAAGCGTGAAGAACTGGACAAGCTGGCCGAAGAAGGTGATGAACGATTAGCTACAATTCAACAACTTGATGCGCAGGCAAGCGAACAGCGCGTAAAGCTTGAGGAACGCGAGCAACAAATTACCGAATTGAACAACCGTTATCATGATGTTGAAGAAAAACTTGAGCTGCGCGTTCGGGACCTGGAAGATCTAAAATTCCAACTTTCAACAAGTGAAGAAAGGTTGAATGGTCAAAAAATAGAATTGGCTGCGCGGGATGCTACCATTGACAATTTGAATGATACAATTTCCACCCTCAGCGTCGATGACAAGAACATTCCCGATGAATTCAAAAAGCTAAAACAACAACTCAGCACGACCAAATCCAGGCTTAACAAAGTGTCTCAGAAAAACCTTGAGCTGGAGCGACAATTTTCAGAAGGCAAATCGAAATATCAAGATGCAATTTCCCGATTGGAACGAAGAGAAAGAGATTTAAGTGCGCTCCGAGAGGCTTCGGGTAAGGAAGACTCGGTAAATGCGGAGCTCACGCGCCAATTGATCGAAGAAAAAAACCGTTCTGTAGAACTTGAATCCAAGCTTGCCTCACAGGTACTAAATACCGAAGCGCTTCTCAACGATGCGTCCAATGAAAACGTGCAAGCGGCATTGTCATCGGTAAAAGACAAACTTGAGATGATAAGTTCTGATCTTAGGGATGCTGTCGCTGAGCGTGATGAACTTTCCCTGGAGCTTTCGACGTTAAAGGAAGAAAAGGGCAGCGACTGGGAAACTGAACGCCGCGACAATGCTATTTTACGGGAACGTATCAATGATATGGCTGCACAGATTACAGCCATGACTGCTACTCTGGAGGGAGATGGATCGCCGATTGAAGAAATCTTGTCGGCTGATGAAAAATACAGCTCAAAAAAAGCTGGATCATCAAAGAATCCGGAAACCCTTGCTGACCGTATTAGGGCTATCCAGGAAGCAGGAAGTTCCGGAAGCTAGTTCTGTGCCCAGATCAACAAGATGGGTTGATCCCCTTGAATGAAAAACACCATAGTGAAGATCAGCCGTTCGGACCTTTTATCGACAAACACAAATGGCCGGTGAAATGGCTCCTGCCTGCATTTTTATTATTCTTCATTCTTCCCTATTGCAGTGACCTGTCAGGCCAAACAAGCAATTCCAGCGATCAAATACCTCAAGCATTGATGAGACCTCCTCATCTACCGGCAACTCCGTATGATTACACTGTAACATTGCCTGAACACCTGCTCGAATTGCACAATTACAGTACGCAGCCAGATGAAAATTCCATTACAAATCATGGCGCTACTCTGGGGCGCGTCTTGTTCCATGACCGGGCATTGTCAAAGAATTTCCTGGTTTCTTGTGCTTCGTGCCATTCGCAAGAATTGGGGTTTGATGATCGCAACCAGTTTTCCATTGGTCTGACCGGCAAGATCACCAAACGTCATTCGGTTGGCTTGGCATTTGCCGGATTCAATTCGAACGGTCGTTATTTTCGAGACGAACATGCCCCAACATTAGAGACTCAGGTTCTGGAACCCATACACGATCCAATCGAGATGGGATTAATGAAAGGTGAGCTTTCGACCCGCGTAAAAGTCCGTGGGTGGTATGTCCCTCTCTTTGAAAAAGCATTTGGAAGTTCTGAAATTACGGATAGGGAAATTGCCAAGGCGCTCGCCCAATTTGTACGCTCAATGATCTCAATAAATTCACCCTATGATAAAGCCAGAGCAGATGCCCAAGATCGGGTCGAACCATTTCCCCAACTTTCAGATGCTGAAAACCAGGGGAAAAAGCTTTTCATGAAAACAAGGAATAATGGTGGGTTTGGCTGTGCAGAGTGCCATGAAACAGAAGCCTTTATCATGCTTGACCGGCACAACAATGGGCTGAACACAGTCGATGATACATCAATGGAAAACGCGCTAATGCGCGGAGCGTCGCTGAGAAACATATCTGTTCGCGGCCCTTACATGCATGACGGCCGCTTTGGTACTTTGGAAGAAGTGCTGGATCACTATTCCATCGGAATCAATGCACACCCTGATTTGGGCAGCCCCCTCAAGACTGAGGATGGCATGCCCGTTCAGTTAAACATTACAAGCCATCAGAAGCGCGATTTACTGGCTTTCCTTGATTTGCTGACAGATGAAACATTCCTGAACGACCCGAAGTTTTCGAATCCGTTCAAGGCTGCATCACGCTGAACCGTATTCGGAGCAAAATTCTACTTGTTCAGTTGAATTTGGCTAATCACTTGGCCGGTTGTTGCGTTGATGGTCCAGAGCGCATGATCGCCGTTATTCTGCCGTATAGTAATCAAGATGTGATTGTCGTTGAGTTGTGTGTCAACAATGTTTGCGCCACTCGGCAATTTGATAGCCGATTGAACCAGAATTCCAACATTCTGCGCAGCAGTTACTTCATCTTTTTGCGGCTTACTGACGCTCAGCTTGTAGACAATTACTGCAATCAGAGCCATAAGCCCAAAACCCATGATGCCAAATGATATCAACATCAGGCGCTGCATCTTGCGGCGTATGTTTTCAAGCACGGGATCCAGAGGCTCGTCGTCTTCTGTGTTGTTACTCATAATGATCACTTTCAGGGGCAGATGAATGCAAAACACTGTTAGCGGAGGAGATGCAAAAGGGGAAGTGCTGATTGCGGACGAAACTAATGCAGAGCAGCGGATAGACTCCTTTATTGCATCCAAAATGCCTCCGCACGTTTCCCGCTCACGTATCCAGGCGATAATGCGTGCTGGTGGGGTATCGGTCGACGGCTTCCAATGCACAGAGCCCAAAACAAAATTGAAGGGCGGCGAGACAATTCAACTAGACGTCCCCGAAGCGGTAGATGCCACACCTCAACCAGAGGCAATTTCTCTTGATATCGCTTTCGAGGACGATCATCTGATTGTGATCAACAAGTCGGCTGGCCTCGTCGTGCATCCCGGGCCTGGCAACTGGGAGGGGACGCTTGTCAACGCGCTGCTGTACCATTGCGGGGAAAGCCTTTCAGGAATTGGAGGAGTAAAGCGACCCGGAATAGTGCACCGATTGGATAAAGATACATCGGGTTTGATGGTGATTGCGAAAACCGATGTGGCTCATGCAGGTCTGTCTTCCCAATTTGCCGACCATGGCCGAACAGGGCCCCTTGAACGGGTGTACCTAGCATTAGCCTGGGATTACTTTGAAAGAATGGCCGGAACCATTAACGCACCTCTTGGGCGTGCTCCCAACAACCGTCTCAAGCGTGCTGTGGTACGTGAAGGTACTATTGACGCTCGTGAAGCAATCACGCATTTCACTGTTCTTAAACAGGCAATCAAAACAGAGTCTGGTGGGGCCTCTGCTACACTGGTCGAATGTCGTCTGGAAACAGGTCGAACACACCAAATACGGGTACACTTATCCCATATTGGTCATCCGCTTGTTGGAGATGCAGCTTACGGGAAACATTTTCAAACCAAGGCAAATACTCTTTCCGAGAAGCTCCAAGCGCTGATTAAATCTTTCAATCGCCAGGCCCTTCATGCCAAAACGCTTGGATTTGAACATCCGGTGACCAGAGAACATTTACGGTTTGAAGCGAACCCGCCAAAGGACTTACAGGATTTGATTGATGCGTTTGCCTTGAAATTGCGTCAATGATTCCCTGTTCTTGCTCATTTTCAGGAAAAAATGCCTCAAAAAGCAGGATTTTTACATAAATTCCCTACATTACAAAAAATTCACTAAAAAACCGAATTTAGAAGCCATATATAGATATTCGAGGGAATGAGACCGCTTGTGGAAGGCCAATATTCCCCTGAGCGGATTCGTCTAAATAAGAGAATCCATGGTTTATTACAGAAAGGGTGCTCTATGGCCCAAAGATTCCCAACCGTCAGCGCCAGCGCCAATGGGCTGGATCGCTACTTGCAAGAGATACGCCGGTTTCCAATGCTGGAACCCAACGAAGAATTTATGCTGGCAAAGAGTTATATTGAACATGAGGATCGTGACGCAGCACATAGGCTTGTCACCAGTCATCTGCGGCTTGTAGCAAAAATTGCGATGGGTTACCGCGGATATGGCTTGCCAATTGGCGAAGTAATCTCAGAAGGCAATGTCGGCCTAATGCAGGCAGTCAAGAAATTCGACCCTGACCGCGGATTTCGTCTCGCGACCTACGCCATGTGGTGGATCAAGGCTTCCATTCAGGAATACGTGCTTCGTTCTTGGTCGCTTGTGAAAATCGGAACGACAGCCAATCAAAAGCGTCTGTTCTTTAATCTGCGTAAGGCAAAGAGCCGTATTCAGGCGCTTGATGATGGTGACCTGAAATTCGATCAGGTAAAACAAATTGCGACACAGCTTGGAGTTTCTGAGGAAGAAGTTGTTTCCATGAACCGCCGATTGAGCGGAGACGCTTCGCTCAATGCACCCATAAAGGCCACCGATGGCGAGAGCGGGGAATGGCAGGATTGGTTGGTCGATGAATCAGACAGTGCAGAAAAAACGCTTATTGCCCAGGATGAGCTGAAGTCCCGCCGGACAATGCTGAAAGATGCGATGGAAGTGCTTAACGATCGTGAGAAACGCATATTCCTGGCAAGGCGCCTTGAGGACAATCCGATTACTCTGGAAGAACTTTCCGGCGAATTTGATATATCCCGCGAACGCGTTCGTCAAATCGAAGTTCGTGCATTCGAGAAAGTCCAAAAAGCAATGAAAGCTGCAGCCAAAGAATTGGCTCAACCTCAAAAACTTCTTGAGGCGGAACCAGCATAATTGTCTATAAAGACCATACCTACGAGTAAATCTGTATCGAAATTTTTGGACTCAATTGAACCCGTAGAGCGGCGGGAAGACTGTTTTGCCATACAGAACCTCATGAAAAGCATCACCGGCAAAATGCCGGTGATGTGGGGCGATTCGATAGTCGGCTTTGGGAATTATCACTATAAGTATGATAGTGGGCACGAAGGCGACTTTTTCCGAACAGGGTTTTCACCTCGCAAAGCTGCACTTACAGTTTACATAATGCCTGGATATCAGAATTATGGAAAACTGCTTGAGAGACTCGGAAAACATAAGACCGGGAAATCCTGCCTGTACATTAAAAAGCTTTCGGACATAGACATGAAGATCCTGAAGGAGCTTATTCGCCAAGGCCTGTCAGATCTTGAGAAAATCTATCCCTCGAACTGATTAAGCCGAATAATTGCCTCCAGTAACAAATTACACGCTTGGCGCAGCAGATCATAGCGTGTGCCATTACTCCAACTCAATCGCATAACTTTCAATCGTCGGCACAGTTTTGGTCAATCCCGAACTAACCATAAATTTTGCAAACCGATTATAACGATTGGTGTCCAGCGCTGCGGGGCGCTTTGCAAATCTTGGTAAGGTATCGCGCCATGCTCGCTGGTTAAGCGGATTATCCAGATCAGGATGCGCTTTAATAAACACGCCCCAAGCCTCATCCGGATGATTGGTAAGCCACAAGGTTGCTTGCTCCACTACGTCCATGAACGTTCTGAATTGAGGTTCCTTGATACGATCCTTGTGTACGACCAAAATCAGTTCGTCATAAACTGGTACACCATTTTCTTCCGGGTAAAATGCCAGTCCCGGTTTCCCCTCCAGATCGAGCTGATTAAGTTCAAAGTTCCTGAACGCACCTATAACTGCGTCAACATTTCCGGTGATCAGTGATGGGGAAAGAGAAAAGTTGATGTTAACGAGCTTCACATCTTCCAATGACAATCCCTCAGTGGCAAGCATGGCACCCAACACTGCGTCTTCAAACCCGCCAACCGAAAAACCCACAGTTTTGCCTTTTAAGTCCGCGATCGATTTGACCGGACCGTCCTTGAGCACCACGAGTGAGTTAAGTGGCGTCTCTGCAATGGTACCAATTCGCACCAGCGGCAATCCCTGCTCTACCTGCATGTGAAGCTGTGGTTGATAGGATATCGCGATATCCCCTTCACCACTTGCAATCAGCCTTGGTGGCGCGCTTGGATCTGCCGGCGGAACCAGCGTTACATCAAGGCCCGCCTCATTAAACATCCCACGTTGTTGGGCAATAATTAGCGGTGCATGGTCTGGATTGACAAACCAATCCAGCAACACTGTAATTTTCTCATCAGCACGAGCTGGAAGACATGCCAGCAAAAGGGAAAACAGGATTACCAATGTGCGCATTCTATTTACTCTCCAGTTCAATTTTCAGATTTTGTTGGACCAGAACAACAACCGGTCAGTTATGAGGGTGACTATAAGTCGAAGCAGTACAGCTGATACGGCCAAGACAAGAATCGCGGCAAACACCATGTCGGTCTGAACCCGCGCATTGGCCTGAAGCATAACAAATCCGAGGCCACCAGCTGCACCGGCCCATTCTCCGACTATGGCACCAATTGGAGCCAAAGTGGCAGCGATTTTCAGACCGGATGCGAGGGAAGGCAAAGCGGCTGGAAGGCGAATATGAAGCAGCAACTGCCACGGGCTAACCCGCCACAACTTTGCCAAATCAAGCCAGGTTTGCGGTGTTGATTTCAATCCATCATAGAGCGCCGAAGCAACCGGAAAGAAAATAATCAAAGATGCCATAACAACCTTGGAACCGAGCCCCAGACCAAACCAAATTACCAATAGTGGCGCTATGGCAAATACCGGCAGGGTCTGACTAGCGACAATTACCGGTTTGAGGAATTGTTCAACAATGCGGGAATGTGCCAAAATCAATGCGACCAGTACGCCAAATGCACTGCCAATTGCAAGACCCAGCATCATTTCCTGAAATGTAATAATGGCGTGGGTAAGCAGGTAGTCGCTTTGCTCAATCAATACTTTCCAAACTGCCTCAGGAGGTGGAACCAGAAACGCGGGAGGCTCCAGGACTGTAACTGACAACTTCCACACAAGTATCAGGACAATCGGCACGACTACTGCACCAGGGATGCCGGCCAGCAGTCGATTTTGCAAATTCGGGATTTTCATTCCCAGAGCTCCGATACCAATTGTGTTGCGGAGTCTGGTGAAGGTACGGGAGTTTCCCGGTCTCCATCCCTACGCTGGTGCAAACCAGATCAGGTTCCAGATCATCCGCATGTTTGTGCATGGATGATCAGGGGTTCGGTGATTACCATCTCAGTCTGCCATGCAGACACCCCCTGGAGTAATAACTATTTGATATTATCAAACGCAGCTTAGTGCAAGCCAACAATCTGGAATGTTTGTGTCGATTGCCAATCCCACTTTATCGGTTTTGCCAATCAGAAAATGCATCCTGAAAGACTTGCTTTCCTGTTTCACCTTTTTCAAGCGTAACCAGTGCCCGTCGACCGCTCGAGTATCCAACAGGAATATCAATCCACTCTGATTCTTGCATCAATCTGGTGTTGGTTTTAATTGCTTGTTCCAGATTGTTCAGTGCAATCAGGAAAAAACCTGTGTCAATTCGAACCGGAACTGCAACAAGTTGTTCTCCGCGAGCAGCTTCCGTTGTTTTCATAACAAATCGGGCTACATTATCAACGACATCTCCAGGATTTCCTCCGGCTTTTTCGAACTCCAACTCAATGATGTGACTTGCAGAAAGTGCAGGATCTGTATTCCGCTTGATTTTCATATCAAGGACCAGACCTTTGTCCGGTACATCCATCTTACCAACAATAACCGGTTCTTCCGGCAATCCAATTTCCGGCGATTGCTGTTCGAGAGACCAGACAATCGAACCGTTTGAACGAGAGGCACCTTCGCCAGAGCCACCTTCTTCATATAAGTAAGCAGCATCTCCGGATATTGGCTGTACAACCGGCTCGCTATTATTCGAGCTTCCAGTGTCATTGGCTGCTTCCTCAACCGGCTGCACTTCGGCTGCTTGTTCGGGGTTTTGTGATGATTGGTCGAGAACCAATGGTACTTCGGTTTCACCCTGTGTTACTTGCGACTCCACCGGTTCCGCAACGATATCTTCGCCGTTTTCACCCAATCGCACTGGTTCCTTGGCTGCATCATCGCCGGTGATTTTGCTGTTTTCATTGGTATCAGGATCGGCTTCCGACTCTGCTTCTTCAGAAGTTGGGTCAGATTTTTCCGCATTATCAACCTGTTGCCGGACTTGTGACTCGGTGCTGATTCCGGCAATTCCTTGCAGCAGAGCATCCTTGTTTGTCCAAAGTGCAAATCCGCCTGCAATCAACATCCCGACAATTAACAGGTACGCGAGAACATAGGGTAACATTCTCGATTTCTTTTGCTGTGGTTTCTGACTATTTCCGGCAAGCGGTCGATCTTCCGGGATTGCCGATGCAGTTGCTGGTGCAGAATTTCCAATTGATCCAGCAGACGGAACGACAGCTGACGGCCCAACCGGTTGAGATAACGGTGGCTCATTCCTCGTTTCTGCTTGAGAGGAAGCTACTTCCACTTTCTCCACTTCAGGTGCCGGTGCCAGAGTTGAAGTTGAATCTGATTTCTGAGTGAATGATTCTTCAATTGAGGCTGTTTCAGGTTCCATCCGCTGTGCTTCAACAGGAATGCTCGCACCGGGTCGATCTGCGACTTTTTCAGGTTCTACCTTTGGTTCTTCCGGTACGGATGAGATAGATTCAGGCTTAGCTACCGGTTCTTGTTTTTCTGTAATGGCCGGTGGTTCAGGTTCTGGTTGTATTGCAGCAGTATAATCAGCATCAATATCGACGATTGCATCTTCCAATTGCTTAAGCTGCCCGGCAATTTGTTCCTCACTGGGTGGAGGATCCATTGACCGCAACTGCTTCTGAATAGCACCGCGAGCCTTCTCATACACCATAGCACGCATTTCGGCGGTGTTCTTCGAAAGCCCGGAAATTGTTTTGTCTAAAATGGAATAATAGTCAGCCATACCCAATACTTGCTTCTAGTTCCGATGTCCCAAAAGTCTTGAAGCCCTATCTTTAGTCTTGAAACGGGTCATGAACAAGTATCGTATCATCCCGTTCCGGACTTGTGGATAGAAGTGCAACCGGTGCACCGATTAATTCTTCTACATGACGCACATACTTAACTGCCTGAGCAGGCAAGTCATTCCAGCTTCTGGCACCCACGGTAGTGTCTTTCCAACCCTCCAGAGTTTCATAAATCGGTTCAACTCGAGCCTGTCTACCCTGACTGGCCGGCAGATAATCAATTTCTTCACCATCAAGTCGATAGCCGACACAAATCTTGATTTCATCAAGCCCATCGAGCACGTCCAGTTTTGTAAGTGCTATTCCTGTGATGCCATTTGTGGCAACCGCTTGCCTGACCAACACCGCGTCAAACCATCCGCAACGTCGCTTGCGACCCGTGATAGTACCAAATTCGTGGCCCTGTTCGCCAAGAAAGGTGCCAACTTCATTGTCCTGCTCTGTAGGGAACGGCCCTTCACCGACACGGGTTGTATAGGCTTTGGTTATTCCAAGCACATAGCCAACCGAGTCAGGTCCGATACCAGAGCCCGCTGCGGCCTGGCCCGCAACGGTGTTGGAAGAAGTGACGAATGGGTAAGTCCCGTGATCAATATCCAGCAGGGTGCCTTGTGCACCTTCAAACAGAATACGTGAGCCTTTTCGCTTTTCATTATCCAGAAGACGCCATACAGGCTCGCTGTAGGGAATAATCTTGTCAGCAACCTCCGCTAGTTCATCGTAAATAGTTTGAAATTCCACTTCCTGCTGTCCGAGGCCGCGGCGCAAGGCATTGTGGTGCGTCAAAAGTCGATCAATTTTAGGGGGCAAGGTTTCAAGGTTTGCGAGGTCCAACACGCGAATGGCACGCCGGCCGACCTTATCCTCATATGCCGGACCGATACCACGTCGGGTAGTGCCAATCTTGGTACCGGAATTTGAGGCAGCATCTTCTCGAATGGCATCAAGTTCGCTGTGTAACGAGAGTATCAATGTTGCGTTTTCAGCAATTCGAAAATTATCGTGGGTAATTGTTACCCCCTGATCTTTCAGTCGCTCGATTTCGGCCAATAAAGCGTGCGGATCAATGACTACTCCATTTCCGATCACAGAAATCTTGCCACGCCGCACAATGCCGGAAGGCAGCAAGCTTAGCTTGTAGGTGGTCCCATTGATAACCAGGGTGTGGCCAGCATTGTGACCACCCTGGAAACGCACCACGAGATCAGCACGCTCAGACAACCAATCAACAATTTTTCCCTTGCCCTCATCTCCCCATTGAGAGCCTACTACCACCACATTGGCCATTTAAGTAACTCCTGAATACCCTTCACAAGCATGCCGCTCGTAACCAAAAAAGGTTCCGTGCAAACGACTTTCATTGCGATTGGGAAAGTCCATCCACGTCGGGATGATGCCAGATTGCGGTTGTTAATAGAATAAAATGGACACATATATCAACCACTTGATGCAACAAGTATGTTGATATTGGTTTTCGTGCACGGATTTGGAGAAAATTTTGTTCCTGCGTTCTTTTTCAAATCCATTCCTGTTGTTGACTGTCACAGCTTTTTTTTGGGGCGGCAATGCTGTAGCTGGAAAACTTGCAGTGGGGCATATTTCGCCGTTCTTGCTAACCACCCTGAGGTGGATTTTGGCTGCGGCAATTCTTGCACCCTTCGCACTTCAGCAATTTCGCAATGATTTCGAAACTATTCGAAAAAACACATTGTTTCTGTTTCTTCTGGGAGCGACCGGCTTCGCCATTTTCAACAACCTGATGTACCTGGCGCTGAACTATACAAGCGCCATCAATGTGGCAATCGAGCAGGCTTCCATGCCGCTCTTTGTTTTTGTGCTCAATTTTTTTATATTCCAGATACGGGTTACCTGGCTCCGGCTGGCGGGGTACATGTTCACCTTGTGTGGAGTGATTGTAATTGCCTGTCGTGGCAATCTGACTGATTTTTCAATCCAGGACCTGAATGTAGGTGACTTGCTAATGATCATTGGCATGATGGTCTATGGTCTTTACTCGGTGCTTCTTAAAAACAAACCCGACATTCACCTGCTCAGTTTCATGTTCACTGCAGTACTGGCTGCGGTAATCACCTCAATTCCATTTTCAATTTATGAAGCGGCTGCCGGTCGCCTTATTGTTCCCGACTTAAAGGGTTGGGGTGTTGTGTTATATACTGGAATATTTCCATCGATCCTTTCCCAACTTTTTTGGGTAAGGGGACTTGAAATCGTTGGTTCAAACTTTGGTGGATTGTTTGTGAACCTTGTTCCGGTATTCGGCTCACTGTTGGCAATAATCATTCTTGGCGAGCAGTTTGAAGTTTACCATGCCATTGCCCTGGCTTTGGTGATAGGCGGGATCTGGATGGCCCAGAAAGCCGCCTGATCAGAGGTTATATCCTGTTACCTGTAATACCAAGCGGCTTACCAGATTTCGTAAATCAGGCCTGCTGTCACTTTGTGGACACTCAAGCCATCGACTTCAATGCCGGTGCCATCGCTGTATTCCAACTTTGCTCCACTACCGGTAGCAAAGTAGTTGTAGCCAAAGTCGAGGCTCAAATTTTCATTCAGTCGATACATGGTGCCCAGAGCAAACTGATAGGCAACCGTGTAATTGATGTCTTCATCATCAAGGATAACCACGTCAGCAACAGTTATCCCCTGTGCACCAGCGGCTGGAGGTCCACAAACCTCATCCGGAGTTGGGATACAGGTTAGCGTTCGCCGCTCACTGAACCGAATCCGGGAGATGCCCAAACCTCCACCCACATATGGGGTAAACCGGCCCATTTCAGGCAGATCATAGTAAGCATTGAGCATAAAGTTTGCTGCCGAATAATCTGAGCTGATTGATTCGACTCCATAGATATCATTAACCGCAGTAACAGCGCTTGTTACCGGATCGACGAAATCTCCATCCAGATTTACCACCCTGGCACCACTGAACTCACTATCCAGCATCTGTTCAGCTGTAAAATCCATTCGCAAGGCAGAATTGAACCGGTAACCGAAACCTGCGCGTATCGCAAACGCATCGCTGTATTCGGATTCTGCAGTAACCCCCAATGCGGAAATAAAGCGAGATTCGGTTCCATATTCACCGTGCATGTTCCAGGAAATATCACCCCGCAAGTACCAACCACTGCCAAATTCCACGTGGGTGTAGGAACTCTCTGGCCCTTCAGTTACAACGCCGGACTCGTAGTCAGCAGCATGGGTTATGGATCCCATCGCAAGTAAGCCTGCGGTAATTGCTCCATACAATTTTATGTGGTTCATTTCACTCCCCCAAAACCGGGTTCCGGCTCATGGTTTTCCGGACAACTGACTGTTAATTCGCTCATGTTGTTTTAGGTACGGGGGGCAGAGCCCCCGTCCAACTTTACTTGTAGACTACTTCTGGCGGGATATACGGTGCCGGGCTGCTGCAACCACCGAGGTTATAACGCAGACCTACACGGCCCTCGTGAACGTCAATCCCGCCATCAAATCCATCGCCTCCTGCTGCTACGCCAGGCGCTGAACTGCCAGGTGCGCCAACACCAGTGCCAAACATGCTGCCACCTTCAATTCGAGTGTATGAGTAGCCGGCATCCAGTTTCAGATCGCACTTGATGTCATAAGAAGCGCCAGCATGAACTGCCCAGGCAAAACGCCATTCATCTTGACCGCTGTGGATAAAATCTTCTGCGTCACAAGTCGCGTCTGCAGGAGTACAGATTTGATCGTTGTTCAAATCGCCCCATTTGACGTGAGCACCACCGATTCCCCCACCTACATACGGAGTGAAGCTGTAGTACGTACCCAAATCCCAATAGGCATTTGCCATCAGAAGGGTTGCCGATTCCAACTCACCATTGTCGGAGAATTCACAAGTTGTACCACCGGGAACCGCGCCGTTACATGCTGAACCGGCTGGTGCCGACGATCCGGTAAAATCCGCACCCCAGATTTGTTTCAATGTTAAATCGACACGGGCATAGTCGGTTAACTGGTAACCAATACCGCCTTGAAGCGTCCAACTGCTGTCCAGATCATGTTGCTCGAACTCACCAGTCTGGAACGCGCCCTGAAAATAATCAACGCTTTCAACTCCCATATGGGCGTAACCGATGTCTCCACGAATATACCAACCAGTACTTACATCCACCACCACTTCCGGAGCAGGAGATGGAAAATTTTCCATTGGTGGGATGATGTCAGCTGCCTGCACAATGGCGGTTGAAGACATCAACGCCACAGCAAGTAATGAAATTCTCTTAAAGCCGCGCATAACAACTTCCTTCTAACTTTCCGCCAAACGGCGCGTTTACTGTTACTCTTCGGAAGGATCATGCCGGACAATGGTTAAGGCTGCCTTAACCGTAATTGTTAAGGTTAAGAAAAATAGTTAATGAAAATTAGTAACTTGTGGGCGCTCAAGCCAAAGATCAGAAATGATTGAAGAATTATCAAATTTTAATATGCTGAACTATTTCCAGCGGGCCAGATAATCAGCAGTGATTCATTAAAAAAGTATCAGGCAGCAACTTTTCCAACTACACCAGCGATATCATTTACTACCTGATGAACCAGCGATTCATCATCACCTTCTGCCATGATGCGGATCAATGGTTCGGTACCCGATGGCCGAATAACCAAACGCCCATCTGACCCCAGCCTTGCCTTGCCATCATCAATAGCCTCGATAACCTGCTTTTCTTCAAGCGGCATACCGGAGCTATATCGAACATTTTTAAGCACCTGAGGTACGGGTTCGAATTTCTTGCAAACCTCGCTGACAGGTTTGTTGGTTGCCTGAACAACTGCCAGCACCTGAAGTGCGGCCACAAGGCCATCGCCGGTTGTTGCATAGTCAGACAGGATCATGTGACCGGATTGCTCACCGCCGAGATTGTAACCGTGCGTCCTCATATATTCGACTACATATCGGTCCCCTACCTGGGTACGCTGCAGCTTTAGACCGCGGTCATTTAAGAATCGCTCAAGACCGAGATTTGACATGATGGTCGCAACGACGCCGCCGCCCGCCAGCTTTGACATGGAATTCCAGTATTCTGAAATGACCGCCATGATCTGATCACCGTCGATAATCTTGGCATTTTCATCAGCAATAATGACCCGATCCGCATCGCCATCCAATGCAATGCCAATGTCGGCACGGGTTTCATGAACCTTGCGGCAAAGTTCTGCGGTGTTGGTGGAGCCGCAATCCAGGTTGATATTGTAACCGTTGGGACTAACACCGACGGGAATGACTTCGGCTCCCAACTCCCAAAGCGCTTCCGGCGCAACCTTGTAGGCTGCACCATTTGCGCAATCGACCACTATACGAATACCCTCGAGTGATTTATTTTTTGGCATGGTGCTCTTGGCAAACTCAATATAGCGGGCACCGACACCTTCTACGCGTGTTGCGCGACCAATATCTTCTGCATTTGCCAATCTGCTGTTCAAGTCTTCCTGTATCAGTGCCTCAATACTGGTCTCAATCTTGTCAGAAAGTTTGAAGCCATCCGGGCCAAACAGTTTGATACCATTGTCATGATAAGCATTGTGGGAAGCAGAGATCATTACGCCGATGTCACAACGCATCGATCGGGTGAGCATTGCTACGGCAGGTGTGGGTACTGGTCCCAACAGGAATACATCCATTCCAGCAGCAGTAAAACCCGCTACAAGAGCATTTTCAATCATGTAACCGGAAAGCCTGGTATCCTTGCCAATGACCGCACGGTGACGATGTTCACCGCGGCGGAATGCAATGCCAGCAGCCATACCTACCCGCATGGCAATATCAGCAGTCATCGGAAAGGTGTTTGCCTTTCCCCTGATGCCGTCGGTTCCAAAGTATTTTCTTACCATCTAATGCAGCCCCCGTTTGCCGCATACGCAATTACTTCCCCAATGAAGTACAACAAATTGCCGCATGTTGGCTTCAAACTGTGTGTCATATTATGACACAGTTCTATTTTTATTCCGACCGTCCTGTGAAAACTTGGTTAATCACACTGATCGACATCCAAATAGCTAGGTCGGTTGCGGCTCCAAATCGCCAACATCCGGCTCCTCACCCTTGTTTCCTGATTTGGAGCTACCAGTAGTAGGCACCGCTGATCCGCGTTTCGGTGGGCGATCTGCATCATCATCACGGTTTGGCGGCTTGCCTTTCAGCAAGTCCGCAATTTCAGTGCCAGACAAGGTTTCGTACTCCAATAAACCCTGAGACAGTGTTTCCCAGTCTTTTTTCTTCTTTTTCAATATCTTGGTTGCTGTATTGTACGCCATGTCAATAATGCGGCGAATTTCGCTATCTATTGTTTGTGCCGTAGCTTCAGAAACATTCTTCTGTTGAGCAACAGAGTGCCCCAAGAACACCTCCTGCTGGTTTTCACCGTAAGCGACCTGACCAAGCTCATCGGAAAAACCCCATTGAGTAATCATGGCACGGGCAAGTTTGGTTGCCTGTTCAATGTCAGAGGCAGCACCGGAAGTTATGTTTTCCTTGCCAAACTTGATTTCTTCGGCAACCCGACCGCCCATCATTATGGCCAGCCGCGAAACCATGTATTTGTAACTCATCGAATATCGATCACCTTCCGGCAACTGCATTACCATACCCAATGCCCTGCCGCGCGGGATAATAGTTGCTTTATGGAGTGGATCAGACTTGGGAACATTCAACGCAACAATCGCATGGCCCGCTTCGTGATAGGCGGTTAGTTCTTTTTCTTCCTGGGTCATCGCGGTAGAACGACGCTCTGCACCCATCATAACCTTGTCCTTGGCATCCTCAAACTCGGCCATGGTAACCACGCGACGATTTCGCCGAGCGGCCAATAATGCAGCTTCATTTACAAGATTCATCAAATCAGCGCCCGAAAATCCGGGCGTTCCGCGGGCTATTACCCGCAGATCCACATTGTCGGCCAATGGTACTTTGCGCACATGCACTTTCAGGATTTTCTCACGACCGGTAACATCCGGATTGGGAACTACAACCTCACGGTCGAAACGACCCGGGCGAAGCAGGGCCGGATCAAGAACATCGGGACGGTTTGTTGCGGCTATGAGGATTATGCCCTCATTTGCCTCAAAGCCATCCATCTCAACCAGAAGCTGGTTAAGTGTCTGTTCGCGCTCGTCGTTACCGCCACCTAGACCGGCACCACGATGGCGACCAACCGCATCAATCTCATCAACAAAGATGATACAAGGTGCGTTTTTCTTTGCCTGATCAAACATATCCCTGACACGACTTGCGCCGACACCAACAAACATTTCTACAAAATCAGAACCGGAAATGGTGAAGAAGGGCACATTTGCCTCTCCGGCGACCGCACGCGCCAAAAGCGTCTTACCTGTTCCCGGAGGCCCCACCAGCAGGACACCGTGAGGAATTCGGCCACCCAACCGCTGAAATTTTTGTGGGTCGCGCAAAAATTCAACAATTTCTTCGAGATCTTCCTTGGCTTCATCGACGCCAGCAACATCTTCGAATGTGACACGGCCTTGAGATTCGGTAAGTAGCTTGGCCTTGGACTTGCCAAAACCCATGGCACCGCGGCTTGATCCCTGCATCTGGCGCATGAAGAAAATCCAAACGCCAAGAATAATAAACATCGGCAACCAGGAAATAAGGAAATTGGCAATGCCAGATCCTTCTGAAGGCGGAGTAGCTTGTATTTCAATCCCACGCAGTTCCAGTTTTTGCACAAGGCCAGGGTCTTCCGGCGCATAAGTTTCAAATTGACCGCTGTTATCAGAATAAATTCCTGTTATCTGCTGGCCGGAGATATTGACGGCACGAACCCGTTCATTTTCCACTTCATCTAGGAACTGAGAATACGGAATGGACTTGGTGTTTGCCTGCTGCGGTGGCCCCTGAAACAAATTGAAAAGGGCAATCAGCATTACGGCGATAATCGCCCATAGCGCAAGGTTTCGCAAATTGGAGTTCATTGATGCTTCCCAATGAGGACGGTTAAATACTTAATCCGCCCGATTTCTATCTTCATTCCTTAAAATAGGTTTGGCAGCCCGTAATGCCAAGGACAAATCGCATGTTTTTTTGCAATTTTATTCACTTTCGGATGACAAGGTGAACACCAACCCGCTTTTGGAGCCGCTCATGGATGTCAGTTATCAAAAAATTCGCTCACCCAGAGCGCTGGCCCATAATTGATGTCAAACCATTTTGTTCCTGAAAATCATGAAGCCAATCCAAAAGTGGGAGGTCAAATGCCGGGCAAAAATGCTCAAGTGCCGGAACCCTCTGGCGCAATATTATTTCATTTGGCACACTTTCGGATTTTACGAATGGAAGAAAAAACTCGTCTTCATCTCCTCTTAGCATGGGGGTAGATCGCAATGCTGATCGCGGCGATACGTCCAGTTTTTTCCCAAGTGAAGTTTCCAACTCTTGCAGATGACCCAGATCCAAGGGACCGCAGAACAGCGATGATGAGGTTTTGTTTTCAATCTCAAGCCTGCCATCCCACACGATGTTGTCACCAGGCCCAAGCAAAATCGCCGGTAGATTTCTGGTTTCCCGATAGAAGCGCAACAAACCCTCCTTTCGCTCAATCACTGCATTGCCAAGTGTAGTCCTGGTCAATTTGGATTGCTTGTCATCCAATTGATTCGACTTTAACTCGCCAAGCAAAGTATCGACTGAATCAGCCGGCACCAAGTGTGGGCGTCCGCCAGCAAGTGCCATAACCGTTTGGAGCGCCAGGGTGACTACTGGTCGTGGTTGTATAGCCAACTTTGAAGTTGGCAAAGAATAAACCAGGCCGCAACTGACACCCAAATTTTCTTCGAGGAACTCTGCTGCCCTGTTTGACAACATGCGGCGATAGCGCCCCATAACGCGTCCAAAATCAACCAGATTGGCGGCGTGATCTGGTCTGGACTTCAGCTCCAACCTGATGTTTACCCGCTCATAGGAGGCATCAAAATTACTGGGATCCTCAATCCACGATTGATTGTGTTCCAGCAGATAATCCCGCAACATTTGTCGGCTGAGACCGAGCAATGGCCTTATCAAGATCACATTGTCGCGCAAACGCGTGACGGGTGCCATCCCGGAGAGCCCTCGCCCGCTTGCCGAACCGCCATTTCGTTTTAACCTCATTGCAATTGTTTCAGCCTGATCATCAGCAGTATGCCCGACCAGGATTGTGTCTGCACCAACATCCCCGGCAAATTCTTCCAACAAACGATACCTGGCATTTCTGGCCGCTTCCGAAATTCCGTTTACAGGCTTGATGCCCTCCCAGGCCAGCGTAACGTGGAACACATCAAGAGATTCACACAAGCTTGCAACAAATGCGGCTTCAGCCGCTGCTTCTGGCCGCAATCCATGGTCAACCGTCGCTATCTGCAAGGAAACATTGTTGTGGCGTGCCCAGGCAACCGCCAACAAAAGCAGCGCAATGGAATCACTACCGCCTGAAACTGCAACCACCACCGGCATTGAAATATCAACATTTCGAAAGAGTGTTTTAGGATCCGGCAGTCTGTACATAATCGATGTAATTCCTAATTGGCGAGGCAGTTTGCAGCTCTTTGTTCCAATGCCACATTACGCTGAACTGCGCGAGAGGCATCAGGATATTTCTCAATTACTTGTGCATATGTAGCACAAGCCAGTTCCCGTTGATTGAGGCCAGCCATTGATACGCCAAGTTTCAACAAGGTCTGGGGGGCAAATCGACCATCAGGCCATTTCTTGTGCGCATCCAGATATACTTCTGCTGCCTGCTTGAACTGACCACGCCCCAAATGGCTTTCACCCAACCAGAAACGCGCTTCGGAAATCCGTTCATCATCGGGATAGCGATTGGAGAATTGGGAGAAAATACCTTCTGCATCTTGATACCGTCCGGTTTGCACGTATCCGTAACCCAAGTCAAAAAGTGCCTTGGGGTCACCTGCCAGTTCCGCCGGTGCCTGATTTCCATCCGCGTTTAATCGTGATGTCAGATCAAGAGGCTTTCCAATCGCTGTATCTACAATATTTCCGTTTTCATCAAACTGGATTGTACCGAGTGTTCCACTATTGTTTTTATCGATACCGGAATCTCCCTGGAAAATTTCCACACCGTCAATTATCAGTGTTTCCCGGGAATTTGCACTTGTTGTATCATTACCGCCCAGGCTGGTTGTGCCTTCATTTTGCCCGGACGGTTCAGGCTTTTCCAAGCTGTCACCGGTTCCCACTGACGCAGTTTCATTGCTTCCACCACCGGCAACTGCGCCGCTGTTCATGCCAAGTTTTTCTTCAATTTCCTGAAACCGGAATTCATTGTCTTCTTGTTGACGACGCATGCGTTCCTGTGTTTCCAGAAGTTGGAAATTCAGGTCTTCGATTTTACCATTGAGCTGCCTGATCTGCTCTTCAAGAACATTCAATCGATAGGCAGCATCGTTCGACTGGGCAAGGACAATAGTTCCCTGCTCCTGCGCAATCGTGATGCTGGTCTGCAATGGTAATGTTGAAATCACCATTCCCAGCAACATCGCTTTCAGTATTCTTGTCATAAATCATTCCCAATTTACGGTGTGCGTACCTGCAAGGTAACCTTCAAAAGCAAAAATTCAATAAAACTGCGTTCAAAATTTGTTTGCATCGCAAATCCTGCCCACCAACGCGGAAAAGGCAGCTCACCGGCTGCCTTTAGTGATTGGCTTTTTACCCAATTTATCCGGTAGGAGCTGACAGCACTGTAATTGCCCGACGGTTCTGTGACCAGCAGGAAATATCGTTACAGACGGCCACCGGACGTTCCTTACCGTAGGAGATAGTCCGCATACGGTTGCCTTGCACACCTTTGGAAACCAGATAATCCCGTGTGGCTGCGGCACGACGTGCACCAAGGGCCAGGTTATACTCCCGTGTTCCGCGCTCATCGGCATGTCCTTCAACCGTGACCGGATGATTGGGATATCGGATTAGCCACTGCGCCTGTTTGTCCAGAGTTGATCGGGATGTCGGTGTCAAGGAAGCAGAATCGGTTTCGAAAAATACCCGATCCCCCACATTAACTGTGAAATCCTGGGTTGATCCAGGTGTTGCGCCATTAAGCCCCAGCGAACCGGAATTATCCGGCAGTTTCTTGTTGGCCTCACAGCCAGCAAGTGCCAGACCGACAACTATAGCCAATACCGCAGGGGACTTGAGGAAGGACTTCGCCATCAGCATCGGTCCGTTACTCCTTTAATTAATTTGTTCAGTTCTCAATAACCATATTCGGGTTAACCAGCAATCAAGGAACGCAGTTAACGAATTCTTACACATGCGATTGGGTTGCCGGTATTTTTCGATTCCACAAAGCACGTATTACCCCAACCTGCTGGCCCTCCTTCCACCATGCCAATATGTCCAAATCGGGGCGGTATGCCCATCGAATATCGAACTAATTCAGCAACGGCGACCAGGCCGGATCGGAAGCAAATGCCGGGGTTCGGATCTGGCGCTCGTGGTAGCCCGTCAAATCGATTGAGTAAAGTTTTGGCCCACCATTTGCTCCAGGGCTGTCGCGAAAGAACATCATCACCCGGCCATTGGGTGCCCAGGTTGGTCCTTCATTGTGAAATCCTTCTGTGAGGATCCGCTCACCCTTGCCATCGGCCCGCATAACGCCAATCAGGAACTTGCCACCTTGTTGTTTTGTAAAGGCAATCAGGTCACCCCTCGGAGACCACACGGGCGTTGAATAACGTCCAGTACCGAATGAAATACGCTCGGGACTGGAGCCGTCGGCATTCATAACATAAAGCTGTTGCCTGCCACCACGATCCGACTCAAACACTATTTTGTTTCCATCCGGTGAAAATGACGGACTTGTATCAATAGACGATGAACTCGTAAGGCGGGTTGTATTTCTGGAGCGCAAATCCATGACATATATATTTGCGTTGCCACCTTGTTGCAAACTCATGACAATCTTTTGACCGTCCGGAGAAAACCGCGGGGCAAATGTCATGCCTGGAAAGTTGCCCACAATTTCTCTTCTGCCAGTCTCAATTTGAAGAAGGTAAACTTGTGGCTGTCCACCTTCGTAGGACATGTAGGTTACTTCCTGCCGGGTCGGAGAAAATCTAGGTGTAAGAACAAGTTCATTGCCTTGCGTGAGGGTGCGCATGTTTGCGCCGTCCTGGTCCATGATTGCCAAGCGCTTGATGCGTGCATCCTTCGGTCCGGACTCATCCACAAATACGACCCGGGAATCAAAGTATCCGGCCTCACCAGTTAATTCCTTGTAGATCGTATCGGCAATGATATGGGCTACCCGGCGCCAGTTATTGGGGTCGCTGAAAAATTGTTGACCAATCATTTCGCCGCCAGCAAATACATCCCAAAGGCGAAATTCCGCTTTCAGGCGGCCGTCTGCTTCACGGCTAACCCGACCGTTGACAAGCGCCTGAGCATTAATCACACGCCAGTCTTCAAATCGCGGCCGCGCATTGGGGTCATTGTTCTTGTCAATAAATGCACCCTTGTCAATCGGTTTGAAAAGACCTGAACTGCGCAAATCCGCCTCCACGACCGCCGCAATATCCTGGGCAATCTTGTCACCACCAAAGTGATTTATAGCTATCGGCAAGGGTTCAACGTTACCCTTGGTTATGTCAATTTCCACCTTCGCCCAGGTAGCAGTGCCAATTGCCACAAGCACAATTCCGGCAACTACCAAGATGACTGCCAACCTGGCAAACCGGCTTTTTCCGCAAACAAAATTCATTCATGCATCTCCATCAATCGGGGCGCTTATACTCGTTTCATGACTTTAACGGAACATTTCAGACACGTGGAATGTGATATTTACTTCCGACCAGGTGTCATACTTTTCTTTCGGCAACATGTCATAGGGAGCACAACGAAGCACGTAACGCTGAACTGACCGCACATAGCGACTTCGTTCTTCCTGTGTACCACCACTTACTTTTGCAGCAAGGCTTCCCGATACCAGCTCTCCGTTTGGCAAAAGTTGAATTTCCACCGTTACTTTCAGATCTTCAGAAATATCCTGACCAGCCTGACCAGTAGAGCACCGGCTGATTGCCTCCACCAAGGCATCCTCTTCACGGCGGGACAATTTTGCCGAAGGATCGGCCGACTTGGTTCCAAGTGACGCTTGTTCAGTTGACCGCTTGGCGCCACTGGAAGCAGCTTCCTGCTTGTTCAAAAGTGCAGCAATCTTGTCTTCATTTGAAAGTTCTTGATCCTGCTGGGCACTGCTCGCTGCTCTTGCAGGGTCATCTTTGGGCTTTTTACGTTCCTGTGTTTTGGCAGTTGCTGGCTTTGGCAGTTTGGGCTTAACCGCTGGCACCGGAACACTTTCCGGTAGTTTTGCGAATTCTTCACCCACTTCGGATAGTTCAGGAACGTCCGAGACTTCATTTTCGGTAACCGGAACCGACGGTTGATTTAACGAGGACAATTCGGTGGCAGGAGCAGGTACTTCTTCGGGTTTGGGGCCGCTTTCAGGATTTGATGTGGCTGCCGGTGTTTTCGGAGCGGTGGCCGATTTTTCTACCGGATTAGGTTTGGCTTCCGCATCCTCGGTTGATTGCTCATCGCGCTGGCTTTCACCTGTATTTAAGGCATCCGGTAAAATCACTGGTTTTTCGGTTGGCTTGGGAGCAGGTGTTTCATCAATTTCAGCCTGCTTTTCACCTTCTGCCTGTTTGCTGACTTCAGAAGCCTCAAAATCCATTGTAACACTACCAAGCTCAATAATTTCCGGTGCCGGGGGAGAAATGGACAACATCCCCCAAGTCAGAATAGCCACATGGGCAGCGCTTGATATGCCTACACCGAGCTTCATTTTCTAACTTACGCTCTCAAAATCGATACTCAAGAATCTGGCGGCAGGCTGGACAGGGTAAACTTCTTGAAACCAGATGCAGATACACGGCCAAGCACGCGAGCAACAATGTCATATGTTGCGGCACTATCACCACGAATGAAAATTCGGGTTTCCAGCTTTTCGCGTGTATCGGAAATTGCCTTTAGCCGGGGTGTTAGTTCATCCAGAGTGAGTTCCGTTTCCTGAATGAAAACCTTGCCATTTGCGTCAATGGTCAGCGTTATAGGTTGAGTTTCAGCATTCACGGCACCGGCTTCCGTTTTGGGCAGGTCAACCTGAACACCAACAGTCAAAAGTGGTGCGGTCACCATAAATACAATTAGCAACACCAACATCACATCAACAAATGGCGTAACGTTGATTTCGCTAATTGGCTGATGGCGTCGTGATCGCCGCTTGCGGCTACCGCCACCTGAATTAGTTGTAGACATTCCCATTGTTGTTATTCCTATTCAGCAGGTTTATTCTTCTCATCAATCTGGCGCGAAAGTATGGCGGAGAATTCATCGGCAAAACCTTCAAGGCGTAAATTGATTTTGGAAACGTCAGATGAAAATTTGTTATAAAATATTGTGGCCGGTATTGCTGCCAGCAATCCCAAAGCGGTAGCGAATAGTGCTTCGGCAATTCCCGGTGCTACGACCGCAAGACTTGTGGATTTTGATCCGGCAATGGCCTGAAAAGAAGTCATGATGCCAATAACTGTTCCGAACAAACCGACGAACGGAGCTGCGGAACCAACTGTTGCAAGGAACATCAACCTGCGCTCAAGGCGCTCAATTTCACGGGCAAGTGAAACATCAAGGGCCTTGTCCAGTCGAGTTTGCAGCCCAATCGGTGATCTTGCTCCCCTTTCATGAGAGCGCTTCCATTCACGCATCGCGGAAACAAAAAGAGCTCCCATGCCGGTTGGTGTACGATCGGCGAGAGAGCGATACAGCTCCTCAAGGGATTGACCGGACCAAAACACCTTCTCGAACCTGTCCAATTGACGTTTGGTACGGGCATACAAAAACCATTTGTCGACGATTATTGCCCAACTCCAAACAGAAGCGAGCAACAGGCCAATCATAACCAGCTGGACCGTAATGGATGCTTCAAGGAATAATGCGAGAAGCGATACGTCTGTGGTTACTCCCAATTCAGAAACTTCAACTTCTTGTGCAAAGGCAGTCGAAATTGCAAAGATTGCATGCTCAATCATGAATGCAGGTCACTTTCAGAAAAAAGAATTGTTTCAGCCCCATCGGGCATCTGTCATACACCCGTTTTGCGTCACTGAAAAACCGAAAAGTGTGGTCAAAGGAAGGCGGCAAAGATACACTACTCCTTCTAGACACGTTTAGAAACCATTAGGGTTAAGGAAGTGTTAGAAAACCGCGAGGCTATATGAGCAGTATCAGCAAGAAATTTCTATTATCGGCGGCAATTTATGGATTGCTGGGTATGGCGGCAGGCCTTCACATGGCGATCGGACATGACTATAGCCAACGGCCTACACATGCTCATATTATGGTGATCGGATGGCTGAGTTTTGCAATATTCGGGATTTTTTATCACATTTTTAAAAATGCGGTTCCCTTAATGCTTTCCAAAGTTCATTTTTGGCTGTCTCAAATTTCATTTTTGGGATTGATTATCGGCTTATGGCTCCTGTATTCCGGCAACGTTGACGCAGAACCAATCGCTGCAGTTTCTTCAATTGGATACACGATTTCCTTCTTGGTATTCGCACTTGTTGTATTCAAGGCAACAAGTTCATCTGATCAGTAAGGCAACGTGGAAATTACGGAATGCGGCCAACAATTCAGCCGTCAAACCAATCGCCCGCATGGAATACCACGATTATGCCTGCGTGAGCGAAACATTCGAAATGCGGATCCCCAATGCATCTGCTGACGAAGAAGACGGACTTGAGGGCAAAGCCACTTAGATGCAACAGGAAGTAAAATACGATCTGGTTGTTGTTGGTGCGGGCATCGTCGGTGTTTCCTGTGCGCTTTGGGCAAACATGCGCGGCTTGAAGGTGCTGATTGTTGACCGCAATGAACCTGGTTCTGGCGCTTCTTATGGCAATGCCGGAACGATCGCCACGTATGCCTGCATCCCGGTCAACAATCCCGCCATTCTGAGCGAACTGCCAAAACTGCTTTTTTCAAAAGACAGCCCGCTGGGCTTTAGCTGGACTTATGTTCTGCGCAATATGCCATGGATGATATCATTCTTGCGCAATTGCGCACCAAGGCGGGTTGAAACAATTATCAACAATCTTGGTATTTTGCTGTCCCATGCAGATGCCGGACTGGATCCCCTCATTGAGGAAGCGGCCTGTCAGGACCTCATGGTCTCAAATGACTGCCTGTACGTCTGGTCAACCCAAAAGGGGTTTGACAAGGCGTGGCCCTACAATCAATTGCGCAAAGAAAATGGCGTTGAGTTTGACGTTCTTGACGAGCAGCAAATCAAGGACCTTGAACCCAATCTGAAGCTGCCTCTTTACAAGGGAGTGCGGTACAAGGGAGCCCGGCATGTTCGCGATCCTCAAGCACTTGTCCAACGAATGCATACACGGCTTGTTGAGCGCGGTGGTGAATGGCGAAAAGCCAATGCAACTAAAATTGATTCAATATCCGATAGTGTAAAGATTACGCTTGAAAGCGGTAAAACCGTCAACGCTTCCAAGGTAGTTATCGCTGCAGGGGCCCATGGAAAATCAATTGAAGGCGCCGGAATCCGCCAGTTACCACTCGACACTGAAAGAGGACACCACATTTCCTATCGAAATCTTGGTTACATGGTATCGAGACCGGTCGGATGGGCAGATGCGGGCTTTTACGCCACTCCAATGGACACTGGATTGAGAATTGCCGGAACAGTTGAGATTGCAGGGTTGGACCCAAAACCATCTTCGAACCGGATTCAATATCTAACCACGAAAGCAAATGAAATGTTTGGAGACATTGGTGAACCTGATGAAGAGTGGCTTGGGTTTCGGCCCACTTTTCCCGATGCGCTCCCCGCCATTGGAGCTGCCCCAAACTCTAAAAACATTCTTCACGCATTCGGACATCAGCACATTGGTCTGACACTGGGCGGTATTACTGGTCGTATCATTGCCGATTTGGCAGAGAACCGGAAACCGAATTTTGACATCTCCGCGTTTGATCCGAAACGTTTTACGTAGATATCAATCCTGCTGAGAGTTGTTCTTGAGTATCTGAGCAATATCATTCTCTGACAAACCGACTTCGGTGAGAACCTCTCTTGTATGTTCACCCAGTGAAGCGCCACCAAACCGGTATTTTGCTGGCGTCCCATCAAAAACCGCAGGTGTGCGAGTTTGGCGAATTCGGCCCACCGCAGGGTGGTCGTATTCTTCAATCAACTGGTTTGCCTTGATCTGGGGGTTATTGATCATTTCGCCTCGTGTCAGCACCGGAGCATGGGGCACATCAAACTTGGTAAAACGCTCAATCCACTCCTTGGTGGTTCGCTCCACCAGAGCTTCCTGGGTCATCTCCAGACGCTCATTCTTGTAATCTTCCAATCCAGCAGAAGTCAGAAACCTTTCATCCGTTTTCCAGTCCGGGCGTTCACAGGCATCAGCCAGTTTTTTCCAATCCACCCGGCGAAATGCAGCCACAGACATGTATCCATCCGCAGTTTCGTAAATGAGGTCAATGAAGCTTTGTGCCGTTTCTTCCTTCAACTCATCACCAACGAATGTGTGCCCACCCATGTCGGATGACCACATGAAGTGCACAACGGTATCGAGCATATTAAGATGGATATGCTGACCCTCACCGTTTCTCTCACGCGAAAAAAGTGCTGCGGTAATTGCCTGCGCAATGGCAAAGCCAGTCAGTTTGTCGGGTAATATTGTGCGGACGAGCGTTGGTCTAACATTGTCTGAACCCGCCTGAACTGTCGTTAGTCCAGACAGGGATTGAATTAGAGGATCAAAAACCGGTTTGTTGACGTAAGGACCTTGTTCGCCAAACCCGGAAATTGACGCATAGATGATATCGGCCTTGATAGCCTTGGAGTCATTATAACCAATTCCCAGCCGATCAACGACTCCTGGCCGGAAATTCTGCAGGATCACATCGGCGGTGGCAATCAGCGACTGAATTGCCCTTTTACCTGCGGGCGATTTTAAATCCAGGACAACAGAGCGTTTATTTCGATTGTTGTTAAGGAATGAAGCTGAAAATCCATTTCGGCCAGTAGCAACCCAACGAGTGGAATCTCCTGCAGGTGGCTCAATCTTGATTACATCTGCTCCCTGGTCCGCCAGTATCATCCCACCCAGGGGGCCTGAAATCATGGCGCTCAGATCAAGTACTCTAACGCCATTTAGGGGTCCCGACATAAATCACTTCTCCGGCAAATCATCATCACCAGCCGCCCGTTCCTGAAGATTGGCGCCGGTTGAAATCTTCAATCATTTTTCTTTGTGTGTTTCGCATATTCCTTATTTTCGGACGATCATAGACCAGCTCATAGCAATGTTTTACCGCAGACAGATGGTCAATATTGTCTGGGTGAACAAAACCCTCTGACCAATAGGCCATCGTCAAATCCACCAATGAAAAACGTTCACCAAGATGGAAAGGCCCTGCCACAGACAGGCGATTGTCAATAACAGTATAAAGATCGACTACTTCCCCAAGTGCTGCCTGCCTGACAGCTTCAGCGTCCTTCTCGCCGCCAGCATAACGATCGGGAAACCAGTAACGCTTAAATGCTGGCTCAATCATTCCGGTAATGTAAAACAGCCCACTCAAGAACAATCCGCGGTCCGGGTCAGCACCGACCGGCGCGAGTTCTCCGGGTTTGTATTTTTCCGCTAGGTACAGGTTAATTGCTGGAGTCTCGTAAAACGTTTTGCCTTGCGGAGAAACAAGTGCCGGAACCCACCCTGCGGGATTAATTTTCAAAAATTCTGGCGAACGCTGCTCCTGCCTTGATGTATCGATCTCTCGCAACTCATACTCGACTTCACATTCGGCTAATACCTGCTCCACCAGTGCCGAACGTGTAAGTTTGCCTCCATACAATATGTACATGTTCAGAATCTTCCTTTTGTTGGATCGCATTTTGAACCGTTATTTCAACGAACAATCCGGCAAATCGCAATACATTCCAGAGTGAACCAGCAGTTGGTCATAATAATCCGTCTTTTCGATAGCTTGTAAATCCTGAATATTGTTCATATGCTCAACTTAATTGCCGCAGAAGCAATTGGAAAAACTACATAACAGGAGGAGAAGTCATGCGACTGAAGCATGTATTACTGGCAGGTGTTTGCGCGGTCGGTCTATCCGGCATAGCGGAAGCCAAAACTTTGAAAATGGCATATGATGCCGATCCGGTTTCGCTGGATATTCACGAGCAATTATCCGGCGGTACCTTGCAACTTTCACACATGGTGTGTGATCCGCTGGTTCGCTGGGCAAGCGATTTGAGTTTTGAACCGCGTTTGGCTGAAAGCTGGGAGCGGGTAAACGAAACTACTGTTCAATTCAATCTGCGATCCGGGGTAAAGTTTCATTCCGGCAACACTATGACAGCAGACGATGTAGTCTGGACGTTTAACCGGCTGAAAGGCAGCCCTGATTTCAAAGGCATCTTTGAACCATTCAAGGCGATGAACAAGGTTGGAGACAATTCGGTCGAGATTGTAACCGACGGACCATTCCCGTTGGTGATGCACAATGCAACCTACATTTTCCCGCTTGATTCCAAATTCTATGAGGGCAAAGACGAGATCATCAAACATGGTGACAGTTTTGCATCCAAAAACATCTCTTGCACCGGTCCCTACACGATTGCGAGCCGCGAGCAAGGCGTCAAAGTTGAGTTTGCACGCAATGCCGATTATTGGGACAGCAACTCACCGGGTAATGTTGAAAAGATTGTTTTCACACCGATCAAGGAATCGCCAACCCGTGTAGCTGCACTTCTTTCTGGTGACGTTGATTTCATTGCACCGGTGCCACCAACCGATCTTGGACGAATTAGTGACGATCCGAAAACTGATCTGATCACCAAGTCTGGAACGAGGATTATTACCCTTCAACTTAATCAGCAACGGGTTGAAGCGTTCAAGGATCCAAAGGTGCGTCTTGCAATCGTCCATGCGATCAACAACGAGGCCATTGTCGAAAAGATCATGCGCGGATTCGGCACAGCTGCTGCCCAGATGAGCCCAAAAGGCTATCTCGGCTACAATGACAGCCTCAAGCCACGATTTGATCTGGACAAGGCAAAGGCGCTGATGGCAGAAGCCGGTCACGCGGATGGATTATCGGTCACAATGATGTGTCCGAACAACCGTTATGTGAACGATGCCAAAATCTGTGAAGCGGCTTCGGCGATGCTTTCCAAGATCAACATAAAGGTCGATCTCACCACAATGCCGAAAGCCCAGTACTGGCCAAAATTCGATGAGCGCGCTGCGGACATCATGATGATTGGCTGGCATTCGGATACAGAGGACTCGGCAAACTTCTACGAGTTCCTGGCTATGACCCCGAATGCGGACACTGGTCGCGGGCAATACAACTCCGGCAATTACTCAAATGCCGACGTTGATGCGATGACAGAGAAAACCCTTAAAATGACTGATGACGTAGAACGCGCAAAGGTCCTTCAGGGTATCGAAAAAATCCTGTATGATGAAGCAGCCTATGTACCGCTTCATTGGCAGGATCTCGCTTGGGCTGCGCGCAAGGGTGTGAACATTGACGCGGTCGTCAATGTGATGAATTTCCCCTATCTCGGTGATCTTGTAATCGAGTAAGTTAGTAATTGCGGCGGGCTGGTTCCCGCCGCAACTTTTTTACCTCCGTTCGGGCAATACATTCATGAAAGCTCCTGACCTGGCAGCATTCCTGTTTCGCAGACTCCTGCAGGCTGCGCTGGTGATGTTTGTGATTAGCCTCGTCGGCTTTTCCATTCAGGACAATCTGGGCGACCCGCTGCGTGAGCTTGTTGGGCAATCCGTGTCCGAAGCAGAACGCGATGCGCTTCGCGACCAGATGGGCCTCAATGATCCGTTCCTGATTCAGTATGGGCGATTTATCACTCGGGCAGTGCAAGGCGATTTGGGTACATCATATTTTTTCAAGAAACCGGCGCTTGAAGTCATCCTCGACAAATTTCCTGCAACATTTGAACTGGTGCTGGTTGCCACATGCATCATTATCGGTTTTTCAGTTCCCTTGGGCGTTTACACTGCAATCCATCGTGACAGTCTGATTACCAAGATTATCATGGGGTTTAGTATTATCGGAATTTCAGTTCCGGTATTTCTCACCGCAATTTTTGCAATTTATATTTTTTCGGTCTTGTTGGGCTGGATGCCCTCGTTTGGTCGTGGCGATACCTATGCCCTGCCTTGGGGTTGGGAATCCGGTCTTCTGACATTGGACGGGCTTGAACATATCGTACTTCCATCCATTGCGCTTTCTTCAATCATGCTTCCACTTTTTATTCGCCTGATTCGGGCCGAAATGATGGAGGTATTGCAAACCGAGTATGTAAAATACGCCCGTGCAAAGGGACTGCGAACCCGCAGGGTGCGTTATGTGCATGCACTCAAGAACACACTGATTCCGGTTGTGAGCCTCGGCGGCGTGAAAATTGGCACCCTGATTGCCTATACGATCCTGACTGAAACTGTTTTTCAGTGGCCTGGCATGGGGTTCCTTTTTCTTGAAGCGGTTAATCGCGTCGATACACCGTTGATCATTGCCTACATCATCATTGTTGGATTGATTTTTGTCATTTCCAATACGCTGGTTGATCTGATCTACACCTGGATTAATCCCACCATCAAGTTTGTTGGAGGGGATCGATGAGTACAATTTCGCGTATCCTGCAATCCGATCTCTTCTACCGCTTCAGCCGCGACAAAGTAGCGATGGGAAGCGCCCTTGTTGTTATGTTGTTTGTGGTCGTTGCAGCCCTGTCACCCGTACTGGCACCACAGAACCCCTACGATCTGACTCAACTTGATATTCTCGATTCAGAATTACCTCCAAGATGGCAGGATGGCGGTGATGAACGCTTCCTTCTTGGCACCGACCATCAGGGTCGCGACATGCTTTCTACCATCATGTACGGCACCGGGATTTCATTGATGATCGGTGTATTCGCGGTTCTGCTGCAAGCCTTCATTGGCATCAGTATTGGATTGGTTTCCGGTTACATTGGCGGAAGAGTTGATGCCTTCTTCATGCGGCTTGCCGATATCCAGCTTTCCATCTCGACACTGATGCTGGCAATTGTTGCCTTGGCTGTTTTCCAGGCGGCATTTGGCAGCGAGCTCTATCAAGACCTTTCGATCATCATGCTGATTATGGTGATTGGCATTGCAGAATGGCCGCAATATGCCCGTACCGTTCGTGCCTCGGTATTGGCCGAACGCAGCAAGGAATATGTGGATGCTGCCCGCGTAATCGGCCTACCCAAACGCCACATCATGTTTCGTCATGTGCTACCCAACACCCTTTCGCCAGTATTGGTGATCTCCACCGTTCAAATCGCCGAAGCGATCATCACCGAGGCATCTCTCAGTTTTTTGGGGCTAGGCATGCCCGTTACCCAACCTTCATTGGGGTCGCTTATTCGATCCGGTTTTGAATTCATCTTTTCAGGGACCTGGTGGATTACCATCCTCCCCAGCCTCGTGCTGATCGTTTTGATCTTCTCACTCAACCTGCTGGGTGACTGGTTGCGCGATGCGCTTAACCCCCGTCTCTACAAGAAGACGTGAGGGATCAGCGTGCCATGACTTTGCTCCAGATTAGAAATCTTGAAGTTGATTTTCCAACACGATATGGACCGATCAAGGTTTTACGCGGTATTGATCTGGACATTGAAGCGGGTGAGCGGGTAGGCATCGTCGGGGAAAGCGGCGCCGGCAAATCCATGGCCGCCTTCGCCATCATGAATCTCATTAGTGAGCCCGGGCACATCTCGGCAGGTAGCGTGGAGTTTGAAGGGCGGGATCTTGCAAAAATTTCGGATGAGGAAATGCGCTTGCTTCGCGGTGACCGCATCTCAATGATCTTTCAGGATCCGATGATGACGCTCAATCCCGTTCTGACCATTGGCGACCAAATGGTCGAGACACTCCAGGCGCACCGCAATATTTCTTACAATGAGGCGCGAGATCTGGCGCTCGATAAACTGCGTGAAGTCCGCATTCCTTCGCCCGAAGCTCGTTTTGATGGATATCCACATGAGTTGTCCGGCGGTTTGCGGCAGCGGGTAGTCATCGCTATCGCATTATTGAGTGACCCCGCGCTGATAATCGCAGATGAACCAACGACAGCACTCGATGTAACCATTCAGGCTGAAATTCTTGCGCTTTTGCTGGAGCTTTGCCGGGAGCATGGGGCAGCCCTTATCCTGATCACGCATGATTTGGCAGTAGTAAGTCAGGTCACCGAGCGAATTGTGGTGATGTATGCAGGAAACATCATTGAATCGGGCTCAACCAGGAAAGTGACCGATACACCTTCCCATCCCTACACAATGGGGTTGATTGCAGCATTGCCCGAGCAAAATGCCCCCGGTACACCGCTCAATCAGATTCGCGGGGCAATGCCGATGATGAACGCGGTGCCGCCGGGTTGCGCATTTTCTCCCAGGTGTGATTATGCCGACAAGAAATGCAGCACCGAAAAACCCGAATTGAGAGAAGTCACCGGCCGATTGGTTGCCTGTCATCATGCATCGAAGTTGAAGCGCTCCAGAAAGGCCGGAAAATGAGCAAACATTCCGGCAAGACACTTGAAAAGAAATCCTTGCAGCCGCTCGTGCGCATCGAAGACTTGCATATACATTTTCCCTTACCGGGAGGATTTTTGTCCCGCGAGCGTCCGAAAGTTCACGCGGTAAACGGTGTCACACTCGATATAATGCGTGGGGAAGCATTCTGTGTAGTTGGCGAGTCCGGTTGTGGCAAGACGACGCTTGGAAGGGTACTCGCCGGCCTGTTGAAGCCAACCATTGGAACAGTCACGTATGACGGCACCCGAATTGACAATCTCGATGACCATGGTCGAAGGCCGTTTCGTCAGCGCATTCAAATGATTTTCCAAAATCCGTATGCTTCACTCAATCCCCGGCTGACCATCCAACAGACCCTTGAAGAGCCATTGAGGTTTCACCGACCCGACCTCAATGCAGCAGAAATAACGGCACAGGTCGAAAAAGTCATGAAGTCGGTTGGCAATGATCCTGAATGGGGTTCGCGTTATCCGCACGAATTTTCCGGCGGGCAACGCCAACGAATATCGATTGCACGGGCACTGGTTGTTGATCCTGAATTCATTATCGCGGATGAACCGATTTCCGCGCTGGATGTTTCCATTCAGGCGCAGGTTTTAAACGTGATGATGGAAGCCCGCCGAAAGCACAAACTGACCTATCTTTTCATTTCCCATGACCTGTCAGTAGTTGAGCATTTTGGTGATCGTGTCGCGGTCATGTATTTGGGATCGGTTTGCGAATTGGCCGAAACCGCGAAGCTGTTTGCAAATCCCCAACATCCTTATACCCGGTTGCTGCTTTCATCGATTCCAAAAATGGACGGCTCTTCGTTTGTGCATGTTCCAGTTCCAGGAGAAGTGCCCTCTCCGGTCAATCTTCCCTCAGGATGCCCATTCCATGAGCGTTGCCCACTGGCGAATGACAGATGTAAAATTGAAAAACCTATTCTCAAGCATCAAAAGAGTGGCACCACGGTCGCCTGTCACGCGGTTGAAGAAGGTCGGAGCAACTGACTGCAGTTTCTCACATTGAACATTTCTCCAATCATCGCTATGCAGTTTGATATGGATAATCCGAGTATTTCTCCTTGACCCAAACACTCACCCTTCGCCGACCGGATGACTGGCATCTGCATTTGCGTGACGGCGACATGTTGGCAAGTGTTCTGCCCCACTCGGCAAACCATTTTGCCCGCGCGATAATCATGCCCAATCTGGTGCCGCCTGTAGTGACTGTGAAGCAAGCCCTTGAATACAGGGATCGCATTGTTGCAGCTCTACCAAAAGGCGCAAAATTTCAACCCCTGATGACGCTCTATTTAACTGAAGATACCGATCCTGCTGATGTTACCGCAGGCCATGCTTCCGGTGACATTACGGCAGTCAAGCTTTACCCCGCAGGAGCAACCACCAATTCTCAAAGTGGGGTCAAGAATATAGAAAAAGTCTATCCAGTGCTTGAGACCATGGCGGATATTGGACTGCCGCTTTGTGTTCATGGCGAAGTCACCAATCCCGAAATCGATATCTTTGATCGCGAAGCCGCATTTATCGACAAGGTGCTCGACCCGCTCAGAAGGAGAATTCCGGGTTTGAAAATCTTGATGGAGCATGTGACCACCCAGCAAGGTGTGGACTATGTAAAATCGGTTGATGAAGGATTGGGCGCTACACTTACCACCCACCACCTCATCATCAATCGCAATGCAATCCTCGCAGGCGGCATCCGGCCGCATTACTATTGCCTGCCAGTCGCCAAGCGCGAGGGACATCGGTTGGCACTAAGGCAAGCGGCTACGTCTGGTGATCGCCGATTCTTTCTGGGAACTGACTCTGCACCGCATACAGATCTGCTCAAGGAGAATGCCTGCGGTTGTGCGGGATGTTTTACTTCCATCAATACGATGAGCCTGCTCGCCCACGTGTTTGAGGAAGAGAACGCGCTCGACAATCTGGAAGCATTTGCATCCCTCAATGGACCTGTATTTTACGGGCTGGAGCCGAACACAGATACCATCACGCTGACCAAGCTGGACACACCGGTGAAGTTCCCGGAAAAAATCGAAACCGGTGCTGGACCAGTGACGGTATTTGATCCAATGTTCGAGGTATTTTGGGCGGCGGCGTAACGCGTGTCGCGCAAACTTTCATTGGCTGTCATTACGCCTATGATCATAACAAGCCGTTGGCGTACGTCGTAATCCGGTTGCTTCTGGGACAGACCGTGTTCTGATGGGTTTTCAATCATAATCCATAGCGGACCAAATTGGCGCGATTGTCAGAACTTTAACGATGGTTTATTGACAAGACCAAACCCCCTGAATATCCAAGCGGGTTTTACAGTTTCAGTTCAGTTTTTGCAGGATCTGACATGCGGCACCCACACTTCATCTCAATATGCATCGCAGTGTTTGTCACAGCTGGGGCTTGGGGTCTCTACTGGTTGCCGCAACGGATGCTGCATGAGGCTGGTTTAACAGGCGGTTGGGGCACTGTTGCCCAGTATTTGATTTCGTTTGCCATCTTGATTCCATTTGCAGTCTGGCGGCTACATCGCGGGGAGAGCATTGGTCTGCAACATTGGGCTTGTGGACTAATGTTGGGTAGCGGCGCCATATTTTATGCAAATTCCTTTCTCGTAACGGAAGTCATTCGAGCGCTTGTATTCTTTTATATGACTCCGATTTGGGCAACACTTGTTGAAGTTGTGTTTCTCAAAAGAATTCCGCGCTGGCCGCGTGCGGTCAGTGTAACGATGGCATTGGTTGGGGTTTGGATAACGGTTGGGCTGGATGTTGGCATACCGATACCGGTAAATTTGGGAGATTGGTTTGGACTGGCTGGTGGGATGCTCTTTGCAGCAGGTGCAGCAAGAACCGAAATTGAACAACCTGAGGGGGTATTTCCCTTGCTATTCATTGTCATATTTTTCTGTTTGGTCGCCGCGATTTTGCAATACCCGTTGCTTTCTGAAGCTCTTGGCAACATCCCAACCACAGAAGTGGTATTCTCAAACCTGCCATTTTTGCTGGGAATTTCGCTTCTACTTGTTTTGCCATCTACCGCAATCATATTCTGGTCGCCATCCAGGATTGGTACCGGTGTTTTTGGAATCCTCATTCTCTCTGAACTTGTTGTCGGAGTAATTAGTGCAGCCCTACTGACAGATGAAACCTTTGGTTGGCGCGAGGCAACCGGAGCATCGTTGATACTACTAGCCGGAATATATGAAGTTGCTTCTAACAGCTCTACCCAAACTACTTCCACTTCCTAATGAATTCCAAAGCCACAGCATAAAATTACACTTTCGGAATAGAACATCGCTACAAGAACGGGGTGTTAACTCCCGAACATCCGCTACAGGCACATAAGATGAATGTTATCCGTGGCGCTGCCAGAGCGATTTAGCAAGCTGACGGATAGCCAAGTCCGCCTGGTTCCATTTAAACGTTCTAAAACCTGTCCAGCATGGCAAACCACATCATGGCCAGCGGAAGCAGAGGCCAGCGCAGCGCGGCGCCGCCGGGAAATTTCGGTGTGGGGAGTTGGCTCATGATATCAAAGCGTTCCATCTGACCGCCAATTGCTTCAGCGGCAATTTTGCCGGACATGGTTGCCATGGCGACTCCTGATCCTGAATAGCCTGAAATATTGACGATGCCGTCATTGCGCATCTCAAAATGTGGCAAGCGATTTACGGTTATTGCCAGCGTTCCACCCCAACCATATTCAACCTTTGTGTCTGCCAGTTGGGGAAACAGCTTGATCATGTGGGGGCGAACAAAACCCTTGATATCTGATGGGAAGCGGTAACCGTAGCTTTCACCTCCGCCAAACAACATGCGATGATCTTCAGACAAGCGAAAATAGTTCACAACGAACCGGCTGTCGGCGACTGCCTCATTATCCCGGATAATCGATCGCGCGCGATCCTTGCCCAATGGCTCGGTGGCAATGACAAAATTATTGATTGGCATTACCCGGTCTGCGACTTTTCGGTCCAGCGCTCCAAGATAACCGTTGCACGCGAGGATTGCCCAATCGGCCGTTACTTCACCCGTTGCGGTTTTAATTGAAGCCGGCTTGCCCGGTGAAAGATCAGTAACTTCACTGTTTTCGTAAATCGTTGCACCGGCCTTCACGGCAGCCTTCGCCAATCCTATTGCAAAGTTGAGCGGGTGAAGATGGCCGCAGGCCGTGTCCAGCGTTCCGGCAGAAAAATCGGGGGATGATACTTTCTCCGCCATCGCTTCCGGTGAGACATATGACAATGACTGGTAGTCATACTTCTTGTGCATGAACTCCACTTCATCCAGAGCATGCTTGTCAAAGCGCGATCGGTGATTGGCGTGGATCACGCCGTCCTGATAGGCGCATTTGATTTTATGTTTTTTGATCAGGCTGCGAACAGTATTGGCAGCTTCAATACCGATATCAAAAGCCTGCCTTGCCAAACTGTCGCCAACCAGTTGTTCTAGCTCCATCTGGCCAACACGCTGGCCCGATCCGACCTGTCCACCGTTTCTGCCAGAGGCTCCCCAACCGACCCGATGCGCATCCAGCACGCAAACCTTGAAACCCCGTTCAGCCAGATGAAGGGCTGATGAAAGACCGGAAAAGCCGGCACCTATAACTGCAACGTCATACTTTTCAGCGCCTGCCAGTGCTGGAAACTCGCCTATTGGATTGGCTGATGCCGCATACCAGGATGGAGCATGCTTGCCGGGATTATCATTTGAATAAAGCAGGGAAAGGGCCATGACGGATCACACGTTCAGGAGAAGATGTTCACGTTCCCAGGGACTGATTACCTTCATGAATTCATCATGCTCTGCCCGTTTGACTGCGATGAAAATGTCAGAAAATTCAAGGCCCATGACCCGTTTGAGATCATAACAATTATCCAGCGCATCAACGGCTTCCAACAGGCTGTACGGCAGACCACGAATGGTCTCTTCCTGATCATTTGCGGCCTCTTTTCGGGCTCTGACTTTCTTGGTCATTCCGAGATAACCGCAGGCCAAACACGCAGCAATTGCCAGATAGGGATTTGCATCCGCGCCTACCAACCGGTTTTCAATGCGGCGTGCGGCTGGCTTTGCCCGTGGCGCTCTTAGTCCGACAGAGCGGTTGTCATGTCCCCATTCCAGATTGATGGGTGCCGAGTAGCCCGGAACAAGCCGACGATAGGAATTCACATAGGGCGCAACAAATCCAGCGGCTGCATACATGTATTTCTGCTGGCCACCAATAAAGTAATCATACGCATCCGAAGCTTCGCCATCCTTTTTGGAAAAGATGTTCTTGCCAGATTTTCTGTTGATAACGCTTTGGTGGATATGCATGGCGCTACCCGGTTGGTTTTCCATCGGCTTGGCCATGAAAGTTGCATAACATCCGCAGCGAAGAGCTGCTTCACGGATCAATCGCTTGTACATGAAAACCTCGTCCGCAAGCTTCAGCGGGTCTCCATGCATCAAGTTGATTTCAAGTTGGGCAGCTCCCGATTCCTGAATGATGGTATCGATCTCAAGCGACTGCGCTTCCGCATAATCGTAAATATGTTCAATCACCCGATCATATTCATCGACAGCCGACAGCGAAAATGCCTGGTTGGAAAGGCTCTGTCTTCCCGAGCGGCCAACCGGCGGTTCAAGCGGGTAATCAGGATCCGTATTGGGCTTGGTAAGATAAAACTCCATTTCCGGTGAAACTACTGGCTCCCAACCCTTGCGGCGGTAAAGTGCCAACACACGCTTCAAGACATTGCGCGGTGCGAAACTTACATCATGTCCATCCTGATCCACCGCATCGTGGATAATCTGGATGGAGGGATCATTGGCCCAAGGTACTGCCCGGGCTGTAGAAAAGTCTGGTTTCAGGACAATATCCGTATCCACCTCATAACCGCTGGTATCTGATTCAGCATATCCACCGGTAATCGTTGTGAGGAATAGTGAGATCGGCAAGCGAACATCGCTCTCTCGGACAAATTTTGATGCAGGCATCACCTTGCCGCGAGCAATGCCTGCAATGTCAGGAATGACACACTCAACTTCGTCTACGCGATTGGCACGAATCCAGTCATAGAGTTCCTGAGACGAACCATTTTCAATATCGGGAGATATATCGAGGCTGATTTCCGGTTTGGTCTTATTCATGATGCACCATTAGACAGTTCTTAAACACCAACCAAAGTCCCGGTCGGAAATCTCGGCATGAAAACTTTCTTCTTCAGCAAATTTTGCCCGGAGAAACATATCCAAAAATTCCGTACCCAGATAGTCCCTGAATGTTACTGAGCCATCCAGCACCTGAAGTGCTTCACGCCAACGGGTTGGCAACTCGCGGCCATCCACATCCGCCTGGCCCTCGATGTTTGGTTCACCAGGGTCGGTCTTTTCATTGATACCTTTATGCATTCCGGAAAGAACCGCAGCAGTCAGGAGGTATGGATTAACGTCTGCGCCGGCGACACGATGCTCAAGCCTGCGATCCTTGGTCCCCGACATTGGGATGCGAACACTGACACCACGGTGGTTTTCACCCCAGTTTCCAGTGCTCGGAGACCACCCGCCCTTAACAAAGCGGCGGTATGAATTGGCATAGGGCGTTATCAGGGCAACGGATTCCGCCATGCTATCGAGGACACCGCCAATCGCATGGTGAAGTGTCTTTTCATCAGCGCCAAAGATGTTGTTGCCATCATCATCCGACATGCTCACATGTATATGGCAACCGCTACCTGGGTTACTCTTGACTGGTTTCGCCATAAAGCTAGCCAATTGCCCACGGGAAAACGCAATGTTCTTGATCGCACGCTTGAGCATGAGAAATTCGAGGCAGGCGGCGGCCGGATCATTGGTGTGATTGAGGTTCAGTTCAAACTGTCCTTCGCCATATTCACATACCACCGATGTCAGTGCTATTGACTGGGCTTCTGCAACGCTTTTAACTTCATCCAGAAATCCCTGAACATCCTGCAAGGGTTCGATGGCATAGACCTGCGGACCCTCGAAACTCGGCCAACCGTTTTCCGGTTGCAATGGTTGTGGCGGGCTCTTTGCAGGATCGACAAGATAGAATTCACCTTCGAGGGCAATAGTGGGAAACAAGCCTTCATCGTTGAGCCGCTTAATTACCGCATTGAGACAAGTCTGCGGGCTGAAGCGATGAGGTGTGTTGTCCTTTTGATATGGTTCAACAAATACTTGCACGGTCGGAACATCGGCCCAGGGAACCGTACGCAACGATCCGGCAACTGGCATGTAAACCCGATCAGGATCACCACCAAGCGGTGGATCAAGAACTGCAGCCGGTGTGCCGCCCTGAGCATCTCCATAGAGCAGGGAAAGCGGGAAATTCACACCCTTGTCATAAAGCTTTGCGAGTTGGCTACCCGGAAACTGCTTGCCGCGCAGAATCCCGTTATTGTCGGCAACGAGAACGTCAACCGATTGCGGTTCCGGATTTTCCGAAAGGTACTTTTCTACTTCACTTGGCAAGCGTCACCCAATTTCCTGCCAAGCCTGATCTATCGACTTCCACGCCTTTTCGACGAGTTCACCGATTTCTCCATCAGTTATGACGAGAGGTGGCGATATAACCATTGTATCGCGTACAGCACGCATTATCAGCCCGTTTTCAAAACATTTGTCGCGGCATTTGGTGCCTACTTCACCGACATTGTCAAATCGTTTGCGTGAAGATTTGTCCGCAACAAGTTCGATAGCGGCCATCAAGCCAACGCTGCGCACTTCGCCAACCATAGGATGGTCAGCCAGTGTTTGCAATTTATCGTGAAACAGCGGTCCCGTATGAGTGCGGGTACGATCAACCAGGCCTTCCCGTTCGATAATTTCGATGTTCTTAAGTGCTGCAGCACAGCATGCGGGATGTCCCGAATAGGTATAGCCGTGAACATATTCGCCGGCATTTTCGAATATCTGCCGGGCGATCTTGTCGGAAACAGCCAGTGCGCCAATTGGCAAGTAGCCGGATGAAAGACCCTTGGCCATTGTCATCATGTCTGGCTCCAAGCCGTAATGAATTGCACCAAACCATTCGCCCAAGCGCCCAAATCCGCAGATCACTTCATCGGTAATCAGCAGGATATCGCGCTCTTTGCAAATACGGTTGATTTCCGGCCAGTACGTTTCCGGTGGGATAATCACACCGCCTGCGCCTTGAATGGGCTCAGCAAAAAATGCAGCAACCTTTTCTTCACCAATTCGATCGATTTCTTCTTCAAGCAATTTGGCGCGTGCAAGACCAAATTCGGCAGGATCCATATCCCCGCCTTCTTCATACCAATATGGCTGATCAATGTGGGCAATGTCCGGTACCATGGGACCGCCCTGTGCCTGCATGCCCGCCATGCCACCAAGGCTGACACCGGCAACCGTGGAACCGTGATAGGCATTCTTGCGCGTGATGATGACACGTTTTTCCGGCTTTCCCATCGATTCCCAATAAGTGCGAACCGTCCGCAACATGGAATCGTTGGAGTCCGAACCCGAAGTATTGAAAAATATGCGGTTTAGATCTCCCGGTGTGGTCGAGGCAATTTTTTCAGCAAGTGCCGCAACAGGAGCATGAGTCGATTTGAAAAAGGTATTGTAGTAGGGCAGATCGCGCATTTGTGCGGCAACCGCGTCCACAATTTCATCACGACCATACCCAACATTTACACACCACAGGCCGGCCATGCCATCCAAAACCGGATTGCCTTCCGAATCCCAGATGTAACTGCCCTTTGCATGGGTAATCAGGCGCAACTCATCTTTGCCCAAGGTCGCCGTATCGGTAAACGGGTGCCAATGATGCTGAAGATCAGTTTCCTTGATCTGGTTCGCATCGGGAAAATTTGGTTTCGGCTCCATGGTGCGCTCCCTGGATTAATAAAATTGCGTTTATGCGAATTCCATATCCTGAATTTGGACCATAGGCCAGTCCGTTTGCAATAATTTTATCAAATTATTTCGATTTCTGGTGTGAACAACTGACATCCCCCAACATTTTTCGAACTATGAAGTGATTGTAAATACACCGCCTGAATGGCTTTTTTAAGCCGATAACTCCATATTTCAAAATAAAGCCGACACATGCGGAACATGGCCGTAAAGACGCTGATGGCGGCAAGCAATTCTTGACTAGAATAATTTTATCAAATTATTTAATACTGGCGATGTGAAGGCACGGTGAAAGAAATTAACTATTCACACAATCCGAGCGATTTCGCCAATCATGCAGAACAAACATCATCTGGAAAAGAAAAATGGCGCGCTCGGGAAGATTCGAACTCCCGACCCCTTGATTCGTAGTCAAGTACTCTATCCAGCTGAGCTACGAGCGCTTAGAGCCATTTTCGCAGGGATTTCCACTTTCCAAACTGGTTGGACATGCAGAACCCTCGCAGGGCGTTGTCCTAATGCCGCAGGCGAACAAAAGCAAGCCATTTTCGCAGCTATTTTGCGGCAATATTCCTGTCAATTTCAATTTCACCAACAACAACCGAATGAGGCAAAGTCAAACTGATAATTGTGCCGTTTGGTGAGGTCTCCTGAATTTCAATGGTTCCACTGTGGGCACGGATAATTTCCGACGCAATGGCCATGCCAAGCCCGGTCCCACCGGCCCGGGTTGAGCCCTTGAATGCTTCAAAAAGGGTTTCGCGTACCTTCTCGCTTATACCGGGCCCCCTATCAGCAACCTGAATGCAATTTCCATCGTCCGTTCTTTCAGCCGTAACCCGTACAATCAATTCCCGGTCCGGATTATCCATTTCCAGCATTACCTGCTGGGCATTGCGGCACAAATTCATCAATACGCGGAACAGCTGCTCGGAATCTGCCACCACTTCAAATTCATCATCGACTGCATTTTGCCAGGTAATACTCGAAGAATTTTCCAGACCGAGCAATTCTGCCACCTCGCCAACCATCGGCCGCAAAAGCAAAGCACGCCGGTTCGGTGGCGTTTCAACCGCTTTTCCATAAGTCAAAACCGACTTCGTATAGTCGATTGCCCGATCAATGGTGCGAATGAGCTTGGGAGCAAATCGTTGGACCGTTGGATCCGGCAAACTGGTAAGGCGGTCCGAAAACAGTTGCGCTGATGCCAAAATGTTACGCAAATCGTGATTGATTTTTGAGACAGCCAGCCCAAGATCGGCCAGGTGCTGCTTTTGCCGCAATGTTTGTTGAAGATCCGTTTCAAAGGCCGCCAAACGCTCTTCGGTAATTCCCAATTCATCATCCCGTCCCGTAGGACGATAAATCAGGGAGGCATCTTCCGGTGATTTTGAAAACGCATCCATGTTGGCTGAAATGCGAATTATTGGGCGAACAATCAACAGGTAAAGGGCGAAATAAACCAGTCCTGCTGTAATCACAGATATTGCAAGGGATAGCAGCAGAACATTGCGGGCATAAATCCACATGGCCTGTTTGATGGGCTTGATTGGCTGGACCAATTCCATGATTGCATCTCGGGAACGAAAAGAACCAAATACACGGTAATGATCTTCATCATATGCAAACAACATTCCAAGCGCGCTGCGAATGGATCCAAAAGCGGTCACGTTGTCCAGATCAATATGTTCTGCGACATCTCCCGGCATGGAACTTGATGCCATAAGCTGGCGCATTTGCCCTTGCCGTACCGCGACAGCGATTGATTGCGTTGCCTTCAGCAACTCAACCCCTGCCTCAGGGCTAAGCATGAATTCCTTCGAGTCCAGATAAACAATACTGGCTGCCTCGGCGGTAGACAGATGGTTCCTGAGCCAAACATTGCGGAAGTTGGCAATTGATGGAACGAAGATCAAAACTTCAGCAATCATGACAAAAATTACTGTCAATATCAGAAGCTTTGCAGACAGCCCCCTGACTGGAAGCGCCCAACGGCGTTTCGCTGCGGGCATTTTTTTGCCGGGTTTGTCAGGGGGACGGGACTGGTGCATGGAAATGGTTGCCTTTAGCCAAACTTCCTTAGCACACCAATGACCCATCGGATCATTGGTTTGCGCGTCAAAGGTACATAACTTGATACCACCGCACGTTTGCCAACTTCTGACAAGGTAGGATAGGGTGGTACATAACCGACAATGTCACCAACTTTCATGGAATTTGCAAGCGCCAGCGCCCAGAGATTTATCATTTCTCCAGCGATTGCACCAACGATGGTTGCGCCAAGAATTTTGCCCCGTTTAGACGTTACCAGCTTTATCATTCCTTCGGTCTTGCGCTCAGCCTGAGCGCGATCATTTTCATGGAAAGGCCAACGTAGCACGTTAATTCGACCATATTTTGCCCGAGCATCTTCCTCATTCATCCCCACATGTGCAAGCTCGGGATCGGTATAGGTGACCCAAGGTACAATCTGGTAATTTGGTACAGCTTTCTTGCGGAATAAAAGACCTCGCACCACCAGGCCCGCATGATAGCCAGCCACGTGGGTAAATTGCAGAGCGCCTGCTACATCACCTATGGCGTAAACCTTCCGGTTCGATGTTCGCAAATCAGATCGTACCCTGATGCCTTTTCCATCATATACAATCCCCGCTTCCTCAAGACCAATGCCTTCAACATTAACAGAACGACCGGTTGCGACCAGAAGATGCGTACCATCTACCGATTGCTCGATTTCTCCAATCTTGTAATACACACGGACACCGGTTTTACCACGCTTCTCGACCGAAGATACCATCGCACTTTCATGGATAGTGATGCCTTCTTTTCTAACCCTGTCGAGAACTACCCCCGCCAGTTCTGGATCATCCTTGCCGAGTGCCTTCAAGCCCTCTACCACGGTAACCTGCGATCCCAGACGGCAATGGGCCTGTGCCATCTCCATCCCGATTGGCCCACCACCGATGACAATCAAGTGGCCAATCTTTTTGCGATTCTCAAAGATATTCTCATTGGTAAGGTAAGGCACATTACCAATTCCGGGAATTGGAGGGACGAAAGCAGTTGATCCGGTTGCAACCACGAACCGGCGAGCGCGAATTTCATGATCGCCTGCTACGACAGTGTTCTTGTCGATGAACTTCGCGGTTGCCTTGATAACCTGCACACCAAGTGCAGTAAATCGCTCAACTGAATCGTTCGGTTCAATCGCGGCAATTACGCTGTGTACATGATCATGGACCTTTTGATGGTTGATCTTCACATCGCCGGTAATGGATATGCCAAACTTTGCAGCATCCTTGATGGTTTGAACCTTTTTGCCCGCTGCAAGCAATGCCTTAGACGGCACACATCCGGTGTTCAGGCAATCACCACCCATCTTGCCCTTTTCCACCAGCACAACCGAAACACCGAAGGATGCGACTGCGGCAGCTACACTTAATCCACCAGAGCCTGCACCAATTACACAGATGTCGGGAGTGAGGGTTTTTGGAGCAGTATTCATAAAGCCATCCTTTGGGTATTAATCAATTTGAACATTTATTTTTGTGTCTTTGCTGTCTTGCTACGAAGCTTGCGTATGACAAGCGGCAATATTGAAATCACGGCCAGTGCTGCCAAGGCGATTATGATTTCCTTTGTAACCAGCGCCTTGACGTCAATACTGCACGTTCCCGCATCGGCACATCCAGGATTGGCCTTTTCCTGTGCCATGATTATACTGTCCAACCCTGCTCCAATGTACGCGTAGGCAAGGCCGCCGGGAATAATTCCGAGAAATGTTGCAAGAGTATACGGCCCCAATCGCATGTTGAGCAACGCCGGTACAATGTTGACGACCCAAAAGGGAAAAACCGGTGTCAGACGAATTGTCAGCAGATATTGAAAAGCATCCTTGTTAAACCCATCAACCATTCGAGCCACGAACGGCCCGGCGCGCGCCTGCAAAAAATCGCCAAACGAACTGCGGGCAACCAGGAATATGATAACCGCTCCAGCGGTCGCGCCAATCACGGATAAAAAGCCGCCCAATATTCCACCAAACAGCAGGCCTCCCATAATTGTCAGATATGATGCACCTGGAAAGGAAACCCCAACCAGAATTGCATAAATTGCAATGAAGGAAACCACAGTCACCGGATAATGAGCGCTCACCAACTGACCCAAATACTCACGGTGAGCAATCAGGTGCGAAACGGTAAAATAGTCTAACCACCCACGATTCCAGGCGAACAGCAAAAGAGCCCCAATGATCACAAATGGGAGGCATCGTTTCCACAAAGGTCTTCGTGCCGCTTCCGGTTTATTATCCATATGTGCAATCTCATTATGCAATGGTCTGGTTATCGAGCGGCAAACTATCAAAAACTGATATCAAAACCAGCCCATTTAGCGATAACAGTTTGTTGACTTGCAGATGTCATGCTCTTATAAGCGCTGCAATATGTGGACAAGCTCCAATCCGGTTATTGAACCGCTCAAGATCGGAATGTCCAAAATCTGCAGATTCTGAATCGATGAGGATCCGCTTTGCTGGCGGATGACGAGTTATGAAACGTACATTTCAACCAAGTAATCTGGTCCGCAAACGCCGCCATGGATTTCGTTCCCGCATGGCCACGCCAGGTGGTAAACGCGTGATTGCAGCACGTCGTGCAAAGGGCCGCAAGCGGCTTTCCGCCTAAATTACTGAACAAAAACGGGAGTTGCCGATTGACCGTAAATGGGTTCAAAACGGCAACCGACTTTGGCTGTGTGACTGTAATAAGGGCCCGCACGGATTTTATTGCATTGCGTAACGGTCGGCGGTGGTCAACCTCTACATTGATACTGCAATCCCTGACCCGCGCCGATTTGGACAGTAATTGCCGGGTCGGATATACCGTCACAAAGAAAGTTGGCAATGCCATTGTTCGCAACCGCATCAAGCGCCGCCTGCGTGAAGCTGTCCGACAAAGTTTTCCAGGCCACGCCCTGCTTGGTCACGATTATGCATTGATTGCCAAACAGCGCGCGCTTAATGCGGATTTCTCAAAGATTGTCCAGGATTTGAAAACGGCACTTGACCGGGTTCATTCGAACGGGCAAAAACCGGCCAAACATTGAGGTAACAGGATTAGTTGGATGGACAGCAACAACAACAGTTTCAACACGATTGTAGCAATCGCCCTTTCCATCATGGTGATTGTCGCCTGGCAATTTTTCTATGTTGCGCCGCGTATGGAAGCCGAACAAAGAGCTGCGGAAGCTCAAATGCAAACCCAGTCTGGAAAGGTTGATCAAGAAACCAACGCTTCCGGCGGGGACATTCCATCTGTGGACAACTCCGCAAATGCACCGACATCGGAAAATATTCCATCAACCGATGGGCTTGATCGTGCAATTGCAGTTGGTGCTGATGAACGGTTAAAACTTGAAACAGACTTGTTGACAGGTTCCATCAATCTAAGAGGTGCACGGATTGATGATTTGAGCCTCAGGCAGTACCGCCAAACCATTGACCCTGCCAGCCCGTTGATTGTTTTGCTGTCTCCACAACAGGCGGATAATGGATATTTTGCTGAATTTGGCTTTGCACCGTCAGCAAATTCCGGGGCAGTCCCAACACCTGATACGATATGGTCCGTCGATAGCGGTGACCAGCTCGGTCTGAATAACCCAGTTGTATTGAGTTGGACCAATGGGACTGGTGTCAAATTCAAGCGCGAGATTGCGATTGATGATGGCTACATGTTCACAATCAACGATAGTGTTGAAAATACATCTTCAAGCACCATAGATATTACCCCGTACGGGAGAATCGTCAGGTTCGGGATACCTGAAGTCGCCAATTTTTTCGTTCTGCACGAGGGGATGATTGGCGTCCTCGGTGAAGATGGTTTGCAGGAGATCGACTATGATGACCTCATGGACGACAAGACGATTTCAACTGGCCTGGTAGAAGGCGGGTGGCTCGGCATTACCGACAAATTCTGGGGTGCAGCGTTGATTCCGGGTGGAACTTTCAAACCAACTTACTCATACTTTGCTGATGGGCGGGAAAGATTCCAGACCGATTTTTTGGGAACGACCCTGCCGGTTGCCGCCGGGAGCAGCATTTCGGTTCAAAGCCGCCTGTTTGCCGGCGCCAAAAAAACCTACATGATCGATGCCTACGAGGAAAATCTGGGTATCGACCGCTTTGAACTGATGATCGACTGGGGCTGGTTTCACTTTATTACCAAGCCTCTCTTCAAGTTGCTGAACTGGCTCTTCCTTCTGGTCGGGAATTTCGGCTTCGCAATTTTGATTACAACCGTGATCGTTAAGGCCGTATTCTTCCCACTTGCCAACATGTCCTACGCATCGATGGCAAAGATGAAGAAGGTTCAGCCCGAGATGATGTCAATCCGCGAACGATTTGCGGAAGACAAGGTTGCGCAGCAAAAAGAGATGATGGCACTTTACAAGCGGGAAAAAATCAACCCGGCCGCTGGTTGTTGGCCAATTCTGGTTCAGATTCCGGTATTTTTCGCGCTCTACAAGGTTATTTTCGTAACCATTGAAATGCGCCATGCACCCTTTGTTGGCTGGATCCAGGACCTCGCAGCACCTGATCCGACATCCGTGTTCAACCTGTTCGGTCTATTGCCATTTGAAGTTGGTGGTATTTTCATGATTGGGGTTTGGCCACTTCTCATGGGCATTACAATGTTCCTGCAGATGCAGATGAACCCTGCACCGCCGGATCCTACACAAGCCATGATTTTCAAGTGGATGCCAATCGTCTTCACTTTCATGTTGGCATCGTTTCCAGCCGGCCTCATTATATATTGGGCGTGGAACAACTTCCTATCAATCTTGCAACAAGGCTTTATCATGAGGCGTCATGGTGCGAAGATCGAGCTTTTGGACAATCTGAAAGGCATTATTGGACGCAAAAAGGCCGAAGATCCCGACACCGCCGAGGGTGACGACAAAAAGAAGTAGACCAATGTCATCGGACAATGAAATCAACGATCACGCCGCCACCGAAAAGGGGCGGCGTTTTTTTGCCCGGCCATGGGCCTTTTTGCTTGGTGCTCCCTCGCTACAGTTTTTACCTTCGGAGGGCCCGGTTGAGGTCGCATTTGCGGGACGGTCCAATGTGGGCAAATCATCACTTATCAATGCCCTATTTGGGCGGAAGGGACTTGCCCGAACCTCCAACACACCTGGCAGAACGCAAGAACTCAACTATTTTGTACCTGAAGATAGCGGTGAATCAGTTGAACTTGCAGTAGTGGACATGCCTGGGTATGGCTACGCGAAGGCTCCCAAGGCCCAGGTTGAGGCTTGGACGAGGTTGGTGTTTTCTTACCTTCGGGGTCGCTCCACCCTACGGCGCGTATTTGTGCTTATCGATTCCCGGCATGGGCTAAAACCCAATGATATTGAAGTATTGGACATGCTGGATGCGGCGGCAGTCTCGTATCAAATTGTCCTCACCAAGATTGACAAGATTAAAAAGCCGGCGTTCAATAAAATTGAAGCTGCGACCCTTACCAAAATCAGCAAGCGGCCCGCCGCCCATCCGGATATCATTTCAACTTCATCGGAGAAAAATCTGGGAATGGATTCGCTGAGAAGAGAAATTGCAGATCTCGCATGAATCACGACAGTGCCATTTCGTATCTTTTGATACGAAGTTTCAAAAATTTTTAAATTACATTAAATAATTTCAAATTGACTGAACTTGTAACGCCGAATATCATTCCCGAACCGGGGAATCTGTTCGCTATCTTCTACTTTTGTCGTAGCTGAGCCGCCAAAACATCGTTTACGCGACATAACGGTTAAGAGAGAGTTAATAGACTCGCCAGTCAGTTCCTAGTGAACTTTAACCGCAGCGGTCATGGGCATTTCATACGGCTGTTGCAACAACAATAAACCTGGGGAGGGGGATACCATGAGTATCAAACCACCATTTACAGAACTAGAGATCAAAAAGCAGGGGGCCGGCTTTTACCAAGACAACAGTCTTCCCATTGCCCTGATCAGTAAGGGAATTATGGTCGCACTCGTGCTTTGGGCACTGATCTGGCCAGCGAATGCAAACGGCACACTTGGCAGCCTGAATGGACAACTGCTTGCCTTGTTCAACCAATTCTACGTCATAATCGTCGGCCTTTTTGTCTTTTTCCTTTTGGTCGTCGCAATCATTCCGTCAACCGGGCGGCGTATCATGGGTACACCAGGCGAAAAACCGGAGTTTTCGAATTTCTCCTGGTTCTCGATGATGTTCGGCGCTGGTCTCGGTGTAGGCCTGATGGTCTTTGCGACCGCAGAACCACTCGGTCTATGGGGTTCAAATCCCGTCGTTGTGGCCGGAGAAGTTGTTGGTGGCACACCCGAAGCAGTAGAATCGGCGTACCGTTACACCTTTGCGCATTATGGATTTCACGCCTGGTCAATCTATGTGGTGACCGGACTTAGCCTTGCCTACTACGCTTACACACGCAACATGCCGCTTACCATCCGTTCGGCCCTGACCCCACTTTTTGGCAGCGCAATGAACGGCTTTCTTGGTCATGTTGTTGACGTTCTGGGCGTGGTTGCCACAATCCTGGGTGTGTCCGTGACCATCGGTTTCGGCGTCAGCCAGTTTATCGATGGCGTTTATGCGATCACCGGCATGGAGTGGATCATGAACATGGCGGGCGATGTACCGACGCCTAGCAAAGTTGGCCTGGTTTCCGGTTTGATCGTAATCATGGGCATGTCAATAATCTCGGCAGTTTCAGGTGTTGGACGTGGGGTGAAATACCTGTCGAACCTCAATTTGGTTCTTTCGTTTATTCTGTTGCTGACATTTGTCATCTTCGGGTCGTTCATGTTTGCAATGACAACCTATGCATCTGCATTGGTGGATTATATCATGCATTTCCTATCAATCAGCTTTGGTGCCTATGGCCCTCAGGATGCAGGTGAATTTGCTGCAGCCCTGCCAGAAGCCGCCAAACCGCTGGCCAGTGAATTGATGGGTGGGGCGACAAACCCTTGGGGCAGCTTTACCGGCTTCAAAGAAGGCCTTGAAGGAGCAGCAGCCGAATTGGATGATGCAACCCTCACAGCTGCTTATGCTGCAGGTAACGATGGTCGCCAGTTTGGATGGCAGTCAGCCTGGACCACGTTCTACTGGGCTTGGTGGATTGCGTTCTCACCTTTTGTTGGCCTCTTTCTGGCCCGCATTTCCAAAGGCCGTACGGTTCGTGAGTTCATCGTTGGCTGTGTAATTGCACCTGCTTTGGTTTGTTTTGCCTGGATGACTATCCTTGGCGGTACAGCCATTGATCTTGAACTCAGTGGCGTTGCTCAAGGCGCAATCACCGGTGCATCGCAAACCAACCAGTTGTTCGCAACACTTGGCCAAATGATGGACGGCGGCTTGTTGTCTGCCCTGACGGTCATGTGTGTGGTGCTGATCATGACTTTCCTGGTTACTTCAGCTGACTCAGGCATTCTGGTTATGAATACCATCATGTCTGGCGGCAGCCAGGAAACCGGCATCAAACACCGCATCGTTTGGGGACTGATCCTGACGGCTGTGATCGGCACGCTGATCCTGGCGGCGGGTGAAAACAACCCAATGGATGCACTCAAGAATGCGATGATCATCGGCGCGTTACCGTTTACCATGGTCATGGGTCTGATGTGTATTTCGCTTGGCAAAGCGCTTTATCGCGATGGACTGCGGGATAAACAGGGTTCTTCTGCTGTTGCAGGTGCAGCTGCTGAATAAGCGTACGACAAATAAAAATCCTGAAACCCCCGGTCATTTGATCGGGGGTTTTTTCTTGCGCTCCAGTTTCATATTGAAAGTTGCTGAATATGTCTAATGCAGATATGACAAGCGGAAAATCGAACCATCAGGATTATAATGACTGAAGTTTCCGCCAACAAAGGCCAACTCGAAGCTGCAATTCTTGCGCAAGCACTGCCCTACATGCAGCGTCATGCCGGCAAGAAAATCGTCATCAAGTATGGTGGCCACGCGATGGGTGATACCGAACTCGGGCAAGCCTTTTGCCAGGATGTTGCAATGCTCAACCAGGCAGGCGTTCACCCGATTGTGGTGCATGGCGGCGGACCGCAGATCGGCGCCATGTTGGAGCGCATGAACATCAAATCCGAGTTTCGTGATGGATTGCGGGTGACCGATGCAGAGACTGTGGAAGTTGTGGAAATGGTGCTTGCAGGCTCCATCAACAAACAAATCGTTGCCTCCATCAATGCTGAAGGGGCCCGTGCTGTTGGGCTGTGCGGCAAAGATGGCAACATGGTGCTGGTGGAGAAAGCCACTCGAAAAACTGTCGATCCGGACTCCAATATTGAAAAAGTAATTGATCTCGGATTCGTCGGTGAACCCAAGAAAGTTGATAGGGCAGTTCTTGATATGGTGATTGAAAGCGGCCTGATACCCGTCATTGCACCAGTGTGTTTTGGCGATGACGGCAATACCTACAACGTCAATGCAGACACCTTTGCAGGTGCAATTGCTGAAGCGTTGGATGCTTCACGGCTATTGTTCCTGACAGATGTGCCGGGTGTACTTGACGGAAATGGACAGCTTATCAAGGAACTCACTGTTGGTGATGCCTACAAGCTGATCGACGATGGCACGATCAATGGCGGCATGATCCCGAAAGTGGAAACCTGTATCGCAGCGCTTGGTGAAGCAGACAGCGGCGTTGAAGGAGTGGTTATCGTCAATGGCAAGGAGCCACATGCCGTATTGCTCGAGCTATTTACCGAACATGGTGCAGGAACGTTCATCAAGCGCTAGGGTAAAATTTTTACCAAAGCAACAGGACAACAATCCCGGCTGAAATCATTACACAACCGAGCACTTCAAGCGTGGTGATCTTTTCCTTGAAAAAGAACACCGACGACGCAAACGTGAACAGCATCTCGATTTGTGCCACCACTTTCACTAAAGCAGCCTGTTGAAGCGTAAACGCGGTAAACCAACCAAATGAGGCTGTCGCTCCTACAAATCCAACCACGAGAGCGGGTTTCCACGCCTTGGCCACTCGCGCCAGCTCATCTCGCTCACGAAACACCATCCACACCAACATAATGATGGTTTGAAGAATTATCGCAAAACAAAGTGTTGTCGCAGACTTCATGAAGAATGGTACACCTTCGACGGACAATGCGGAGGCCCTGTAACCTACGGCAGACAATCCGAACAGGGTACCTGATGCAATGCCAATAAGGGCTGTGCGGGTCACCAATGATGAGAAGATTGAGCGAAATGTAATTGCGGTTCCCGCCACTGATATCATCATCAGGCCTGCCACGCTGATAGCGATTGCCATTATCGCACCGGGGCGGAGCGTTTCACCGAAAAACACCAGCGCCAATAACGCCGTCTGTATTGGTTCTGTACGTGAGTAGGCACTTCCAACTGCGAAATTGCGAGATGAAAACAAGTAAAGCAGGAAGAAGGTAGCAAGAATTTGCGCCATGGCAGCTGTCGCCATCCAGAACAGAAAGGTTGCATTGACTTGGGGAAGTGCGCTGTCTGAAACATTGTAAAATATGAACCAGTAAGCCAAAGCAAATGGAATTCCGTATCCAAAGCGCACAAAGGTTGCGCCAGTGGTTCCCATTACGCCCTTCAAGTGCTTCTGCATGACAGAACGAATGTTCTGGAAAAATGCTGCGGCAATGGTAATGAGTATCCACAATTCCATGACCCCAAGTGAAGCAGTTGTTTTTCCGGGTCAAGCACAAAACAGGCACTCTTGATGAATCAGCATATTCACCAGTTTTTTTCCCACGTAACCGAGTGGGTGTTTGACCTCGACAACACGCTTTATCCACGTCACTGCGATCTGTTTTCCCAGATTGACAAGCAGATGACCGACTACATGATGAACCTCACCGGCCTTGAATTTGATGCCGCTCGCAAATTGCAGAAGGATTTGTATCGTGATCATGGCACCACGCTTCGTGGCCTGATGACGACGCGCAACATTGACCCACACGAATTTCTCGACCACGCCCATGATATTGATTATACAGAATTGCCGAAAAATCCGATGCTGGGAGAGCTGCTGCATCAGCTTCCGGGTCGCAAGCTGATCTACACCAATGGGTCTGTTTCGCACGCACAAAACACGCTAAATGCATTGGGTATCGAAGGCGTGTTCCACGAAATTTTTGATATTGTAGCATCGGATTTTGATCCCAAACCGCTTGCCGACCCGTTCAACAAGTTTATTGACGCCCATGGTGTGGATGCTTCCCGGGCAGCGATGTTTGAGGATCTGCCACGCAATCTAAAACCTGCCAAGGATGCCGGCATGGTAACCGTTCTTGTTTCGCCGCAACCCGGCACCAACTTCCGCGGCGAAGCCTGGGAAAAGCTGGATCAGGAGCACGGTCACATTGATCATCTGACGGATGATCTTGATCACTTGCTTGGAGAGATTGTTGAGCAGGTGGCGACGGCTTGAGTTCCCGCTTCACTTCAGCCGAAGCGATCATTGATCGCGAGGCTCACAAATTTCTCGACCGCCTGCCCAATCACGGAATTTCCGGTACACGGTGCATTACCGGGTGTTTTGTTTTACGCACAAAATACCATTGTTATTGGGATTTCTGCAGGTAACGCTGTTTATCTGGTTTGCTGAGAATATCGGTACCTGGTCAACGGCGTGGCTTTATCCGGCACAAATGAACGGCTGGATACCGGTTTCACCTGCCAAACTTGGCAGTTGATACCTGCTGATGATCATTTCATTTGTATTGGTAACGATTGTGCAACGACCACGAGAGCCTGACGGTCAATAATTCTACCGCTCGAGCAATTCGCCTTCCCAAACGAGTGCACCAGTACCCGCAAGAGCCTGACCGTCAAAACCAGAGAAAGGCACGAATACAGTCTTGCCGGTGGGCGCAGTTTTACGAACGCTGCCGTCTTTTGCAGAATAGCAAGCGACAACGCGGTTCGAAAACCGTTCATTGCCAGTCGTCAGCGTATAGCCAAGTTCTTTCTGCATTTTCTGTCTCCCTGCTTAACGCAGCCTGTTTTTCGGGGCTTTCGTTTTAAGCGATGACCCCATCTTCTCTCGGACTTCTTAACAATCTGTATTGACCCGATGGTTTACAAATAGGAAAATAATTGCGGCAATTCTGTGTAATTTGACACACATTGTGAATTGACGGTTGAAAATCCCCAAAAACTCCGGTCAGAACCCTAGAAGCCGTGGTGTTTTGAAACGATTTCCCAACCTTCGGAGGCTGTATCTACATAGTGAAAGAGCTTTAAATCGTCCGGGGAAATGGTTCCCTGACGGGCCAATTCATCCAAATTCAGTATTTTTGTCCAGAATTCTTTGCCAAACAGCAGAAAAGGCAAAGGTTCCATGCGGTCAGTTTGAATGAGCGTCAGGCTTTCGAACATTTCATCCAACGTTCCAAACCCGCCGGGGAAAACCGCGATTGCCTTGGCGCGCATCAAAAAATGCATCTTGCGCACCGCAAAATAGTGGAAGTTGAAACACAGTTCCGGTGTTACATATTCGTTTGGTGCTTGTTCGTGCGGCAAAACGATGTTGAGACCAATTGAACATGACCCTGCATCCAGAGCTCCGCGATTTCCAGCTTCCATCACACCAGGGCCACCACCGGTAACAACAACCATCTCCTTGCAACCAGTGGTTTTGGAGTATTCCGAAGATAGTCGGGCAAATTCTCTCGCTTCATTGTAATAGTTGGAAAGTGCCTCCAGATTATTTTTCTGGGTGTCATTTTTTGCAGCCCATGCCTCTCCACCGGGTTCGGGTATGCGGGCGCCGCCAAACAAAACTACGGTTGATTCGATTCCAGCCTCGCGCAACATCAATTCCGGTTTGAGCAGTTCAAGCTGCAGGCGAACCGGGCGCAATTCTTCGCTGGTCAGAAAATCTGTGTCATCAAAAGCCAATCGATAGGCTGGAGCACGGGTCTGGGGCGTATCCGGCACCTGATGCGCCTTTTTTACGTCTTCAGTGGAGTGTACAAGTGATTTCCAGTGTTTTCTGATCTCAAATACCATTTTGTCTCAAATCCCGTGATTGATTTTCGTTCATGCTTACCCTAGAGCCTTTCATAACTATTGCAGTTCAGGAGTAAAGAAATGGCGAACGTATCCGATCTTGAGAATGTAATTGAAAAAGCATTTGATGAACGCGATTCGATTACTTCATCAACCAAAGGTGAAGTTCGCGATGCAATTAATGCAGCGCTTGAACTGCTTGATGGTGGCAAGGTCCGGGTGGCGGAACGTCAAAGTGACGGCAACTGGACCGTAAACCAGTGGCTCAAAAAAGCGGTGCTCCTTTCCTTTCGGCTAAATGACATGGAAATCCAGACAGGTGGCGCCCAGGGCGGTACCTGGTGGGACAAGGTCGACAGCAAGTTCAAAGGCTGGGGTGCAGAAGATTTTACCAATGCCGGATTTCGCGCAGTGCCAAACTGTATCGTTCGCAGGTCTGCTTATGTGGCGCCCGGAGCAGTTTTGATGCCTTCTTTCGTCAATCTCGGCGCATACGTCGATAGCGGAACGATGGTTGACACCTGGGTAACGGTTGGCTCCTGCGCGCAAATCGGCAAGAATGTTCACCTGTCTGGTGGCGTGGGAATTGGTGGTGTTCTTGAACCAATGCAGGCCGGTCCAACCATTATCGAGGACAATTGCTTTGTCGGTGCACGTTCTGAAGTGGTGGAAGGCTGCATTGTCCGCGAAGGTTCTGTCCTCGGGATGGGCGTGTTTATCGGTCAATCCACGAAAATCGTTGATCGCGCAACCGGTGAAATTCACATGGGTGAAGTTCCGCCCTACTCTGTTGTGGTCGCCGGTTCGATGCCTGGCAAGCCTTTGCCGAATGGTTACCCGGGACCAGGTCTCTACTGTGCCGTAATTGTCAAAACTGTTGATGAGCGGACGCGTTCCAAAACCGGCATAAACGAGCTACTGCGAGACTAATGGCTGATAACTCTCAATCTCACTCTTTTGCCTGGCTGTTTTTCAGCTTCAAGGGGCGGATTGCGCGCCAGTCTTACATTTTCTCGATCATCTTTATCCAGTTGTTGTTTGGCTTCGTTGTCTACCAGATCGTAAAGGCGGGTGAAGATCAAAACCTGCTCGCCTTTTGGGGGCTGGCATTTATCGGCCTTGCGGCGGCAGGTTTTTGGATAGGTTTAGCGCTTTCAATCAAACGCCTTCATGACCTCGATCTTCCCTGGCCGCTTGTGGTGTTGCAATTTATTCCACCCATCTTGTGGCTCTTTATTATTTTTCTGATGGTCATGCCTTCCAAGCAGGTGACGAATGAACACGGCTCACCGCCTTTCTCCGATTGACCTTACCGACATTGGCGCTTAACAAAACGGGCATGACTGACACGCTATCACGCCCTGCTGAAATCCTTCGCGACCTAATTCGCTGCCCCTCTGTCACCCCGGAAGAAGGTGGGGCATTGGGTATGCTGGAAGGTGTGTTGAAGCCACTCGGTTTTGAATGCCACCGGGTTACTTTCAGTGATAAGGGCACACCAGATGTGGAAAACCTTTATGCGCGGCTGGGAACCGGCTCACCCCACCTGTTGTTTGCCGGGCACACAGACGTTGTGCCGGTGGGCAATGAAAGCGACTGGTCGCACCCGCCATTTTCTGGCGCTATATCCGACGGCAAGATGTATGGCCGTGGCGCTGTTGACATGAAGGGTGGCATTGCCTGTTTCATCGCAGCTGTCGAACATCACTTGTCTGACGGGAACAATTTCTCTGGTTCGGTTTCCCTTCTCATCACCGGCGATGAAGAGGGGCCTTCCATCAACGGCACCGACAAGCTCCTGCGATGGGCGAAGGAAAGGGGCGAACAGTGGGATGCCTGCATTGTTGGTGAGCCAACAAACCAGAACGCAATGGGTGAAACCATCAAGAACGGGCGGCGCGGATCGCTTTCCGGCATTCTTACAGTCAATGGTGTTCAGGGGCATTCAGCTTATCCTCACCTGGCGGACAATCCCGTTCGCGGATTGATGGATTTGTTGAATGCACTTCTTTCGACGCCATTTGACGAGGGAACGGAAAGCTTTCAGGCAACCAATTTGGAAGTTACAACAATTGATGTGGGCAATGCGGCGGTCAATGTCATTCCTGCGAAGACAAGTGCTACCTTCAACATCCGCTTCAATGATACATGGAGTGGTGAAACCATCCGGGTAGAAATCCTGCGCCGATTCAAGGAAGGTGCCAAATCCGCACAAATCCGGAAAGGTAAAAATTTGCCGGTTGATTTTGATGTTAAATGGATTGGTCGCGTTTCCCACGTATTCCTGACAAAAGACGACAAACTCACCGACACCTTGCAGGACGCCATTCAATCAACAACCGGACGCTCGGCAGAATTGGCAACCGGTGGCGGCACATCGGATGCCCGCTTCATCAAGGATTATTGCCCGGTAGTGGAATTTGGCCTGGTGGGGCAAACCATGCATCAGGTTGACGAGCATACCGAGCTTGGCGATCTGGATACATTGACCACAATTTACCAGAAGTTTCTGGAAGGGTATTTTGATGAGTAATGTAAGCACCATAGAAGAACTTGAAGCCATTTATGGCACTCCTGGTGAAACTTCATTGGTAAAGGAAGTTTCCGAGATTATACCGCAATACCGGACATTCATTGAAGCGTCTCCATTTTGCACACTGGCAACAGTGGGCCCTGAGGGGATGGATTGTTCACCACGCGGGGATGTTCCGGGTTTTGTTCGAGTTCACGATGAGCGAACGCTGATGATGCCAGACCGGCGAGGCAATAACAGGATTGATTCGCTAAAAAATATTGTCCGCGAACCCCGCGTCGCGCTCTGCTTTCTAATCCCAGGCTCCCGAACCTGTCTGCGCGTCAACGGTGAGGCACATTTGTCCGTCGACCCGGAAATCAAGGCCTCGTTTGCTGTCGATGAAAAAGAACCGCGTTCTGTGATCGTAATCGAGACTAAGTCCATCTATTTTCAGTGTGGCCGGGCGATAGTGCGCTCAAAACTGTGGGATGCGGATGCGCAAATCGACCCCAAGATCTTGCCCACTCCAGGCGAAGTTCTGGCCTATCTGTCGGACAATAGGGTTGGCGGAAAAGACTATGACGCCAAGTGGGAACCACGGGCTATCGAGACGTTATGGTGAGAGAATAATTGGACACGCAACAGTTTTTCAAATTACCAGACACCCCTTTCCCGAATCATTTCCCGTGTCTAAAACACTCCCATGCGCGATAGCCTTGATCATCTGCCGGAGAAGAAACAGCGGGAGTTGGCGCGCGGTGTTGCAATTATCCATGAGGAATTTGACGAAGCGCTGAAGCTTTCCACTTCCGAGAGGAAGAAGAAAGCGCGGATTGAAAAGATCATCCTGTTTGGTTCGCACGCCCGCGATGACTGGGTCGATGATAATCGTCTTGACGGCTACCGCTCGGATTATGATTTGCTGATAATCGTCAACAACGAGAAGCTCTGCGATCCGGGTGCCGAATGGCGCAACCGTGCCGAAGACCGCCTGTTGCGGCTGATGTCACCGGATCACCCGGTTCCAGGGCCGGAGTACACGATGATCGTCCACACGCTGCACGACATCAACGACAAGCTGGCGCGTGGTCGACAGTTTTTCCTCAACATCGCCAGGGAAGGCATTCTGCTCTACGAGTTGAAGGGTTCAAAAACCTTCATCAAGCCGAAACCGCTCTCGCCGGAAATGGCGCTGGTGGAGGCACGGGAATATTTTGAAACTTGGTATCCTGACGCTGAACAGTTCCATGAAATTTTTGAGCGCACGGTCAAGAATGGTCATGAAAGACTAGCCGCTTTTTTTCTCCACCAGTCCGTCGAAAGCGCCTATCACTGCCTGCTTTTGACTTTCACGCTCCACTCACCGGAAACCCACAACATCAAGCATTTGCGCTCTCATGCGGAACAGTTGGACCAACGTCTCATTGAGGTGTGGCCGCGCCAAACGAAAAAACAACAGGCACCCTACAACCTGTTGGTAGAGGCCTATGTAAAGGCGCGATACTCAAAGAAATTCTCAATTCCCTCCGACGACCTCAAATGGCTCGGCGAACGGACAAATCTGTTGCTGGAACTGGTGAAGAGCCTGTGTGAAGAGCGGTTGGGGTGAGACTAATACATCCCCCGTCATCCACGGGCCGAGTGGTTCGAGGGGTGGACCCTCGGGTCAAGCCCGAGGATGACAGGGAAGGGATTGTACTCGCAGTTTCACCAGCAGGGATTGGAGATTTATGGAAATTGAATTCCCTGCTTGGCAGGACAAAGTTCCGCGACCAGCGGAACTGCCATCCCGTGAACGGGCGGCGACCCGGAGGGTCGGCAAGGCTAACAGTGGCTCGAATAAATAATGAAGCTTGTCCCGCCAATACCAGCTTTTTATCCGTTATCAAAAATTCACCGGATCGTTAAAATGATAATCAATCCGGCAAACGTGTGTTAATGAATGGGGCCCATATTGTTTCTTGTTTGTTAATAGCAGGGAGACAAATTGATGGGAAAGTTTTCATTGGAATTTAAGAATGCCAAAACCACAATGCCACAATCTTCCGGCAAGGACATGGATGTAATACAGCATTTTGGTCGACGCTCACCCATTCGCACAGAGCCCCACTGGAAAGCACAGGAGCGAAAGAAATCCTGGATGCCAACCAGTTTCCTGAAGTTGCTCAAGTAGCAATACCCCCGCTGATACAAGAGCACAGGTCGACGCATCGGAATGGTGCAGGTGCAAAGATGCACGCGCCCAATACCGGTAGAAATCTGCATAGCTTTATAATTTCAATTTCCGCATCCTCGGCAGAACAAAAATTCTAAATTTTTATGCATTGACTGAAGTTGATCTTAAGTTTCCTGGTTTATACCAGATCCTTGATTTAACACCGGGAGAAATTTCATGTCTTTATTTGGAATTGGATTTGGTAAATCAGAATCAGTAGGTGCAGAGCCATCGATTGACGGGCTGGATGTCGACGAGCCCATTCAAAAAGGCGTTGCCTTTTTTTGTTTCTACACGATGGTATTTGTGGCACTTTGTACCTTCATGCCGAGCAAGGTTGCATTTGCAGCAAACTCATTGCTCGGTTTAATCTGAAACTGACACCACGGTATTTACTATCCCCATAGGCAGTTGAATTACTCATGAGGGTTCTTGTCGATTGAGTGGCGGGGAAATTATCGGCCTTGATGTTTGCAAAATATTTGGCACTGACTTCACTTGCCTATCCTGATCGGGCTATTGTCTGACCACAGCACAATGATCAAAGGTTGCTGTGCTGGAGATGGTTCATGGAATTGAAGATCGTATTGCTGGTTTTGGCATCAGCTACCCTTCATCCCATATGGAACCTGTTGATCAAGAAGCATGCCGACCCGCAGCTCGGTTTCCTCCATCTGACAATGGTGCTTGCACTTACCGGGCTTGTTCATGGTCTTCTAACCGGAGTTGATTTTTTTGCAGCGTTGGATGTATTGCCCTTGCTGGCGTTCTCTGTTCTTGGTCAAATCCTCTACGGCACCTGCCTGACGTTGACGCTGAAACGCGGAGACCTTTCGGTTTACTATCCGATCGTCCGCGCTTCACCGATATTCGTTGTCATTTTTAGTTTTCTTGTTCTTGGAACGGTCTATCCTCTTGCAGTTTTGGTTGGCATCGGCATGGCAGTGGCCGGCGGATTTTTAATTCTCTATCGACCTGGAACAAATTTGCTGGACAATCCTGGAACGCTTGGTCTGGCAATAATTGCTCTTTCAGGTACGGGCATATACTCCCTGGCTGATGCTCAATTGATGAAGACAATTTCACCGCCTGTACTCGTTGTTGCGGTAGAGGGCACGCTGTTGCCCTACTACACCATGATATGGTTGATCCGGCGGCGTTCTACTGAAGTCACGGCCACAGCATCAAAAAGGTCATCTCATTTCCGCATTCTGATACCTGGAGCGATCTGTTACGCTTCATACTACCTGATCCTGCTTGCATACCAACTTGGCGGGGATGTCGCTGCGGTCACGTCGATAAGACAGGCATCGATACCCATTTCTGTGGCCTTGGGCGGATTTTTTCTACGCGAAGGATTGATCCGTCAACGCTTGGCGGCAGCCTGCCTTCTGGCGCTGGGCATCATCGTCATCACCATTTTCGGATAGTTGCGATTGTTTGCGCACGAGAGATACAATTCGTCATATGTCACAAATCGCAGCGTACTACGACCAGTTGCGAATCATGTCGGCCGCCGAGTTTGCCAACTGCCTGCCTGCCGCATTGTCGGCTGATGCACGAATAACAACATTGAGCCCCATTGCAATTGCCAATAAAATTTCAGCTTTAGCGCCGATATTGAATTTCGAATTCAATCGGCCTTTTTTTTGAGCATTCAGCAGTATCCCGGTGAAACAACTGCGCAGGGAATTGAAGTATCGTTCCGTTCTCTGATTAATATCAGAATCCTGTCCTTGAAATTCAATCGCTACATTCAAAATCATACAGCCATAGCAGCCGGATTCTTTCATTTTATCCGGATTGGCGCGGGATTCAAACCAGGTTGCAAGGGCGTCCAGGTCACCAGAAGCAATGCCAGGCAAAAACTCTTCATCAAAATTATCAAGGTAGGAATCCAGTGTTTGCAGAAAGAGCGATTTTTTGCCGCCATGGCAGGTTTGCAGGGTGAAACGGGTTAGACCGGTTTCTTCTTCAAGTTGTCTTGTGCCAAGTGCGCCATAGCCATGCTTCCAGAACAACGATTGCGCTGCCTGAATTGCTTGTGCTGGTTCAATTTTACGTGCTCGAGGCAAAAAACAGATTCTTTCTCTTGCAATTTCTATCCAAGTGGCTAGATATATTTCTATCCACATGGATATAATAATTAACCCCCGATGAAAAATCAATGATCAACGGCATGAAAAGAGAAAATAACATGAGAAACGAAATACTTTTTGACGGTGTTCGTCTAGGCGATCTTGACCTGCCAAACCGCATAGTGATGGCACCCCTAACTCGTAACCGCGCACTGGCAGACGGAGACGTGCCACATGAACTCAACGCTGAATACTATGCCCAACGCGCCAGCGCAGGACTAATCATTTCTGAAGCTTCTCAAATATCGCCGGAAGGAAAGGGTTATGCTTGGACCCCTGGAATACACAGTGATGAGCAGATTGCTGGCTGGCGAAAGGTAACCGATGCGGTTCATGAACAAGGCGGACGGATTTTTATCCAGCTTTGGCATGTCGGCCGTGTTTCACACACTTCGCTTCAACCAGGCGGACAGGCACCTGTCGCACCTTCCGCACTAGCTGCGGAAACACAAACCTTCGATGGCAAATCATTTGTACCGACCTCAACACCCAGAGCATTAGAAACTTCCGAGATGAACCGCATTGTCAATGATTATCGCAAAGCAGCAATCAATGCCAAAGAAGCCGGATTTGACGGAATTGAACTTCATGCTGCAAACGGCTATTTGCTTGATCAATTTATACGCGACAGTTCCAACAAGCGTACTGATGCCTATGGCGGTTCGATTGAAAATAGAACCCGCATTGTATTCGAAATACTCCAAGCTCTTGGTGAAGTTTGGCCGGCTAAACGAATTGGTATTCGCTTGAGCCCGTTCTCCCATGCAAATGGAATAAGCGACAGCGATCCCATGGCAACGTTTTCCCATGTAATTGAAAAGCTCAACGAATTCGGGCTTGCCTACCTGCACCTGGTAGAAGGTGAAACCGGTGGACCCCGCGAACTTCCTGAAGGGGCCAGCATTTCCATTCTGCGATCGCTTTTCAAAGGCAACTACATGGCCAACAATGGTTACGACCAAGATCTCGCAGCCGAAGCCATAACAAGCGGTGATGTTGATGTGGTTGCATTTGGTCGCCCGTTCATTGCAAATCCGGATCTGGTTGAGCGATTTGCAGAAAATTCGACATTAAATGAACTTGATCCCGACACTCTTTATGGTGGCGGAGCCAAAGGCTATACAGACTATGCAACAATGAAAGCAGTGTTGGCTGCCTAACCTGTGCGGTAAAGCGAAACAGTAGTCCGGCGTGGGTGCGTCGTGCATTTTTACCAACACAATAAAATCCCCGGCAATTTTTGCCGGGGTTTCTGCTTAATCTCGCAACTCAGTATTCAACCCGTTCAAGATAAAGACCGCAGGCAGGTGCCACCGGGCCACAGGCTTTCCGGTCAAGCGCATCGCGGGCGGCAGCCAAATCAGTCTTGCTCCACTTGCCATCACCAACAAGTCGCAACGATCCGACAATTGAACGAACCTGATTGTGCAGGAAAGCCCGGGAAACACAGGCGATTTCAATTCGGGATCCATCAGTTCTTGTAACGCTGATTTCGTCCATTGTTCGCATCGGTGATTTTGCCTGACAGTCTGTTGAGCGAAATGTTGTAAAGTCATGGTGACCTACCAACTCCTGCGCCGCCTCATGCATTACGTCTACATCCAGAGGATGCTTGACGTGCCAGGCCCGATTAACATCCACGGTCAGGGGTGCCCGGCGATTGACAATGATGTAACGATAGTGTCGCTTCGTTGCCGAAAATCGGGCATCAAAATCTTCCGGCACTTTCTCTGCCGACAGAACACTGACGGGATGCCCTGCCAAAGTCAGCAATCCATTTGAAGCCTCCTGGACTTTCTCAGGCTTCCATTCTTTTTCAAGATCCACATGGGCTACCTGCCCGGATGCGTGAACTCCGGTGTCTGTGCGCCCCGCTGCAAACAGGGTCACCGGATGGCGAGCGAACTGCTCAACAGCTTCTTCCAGCGCTTGCTGGACTGACATGAAATCATCCTGCCTTTGCCAGCCGTAATAAGGCCCACCGTCATATTCGATTGTCAGCTTGTAGCGGGGCATCAACCGAGAACCTCACCCGCCTCAATACGATTGCCACGCAGGAACTCTTTGGCATTTTGAACCTGCTTACCCGACCGTTGAAGGGTAACGAGGCGAACAGCACCATCGCCGCAAGCAATCGAGAGATCATTGTCCAAAATAGCTCCAGGCGCACCGGAACCCGAAGTCATTTCACTGCGCAGGATCTTTACGCGCGCTGGCTTGCCGCCGATATCCATTTCACACCATGCACCGGGAAATGGCGACAGACCACGAATGTGATTGTGAACTTCCTGTGCTGGCTTTGACCAGTCAACCCGGCTTTCTGATTTTTCAATCTTGTGGGCGTAAGTGACGCCCTCTTCAGACTGCGGGACCAACTCAAGACTTCCACGTTCCAGCGCACCCATGGCTCGCACCATTAAATCAGCAGTAGTGGTAGCAAGCCGGTCATGAAGTTCACCAGCAGTCATGTTTTCGCTGATGCGAATACGCTCGGCCATCGCTACAGGCCCCGTATCGAGGCCTGCTTCCATTTTCATCACCATGGTGCCGGTTTCTGCGTCACCGGCCATTAGTGCGCGCTGGATTGGCGCAGCACCACGCCATCGAGGCAACAGCGATGCATGACCGTTGTAGCAACCGTGTTGCGGGGCATTCAATGCTGCCTCCGGCAAGATCAGACCATAGGCAATCACCACCGCCACATCAGCATTCAATTCCCTGAACTCGGCCAGCACGCTCTCATTGCGAAAACTCGTTGGTGTAAATACCGGAATACCGAAGGTCTCGGCTTTCTCATGCATCGGGCTTTTCTTTTCATCCATACCGCGACCGGCAGGCCTCGGCGGCTGGGTGTATACGGCGGCGATCTCGTGCCCCTGCCCAATCAACTCAACCAGCGTCGGTACGGAAAACTCCGGCGTTCCCATGAAAGCAATGCGAAGGGGCACCTAACCCACCATCCGCTTGTCTGGAAGCTTGCCGGACTGTTTGGCAATTTTGGTGAATTTCTTTACCACCATGTCACGCTTGAGCTTTGACAGGCGATCGATAAACAGCTTGCCGTCAAGATGGTCAATCTCATGTTGCAAACAGGTCGAGAGCAAGCCGGTTGCTTCCAGCACCTGTTCCTTGCCATCACGGTCAAGATATTTAACGATGCAACCGGCGGGGCGTTCAACATCGGCGTAGTATTCCGGGATCGACAGGCAACCTTCCTCATAAGTTGATGGCTCATCGGAAAACGCAACAATTTCCGGATTGATGAAAAACATTGGCCGTTTGACTGGTTCTATTTTCTCCGGATCTTCGCCGGTTTCCTCTGCCTTGGCGCGGGCTGCATCTTCTGCCTCGCGGTCACCGCAGTCGATGGTCACCACGCGCAGCTTCTCAGCAATCTGGATACCGGCAAGGCCAATGCCCGGTGCGTCATACATGGTTTCCAGCATGTCATCGAGGAGCTTGCGCAATTCATCATCAACCCGCTCAACGGGTTTTGACACCTCGCGCAGGATCGGATCGGGAAGAATAATGATGGGACGAACGCTCATGAAATCTGCCTGTCTTCAATGCATTTGAGATAGGCAATCCAGCTTCAACCGTCAACCGGGGGCAATTAACAGACTCACAACGATATTCCTGTTTTGTTCTTTTTATGTGCCAGAGAATCGGTTATGAATTGCTGCCATGGAAACACAAAACCTCGATTTGAACGCGATATTCTCGCAAACCGTGCTGCAATTCGGCAACCGGGAATTTTCCATGGGTGAAGTGCTGCTGTACATGGTGGCGGCGTTGTTTGCCTGCCTCCTGATCTGGCTGATTTTGGCATGGCAGAGTGCCAACCGGCGGGCGGCAAATGAGGCGTCAGCGATAGAACGTGCCCGCGAGGCAGAAGCCCGCATGGCGGAACTTGTTGCCAGTCAGAACGAGCTTACCGGCCGCATGCAAACGATGAGCGAAATCTTTTCCACCCGGCAGGGAGACATGGTGCGGATTGTCAATGAACGCCTTGAGGGCATGAGCGGCAAGATTGGCCAGTCGATTACCGAGACCACCAAGAACACTCAGGAAAGCCTTGCCAAACTGCAGGAGCGTCTGGCGGTGATCGATACAGCGCAGACCAATATTACCGGCCTTGCCAGCCAGGTGGTGGAGTTGCAGGCGATCCTGTCCAACAAGCAAACGCGGGGAGCCTTTGGCGAAGCGCGGATGCAGCAGATCGTGCAGGATGGGTTGCCGATGGGCGCTTACGAATTCCAGCCGACACTCGAGAACGGTTCACGTCCTGACTGCATGATCAAGATGCCGAACGACACGCCGCCACTTGTCATCGACGCTAAATTTCCACTTGAAAGCTGGAACCGCATTCGCGAGGCCGAAACGCCGGAAGCCACCAAGGCGGCAGGACAGCAGTTTCGCCGCGATGTGGAAGTTCACCTCAAGGCGATTTCGGAAAAATATTTGAACCTTGGCGAGACGCAGGATACGGGCTTCATGTTCGTGCCGTCGGAATCAATTTTTGCGGAAATCCACGAGAACTTTGAATCCCTCGTCCAGAAGGCGCATCGCGCCCGCGTGGTGATTGTCTCTCCGTCGCTGTTGATGCTGTCAATCCAGGTGATCCAGTCAGTTCTTAAAGACACCCGCATGCGTGAACAGGCGCATCTCATTCAGGGTGAAGTGATCCGGCTGATGGAGGATGTCTCCCGGCTTGATGACCGGGTGCACAAGCTCGCCAGTCACTTCCAGCAGGCCCAGAAGGATGTGGACCTGATACTTACTTCATCCGACAAGGTCACCAAACGCGGCAACAAGATCGCTGATCTTGAATTTCAGGAACCTGCCGCCGTGGAAGTGGAGAAGAAGCCGAAGTTAAAAGCGGTGGAGTGAGGGGGTGGGGTGACACGTCCGTTTATGACCTATTCCGTTGAAAAACTCGGCTGATTGTTTGCTTTGGATAGGCATTTGAATGAGTGCGACCTTCGCTTTTGCACCTGTTATGCGCTGAAGCTTGGTGTTGGAATCAGTTTTGCCAGTTTTCTGAGGTTCTGGGCGGTTG
>JAJFHU010000042.1 GCA_021775455.1 Hyphomicrobiales bacterium | reverse complement strand
ATGGGATCTTGTTCGCGGAAACCATCAGGGCCAGTGGCATTATTGCCACGCAAAAAGGCCGGACACAGGACCGTATCTAACCAGCAAATGCCAAATACTTCATTTAGCCCTTGCAAAGTGGGAGCCATCCACACAGGACATTTGGGCCGGGGATTCATTCCCAAAATCGATTTGCCCACGTTCAAATCCAATTACAAAATAGTTATTGGCTCTCGACCTGGTACCCGGCCTCTTTCCAGGCCGGATATCCCGTTGCGAAGTAGTAAACCTTGGAATAGCCCCATGTCAGCGCCTTAGCACAGGATTTGGGCGACAGACCGCAGCCTTCGCCACCGCAATAAAATACGACTTCTTGGTCCAATTTCATAATGCCTGAAAGGCTCTCTTCTGTGAGGACTGACAGGTGAATGTTTATGGCACCAGGAATGTGTCCTCGGCTATAGGGACCCTGCCCGCGTGAATCAACAACAACAGCGCCCCGGTCGAACAGTGCCTTGGCTCCGGCCGCGTCTATCTTGACTGCACCGGCAACATCAAATCCATCGGCAGTTCTGGTTACCAGATCGGTGTAGCTGACGTTGGTCACCTTTGCGGACGCTGCTTCCGGTACACCCGCTTTGCGCAATCCCTCCAGCAACAGTGCTAGATAGGCTTTATCCAAAACAAACAAATCTCCATAAACGAATTCGACGCGCCCGATTGTCAATTTTTCTCCAAAAGTTTTTGCTGTCAGCTCGTTATATTTATTGACGGCTGCCTCAGCTTCCTCAATGCGGCCCAAGTGGCCATAATTTGCAGCTAGCAATCGGTAAGTAAATTCGTAGTCAGGCGCTTGAGCAACACTTAGCTCAAGTACCTCTGCGGACTCTGAGTAACGCTGCTGGTAGAAAAGGGCGCGGCCCAGAGTTCGTTGGTAGGTTGCGCTGAATTCGGGGTTTAGCCGCATTGCCAGGCGAGCGTTTGTTTCTGCTTCTTCAGCACGACCTAAAAGTGTCAAAATCCACGCTTTGGTGTCGTAACTTTCCGGGTTGTTGGTTTCCAATTCAATGGCCCTGTTGATCTCTGTAAGGGCATCATCATTCAGGCCTTGCTCAGTGAGCACCATTGCCGATACTCGATAAGCGTCTGAAGTAGGATGCTCCAAAGCTTTTGCCAGATGGTGTTGAGTCAAGCCTCCCGCCTTGTACTCGACACCCAACTGCGCAGCCCATCCCTTATCTTGGGCGGCCCAGTAGATCGCTGCCAGGTTAGCGTGAGCGCGGCTGTATCCGGGATCGAGTTCGATGGCTTTTTCAAACAGGTCAATTGCCTTGGCAAAATCTTGGGGTGTTTTGCGTCTGTAATTTACGAGTCCCTGCAAAAATGCATCATAGGCTTCGGGAACTTCAGTTTCCGCAATCTCGTTTTGATTGGTCTCTGGCGTTGTCAGACTGACCGCCAAAGCAGCAACGATCTGTCCGATCACCTTGTCCTGCATTTTGAACACATCAGCCAGTGAACCATCATATCGTTCAGCCCAAACATGATAGCCGCTGAGTGAATCGATTAACTGGGCATTGATTCTAACCTGGTCGCCGATCCGACGCACGCTACCTTCGAGAACATAGCGTACGCCCAATTCTTCGGCCACCTGGCGTATTTTCACAGGTGTTCCTTTGTAGGTGAAAGTTGAGTTCCGCGAGATTACAAATAGGCCGGAAAGCTTGGAGAGATCGGTGATCAAGTCATCGGTCATGCCATCGGCGAAATATTCCTGCCCTTCTTCATTGCTTAAATTGTCAAACGGCAGAACAGCAACAGACGGCTTATCTGGTAAGGCTAACGCCATCGCCGACCTATTTGCAGGCTCAAAGTCCGGAGCCCGAGTCTGCCACCAGTACGCACCACCAACAATCAAGAGAAGTGCGAGTGCGGTCACCATCGCGTAGGTGCCTGTCAGTCGCCCCGATTTTTTCGCAAGATGAATTACCGGCGTTGCAAGTGTCGCTGCCTTGTCGTCCAGATTCACGCTGTAAATTGTAATTGGTTCAGCAATATTCTTGATCTTCTTCTTGCCCATATGTTCGAAGTTAAGATCGAGTTTGTCTTTGACTTGATCAAACACATTGTGAGCGATGCAGATTCCGCCAGGTTTCGACAGCGTTTCCAAGCGTGCTGCCACATTGACCCCATCGCCATGAATGTCATCACCTTCGACAACAATGTCGCCTATATTGATGCCTATGCGGTAAACAAGCTCCGTTTTGGTTGGACCGTTGGAAAAACGTTCAGCAATGTTTTGCTGGATATCGACAGCACATTGTACTGCATCAACAACGCTTGGAAATTCGGCTAGAAGACCGTCACCCATGAGTTTGACGATGCGGCCTTTGTGTTCAGCAATTTTGGGTTCGATCAATTCATTCAAGTTGGCTTTGACGTCGGCAATGGTCCCTAACTCGTCCTGTTTGATCAGGCTTGAGTAGCCGACAACATCAGCGGCCAAAATTGCAGCGAGGTGACGATCCATTGAGTTTCTCCCCAGTTAGGGAAGTTACAGTATCAAACAGGGAAAATCCACATGTAGCGAAAAGCAGGCCAATGTCCGCTAATGGTTGCCATCTCAACCGGTCGATGCAACACATTGGTTAAATCTGTCTGCTGGTGTTTCAAATTGCAATGTCTTTCTGGGTCGTTCGTTTAACTGTCTTGCGATTTTGTCGAGATGGGCCTGGGAGTGAACAGACAGGTCAGTTCCCTTGGGAAAGTATTGCCTGAGCAGACCGTTGGTGTTTTCATTGGAGCCGCGCTGCCACGGGCTTTGTGGATCACAGAAGTAGACATCAATATCGGTTGCAAGCGTAAAGCGCTTGTGATCTGCAAGTTCCTTGCCCCGGTCCCATGTCAGTGACTTGTAGAGCTCATTTGGCAGTTTGTGGGCCTGCCTGATCAGAGCAGACACAACGCTCTCGGTGTCTTTGTTTTGAACTTTGGCCAGCATCACATAACGCGTATGACGTTCCACAAGAGTCGCGATATAGCTGTTCCTTGAACCACCAATCAGATCACCCTCCCAGTGCCCTGGAACCGCACGGTCTTCAACTGAGGCTGGTCTCTCGCTTATAGATATGGCGTCCTTGATTTGACCCAGTCCATTACGCTTCAAGCTGGCATGTCTGGAACGGCGTATTGTTCGCCTTGTGCGCAGATATTGCATCAATTCCTTCTTCAACACGCCTCTGGCCTGCACAAACAGGCTTCGATAGATTGTCTCATGTGACACGTAACAGGCCTCATTATCTGGATAATGCCGCTTCAGCCAACCGGCAATCTGCTCTGGTGACCAGTGTATGACAAGCTTGTTGGATATCACACGTTGCAGATATGTGTTCCCCGCAAGCTTGCACAGTTTGGGGCGAAGTGCGCGACCCCAAGCCTGATCATCGGCAGCAGTGGCACGGTAACAATCATAACCGCCATTCCTGCCGATCTCGCGGCTGACAGTCGAGGCAGGGCGGCATAACTTGCGAGCAATCGCCCGGATCGAGTGACACGCTGCTATCCCTCGCGAGATAACCTCACGCTCAACCAGCGTCAGTGCCAGCCTTGACCTTTTACGCACCGGTGGACGAATACCACCCGTGCGCGACAGCAGGGGATAAATTGAAGATGAATCCCGTTCAAACAGCCGGCCAATCGAACTCATCGAACAGCCGCGCTGCCAACGATCCCAAATCTCGGCCTTCTGTTCACTCGTAAAATATA
>JAJFHU010000041.1 GCA_021775455.1 Hyphomicrobiales bacterium | reverse complement strand
CGTCGGCAATGGCACCGTCGATCTCGGCGGCCAATCGATGAATTTTCGCATGATACCGAAGGCCGTGAACTCGCTGAAAGGCCAGGGCGGCAGCGTAGACGACGAAGGGCTAGCCTTCCCTCTGATCATCAAGGGCCCTTGGTCCAGCCTCTCAATCCGACCCGACCTGAGCGCGGGCATCGACAGCCTGCTGAAAGACCCCGAAGGCACAGCCAACAAGGTCAAAGAGGCAATCGGCGGGCTGAAAGACGGCGGCGGCGTAAAAGGCGCGCTCGACGCCCTGAAAGGCAACAGCGACACCGGCGAGACCGCCAAGCCCAAGGACGCCGTCAAAGGCATCCTGAAGGGGCTGTTCAAGTCGGACTAAACCACGGCAAACAGTGCGGCAAGGTGCGCAACCTTGCCGCTTGTCACGCCGAAACGCCAATGCTAAACGCCCCCTCAATGCCCCTATAGCTCAGCTGGTAGAGCAACTGATTTGTAATCAGTAGGTCCGCGGTTCGAGTCCGTGTGGGGGCACCACTTATTTTTATTAACATACTGAATTATAAGATATAATTATCCTGCAAGATTCTATAATCTTACTTTTATTCATACTTCGATTTTTGTGTGGTGGAGTTTTATATTCCTCCCGAAACCGGATGGTAATATAAATCCTATACGAGTATTTGAGTCCCTTCCTCTCCACCAGAAACTTTATATTTCCAATTTATTTTCAATAATTTAATTTATCCACTTTGATTTAATGCCTACTTTTGTGCCTACTTTTGACCGGCGTTACTACTGCTCAATCTGCAAATTGGCCACAAAATTGAAAGCACTGTTGAGATCTTAAATCCTCTATTTTAGACATGGATTAATTCAATCAGGTTTGAGAAGTTTTTCGGGTTGGGATAGGATGATTTGACATTAATGTCTCAACTATCGCCTGTGGGCACCATATGATTATAAAACCAAGTCTTCTTAGAGCCGATGCTCAATGGGTCAGCTCGCGGGTTTTTCTATGTGGACCAGGATATTCGTCCGAAAAAATGGGACTTCGCAAAATTGCAAGAGATGCTTTGTCAGAAGTTCCAAATGTAAAAATTGTCTATGGTGAAGAGATAGAAGATCTACCTGGTTACACGAAGCAAAGTACTGATTTGCAAACATTGGAAGCCAGATTTGCGCACGATGTGGATTTTACACTTCTAATTTTGGAATCACCGGGTTCCATAGCCGAACTTGGAACGTTTACACAGTTGGCTGGGATAAGAGAACGACTAGTTGTACTGTTATCTGAGAAGTTTTATCGTGCAGAGAGTTATATAGCTAGGGGACCTTTGAGCCTTATCAGCAAGATGAACCCGAATTCAGTTATTTATTTCAACGAAGACAACAAATCAGATATTGTCGACAGAGTTTTGCATCCATTAACATTTTACAAGTACGCTCATTACATGAAGAGGTTCGATTACGTTTTGAATACGATGTTGAGGTATCGACCGAAACTGGGTGACTATTCCAAATACATTTCACCAATCAGATTGGAGTACAACAAAGCAATTGCACTTATTGCGATCCTAGTCGGAGAGCGGCCGAGTTATGCTGATTTGCTACTGATGTCAGGTCTGGCTCCAAAACAACTTAATGCGGCGCTCCATAATCTGTTTCAGCAAACGAAAATAGAAAAATATGGATCTGGTAGATACCGAACAATTAACGGATACAATGACCCAGTATTAAAACCGTTTAGTACTACCGCAATAAGCACCGCCCGCGCCAAACTTTTTGCAGTTACTTGACAAATTTCAAACCAAAAGCAAGAATTTGTCATTCCTAGCAACTCCCTGCAAAGGGAGACGCAATGTTATCGTTGCGGGCACGCGAAGTACGCAGAAGCCTGACGATCAATCAGTCGAAAAGCATATTTATCTTTTCGCCGAATTGATCTTCATCGAATGAGGAAGAAGTAGGAATGAATGCTGTGGGGCAATGTGTTGACCTTGTATCGACATCTAATTTCTTAGGTTTTGCCCCGCAGCATATTTTCTATCTAGTCGAGAATGCAGACAATTATTACATAAATATTCAGATCCCAAAGCGCTCTAATCCGCGAATATTGCGGGATTTACATATACCAAATAGCGAGCTCAAAGGTGTCCAAAGGAGTATCAATAATAAAATTTTGACTAAAATGCCGGTCGGTCAGAACGTACACTCTTACGTAGCAGGCCGTTCTGTTCTGACAGCGGCTAGAGAATTCTGTCCTGGAAAAGCAGTCCTAAAACTTGATATACGAGACTTTTTCCCTTCAATTTCAACTCGAAGAGTGCACGGATTTCTAAATTCAGTGGGTTTTAAATCAAAATGTTGTTTCATATTATCGAAACTTACAACAATGAATGATAGGTTGGCTCAGGGCGCGCCTACAAGTCCAATGTTGTCGAACCTTTTAGTTGGGCGACTTGATGAACAACTTTCGAGCTTGGCTGCATCTTGGGACATCAAGTATCTTCGATACAGTGATGACTTATTTTTTTACAAGGACAAAAATTTTAACTACCCGCGGTTGTCGGAGATTGTATCCAATATTGTAAACAATGCTGGCTTTGAAATTAATGTCGAAAAAACCAAATATCATCCGATAAGGCGCCCTCGCCTTACTCTTGGGCTACTAACACATGGAGACAAGCCAAAAATCCCAGGGCCTCAAAGACGCAAATATCGATCATTATTCTTCAAAGCATCAAGGGATGTGCATTGGGCTGAACAGAAAATAGATCTCTTGAGAGGGACGCTAGAGTGGTACAAGTGTGTTTATGGAAGGAACGACACATACAATCAATATCGTACGATACTCGAAAACGTATCCCGGTTGAAAATCCATGATTCCTATCGAAGTAAGTGAGTTATTATTCATTAATTGACAATAATCAAATCCAAGTGAACAAAATATAAAATACGTAATTATGTTTTTAAATCAGGAATGTGTAGATTGCATCCATCTTTATTACGCATACTGATTGGAATGAACATTTTCATTCACATTTCTGGAGAACTCCCATCATGGATGGACATGTGAAGATTCAAAAATCACTAACACTTCTTGTTTACAAATCCTTACAAACTCATGAAATTTATTACGTGACATAAGGAAATAAATTGTTCCTTTTTATTAACTCGATCATTTCCCATCGAGTTTTTCTTACTTCTTTGATAGAAGGAATATACTCAACTCTTTTAAATTCAGGACTTAACCAGTCCCCAGGTTCGGATATATCGCCATCAAATCGCGGAACAATGTGTAAATGCAAATGGTCAACTGTTTGCCCCGCCGCTAATCCTGACTGATAAAATAGATTGGTTCCCTCTGACTTTAAATTTGCATTGAGTACAGTGGAAACTTTTTGCCCAAAGAGGAGTAGTTCTTTCATAACATGGAAAGGCGCTTCAAACGCGTTAGCGTAATGATCTTTTGAAACTATCAGCACATGATGTTCTGCAATCTTTTTCTCCGGGTAAATCAGGTGGCAGTATGATGATGATGCCACAATTCGCCTATCTAGATTCTCAGAACAAAATGGGCATGACAAGACATTGCTTGGTGTGGGATAGTAATTTTCAAATTCTACTAATGCCATTTGAATTGCAGTAATAGACTTACCACTGGCGTTTGTCGCATATCTTGGTAAAATTCCCTCTAGGGCAAATCCACAATTGCGCAGAATCGAAACAGCTTTACAGTTGGTTTCAAAAGGTCTTGCCTCTAAACGATTTATCCCCAAAGAAAAACGTTTCTTTGTAAGCGCTTGGCAGATTTTTGTACCCAAGCCCATTCCCTGAAATTTAGGATCCACGGTAAAGCCAATTTTCGCTGTACATGAAGTTCGGCCTGCCCCCTTTGAGAGATAACCTAGCCCAACAACTTCATCGTTATGTGACAGTGCCGCAACTCGATAATCTTGATGCGATTCTTGTCGAACTTTCCATAAATGAACTTCACTGCTTTCAATCAGCCGAGTTCTCACCAACTCATCGAAGTTCCCATTCTCAATATTGAAATTAAGATACCTAACACATAAGTGAAGAATCTCTTCGGAGGGATTGTGAACTAGTCTTATCGATTCTGAACCACGAGTCATTATTATTTAGTTGGCTTGTTTGAGTAATAGTAATTAAGCGCGTCTTCATCTGATTTTGAATCTATTTCAAGATGCGTTGGGTGCTTTATGTCATTCATTGCACTGGGATCTCTAGTGATCAGAGGGTGAAAAGTTTTTTGTCTAACGGCTTTTCGGTGGCCAAACCCAATGTTTTGTATCAAGGAAACATTTGGAATCGCACAAACTTTGTTGAGGGCTAAATTGCGGTACCGCCACTGTACTCCCCAGGTTCGATCGTCAGGATTTTCATATTCCTTCTCAAATATGATAAGTTGTCTTTCCGCTTCATTCCCGTAACAATTAATAACTCCAGACTGAACAAAGTGATCCCAATCGTTCATGCTTGAATTGTACATCATCCAATTTTTACGCCACGTTGCCCAGCCCCAAATCGGAAAAATTCTGCCAAATCGATAGCTATAATCAATGCCCATACGTTCCCGGAAATTAAATCCAGAGATCATAGACACATCCTCCCAGTCTTCCAAAACATTCAAAAGCTCTGTAGCAAAATCAAAAAAACTTGGATCAGCTAGACAGTCATCCTCTAGAACTAAGCCTTTTTCAACATTTGAGAAGAACCAATCCAATGCACTTTCAACCGCAACCTTGCATCCAAGGTTTTGATGTCTGAACAAGTACTTAACTTCACAATCCCAATCGATATTCGTTACGATTGATCTGACTTTTTCGCATGATTCAATATCTTCGGTGTTCGGATTTGGACCATCAACAGCGACAAATAGACGTTGTACTCTTGCTGTACGAACTACATTAAAGGTCCGTTCAGTTAAGTCTGGCCTGTTGTAAGCCAAATACAATATGGGAGATATCACACAGCCATCCAAGTCTTATTTTCGCAATTCAGACATCTTGGTAACAGCAGATACATAGACAACTACTGAAAACAGTGCACCCGCGATGTAAGCAAGAACTTGATAAGTGGAATTGGTTATCTCAATTAGAGTTATCCCAATGCAAAAAGATGCAAACAATATCGCAACAAGCAATACTATCGTAGTATCATATGGATATCCCATATGAGCTTTCCTGTCCCTCAGCATTGTTTCCCATGTCAATATTTCTTTTTTCTGAATTAGATTAATTCGCTCCTCGAGTGATATCATATGCTTTCCTGCTCTGTGCATTCTTTGGTACTCACCAAGCCAAATTAACAGAATAAAGACGACGATCAGCGGAACGATTATAAAAAGCACCAATCCAGAAAACATAGTATTTGATCCACTTACAAAAATTGCTGCAATAGCGGAAAACATCACACCAATCGTTGCCAATCCAAACGAAAGGATGGAATTTCTTGCGTGCATCGCGGTAATTATTTCTTCTCTCAGTGACCGATATTCTAAATAAATAGCTTCCAGCTCATCCTTTTTTGCGGTCATTTCTTCCCCTCCGTTTTTCGGCAACCAATTCGCTCAGATGCCAATAATCGTTACGACTCCCTTCAAAATGAAACGTTTGAAACCCATTTGCTTTAGCCATTTGAATGTTCTCTAATCTATCATCAATAATAAGCACTTGGCGGGGCGCTATTTGAATTGACTCAATAATTTTTTGATACATTTCATTTGGAGGATTTGTTTTTGTGCAACCCATTTCAAATGAAAGAAATGCATTTTTTTTGTCAAAAAGTTTGTAATTTTTTAATATTCCCCACTGTTTTTTGTATAGAAACTTAGTATTGTTTGACACAATATAAATTTTAATACCAATATCAGAACATTTTTTTACAAAGGATAATGATTTTTTATCTTCAACAATAATATTATTAGATAATTTAATTAAAATATTTTTATCGATATTTAGTTCCAATTCACGAACAAAACTTTGCCAAAATTTTTTCTCTGCTACTTCTAACTCATTATCGTTTTTTGGAGAGTTATCGAGTGAGTATTTGTCCCAAATTATCTTACCTACACTTTCAATTTTTGAACGTGGCGGCAGCTCAGAAAACCACGCATGCCGGTCTGTAGAAAGAAAAATAGTTTCCCAAACATCCGGAAACAGGAACCCCCCGATGTCGCATACAACCGCTTGGATAGCCTTTTTGTTGTCAATTATCTTATTCATCATTTCGGAATTAGCTAGAATTTAACAGAAATAAATGTGCCCGTCGCGGAGCGGTTTATGACATCATCATTGCAGAATTCCTCAATTACATCATGAATTAGTGTGGTCGCAAGATTGATGATTTTTGTTCAAGTGTGGTTCGTTGTGAGATGTATATATGTTTAGTTGAGGTGGTAAAATGTCTTTGTCTACAAGCAGCCTTATCAACAATAATTATTGATCGTTTCATAGTGATCCCTCTAAAGCAATTTTTCACTAATTGAGCGACCAGATCGAGTTATCAGTGGTAACGCTAGAACATACGAGTTGCACCAACATTTCAAGAGTCACTCAATGCACCAATGAGGATGCATGTGATACATTGCGGTCACCGCTGATGACTAGATTAGTATCTTCTACATTGGACTGCTCCCTAAAACGATTAAATTCTTCCGGTAATTTTTCTAATAATTGCTCGGGAGAAAGGGCTAACAGATCCCATGTGACATCAAGTTGCTTTCGTACCTGGGCAAGTCGTCGTGCTGATCCACCAAGTTTTCCAGCGGTACCACGCCGTAATGTACCTTCTTCAGGATCGTAATATAGCGCACGTGCTACTGCTTGGAATGTGGAATGGAACATGTCTTGTTGGCTTGTCAGTTGTTCCCTTACCTCTCCGGGTACTGATGGTTTGCCGCATAGCAAATGATCGGCAGTATCGCTAAAGGAATACAATAGAAGTACTGGCATCCTTACAAGATGACGCTGACCCTTTTGGTAGTCATTCAAGTCACTGGGGTACCAGCGATGTATTTCTCCCAACTTTCGCTTGCTATCACGACGACGTGGAAAGAGTTGAGCGCGAAGAACAAATGCTAACCAAGCCCAAAGCCCTTTGCGTGTTAACAAACTATCCACTGATTCCGTTCCGGCAGATTGGATTATTGCTTCCGCCATTTCCTTTGCAGTATTCCAATCATTAACTTTGAAACTTTCTGTCTCTGGAATTGCAGCGACCAACGAACGGTCCGATAAATCAATAGAATTCTCGTCAATCCGCCCATCAAACGCTTGCTTGAATAATTCCATCCCAGCATCAGTAAACTCGCAAAGGCAATCAAAATTAGTCACGCTGCAACCTCCCTCTCTAGATCATCGATAATTCGATCAGACAAATTGTGACGTAGGCAAAAACTGTCAACCATACGCTCAATCCAGTCCCTCCGTTCGTTAAAGTCATCCGCAACAGTCGGTGGTGGATAGCCGGGCATCAGCGAATCAGCCCAACGGATCCAGTCATTCATCCATTCGATGTCTGCTGGAGATGGTTTGGAGAGGATATCTTCAAACACGAGCTGCAGTATAGAGGGAAGAACAGCAGCTATGAATACTGGATCCGTTCTGACCCAATTTCGAGGATCAGGAATCCTGTCATCAATCTGTACAACCGGGTGAGCGCTCTCCTGAATATCCAGTTTCCAGGCGCGTGGTGCGATTGGCATTGGTTGGAAACGTAAGATCCCCCGAACGTTACCTGATGCTTGCCTGTCTGAATTTAGACGCCAATTCTTGGTGCTACCAAGTAGCAGCCCAAGGTGGTCTGCATTAGTGGAAGCTACACGCAATTGGCAACTTGGATCACCTAGCGCAGTATTCTGCAAATCCGTCATAAGTTTTGGCGAACCTATCGTACCAAAATCCACCAATTCCATCTGCTTGTTCTCGGTAAGCCTAAGCGTCAAACGTGCATCTTTTGGAAAACCACTGAATTTTTGATGATCTACAATATCAAGCGTGACTACTCTGCCTTCTCCGACATCGCGAACATGAACATTGATGCAACTTATCGGAAGTTGTTTCCGACCAGTTAATCTAATTGTTCGACGCATTTCTCCAGATCCTTATTTTAGTATCAAGCTCTCTTCTTGTATCAAATCCTGTGACTTCGATCCTGCACTCTTCGGTACAATCTCGCGCGGTTAACTTGTTTTTCGAGAACACAGGTACGCACCCAGAAGCACTGTTTTCCAATTGATCAAATTTAAAATCCAAAGGGCTCCACGATGGGTTGCGGGACCCATCCGCATAGGCTATTGCAAAAGACATATTAACCGGCCAGAGTTCAAACTCCGGGTTAGCTTCGATCCGAAATCCATCTTCAAGCGTGCTGACACGAAATGGAGATATTCGTGGCGGTGGCGGAGGATCAGGGGGGGGCGGTTGATCTTCTGGCTTGCCGCCACGGTGTTTTTTTCCTTTGGAATCAATATCGGGGATTGCAAAAAATGCGTCAAATACATCCAACTCTGGTTCCGTAATGTCCGGAATTAGCAGCATTCTGATTTCGGACGGCAGGCTCTTTACAAATCGCTTCACACTAATAATCGGCCAATAGCCTTTGGCTTCCAATTTACCTCGAATTTCCTTTGACTCCAGTAGATCCAAATGTGCTTTGCCTTCGCAAAGGTTTAGGTAGGTTGCAAGTTCGAGATCTTCGACAAAAATTAACAGATCAATATCACCTGGATTTTTCGTCTTTACATCTGGCAAGCTCATTCCTTCTCGGAATAATCTGTCAACGGGCAATTTATTTTCGGGAGTTTGAGAAGCTACAATTCGCAGGCTCACTTTATGTGTCTTTGAATTGCGCACTAGTGGAAATGAAATACTGAATGAAACCGCCTTTTCTTCGTCCAGGATACTTTGTAAATTCGATACAAATTCTGAATCCTTGTAATCAGAAAAGCCTTTACTCACATCTTCTAAGGATAAAATTTCACCATTATCACGAATGCCTAGTGTTACAAGTTTGAGGAATCGTTGGGCATCCTGCCTGATCCAGTCCGACTTAAAGTTGCCTTCCACTTCCGTGGCAACTGAATAGATGTTTTTGCCATCAAGAATGGTGTCATTAACTTCAACAGTCAGTGTATTTCCAATTATGGCTGGAGCAAAATGCTCTATCGCCGATGCCAATATTCCCTGAGGCGTCAGTTCCGGATGAGGGTACGGAATCGCGAGGGCTAAACCACTGTGGTAAGGCGGGATTTGGTAACCATCGAAACCAAATGCTTTTGCCATATCAGTGTGAAAATCATCAGATTTGTGCAAGAGAAATATTGAATTCTCGTTATCTTCTTCAGCAGCCAAATAAGCATGTGTTGCACAGAATCCTTCTGGCGTACGCATAGCATTGAGAATGGTCATTCCAGCGGCGGCAGTTAAGCCGTCCTCTTTTCGGCGCGTCAGACCAATCACGGTCTGGAGACGGGAAGCTATGAGAAAAGTCACCCGCCCGATTCCGCGACCGCCGCGACCTCGACCAGATTTGTTTGATAGTCCAAAATTCAGCCAGTAGTTCCAAAAATCACCTAAACGGTCAGTGAGATCACCACTTAGACCTCTCGTATTGAAATCCTCAATCGTTATCCAATCAATTTTACATTGGTCCCATTCGTCAGGCACAAACAAGTTGGCCTGCTTTCGAAGGTCAACTGCTCCACTAACGAACGGATGCAACGATTGTTTGTCTCCACTTTGAAACCGAAATTTGATTTTAGCTGGATTGCTTAGATCAAGTCTTGCATCAAGAGTATTCTGTATAGCTTCGCGAACGAAAGTATCTGAATATGGATAGTCAGTCCTATCAAACATTTCGCTATCAGTACCTTGCGTGATCGGTACCGCACCGACCCGGGGCCAAATCCATCTCCAATTTTCCATATTCATCCTATCTTAGACGAAACTCGCTGTCTTTCCCGCCGCTATCTCCGGTAAATCTAGATTTGACGGCGTCCAATTCCTTTTGAATAACCCTAAAAATCTTTCTGACTTCTTCATCCGTAAACTCATAAGAATTCCGATTTGCAAGATTGCCGATAAGCCGAATGTCCTTGATTGCGCGATTCACTCGCGCTTCAGCCAACTGCACAAATTTTTGGCGTTTATCTCGCATTTATTCTTCTCAGATCTACTTCTCAATGTCGTAATTTCCTGTATATATAGGATTTGTACCGTTACTGTCAATATATATTGTGTACATTTCTGATATATGCGCGTACTGAGATCACATAACGCAGCATTAAGCCACTGAATTCGCGCAAGAAACAACCCAAACAAATGTTGAAAATTTCGCAATCATTTAAAAATGGTTTTTTCAATTGCCCATTGTTGTTCTGCAACATGTTCAACGAATTCACCAAGAGACAACAACCAAGATTGCTGGGAATTTGTGTAGCTGCCGCGAATTCGGCTGGGAACAATGAGCTGAACATTTGCGTTACGCATGGTATGCGTTTGCGATTCAGAGATACTCGGCTCGAGAGTGATAAGATGCTTGACGATGATACGCCCCGCTTCTGGCAATACTTGCGGCCATCTATCTTTACAGGTCGATTTTGCGGCAAGCATCGTCAACAATCTTGGAGGGAAGTCAGAATCCTCGTATTCCGTCCTACCAGGGAAAATGAAATCTGGTTTCTTACCATTTTCCGTGATGATTTGCGCGTCATATCTTAGCTCAAGCGCATCGAAGACAGCTTGAAGATGATTCTCGAACGCGCGGCCCATTCGCGCCTTTCGCCGATTTTGAACACCCAACGAGTATTTGACAAAGGCATCCACATTTACAGTACCATCAACAATCCAACCCCGTTCAATGTCCCTCGCAACAATTCGGTTCTCAAGTCGGCGGAACATCGCCTCTTCACGGTCGAGCCAGGCAACAAGCGCCTCATCCGGATCATTACGTGCATCGACATCCGGCAGTGTAAGCCGTGCTAGATCAGAAAAATCTTTCGTAGCTGGGAATTTGAAGCCGTAGCGTTCGATAATCGTATCAAGCGTGTTTGCATTGGGGTCTTCGAATTCGATCCCTATTTCATCAAGGATGAAGCGAGTGGCAAAATCGATAAAAGTGTCATCGTCACCAACAAAATTTTGAGCATCAAAATCAAACCCGCTTTGAGCATCAATACCGAATAGCCAGAGTAACTGATTGGCAATCGCACTATCATCCGGTGCCACAATGAAGAGTACGGTGTCGTTATGGCGCCTCGCGACAAACAGCCGGTCACCTTCGTTCATCAAATCGGTAATTGCGTTACTCTGATAGTAAAGTCGCCATTCGGCGCTACGATGTAGTTGGTTGGCGCGGGTATCATACCAAGATAGAAAGCCGTCCTCGGATATTGATTCCTGCTCATCAAGCAACCAAATGTATTTCGCTACAAAACGGTTTCCAGCCTTGCGCTCTTGAGTCCCAAGGATACGTTTAAGAACTTCACCACTTTCCTTGTCGCCGACTTCATGCTGATTGGATTTCGAGGTCGCGTCAACCCGCGTCAGAATTTTCGATCCAGCCCCAAAGAAATATTCAGACAGATATCCTTTTTTCATTATCCGGCGATCTCGAGCCACGGCCTATCACTCCGTAACCAGTTTACACATTGATCAAACACTAAATCAGAATGGTGTTTCGGTTTTCGTTTGAGCGAACATTCCCAAACCCTACAAATCCGCCAACCTTTCTCCTTCAGCTTTTGCAAGTTCCTTTCATCGCGCCTGACATTACCTTTTATCTTTTTCGTCCAGAACTCCTCACGTGAGCTAGGCCATTTAAACAAGTGACAATCGTGCCCGTGCCAGAAACAACCCTCTGCAAGAACCACTGCACGATACTTTGAAAAAACGAAATCAGGAGATCCAGGAAGATCCTTGCGATGTAATCTATACCGCATACCTCGATTGTGCAGTCCACTTCCAAGGGTGAGTTCCAGCTTGGTCTTCTTACCCCTGATGCCTTTCATCATTCGGCTGCGGACTTCATTTGAGACAATATCAACCATGTGGCGGCGCCAACCGCAATTGCCTTTGAAGTGGCAGGTTGTCGCGCGCCGCCATCGCTTCTTCCAAGTGTGGTTTCATGAGATCGGCTACCGCTCGAACTACCGGGACAACAACGGCATTACCAAACTGGCGATATGCCTGTGTATCTGATACTGGAATATCAAATTTTGACTCTCCTAGCTTATCAAAACCCATTAATCGTGCACATTCTCGCGGAATCAAACGGCGAGGCCTTTTGCCTTTCTGCTCAATCAGGATTTCCGAACCGTCCTTGTAATATCTCGCCGAAAGTGTTCTCGCGACATCATCCTTTCCGAACAACGAATAGCCGAAACCATTCCCCGCTTTCTGATGCTTTTTCTTGTATTTCTGGAGGTAGTTCCAAAGTTTGTCAGTCAGGGTATATTTTTCTGAGACATCGTTTTCCAAGATAACACCCAAAGTCGGGGCAGCACTAGCCGGTGTAACTATATCATCAAAATTGAACGATGAGGGTTTACTGAAACCTACAATAAAAATCCGCTCTCGCTTTTGAGGCACCCAGGAATCTGAGTTAATAACCCTTGTGTGAACCTCGTACTTCAGTTCGTTTTCCAGAACATGCATGATCGTTGCAAAGGTCCTTCCACCATCATGCCGTTTAAGATTCTTGACGTTCTCAAGCAGAAATGCAGGTGGACGATGGTAGCTAATAATCTTTGCAATATCATAAAATAGGGTACCTTGTGTGTCACACATGAACCCATGGGGTTTACCCAGTGAGTTTTTCTTTGAAACCCCAGCTATGGAAAATGGCTGGCATGGAAATCCAGCTAGAAGAACATCGTGCTTAGGTATGCGCTCCGGCATATCGGCAAAGGGCCTTATATCACCCGCAAAGATATGATCCTTACTTTCAGGAAAATTGGCAGCATAAGTATCACGGGCGAAACGATCCCATTCGGAAGTAAATACACATTGTCCGCCTAGGTCTTCCTCGAATGGAATTCTGAGTCCGCCGATACCGGCAAACAGATCAACAAACCTAAATGCACCCTCGTAGTTATTCTCATCGTGGCATCGCTCTATAACAAACCGCTGAAGCGTTTCGATGACTAACTGAGGAGCAATAGTCCCGCCCGTGCCACGAGTTTCATAACGCCGTATCATTCGTGAAGACCGGCACAAGATGGAAGCAGCGTCTTCTATGGATAGCCCCGCTTTTTCCCGGAGAAGGGCAAAGTCATTCTGTGTTACGGGATGGTTCATATAACTCGCTCTGGGTAAATTTTTGACAGGTTGTCACAATATTTCCCAGTTTATCATAAAATTTTTCGAACATAAAGAGAACATATAATGGAAATTCAAATTTAGTTCGATATGCATTTTCTTGATGGGCTAACACTGAAAGTGACGGTTAAAAGGAGTCATGTTGCACTGTCTCGTTGTTACCTTCCCTTATGGCAAAACAGAAGCCTGCAAATTGGTATCATGTCAGAATATAAGATACTAACCGCCACATAAGAAAAGAGACGTATTGATTCGGCATATTCGCATTTTCCCTACTCGGCCCATAGCGGACTTACAACGTATTAATCAGCGCACTGGATAGGACATCAAAAGCAGTCGTTCCTGAAAGGCGCAACATTTCTGGCGACCACGGAAATAGTATAGTTGCCGCCGATATATTTAAAATTTTCAGAATCCTCCCTTGAAAAATCGGCATGTAGTGCTTATGTAAAAAAGTCCTTTGGATAAAGGACGTGAAGAACCCGGAGCGGGTTCTGGAAATAGGTCAACCGGATGGGAGGCAATGAATCGACTATCTTGGTGAAAACCGGGTGTCTTCATATCAATCGCTCAAGGCGTTTGCATTTCTGGGATCAGCTCCATCACCTGAAACGGTTAATATGGAGATCCCAATGACCTACAATAAAAATAATATCGTAATTAGGTTCGCAAATGTTGCGACCCAACCTTCTGACAAAGCTACTGAGTTTGAAAACGATACTCCCATCAAAAGACTGATTGGGTTCGTCCAAGCGAAAAACCTCTTTCCGCTTTTTGACAATGCTGGCCTAGCGGCCAATCCTCGCTCCTCCCGACGAAACTCAGTTGTCGAGGATATACTATCCACGTTGGCAACATCATCCTCACTCTTCCGATATAAATCGAAGGGGATTCTGGTCGGAACCGCGAACTATGAACCATTGCAACGCAATAGGTTTCGCCTAGTGTTTAACGAACCCACAATTGAAGGAATTCTAGACGGCGGGCACAACATGCTCGCAATTGGCCTGTTTGTGCTGAAGGAGTTCATGGAAGACACAGACTGGAGGAAAATCAAGTCTTGGGATGAAATGAAATTTGAGTGGGACGCACGACGTGAGGAAATTGAGCGAGTCAAAGATTTGTTCGACTTCCTCGTACCACTGGAATTACTTGTTCCGTCCGGCGAGTCCGAAAATCACCTTGATGCATTCTTGATGCCGCTCCTAGAAGTATGTGAGGCGCGCAACAACAACGCTCAGCTCCCTCTTGAAGCAAAGTCAAATAAACAAGGCTTTTATGACGCGATAAAGGCCAGTGTTTCCGATGAGTTTGCGGCTCGTGTTGAATGGAAGCCAAACAGCTGGGAAGACGATGACGAAAAACGTCCGATCAAAGTTCGGGACTTGGTGTCACTTTCCTGGATCCCTTTGAACGTATTGAATGAAGCTGACGATCTTCCCATGGATCTCAGTGTGACGCCTCAGAATACGTACAGAAACAAGGGGGAATGCTCAAAACGTTTCGAAGAGCTTATGAGCAACAATGACGTTACCGTACAGAAACATGGACCACAGCGAGAGTTAAAACATAGGGGTGTTGAAAGTGCATTCAAGGTGCTCGCCGACATCCCAAAGCTATATGATAAGATCTATGCGGAGTTCCCAAAGGCATACAACGGTAACGGAAAACGTCGCTTTGCGTCAAACCCAATCGTCAAAATCTATGACCCTGAAACACGGAAGAATGCCTTGGCGGCGGGTAAGGATGTCCAAGGATACACGACTGTACAACCGTCGACACCTTTTTTTCGAGAACCGGTCAAGGACAACTACCCAATCGGCCTCATTTACCCACTGATCTATGGATTGAAAGGCCTGATGACAATTAAAGACGGTCTCGTCACTTGGGCTGTTGAAGATCCCGCTGCTTTTGTTGAGCGGTATTTGGATCGAATTGCTGATTCATATCAACTGGTTTTGAACATGGCCAAATGGGATCCGCAAAAGATCTCGAAAGACCCAAATTCGTACGAGTTTTGTGTCCGCGAGTTTCGGAACGCCTTGTTCGAAGAGCGCCGTCAAGAACCGATGGAGGTGCGGTAATGACACGTCGAGCAAAAACCAGTGGGGTTCGCCTTTCAGTGTTGGATGCGGCAATTATAAAGGGAATGTTGGCACGAGGTGATAGACAACATGACGTAGCTGCTTGGTTTGGCGTCAATGGCGGGAGAGTAGCTGAAATTGCTAGTGGGCGAACTTTTGGATTTGTTTGTTCTGCACCACCAACGAAGCTACCTCCCCCTGGCCCCTATCCAAACGGCCGCAACGCGATGGTCGCAATACAGGCTCTTGAGCAAGCTAACACTGCTATTGAAGAAGCCAAATCATTGCTTCGACAAGCTAGGTAAAATTGGTGCTGGAAGGCGTGCTGCGCCTTCCAGCAGAACTAAAGACACGCATGGCATAGTTGGAAGCCGAACCAGCTTGCATTGATGTATCGACGCCGCAATTAAAAATTGTGGGTCGGTAAATTAATATCCGCTCTGCTTGAGTCACCAGTTACCTTTGCACACGCAGCGAAAGACCGCATTCCCTCCTTTTTTAAATTCCCTTCCCTCTAACCAAACGGGAAAAATAAACTCCAGAATTCAACAAATAATTCTATACGAAATTTTTTGTAATATTTTCAGTAAGATAAAGCCTCTGCTCACTACAAGATCCATTTGTTGGCGTAGCTAACCAAGAAAAACAAATATCACGGTAAAAAAATCTCTACCTGACACCACCGCCGGTCCTATGGAAATCAATTACATGAAGACTGGATACCCCCCTACCCTCAATTTCGCCCCTTAATTAGACAACCCTTAGCTAACAAGTTCCGTACAATGAAGGGTACTCCGAGTCCTCTTTTTTTTGCTTCTTCTACTGCGGCTTGTTCAAGTAGCTCAGATGTTGTGTGGTCAGTGTAGGCTGCATAGACTGCCCCACCTATAACCCTGAATGCTTCATCAATTCGCTTCTTAGCTGCTTCAGATGCTACATCTTTACTGGACATGGTGTAGTTTGAATATGCACTGAATACTGAATTCGAATGCCGGGCTTTGGAGATTTTTGAATTAGCCTTAATCACTGGTTTCTTCTTGTCTTCAATGCCCTTCTTTTCATTCCCCAACTCCGGCGTTGCGTTTTCACCACCTTCTTTGGGTTTTTTATTTGAGTTAATTAATTGGGTTTGTAGGTCATCCACGCACCCAGCATCAGGGCTTGCAAGAACCCCCTCATAGGTCACCGTTGACCTGCAATTCGCTTTCTTTCGTTTTTTCCAAATATTTGGGCGTTCTTCCAGAAGTTCGTTGAAACGATGCCAGATCGGTGTGTACTGATTTGTGCCTGATCGACCCCCATGACGCGTAACCCGGAATAGGCAAAAGGGTTCAGTTGATAAGCGTTTGATCGATCGCTTCACCGAAGATTCATCTATATCCAGTTCAGCAGCGAGAGTTGGATGACTTGGACAACAAAGTCCGGTTTTTCGGTTGAAGTGATCCAAAAGCCCACAACCAACCAGAATTTCAGAACGCGTCAATCCATCCAGGAATACAATAACCTTATAGGCAAGCAAATTGTCGTGCTGACTGATCTTCATAACCAGCGCTAGTTTACTTCAGGAAGATTATCGAGATAGGCTTCGACATCTCTGGCAAGGAAAATTGTCCGCTTCCCGATTTTCCGGAACTTCAGTTTTCCTTCGGCGATTTCTGAATAAATCTTGGAACGACCAATTCCAATTTCTTTTGACAATTCGTTTACGGTGTATGCTGTCTTCTGCATGTGTGTATCCTTCGCTGTGCGTAGATACACATCTGTTAAGAGCACAATTATCGAGCTGTCATTAAAGTTTTAATTTTGATTTCAATCCTAAATAAGAATTTCCTTTATTTATTAGACTTTCGGCTCTTGCCACCTCTGAATCGGGAACAATTCGAACGCCTTCTTCGCGCAGCCAAAATTTCTTCTTCAGTATCATTGTCAATCTGGGCACTACGGCACTTTCAGAATGCCCTTTCCCCCAAGCGTTGTACGCTGCGGTTGTTGCTGCGTGGAATGTGGCACGATTCCTTAAATGTTCCATCTTTGCCAGAAAAGCAGGAATTCGATCATCAATACGCGGTCCAGGCTTCCGCCCCCGCTTTTGAGGCACTTTTTCAAGGCAGTCAAACAGGGGATTTGCATCCGTATGCCATAACACTTGTTCAAAGATCTTGTATTCTTTCAGCCAGGCATGCAGTTTTCGGAAACGTTGTCTTGTTTCCTCATTGTGATGATTTAAGCCACTCAGATAATTGCTGAAGCCATCACTATCTTCAATGAAAGGTTGAATGTAATCTGCTTCATGCCTATCCCTCAAAGACAGCTCGTTCTTGAGTTTGTCGAGATCAATTTTCTCGATTGCAGTCTGGTATTTATCTATGCGTCGAAGGCTCAAAGCTGATTGGGCAATGTCCAAACTGAAAATTGTTTCTGTTTTATCCGGAGGATCCGATTTGTAGTCTTTAATACCGTCTGCCAGACGGTACTCCAAATCGCGTTCCAGGTTGATCGTCTCCGCCAATTCCTTTTCAAGCATTCAGATGCACCAAATTGTCCGTACTGGAGGCCGTGCAGTATTTGGACCAGGCTTCCATAAGTCTTCTACGCTTCTCTAGTGCATCGGATCGGCGATATGCCTGCTCAATATCGTTGCCAACTTTATGAGCAAGTGCTGCCTCTGCTACTTCACGCGGGAAATTTGTTTCATCCCCACACCAGTCCCGGAACGTGGATCGAAAACCATGGACTGTTGCATTCTCTACCTTCATTCGACGCAACAGCATTTCCATAGACATGGCCGATAGAGGCTTGCCCGGTTTCTGCCCGGGAAAAACAAAATCGGATACACACGCTTCACTAAGTGGCCATAAGATCGACAAAGCTTCTTCCGTAAGCGGTATGCGATGATCACGCTTGGCCTTCATTCGTTCGGCGGGAATGACCCAAATGCCAGCTTCCAGATCAAATTCTGTCCACTCCGCCTTTAGGATTTCACTGGTTCTGCTTGCTGTCAGGATGAGTAACTCAAGAGCTCGTGCGGCAAGTGCTTTCAGTTCAGCCAGTCGATCCATGAAGACAGGCAGTTCCTGATAGGGCATGGCCGCATGATGGCGCTGTACAAGCTTCTGAGGTCTTGGCAGAATGTTTTCGAGGTGGCCGCGCCATCGACCAGGATTGTCACCTTGACGCCATCCCTGAGCTTTTCCGTAATCTATGACGTTTTCCATCCGCATTCTGATGCGAGAGGCTGTTTCGGGTGTTTCTGCCCAGATTGGCTTGAGAATGGATAGTATGTCTGCAGTCGTGATTTCAGCTATGGGTCTTTTGTGAATTCGGCTGCAACGAACTTGCAAAGTATCTTTCCACTGCCAACGTGTCTTTTCATTGGTCCAACGGCTATCCATGGCATCCAGATAAAGATTGGCCACTTCTCCGAACGTCTTCCCTATATCTCTGTCCCGCTCCTCGCGAGGATCTCGGCCTGCTGCAGCATGTTCGCGACATTGCGCGGCCAAAGCGCGAACAGAAGCAAGTGGTACAGCTGGGAAAGGACCGAGCCCCATTTCTCGCGGCTGACCTCCTCTTGGTGTCCATCTAAATACCCACGACTTTCCCAAACTGGGACCCACATTGAACCATAGTCCACCACCATCCCCGTACCGGCCGCGTTTAGCCAGTTTTGCGATCTTGGTGGCAGTCAACTTGTTTAGGATACGCGCCATTCATTCTTACTTATATTCTTACTTTGTTACGCGGATACTAGCGCACAGTCACAAACATTGAAATACACATATCGCTTTAACTTGTTGATATAATGTGGATAATTAGATAACTACGTACAGTAAAATTCATGAGTATCTCGGAGTGTGGGGGCACCAATAAATTCAATGCGTTATACAACTAATCTTAAGTGATGATTTCAAGGGAATTATTGCTGGGAAGACTATTTATGTCATCTTTTGGCGTTTTTTTCGTGACTAAGAATTGCACGAGATCCGATTGATGCACGAGTTGTTTTGAACTACCAGCCTTCAAATATGACCATTATTGACCGTTGTTGCATCTTCTTAATAAGACGTCTGCTGTACCCCCGAATGCGGGCATACCAGCACCTAACCTCGTTGTCCGTTATGTGCCATGTGTGGACGGCTCCGTGTTGTCAAGGGTTTGATTTGATGTTGCACTGCTTGTCGGAGCTGCCATGTGTTCGGCCTGTTGGTGCGGCTTTGTTACATGGCCGCTGGCCATAATGCTCTCCGCAGATCGGGTCCCGGTCAATAGCACGCGCTCTTCAGGCGCCCTGGCACTTGTGGGTTGTCCCGGTCTGTGGGCCGACTGGCTTGGGTGCGTTATTCAATCAATTGCCTTTCCAACCTCGTTGTCTCAAGCCAATGCGGCCCGAGGCGTTGTGTAGTTCTCATTGCTACGGTGGCAGGCAAGTATCTTCCGGTCTGCTTGCAATATCTGACGCTTAACCAGATGAAGCTGTGCTGCCAACGCCTCAACTGTCGGGCAACAACAACTTCTCCTGCATCATCAATCCCGTGACCTGGAAAACGTTCTTCGCGATATCCTGACCAATCGACTAGGGTCAGGACCCTAGTTTTCCAACCGGGGTTCGAAAAATTTCACGACGGCTTGAGAGACCAGTCCAGCAATTTTTTCCTGCCATTCAACGCTGGCCAGCAGCTTTTCGTCTTCAGGGTTGGAAAGATATCCCAATTCCAGAAGAATACCGGGCACTTCTGGTGCCATTAACACATTGAAACTCGCGGAACGTCGAGGATTCTTTATCATCGTTACTCTGTCTTCCAATTCTCTCAAAAGCAGCGATGAAAACTGGCGAGAGAATTGTTTCGTTTCCCGAGTGGTCAAGTCAGCCAATATGTCAGTAACGATGGCCTCTTCATCCTTTTCCAGGGAAAGCCCGGCAACAAGGTCTACACTGTTTTCGGACTCGGCCAATTGTTCAGAAAGCCGATCGGATGCCTTTTTGGACAAGGTATAGATTGTCGAACCTCGAACACTTCTTTGTTTTAGTGAATCTGCATGAACTGAAATAAACAAATCCGCGTTGTTGTTGCGGCTGAAATCAAGCCGTTGGCTTAACCGGACAAAATCATCACTGTTTCGACTCATCAAAACGTTGAATGGACCGACCTGCTCGAGTATTTCCTTCAATATGCGTGAAAAAGACAATACGATGTCTTTTTCCAGCACACCACCCTTGCCAACGGCTCCACCGTCAATTCCGCCATGACCAGGATCAAGGATAATCGTTAGTTTCCCGGCATCCTTAATGTTTGCCGCGGGTTTTTCACCTTTGAGTGCGGGAGCTTCGGAGAGCGTTTTGTCTGCTTCTTCGCGGTCCGTATTCACAAGTTCAGTAAATTCGGACGCAGTTACCTTGTCTATATCAACTACCAGGCGAAAGCCCGCTTCACTTGTGCGGGGTTTTATTTCCACCCCAGAAATCTTGGCCGGTGACCTTAATGACAATACGATGCGAGAAAGACCTTCATTGATTGACCCAAAGCGAATGAAAGAAACCAACCCACGTGGTTTCATCCCGGAATCATCACCAAGGTTAAAGACCGTCTCCGGCAAATCGATAATAATGCGGTCAGGTTGATCCATGTAGAAGGTTTTAACATCCACGGATCGATCAAAATCTATTAATACACGGGTACTGTTCTCATCGCCGGCAATCCTTCCGGCAAATGCGATTACACGCTCATTATCGGCATGCGCATCTCCATTTACCAATGTCAAAATGGCAGACAAAAAAGTGATTAAGAGAAGACAGCCACGGATTGTAGATAGAATCACATTCATTTGCATGATTTATCAAACATGTCGGGAATTGAATACCGGTAGAACGCCGTAAACCAATGTGATGTCAAAAATCGGTCATTCTGCTGATTTTTCTTGTACAATGTTCAGCTTTTACTTATTTAGGATGTGTTGGTGCAGCAATCGATGTGATTCATGTTTTGGAATTGACACACGCTGACACCGGAAAAGATTCGCACGATTTGACTGATTGAATTGGCAAATTGTTTCGATGCAGCGTACTCAAGCCTTCTAATTTATTTGCGGAATGGCTGACTGCGCTTCGCTGGCCGGTATGTCCGGTCCCTGTTAACAACGCGAAAGAAACCGTACTTCAATGACATTGAATGGTTCGCAGCACCGAGTAATGCCTCTTCCCGGAGGCAGTTTGTGCTGCACATCTGTCCAGTATGCCAATTTCGCTTCAAAGATAGCAAACGTATATCGAGTTTTTATGCGGCGTATAATGTTGATTAAGTCAGAATTTGACCAGGCTTTTACAATGCCAATTACGGTTGAGACAATTCCACTCTACGCCAGAACCGGTTCCGCGTTTGCGGAGAATTATAAATATGTCTGGCAACAAAATGCTTATAGACGCCTCCCACCCGGAAGAAACACGGGTGGCGGTGGTACGCGGCAATCGTATTGAAGATTACGATTTTGAGTCTCAGGAAAAACGCCAACTAAGGGGTAACATATACCTCGCCAAAGTAACGCGCGTTGAGCCGTCATTGCAGGCGGCTTTCATCGATTACGGCGGAAACCGTCACGGGTTTTTGGCTTTTTCGGAAATACATCCCGACTATTATCAAATTCCGGTAGCTGACCGGCAGGCACTTCTTGAAGAAGAAGCCCAACAGGCACGTGCACACCGCGAGGCCGACGAGGCTGATTTGGAACAAGCTGCAAGTAGTGGTGATAGCGCTGAACCAGACGGTGAAGAAGAAGCTGAAGAGAAAAAGCCGAAAGCAAAACGCAAGCCCAGAAGGAAATCAAGAACTTCAAAGAAGGCGAAAACCGGCGAAGAGGATAATTCCGGTAGCGATGAGAAATCAGCATCCAATGAAGAGTCTCCGGAAGCCGAAGCTTCTGAGACGCCAACTGCAATAGATGCAACCGAAGCTGAATCCACCGATGGTTCGGCAGATGATGATTCAGAAGATACTTCTGATGATGACGATGGAGACAATTCCAAGTCAATTGCTGCAGCAATGGATACCGATTCAATATCAGAGCCCCTGCCCGACGACGAAGATGGGGAAGATGAACCAGATAACGACAATTCTCCGCCAGCGCGAAAAACGCGTCGAACTACTCGGCGAAAAACGTCTAGTAAGGATGAAGAAGCTTCAGCATCAGCTGATACTGAATCATCAAAAGAAGTTACAGATGAAAGCGACGATACAAAAAGATCGGAAGATGGTGAAACTGGAGACAGTTCTTCCCAGGACGAGGTGGAAGAAAAACCAGCAAAACGCCGCGCTAGCCGTCGCAAAAGCACCAAGTCCAAAAACGAGTCAAACGAGGATGACAATGGAACTGACAAAGATCCAGTCCCCGTTAATACCGATGATGATACCGAATTCGCTGATGAAGATGTCGAATCCGTGGGGCAGGAAGACGCAATGGAGGAAGTTCCTGAGCGCAGACGCAGCCGCAGGCAGTACAAGATTCAGGAAGTTGTCAAGCGTCGGCAGGTAATGCTGGTACAAGTGGTCAAGGAAGAACGCGGCAACAAGGGTGCTGCTCTTACAACTTATATGTCGCTTGCTGGGCGCTATTCCGTGCTGATGCCTAATACAGCCAGAGGTGGCGGCATTTCACGGAAAATTTCGAATACCAATGACCGCAAACGGTTAAAGGCAATTGCATCAGAACTGGATGTCCCGGAAGGCATGGGGGTTATTCTACGCACTGCTGGCGCATCCCGCACCAAGGTCGAGATTAAGCGCGACTTTGAATATCTTATGAGGGTGTGGGACCGGGTTCGTAATTTGACGCTGTCTTCCGCAGCGCCTTGCCTGGTCCACGAGGAAGGTAGCCTCATTAAACGCTCCATTCGTGATCTTTATGACAAGGAAATCAACGAAATACTGGTGACTGGTGAAGATGGCTACAATGAAGCCAGGGAATTCATGGGCATGCTCATCCCGAGTCACGCCAAAAATATCAAACTCTACAATCAGCCTCAGAGTCTGTTTTCCAAATACGGAGTTGAGTCCTATCTGGAGCGGATGCTTTCTCCAGAAGTCACCCTGAAATCTGGTGGCTACCTGGTGATGAACCAGACTGAAGCGCTTGTTGCTATTGATGTGAACTCAGGGCGCGCTACTCGGGAGCACTCAATTGAAAACACTGCGCTAAAGACAAACCTCGAAGCAGCTGAAGAAATTGCCCGGCAATTGCGTTTGCGTGACCTTGCGGGATTGATCGTAATTGACTTTATTGACATGGAGGAACGCAGAAACAACCGCGCGGTTGAAAAGAAACTCAAGGATTGCCTGAAAAACGATCGCGCACGAATTCAACTGGGTCGAATTTCGCATTTTGGATTAATGGAAATGTCGCGACAACGCATCCGCGCTAGCGTCCTTGAAAGCACAATGGATGTTTGCCCGCATTGCGGTGGGCAAGGCCACGTTCGGACAGGTTCTGCGATAGCCTTGCATGTATATCGAGGCATTGAAGACCATGTGGCCCGGCACAACCGGTTCAATGTAACAGTACGCACAACTCCGAATATTGCCATTCAACTGCTGAATACGAAACGCCAAGCGCTCAGCGAACTTGAAGAAAGTTATGGACTGACGATCACAATAGAAGGTGATTATTCGATCAAGGGCCAGGATTTTGTAATTGAGAAAGGTTCTGCGGCAATCGGCAAACACCAAGTTGCCGAGCAACCAAATGATACTCAAATTGATGATGATGATGATTCTGGTCGCAGAAAGCGACGCAAGCGAAGGGGCAAGGATTCATCTTCACACAAGGAAGAAGTCGATTCATCCAACGCAAGTGAAGCTGAAGATCAAACAGCATCACTCGACAATGCGGATACCAATTCGGACGATTCCGATAGCGAAAAACCGAAAAAACGCCGTCGCGGTGCTCGAGGTGGTCGCAAAAATCGCTCAAAACCGGAAACCGATCAGGAAGCAACCGAAGATAGTGCAGCAGATCAAACATCATCCGCGTCAGATCCCGACAATGAATCCGATGGTGAAGAACAGTCGAAACGCCGAACTACTCGCAGAAAGAGCACCAAAAAAGCTGACAACAAAGCCGCTACTGGCGTTGTAAAAGCAGTTGCCGACACATCGGAAACCAAGTCAAAAACAGAATCTGGAGCAGAAGCGTCAGGATCTGAAGAAGAATCTGATCGACCAAACCGCTCCCGCAATACCCGCAGACCTCGTAAAAAGAAGGCGGATGAAGCTGCTCCTAATGAAGCGTCAGATTCGGAGGCGTCCAAAGAGGGACTTTGGGGCGGCGGCACTGGAGACTTCTTCTAAATTCGGCACTGAAATCGGTTTTCAGTATTGGATTCATTTGGGCCGGTAGCAATAATCCCGGCCCATTTTTTTTATTGCGCCCAAGATCAAGCGTTTTGTCTGGCCATCCACTCGTCCAACCTGTCAAAGCCGTCAGACAGTCGAGAATTATCACCAGCAAAGGAAAACCGCATCCACTTGTTTCCCGAAACTGGATCAAAATCGAGGCCGGGCGTAACAGCCACGTCTGCCTCTTGCAAAATTCTGTTTGATAGAATCAACGAATCTTCTGCGATACCTGATGTATTTGCATAGGCATAAAAAGCACCGTCAATCGGATGAATTCTGGTCAATCCCAACTGGTTCAGTCTTTTAATGACCAAATCACGGTTTTTCTCATAACCCTGCTTGACCACGTTCATCTCATCAATGCCATCAAAGGCGGCAAGCGCTGCAATTTGTGATACCTCTGGCGCACAAATGAAAATGTTCTGCTGCAACCGGTCAACGGTATCAATCATGTCTTCCGGCACAATCATCCAGCCTATTCGCCATCCAGTCATGCAAAAATACTTTGAAAACGAATTTATAATAAATGAGTCATCATTCACTTCAAGCGCAGTCACCTCCGCCTGACCCCAAGTCAGTCCGTGATAAATCTCGTCGGAAATGAACTTTATTGAAAGGTTGGCAGCTCGGTCAACAAGCGCACGAAATGCTTCCGGGGCCATCATCGTACCGTTCGGATTGTTGGGATTTGCAATCAGGATTCCGTGAACCCTTTCCTTCGAATGCAATTCATCAAGCTGGTCAGCAGAAACTGTCCAACGATCCTGTTCCAGTGTTTCAATTTCAACGGGTTCAAGAGAAAGAGATTTCAAGATGTTGCGATATGCCGGATAACCCGGCGACGGAATAACGATACGATCTCCTGGATCAAATGCTGCAAGAAACGATAGGGTGAAGCCTGCAGACGAGCCTGTTGTGACGAATACTCTTCGCGGATCAATATCTGTGCCGTACCTTTCCAGATAGTACTGCGCAATTCGCTTCCTGAGGGCGGATATGCCGGCAGCATCGGTGTAGCCAATCTTGCCGTGCTCCAATGCGCGCCTTGCCGCCATCAGGGCAGTAGAAGGTGCGGGAGACGATGGTTGACCAATACACATCATGATTACATCACGCCCGTCACCAATCGCCTGGTTAGCTTTTGCAACCACATCCATGGCTCGAAAAGGCAGTATTTTGCTGCGTTGAGAAGGAATCATGGATTATCCGGCAAAAAGGTTTCAGGGAGGTGGCAGATATCACAGATTTGATCAAAAACTGCAATATGATGACTTGAGCAAATCGCTCCAATGGTTGATTGTGGGTATTCCCCAAAATGAACACTATTTGCTAACAATAGAAACTCTTGTAACTGCTTTATGGTTTTAGCCTGATGAATATCAAAAAATGTCCATATCGACCATCAATGCTCGCCGCGATAGTGCGAGTTGCATTTCCGGTATTGGCTATCGGTCTGATGTTTCATCTTTTGACTTTGGATTTCGCAAATGCGCAGAAGAAGAGAAACATTGCCTGGGTGCGCGATGCAGAAATTGAAACGCTGATGAATGATTATGCCCGCCCGTTGTTCAGTGCCGGTGGTCTGAGCAAGAATGCTGTTGAAGTTTTCTTGTTAAACCGGGAAGACTTCAATGCTTTCGTTACCGGAACGAGAATGTTCATAAATATCGGCGCAATAATGAAGTCCGATACTCCAAATGAAATTATCGGCGTCCTGGCGCATGAAACCGGCCATATCATCCGGGGCCACTTGACCGGATTGAGGGATCGACTTCAAAAGGCTCAGGCGCTGGCTGTGCTATCTGTCCTTGCAGGCGCAGGAGCCGTAGCGGCAGGAAGTACAGAAGCTGCTGGAGCTATCTTCATGGGTAGCCAACAAGGCATTATGCGAAACCTGCTCGCCTATCAACGCGAAGACGAGGTTGATGCAGATCATACCGGGGTCACATTGTTGGATAAAACCGGCCAATCTTCCCTGGGCATGATCAACACCTTCAAGCGTCTTTCAAAAAATTCACTTTTTAAATCATCGGGTCTTGACCCTTATGCGATCAGTCACCCTCTTCCGAGAGAGCGGGTGGCGCTTTTAAACGAAATTGCACAAAAAAGCCCCCACTTTACAAAAAAAGATCCGCCTGCCCTTCAACTCAGACATGACATGGCCAGAGCCAAGATTGCCGCTTTCTCTGCTGGACCCGGTGGCGTCAGGGCGCTGTTTCGTAATGATCTGAAAAGTGCTCCTGCAAGATATGGTTATGCAATATCAACCTATCTGTCGGGCTCTCCCAAAAAGGGAATTGAGCAACTTGGCAGGCTAGTAAAAGAGCAGCCAAACAATGAGTTCATATATGAAATTATGGGTGAAATGGCATTAAAGGCAGGCAATGTTGGAGCTGCGGTAAAGTATTACTCCAAAGCCGTTTCCCTTAATGATCGCCAAAATGGTTTGTTAATGATCCAGCTAGGCCACTCGCTGTTGCAGACAAACAACAAGGCAAATCTTGAACCGGCCATTAACTACCTGAAAGCAGGACTTTCACGGGATCGATACTCTTCGGATGGCTATGGCTACATGGCTCGCGCCTATGCAATTCAAGGTAAACAAAACCTGGCCATCGCCGCCAGCGCCGAGCAAAAATTCTTGCAAGGCAATTTTGCTGAGGCGAAAAAATTTGCCCTGCGCGCTCAACCAAAAGTGAAGACGGGCAGTCCACAATGGCTTCGTTTACAGGATATTATTGATTACAAGCCACCAAAGCTTCGCTAAATTATGGTTGGAGACCAATATGACATCTAATAAATCGATCGCTGCATTCCTCGCCGTCATGATGGCTACCGGTAGCATGTTTGCGTTACAACCTACGACAAGTAGAGCACAGGAAGTAGATAATCGTGCAGATGTCGAGATGATTGTACGAGAATATCTCCTTTCGAATCCCGAAATATTAATCGAAATGCAGGACGTACTGCAGGCTAAACAACAGCAACAAACTGCCGCAACACAAAAACAAACGTTGGAGGCAAAAAAGGAGGCAATTTACTCTTCGCCTCATCAAATTGAAATAGGAAACCCGGAAGCCAGTGTGACAGTAGTTGAATTTTTTGACTACAATTGCGGATTTTGCATGCGGGCACTTGATGACATGAACCGGATGCTGGACTCCAACAAGGAAGTTCGGTTTGTTCTGAAGGAATTTCCAATCCTCGGACCAGCCTCAGTAGAAGCGCATCAGGTAAGTATGGCTGTCTCAAAGGTTTTGCCAGATCAGTATGCGCAGTTTCATATTGATCTGCTTGGATTGTCCGGTCGTAAAGATGGTGCCCGAGCAGTCGAGCTTGCACTTGCCATGGGAGCGGATGAAGCAACACTTCGGGCTGAAATGGAAAAACCCTACATTGCAGAAGCCCTGGATGAAGTTCAGGCTATTGCTGCCGGCCTCGGTATAGGTGGCACACCTTCTTACATTATAGGCGATGAAGTCGTATTCGGCGCTGTAGGTTTTGATGAATTATCCCAACGCGTGGACCAACTGACCACCGAGTAAGAGCTCCTTGCGAATTGGACCGACTCATATTGCACCAAATTTAGCTGATTGCTTATTAATCACCGCATGTGTATAAGCCCTGCGGCTGGGTTTACCGGACTTGTGATACAGCCCTGAAATCTTTAAACAGATATGTTCTGAATTAGAGGTTTTGGCTTTGAAACAGGCGGTCACCGGGATAAGCCAGCAAGACCCAAAAGGGAAACAGTTTCAGCGAGTAAATATGGCAACCAAGAAAAATACTACAATTGATCAAGGTTTGATCAAGGACCTTGCAAACCTGCTAACCGAGACTGATCTAACAGAGATTGAAGTTGAGCAGGATGATCTTCGCATTCGCGTATCACGGGCTTCGTCTCAACAAACCCTGCAAGTCGCTGCTCCAGTACTGCCATCAACACCTGCGTCGACTTCGGTTACTCATCCAGCAGCAAGTGATGCGGGAGCAGCATCCAAGGTAACTGGTAATGTTCCATCTCCAATGGTGGGCACGGCCTATTATTCTCCCGCTCCTGGCGCTGATCCGTATGTCAAAGTAGGTGATGTGGTCAAAAAGGGTCAAACGGTCATGATCGTGGAAGCGATGAAAACCATGAACCAGATCGCGACTCCGGTTTCTGGAACAGTTGCGGCGATTTTAGTCGATGATGGCCAGCCGGTTGAATTTGGCGAACAATTGCTTCTGATCGAATAGTTGAAGGCCAGCAACCATGTTTAACAAAGTTCTAATTGCCAATCGTGGTGAAATTGCCCTGCGCATATTACGTGCGTGCAAGGAACTTGGAATTCAAACTGTTGCCGTACATTCAACTGCTGATGCAGAAGCAATGCATGTGCGTCTGGCAGACGAGAGCGTTTGCATTGGACCGCCAGCAGCGCGCGACAGTTATCTTAACATGCACGAAATTCTCGCCGCATGTGAAATCACTGGCGCTGATGCCATCCATCCTGGATATGGTTTTCTATCAGAGAACGCAAAATTCGCTGAAATTCTTGAGGCCCATAACATCACCTTTATTGGCCCAAGTGCAGAACACATCCGCATTATGGGTGACAAGATTGCAGCGAAAAAAACTGCGAAGGAGCTTGGAATCCCTGTTGTTCCGGGCTCTGAAGGCGCGGTAGTAGATCCCGTTGAAGCCAAGAAAATTGCCGCTGACATCGGTTATCCTGTTTTGATCAAGGCCGCATCTGGCGGTGGTGGCAGAGGCATGAAAGTTGCCATGACTGAGGCTGATATAGTCGAGGCCCTGCATACGGCGCGTTCAGAAGCCGGAGCAGCTTTTGGTGATGATGCCGTATACATTGAAAAATACCTCAGCAAACCCAGACACATTGAAATTCAAGTACTTGGTGATGGCAAGGGCGGTGGTGTACACCTTTGGGAACGGGATTGCTCGCTTCAACGTCGGCACCAGAAGGTTTGGGAAGAAGCTGTATCACCCGCCCTTGACGACAAGGCGCGCAGAAGGATTGGCGATATATGCGCCAAGGCTGTTCAGGGATTGGGGTATTCTGGTGCTGGCACCGTAGAATTCCTGTATGAAGACGACGAGTTCTACTTTATCGAAATGAATACTCGGCTACAGGTCGAACATCCGGTGACTGAAATGATCACCCGGATTGATTTGGTAAACGAACAACTTCGCGTGGCATCCGGAAACGGTATGTCATTTGAGCAATCCGATGTGCAGTTGTTTGGCCACGCCATTGAATGCCGCATCAACGCCGAGCACCCTGAAACATTTGTCCCGTCACCTGGTACTATCCAGTATTACCATCCACCTGGTGGATTGGGGGTTCGGGTCGATTCAGGTGTTTATCAAGGTTATGTAATACCACCGCATTATGACAGCCTCATTGGTAAACTGATTGTTCATGGACGGACCAGGCCTGAATGCTTGATGCGGTTGCGTAGATCCCTGGACGAGTTTGTAGTAGACGGGATTGAAACCACCCTGCCCCTCTTCCGCAAACTTGTCGCGAATGAAGATATACAAAAGGGCGATTATGATATTCACTGGCTTGAAAATTATTTGGCTAAATCATAGATTTAATCTCGGTAATGACCGGCAAAAATGACATTCTTCTTGAAATTACACCGCAAGTTTTGCTGAAGGCCTATGCATGCGGAATATTTCCTATGGCGGAGTCCGCCGATGACCCCGGCATGTTCTGGGTGGAACCGGAGTTCCGGGGAATTCTGCCGCTCGATGGAATTCATATCTCCCGATCACTCAAGAAAGAGCTCAAGAAAAATCGATTTGATATTCGTTATGACACGGTGTTTTCGCGCGTTATTCGCGAATGCGCCCAGGAAACACCGCAACGCAAATCAACATGGATAAATCGGCGGATACTCGATCTTTATTGCCAGCTTCATAAAATTGGCCACGCCCATAGCGTTGAGGTCTGGTATGAAGGTGAACTTGTTGGGGGATTATACGGTGTACGCCTGGGTGGGGCATTTTTTGGTGAAAGCATGTTTTCACGGATGCACAATGCATCCAAAGTGGCTTTGGCCCATCTCGCACATACATTGGTAACTGGCGGCTTCACTCTTTTGGATACCCAGTTTACAACGGAACATCTTTCGAAATTTGGTGGTGTGGAAGTGCCGCGAGACCGCTATCAAATCATGTTGGAACAAGCGCTTCTTGAAGAAGGACGTTGGCCGGGTCACGATGGTGGCGCTACGTCCGACTCCATCTTGCAATCCTTCAACCAAACGTCATAGACCGGGTGCTCGATTGCATTGAGGCCCGGGCTGTCAGCAAACATCCAACCAGTGAAAATCCGGCGAATTTTCCGGTCAAGCGTTATTTCATCGACTTCCAAAAAGCTGGTGGTTTTTGGGGTCTCGGTCGCAGGTCGCGAATAGCAAACCCGTGGCGTTACCTGCAGCGCCCCAAATTGAACCGTTTCATCAATGTAAACATCGAAGGTGATAATTCGGCCGGTAATCTTGTCGATCCCGGTGAATTCAGCAACCCGATTGGAGATTTTTTGCGAATTGGCAGGATTGGCAGAAAGCACCAGCAATGCACCTAGTGTAAAAAGCGCTAAACTGAACCTTGAAACACCAATCCGCATATTTTAATCCACACCTGTTTATCTTTAATTTTTGACAGTCGATAGCACGGGATTCGGGCATGTGAAAGACAAATTAGCCTCATTGCCAACACCCTCCTGGAGCCGCCAGCTCCAACTTAACCCCATCCTTCAGTTTGAATGAAGCGTATGTCCCTTTCTTCAATTACCAGAGCGGTAAGGATACCGGTGTCATAACATCTTGTATCTACATTGATCCGGTTTGGGTGCACTTCCGGTTTGTTTGTTGGTGTATGACCATGTACGACCACCCGATCAAATGGTTTCGAATGTTGCAAGAAATCATCCCTGATCCAGATCAAATCATGCTCCAGTTGTTTTCCAAGATTGATGCCAGGTCGAATGCCAGCGTGAACAAAACAAAAATCTCCCACACAGTGGTAAACCGGCAGTTTTTTCAAGAACACGCGATGTTTCGTTGGAATAAGTCGCCGTGCCGCTTTTGCCAGATCCGTATTGACCGCGCCTGGATTGTTTTCGACACCATATGAATTCAGTGTAAGTAGGTCACCCCAGTTCAAATAGCTTGCACCCATAACATCAGGATCATCCAAAAAGCCCAATAACCAGTCTTCATGATTTCCTTTGAGAAATACCGTATCCCGGTCGCTCTTGTCGAGCTTCATCAAACGCTCAATGACGTCCTTGACATCGGGACCACGATCCACGTAGTCGCCCAAGCAAACCAACTGATGTTTTTTAACCGGATTGTCTTTCAGGTCTTTATCGATTTTGCGGATTAGTTGGTCAAATTCGCGAAGACATCCATGTACATCGCCAATTGCATAAATACGCAAGCCAGCGGCAATCCGCGCTTCGCCAACAATCATTTATGGAGACCAAGCCTCATAATCCCCGGTAACCTTTGGGCGGTCTTCAGGATTGTTGAGCGAGCCTTTTGGGAAATATGCATTGGCCGAACCGGTTTGATTTGGCAGATGCGATTTCTGCCATTCCCGCGCCTGATAGTTTTCTTTGCTCGGTGGTGTATCTACGCGATAGTGCATCCAGCCATGCCAGCCCGCGGGTATGGCGCTTGCTTCGGCATAGTCGGCATACTGAACATGCCGTTTCCCATCGCGACTTTCATAGTAAACATTACCCAATTCATCTTCGCCAACTCTCATGGCAGTTCGCCAAATATGGAAACGGGTGTTTATCGTAGACCCATTCCACCAGGTAAATAACTGCTTGATGAATTGCATCATTGTGGGCTCTCTGCCTAAAATCGTTGTCTAGGTTATGCCGACATAAACCGAATTTTACAAGGGCCTTCAGGACTGATCACCGCAATATTCAATGTGCAGGATATGGTTGCTTCAAAGCTTCGCAGTTTCCACATTGGGTAAATTGAATGCGTCGCGCCTGCCAGTCATCAAGTTGCTGCCTGGTCAACGGCGATCCGGTGGTTATGGGATCAACAGCAACACGACCAATTGGTGCATCGACCAAATTGCCTTGGCCTTGAGTACGATAACTACCCACCGCAGCAATCATCAGCACCAGCGAAGACAGTATCAATGTTTTCATGTTGCAATCTTTCCCTATGCGGCTTCAGTTACACACAGCGAGGGTTAATCCGTGGTTAATTCATGCTAGGACAGACGAGGAGAAAAATGTTTTGAAAGGAGTAGCGTGTGGAAGAATTTTTTCCATGGCTATCATTAATCGGTACCGCCGTTTTTGCGCTCAGTGGCGCATTGATGGCATTGAGACTTGGCATGGATGTTGTCGGGGTCAGCCTTATCGCTACCGTCACCGGGATAGGTGGCGGAACGATGCGCGATCTTTTACTGGGTAACCTGCCACTCAATTGGGTAAGTGCTCCGCTCCCAATCACGGTTTGTATTTCCTGTGCTATATTGTCCTGCTTTTTCAACCGCAACATAATCGGCAAAAGGATGACATGGCTCTTATATGCGGATGCTGCTGGTATGGCTTTGTTTGCAGTTTTGGGCGCAAGAGCCGCAGACCTTGCTGGTGCCCATCCGATAGTCGCCATATTGTTTGGAGCCATGAGCGCAAGCTTTGGAGGCATTTTGCGCGATGTGATATGCAACCAGACACCTCTACTGTTGAAACAGGAAATCTATATCAGCGCAGCAACATTTGGGGCATTATTATACATCCTCATCCCGATTGGCATTGGCGACGAAATCAGGACCGCTTTATCCGCAGTGCCCGCGTTTATGATACGCGTACTGGCAATAAGATTAGGTTGGCGCCTCAATTTCCCAAAAGCCCGTGGTCCCTTGGATTCCAGCGAAGAGAAGGCCAACTGACCAGCTCAATGTTGACCATACTTATGCGCAGCACTTTAACATGCGTCGGCTAATTTAATGTTTGTTTGGGTGAGAGGATAGCAACCTTGGTCACGCCGCGATGCTGTTACTGCTTTTACCTGGTGAGTCGCGAAGATTCTGCTCTACTTTGAAAAATAAATCTGACGCACTGAACTCGTTTTCAAATATCGCAATACCAATTGAAGAGCTTACCGGTACTTTGACGACACCATACTCTATTTCCAGATTGAACATATCGGCCCTGTATCGCTCGGCGATCGACGATAATTGTTGTTGATTGACGATTGGCGCAATGACAGCAAATTCGTCACTGCTGATACGTGCGACGGTATCATATTCGCGTGCATTGTTTTTCATGCGCTGCGCAACCTGATACAGGACAGAAAACCCGGCATTTTCACCATATGTATCGTTAATGGAATCAAAATCATCAAGCGCAAGAAGGATTACTCCAAACGTGGAATCCAAATCCCGAAATTCGCCGACAAATGCGTCAAGTATGCCGTCAAAATAACGGCGATTGTTGATCCGGGTCAAAGGATCCAGCATTGCAAGATTTTCCGGATCAGAATTCTGGGCTTTTGATATCAGATTGTATTTCTGGCGACCCTTGATATTGGACTGTAAAATCAGAAGTGAATGACAAAATCCGGCAAACATTACTGCCCCGGTCGCTAGCAGCAAGCGCTGCTCCAGCGTCAAGAAGCTGCCATCATGGAATTGCAGAAATGGTGATCCTTGCGAATACTCAATCCACAGAAATATAACAAGACCAGCACCAACACCGAACAGGATGGTATTGACCATCAGCATCCACGTGGATGTATCCGAGTGCCTTCTTCTTTTTATCAACGTAATCATTCATACCAGCCTACCCACAGCTTTTAATACCATCTCCCGCCTTACATACGGCTAACAAGAATGGTTAATTGTTCGCCAATATTTTCAAAACGGCAGCTTCCAAGTCGAACACCTGGCGCCATTCTGCAATCGCAGACGATCGTAGTTACAAATCTCTTTGAAGAAAACGATCCCGGAATTCAAGCCACTTTGCTGCGAGTTTCTGATGGGAGTTCACCAAATTGCGCCTGATAATACTGGGCAAAGCGACTGAGATGCCACACACCCCACTGTGCTGCAATGTCACCAATTGAACGGTCAGAATTTTCCGGCAATTTCAGCGCCCTTCGGATTTCGTTCAATCGTACACTTCGTAGATAAGTTGCTGGTGACTGTTCAAAACAATTCTGGAAACCATATTCAAGTGCTCTCCTACTGATACCAATCTCCTTGCATATGCGAGGGATCCGGATATCTTCTTCAGCATGGGCATCGATATAGTCTCGAGCCCGCCTGACAATTTCAAGATAATGGCGTGGTGAGGTAAACAGCATACTCTCATCTACTTCACCGATGCCAGCTACCAGGGTTTCAGCAATTGACGCACCAAACCCGGATACCGAGCCGGACACAGGTGTTCCAACATTCTGTTCAATAGTAGTAATTGCACTTCTGGCCAATTGCCGCAAAGTCTCCGCAAAACAGGAGTTATGACTATGAACAAGTCTCCGCAAATTAATGCCCGCCAACCCAAATTCATCAAGAAGTTCCTGATTTACGCTCAAGGCGCAAGAATGAACCCCTGGTAAGCCCAGTAAGTGATATTCCTTGCCGGGCCATACAGTGGCAACGTCATCTGCGGTAAATATTTTTCCGTTTACCTTGCAATGGGCATTACTATCCATAAGGAAAAAAATCGTGAACCGGTCTTCTGGTATACAACCCCACTGATCCAGCTTTTGGTTATATTTTTCAAAGTAAACACTAACTTTATCGCTCAAAACCGCTTTTGACCGCTCGCCCTTGAATGACCCTCGACTAAGCTGTTCATAGCATTGATCGTGAACTGTGAGACGCGCAGCCTGTTCATCGATATCATCGAAGATCTTTTTGGAAAGACCTTGGGGCCTAACAGATGTATTTGCTGCATCCACTCTTTGCCCTGTCTTTGACTGCAATTAATCTACTTGCGCAAATCGGATAACACGGCTGCCTGAATTCCGGGTATATTGATTCTGGTGCAAATTGTGGAAGCACAACAAGAAAAAGTCAACGATCACTGTGTGATGATTGATTAAGTCATACAATTCGAAACATGTGGCGATTGTTGATATGGATTACTATTTGTGTGGGCCAAAATGTGTGATGGTGTGAGCGCGGGATCGCGTTTACGCCATCACTACATATTCATCCCTTTTCAAAATTTTAGCCGGTCCAAATATTTTTAAAAAACTTATCCCCGCCCTGAATACCTGTGAGATTATTCATCTGTCCTCACCAACGGGACATTGGTCATGACGGTGATTTGTGGGTGAGGAACGGTGTCTCCTGTAGTAAACTGACGTGGTTTGCTGCACGGGAGGAGCCTCAGTTTCAGATCGCAGCAACTTTGTTGCGGTTTGATAAAGCTGCCCGGCCTGCACTACGGCAGGTCAACCGAGATGACGGTAAAGGAGTGGTGACAACAAGCACTCCGGGATTGCAGCGCTCTGGCTCCAAGGATGGCTTGGGTAACCAATGTCCGTCCAATCACCGGCGGGGTGCAGGATTTGCGCCACGTTTTTACATAAACCGGTTTTACCGGTGCATGACTTGCGCCCCGCTCTCGTAATTCGAGATATCAAGCACACCTTGACATAACTATATTTCTAGTTATATCGTTATTAAAAGGATAATTATGATGGAAATTGAGATCGCAGCCCAGGGATTTGCTGCTGTTGGATCAGAACCACGACTTGAGGTGGTTCTGGCACTGGTTCGTGCCGGGCCAGATGGCTTGGCAATCGGCGAAATTCAGCAGCGGCTGGACATTCCGGCTTCCACGCTGGCTCATCATATCCGTTTCTTGAGCGCAGCTGGACTGGTCACGCAAGAAAAGAACGGCCGTTCCATCATAAACCGTGCGGTGTACGACCAACTGGAAGCATTGGCTGGATTTCTTCTACAGGAGTGCTGCCTGGATTCTGGAGGACACGAAAACGACTCCCACTCGAAAATCCATAGAGTAAACCCATGACGGAACTTGCGTTATCAGGACTTAATCGTCTCGCATCCTCCCTGCCGCGATTGCGGTCCGCATGGGGTGCAATTGTCCTGGTACTTGCCGCAATTGCAGTTCTTGATCCAGGAAACATGGCCTGGACAATTGATTTCACCGTGAAAGCACTTCTGAGCACGCTGCCTTACATTATAGTCGCTGTATTGATGATCGCGGCGCTTAAAGCCACTAGTGCAGAACACACGATTGCACGCGTTTTTGAAGGCAGGGAGTACCGGATGATCATCATGGCAGCGCTCATTGGCGGGCTTGCTCCGTTTTGTTCATGCGAAGTTATTCCATTTGTTGCAGGCTTGATAGCTGCCGGTGCTCCGCTTTCCGCAATCATGGCATTCTGGCTTTCCTCGCCGCTTATAGATCCGCCAACGCTGTTTATTACCGCCGGTGCGCTTGGCTGGAATTTTGCCATCGCCAAGGCAATATTTGCGGTGGGCATCGGCTTGTTTGGAGGCTTCATCACTGCTTTCATGACCCGTGGCGGCATGTTGAAATCTCCTGCCAAGCCGGGATCTGTTGCAGACAATTGCAGCTGCGGACCGGGTATCGGATCTGATAAACCGGTCTGGAAATTCTGGCAAGAAGGCGGGCGCATCTCGATATTCAGGGAACAATTCCTATATAACGCCCTGTTTCTTCTAAAATGGTTGACGTTGGCTTATCTGCTCGAAGCCCTGCTGATCCATTATGTACCTGCAAAATTGATTGGCGGACTTGTGGGCGGTGAAGGTGTGCAGCCAATCGTAATCTCAGCGTTACTTGGTGCACCTGCCTATCTAAATTCGTATGTGGCACCTCCCCTTGTTGCCGGGCTCATGGAACAGGGAATGTCGGCGGGAGCTGGTATGGCATTCATGATTGCAGGTGCAGTTTCATGCATACCAGCCGTAGTAGGCATCTATTCGTTGGTGAGGATCCCGGTACTCGCAACCTACTTCCTGCTTGGGCTAATAGGCTCGATACTGTCAGGATTGTTGTTCATATTGATCATCTGAATCATGAAGTCTTTACCAGCATTGCAGGTATTCCACGCACTTGGGACGGCCTCATTATTCATCTCCCTACATCGGTTAACACCTTAGGTAATCAACGCGGATTTGAAATTGCAAGGCAATGTGAAAAGTTTGCCCAGTAACAATGGGAGAATGCAATGACTGAAGGCTTATCCGGTGCTAGTTGTTCAAAGAGCAATTTCGATTATCAAAATGCAACATCAAACCAAGTCGGCAAGCAGGGTGCCAAACAAACTTTGGGCAATTCAAGAAATCAACAAAGCACTTCTGGCTGTTGCGGCAGCAAGTTCAATGCAGCAGTTTCTACAGGAAGAATGAAATCAGAAGTCGACAATTTGAAGAACAAAATAGGATGTACAATGGGTAACAAATCCAAAAACACATTGGACCAGCTTGAGGATATTCAGGGTTCACTTAATGGACTAATGGAATCGCTCGGCGAACAGACGGGTTCAAAAGGTGAATGTGGCGATGCCGGTCAACTGAAAGCCCTCGCAAATGACTTGTCCGAATTGGCCGAAACTGCAGATATTGAATTTTCAGACAAGGAAGATCAAGTCAGGGAAATGCTTGCTCAAGTTCTGCAACTACTCACAAAACTGGATGGTACAATACACACGGATATGCTTGCGAATTTGAAGTCTCAAAATCAAAACCCGCCAAAGAATTGAAATATTGCTGCGATTGTTTACTCAAATCTGCCTTCATGCAAAAAACTCTTGCAACATTACTCCATAAGCGCAGCATTAAACTCAGCTCCGTAGAGAATGAGAACTGCCAGACAATAAAGATATATGATTGCAGTCATTATGCCTGCCAGTCCTGCATAGAGGGCCGTATAATCGGCAAAACTGTGCAAATAAATTGCAAACAGTTTTGAACCGGCAAGTATGCCAACAATTGATATGAGTATTCCCCAGAACAGTTGTCGAATGTTGCGGTGTCCGTCGGGTAGAAAATAATGAAAGAAGAACAGGCTTAACCAGAGAAGCACAAGGGCAAGCCCGTATTGAGCAAGCGTTATCGTAAACGCGAATTGTTTCAACCACGGCATTGAAATGAGCAGGAAAGTCCAAATCAGCGGTGTTCCGACCAAAATCAAGGCTGCTGCTATCAGGCCGACTGCACCTGCCAATACAAAAACAGCACCTTGCAGCCGGCGTTTCAAGAATGATCGTGTTTCTGGAACCTTGTAGGCACGGTTCAAACCATCCCGCGCACTTTCCACTCCATTGGTGGCAAGTACCAACGCTACCAGAGTGCCAAGGGAAAAAATTTCCCCGGGGCTCTGTCCAATGATAATCTTGACTTGGTCAGCAATCGGCTTTGCCGCGTCTTCTGGCCAGTGGTTGAATATGAGATTTACCACGTCTCCGGCCAACTCCGGACTTCCCCACCACTGGACGAGACCTGCTATCAACATCAGGAAAGGAAACAGTGACAAGAGAAGCGCCAGCGCCACATTGGAGGCGATTGCCAACCCGCCCTCATAGGTGAGTTTTATGCCAGCGATCCAGAATGTCTTTAGAATGCGATTCATGACCCAGCTATTACATGGATTGCTTCACCAACCGAATGGTTTCCATAAGAATACGGGCAAGCCCAATGTACAGTCAGTAAATTTTTGTTGGTGATTGTGCTTCGCATGGCTCAGCCCAATCGAAGCCGGGAATGAATCACTGAATCATTCCCTTGGCAATCGCAAACTACATCTCTTACTCGATAATACTTGCTACGATGCCGACGCCGCGCAAAGCAAGCGCTGGCGCTTGTTTGCATTGTTTTTGGCCGTCGGCCGCCGGTCGTAAATAAACTGTGGGGCAACATTGTACCCCACAATCCCATTACTCGATAATACTTGCTACGATGCCGGCGCCGACGGTCCGGCCACCTTCACGGATGGCGAAGCGCAGGCGCTCTTCCATCGCGATTGGCACGATCAGTTCAACTTCCATCTCCACATTGTCACCAGGCATCACCAT
>JAJFHU010000005.1 GCA_021775455.1 Hyphomicrobiales bacterium | reverse complement strand
CGAAACAGAGCAGATCTCCATGGCGTGGTTACTATGTGGTTACTTTCACAATTTTTCAAAACAGAAAATTTTATTAACCGATTGATTTGATTGGCGCACCCGAGAGGATTTGAACCTCTGACCTCTGCCTTCGGAGGGCAGCGCTCTATCCAGCTGAGCTACGGGTGCGTGAGCCTTCAATAACTGAAGTTCGCGCACTCTTCAATCGAACTGTTGAGCGCGGAGGCAAATTGTTCAGCTATCATATTGCCAACTCAACTGCCGCGACATTTGGATAAAATCCGACATGGTCTTTGATCATATGCGCTTCATCAAAGGGATTGCGATAACTCCACGCAGCGTTTTCATACAATTCACCGTTATAAATCAAATGAAAGTAACTGGCAGTGCCTTTGAATGGACACCATGTTTCATGATCGCTGTCAGATAACAATGCCTGCGGAATTGATCTCAGAGGCAGATAAAATACTGGCGGATAAGTTGATTCATCCAGGACAAGCGCTTCATTTGTACGAACAATTTCCTCGCTCTTAACCGAGGTCGCTACAATCCCGTCGACTGAAGTGATTGAAATTTTATGATCAGGATGATCAATAAATCCTGGAGCGGGATTGCTCATGATTTCTCCTAATGGGCTTCATCCCAATTTTGGGCTGCACGAGCATCGACCTTTAAGGGTACAGCCAAATTCAGCACCGGCAGTGGCGCTTTCTCCATGATGCTTGAAACCATCGGAATGGTGCGCTCAACCTCTGAATTTTCGACTTCGAAGATGAGCTCGTCATGTACCTGCAGCAACATTTTGGCACTTAACCCGGCCTCCTCCAGTGCAATGTCCATTCGCACCATGGCGCGCCTTATGATGTCCGCAGCTGAGCCTTGTATCGGAGCGTTGATGGCTGCGCGCTCGTTAAAAGCCCTAATCTGTGGATTCTTTGCTTCAATATCCGGATAATGAGCCCGTCGGCCGAATATGGTTTCTACATAGCCGTGTTCGCGAGCGAACTTTTTGGTGGAATCCATGTAATCACGAATTCCCGGAAACCGCTCAAAATATTTTTTGATGTAGTCGGATGCTTCTGATCTTTCGATTCCAAGCTGATTGGCCAATCCAAAGGCAGAAATTCCGTAAATTATTCCAAAATTTATGGCTTTTGCTCTTCTGCGAACCATCGGGTCCATACCCTCAATCGGCGTGTCAAACATTTCGGAAGCTGTCATTGCATGAATATCAAGGCCGTCGGCAAATGCCTGTTTCAACTGGGAAATATCGGCAATGTGGGCCAGAACACGCAACTCAATCTGAGAATAATCTGCCGAAACAAGGCTTGTACCCTTTGGAGCCACGAACGCAGTTCTTATGCGTCGGCCTTCTTCAGTTCTAACCGGGATGTTCTGGAGATTGGGATCTGAAGAGGAAAGCCGACCGGTGGATGTTGAAGCCATGGCATAGGAAGTGTGCACCCGCCCGGTTTCCGGATTGATAAACTCTGGCAATGCGTCGGTGTAGGTTGATTTCAATTTGGTTAGTTGACGCCAATAAACTATCTTGCGCGGAAGTTCATGGCCTTCTCCTGCCAAGTCTTCCAGCACCTGAGCGGAGGTTGAGTACTGTCCGGTGGCAGTTTTCCTGCCTCCTGGCAAGCCCAATTTTCCAAACAGAATCTCTCCCAGCTGTTTGGGTGAACCAATATTAAATTTTTCGCCCGCGAGTTCATATATTTCCTGTTCGAGGCTTCCTGCGGCCTGAGCTAACTCGCCTGACAAGCGAGACAGAATCTGCCGGTCTACTGTTACGCCTCGCTGTTCCATGCAGGCAATTACTTTTGCCAACGGACGTTCAAGTCGCTCATACACATCAGTCATGCTTTCCGCTACAAGCCGTGGCTTCAAGACACGCCAAAGACGCAGCGTGACATCTGCATCTTCGGCTGCGTATGCTGTTGCCTTGTCCAGTTCTACTTGATCAAAGGTTATCGAAGATCGTCCGGTGCCGGTCAGTTCCTTGTAAGATATGCAGGTATGATCAAGCCAGCGTTTGGAGAGTTCATCCATTCCATGGCTGTTTCTCCCTGCATCAAGGACATATGACAACAACATGGTGTCATCGAAAGCAGCAACCAAAACTCCGCGTTGCGCAAAGATCAGCCAGTCATACTTCATGTTCTGGCCAATCTTCAAAATTGAAGGATCCTCCAGCAATGGCTTGAGTAGTTGCAGCACCTGCTCAGTTTCCAGTTGATAAGGAAGCAAGCCGCCACCCAGAAGGTCGTCGACACCACTTTTGTGGGCGAGCGGTATGTAACAAGCCTCGCCGGGCGCCGTGGCCAGGGAAATTCCTACAAGATCTGCTTGCATGGAATCAAGAGAAGTTGTTTCAGTATCCACAGCCAGAACCCCGGATGCTTTAGCCTTTTTGATCCATTTTTCCAGGCTTGCTGCATCGCGGACACATTCGTATTGATCCGTCTCGATTGTTTCAGACTTTGCAGCCGCTACCCGGCTTGAAGCAAGGTCCGACGGCGTTTTGCTGCTTGTTTCAGACCCGTCAGAGGCAATGTTTGTGGTTTTATCCAGATCCGGGCCACGGGCAGATTCAAAGTCGGGGATATTAATCTCGGAAGGATTTATTGCTGAAGCGTCTGAGCCGGTAATTTCAGCAACTTTGCGGGTGATGGTTGTGAATTCCATAGCTTTTAAAAACCCAACCAACCTGGGGCCGTCCGTGTCATCAAGTTTCAAACTGTCAAGGTCATTCTCCAACGGTACATTTTCATCGAGGGTAACAAGCTTTTTTGAAATGCGCGCAAGATCAGCAAACTCGATTAAATTTTCACGGCGCTTGTTCTGCTTGATTTCGCTTGCCCGCTCAAGCAGCGTTTCCAGATCACCATACTCTTCCAGCAGTTGCGCTGCGGTTTTTGGACCAATGCCGGGAATCCCCGGAATATTGTCGGTCGAATCTCCTGCAAGTGCCTGCAGGTCAATCATCTTTTCAGGCTCGACGCCGAACTTTTCAACTACTTCGGCGACACCAACCGTACGGTCCTTCATAGTGTCGTACATGATAACATTCGGCCCAACCAACTGCATCAGATCCTTGTCGGAAGAAATGATCGTTGCATCTCCTCCCGCTTCACGCGCCAGTCTGGCATAGGTGGCAATCAAGTCGTCGGCTTCATATCCTTCCGCTTCAATGCATGGAACATTGAATGCCCTTGTAGCCTGTCTGATCAAACTGAATTGTGGACGCAAATCTTCCGGAGGGGCTTCGCGGTTCGCCTTGTATTCGGGATAAATATCATTGCGAAATGTCTTGGAGGAATAATCAAAGATTACCGCAAAATGCGTAGGAACCACACCAACGGAGGTGTCGCGCGCTTCCTGCAATAGTTTCCATAGCATGTTGCAAAAACCGGAAACTGCACCAACCGGCAATCCATCGGACTTGCGGGTAAGGGGCGGAAGTGCATGATATGCGCGGAATATATATGCCGAACCATCGACCAGAAACAGGTGATCCCCTGCCTTCATGAAACTACACTCCCGGAGAAAAAATAGATAATCTTCTACATTTGTACGATTGCCCAGCTATTGACCAAATACAAGAGGGTCAGCTCAAGACACTGCCTGTTGGGTAAATATTGTCTGCTTTGCTCCAATTACAACAATAGGCCGCCGAGATGAGGAAAAACTGGAATTCTTTTTCGATGTCATGAGCCCCGCGAGTTATCTCGCATGGACCCAATTACCCCGGCTTGTTGAGGAAACTGAAGCTCAGATTATTTATCGCCCGGTCTTTGTTCCGGGAATCTTCAAAGCAACGGGTAATTCCAGTCCAATACTCGTACCTGCAAAAAACAAATGGTTCTTTGATGATCTTTCCCGATTTGCAAAGCGTTACAAGGTTCCATTTCGCATAAATGACACTTTCCCCATGAGTTCAGTTTATGTGATGCGTGGTTTGAATGCTTTTGTTACCAAAGTAGAATTTCAAAAACTTTGCGACGAGTTTTTTTCCGCTGTGTGGATAGAGAACCAGAATATTGAAGATCCAGACGTAGTAAAGGCGGCAGTCAGACGATCCGAAATACCATTTGAAGAATATATCGGCACCCTGAATGATCCGGCAAACAAGCGCGCCCTGTTTGAAGCAACCGAGTATGCTGTTTCACGTGGTGTTTTTGGTGTACCGACTTTTCTAATCGGTACCGAAATGCACTGGGGACAGGATCGAATGGGTTTTGTTCGGCGCGCGCTTGCTGCTGACAGCTAAAAATTTCAAAAATATCCAGTCACAGCCTTGTGAAGAGATGCATATTGAAAGTTCAGTCCGTGCGCACCAAATGCAAATATAGCTGCTTATTAGCGCTATCGAAAGTGTCTTCCCCTGGCGCTTTCGAACTGTTGGTGATCATTTGCCCAAGCCAATTACCAACAGTATCTGAACCGGCTTGCCGTGGCGGTCCCCCAATTCAGGCCACGGCAACCCGGTCAGAATTAGTCCCACAATATGCCCGATTTTCACTGGCAGTTTTCTGGATCCAAGTTACAAGTTTGCATCTGACATTGCGTACTGCGCAGATTCCAACAAATTGAAATGGAGAAAGCGATGAGCGAGCTCGATGGTATTCTTGAACACATAGATAGTGACCTTGATCAATCACTTGCCAGGTTGTTTGACTTGCTGAAAATCGAGAGCATCTCAACGGATCCGGCCTATAAAGAATCCTGCGCAATGGCTGCCGAATGGCTCGCCAAAGATCTGCAATCCATCGGCTTTGATGCGCGCGTCGCGCCGACTGAGGGCCATCCAATGGTAGTTGGACATCATGAAGGACCGGAAGGCGCTCCGCACGTCCTGTTCTACGGACATTATGATGTTCAACCGGTTGATCCGATTGAATTGTGGGAAAACCCTCCTTTTGAACCAAGTATTCAAACCATGCCTAACGGGAGCAAGCGGCTGGTTGGTCGCGGAACTTCTGATGACAAGGGGCAACTGATGACCTTCGTCGAAGCCTGCCGGGCATGGAAAGAAAAAACCGGCATTCTTCCGATCAAGGTTTCAATCCTGTTTGAGGGTGAAGAGGAATCTGGTTCACCATCCTTGTTACCGTTTCTAGAGGCGAACAAGGAAGAGCTTCATGCCGACTTTGTTTTGGTGTGCGACACCAATATGTGGAACCACACCACACCAGCAATTGCTACTGCATTACGTGGCCTCGTGGGAGAAGAAATCACGGTCAAGGCAGCCAATCGGGATTTGCACTCAGGATATTATGGATCTGCTGCCGCCAACCCCATTCATATTCTCAGCAAAATACTCTGTGGACTTCATGATGGTGACGGGCGCGTAACACTTGATGGTTTTTATGATGCAGTGCCGGAGGTGCCGGAAGAAGTGCTCAAGCAGTGGGGTGAACTTGGCTTTAGTGAAGCAGATTTCCTCGGTGAAATTGGTTTGTCTATACCGGCAGGCGAAAAAGGCCGGGCGACGCTTGAACAGGTTTGGTCCCGCCCTACCTGTGAAATAAGCGGGGTTGTTGGTGGATACATTGGAGAAGGGTTCAAGACTGTCATTCCCGCAGAAGCATCTGCAAAGGTCTCTTTCAGACTTACGGGAAATCAGGATCCGGACAAAATTCGCAAAAGCTTTCGGGGTTATGTTTCGAGCCAGGTTCCGGAGGATTGTCACGTCGAATTTGAAGATCATGGCGGAAGCCCTGCTGTCCATCTTGACTATGAAATGCCAGAACTCAAAAAAGCATCTGGTGCGCTGAAAGACGAATGGGGATGCGAGACGGCGCTAATATCGATGGGTGGATCCATTCCTATTGTAGGAGATTTCAAGGAAATCTTCGGAATGAATTCGCTACTGATCGGATTTGCGCTCGGAGACGACCGAATTCATTCTCCGAACGAAAAATATGAACTCACAAGTTTCCATAAGGGCACTCGTTCCTGGGCGCGAATCTTGCAAGCACTTGGGTAGGAATTCGAAATTGCGAACCTATTACTCAGCAGGTTGCAGCGAAGCTTTCGCTTCAGCTTTGGAAATTGGTTTTTCCAACCATGCCCAATCGGGTCTTTTGAACAAGAATGTTCCCCAGCCGGTGAAACGGGTTAGCTCATAAAGCACCACCGGTCCGATTACACCTGCCATCGTGACGATGACGGAGATTGTTCCGATATCCAAAAACGTTCCGTACCGAAGCAAAATTATCCGAGTGACAACCATGGGGATGAAAAAAGCCAAATATACAACGATTGAATTTGCACCAAGATACTGAAGAAACTTGGCTACACTGAAGCGTGAGAATACTGCACAAAGCGAGACCACGGCGATTGCTCCAGCAACCCCCAGAACCAGTGAGATGACTGGAAATGCGCTCATATTGACCGGGATCTGGTAACCATTGTCAGTAAACAGGACTGAAATACTGTCTGGAACTGGTGTAAAGCAGAAAAATCCGTTAATTACCGCCCAAACGCCAAGATAAGCTGTGGCCTTGCCAATGTTGGCACGGGCCCAATCGGCAAGTTTGAAGATTGCCGGGGCAAGGGCAAATCCGGCAAAGAAATAAACATACCGGCTGGCAAACTCGTCAACGATCGTACTTCCTGTATGTATTGGAGCAATCTCCAACATGGCTGCACCAATCAATACCAGCTGCCACGGAATTCCCTTCAGCAATCTTGTGATGATGAAAAATACCGGAAGCATGTAGATAAACCACAAGACTCCAAAAGGCTGCACAAATGAGAGGGCAAATTTTTCCATCAATCCTAATGGAGTAGTTCCCTCAGCCAACCAACCAACGGAACGAAAGGTAAAGTTGATCAGTAACCACAAAACGTAGAAATAGGCAAAATGAACCACTTTACGATCAAAATAACGAAGCCAGGGTCTATCGATAACCAAACCCAAAAATAATCCAGATATCAAAAAGAAGTCTGGCATGCGGAAAGGTCGGGCAAACATAACTACATGGTTCATCCAGCCAGTGTCACCGGCATATTTTTCAACACCCAGTGTGGAATGCATCATGACAACAAATATGATGCAAAATCCCTTTGCATAATCAACCCAATCGATTCTGGATGAATTTAATGCAGATACGGCGCGCGTCATTATCATGATCCCCGGTTGACCGAACAGAGCATAATCCAACTTGCTTGAAAGTCGGTTAAAGGAATTGTTCAAAATTGATCAATGTACCCGGGCCACATCACTTGAACGATTTCCATTTTATTTACGTCCCATTAAATGGCCTCAATTATTCTCCATATCGAGCGACAATGAACACGCAAAAATTTGCGCTTCTGGCATCGTTGGGTCACGGGACGAAAGACAATCCAAATGAAGAAGAAACGCGGAATCACGCCGCGAATTGAACCGACATTTGAAACAACAGGTTCCAGTCGTAGCAGCGAAGTGCGGGTTTCTCGCTCTGACCGTGCTGCTGTGACATCTGGCAAGCATCAAAAAAACAAAGTTTTCCGTCGCAAACCAACTAGACGCGAGAAACGCACAAGACGTGGCGTTTTGGGCCGGGTCGGTAAAGGCATATACTGGTCATTTGTGGTTGGAATTTGGGGCGCGATCGGCATTGCCTGCATTATGGTTTATCATGCGGCACAACTACCTCATTCATCAAACTGGTCCATTCCGCAGAGACCCCCAAATGCACGGATTGTATCTATTGAAGGCAAATTGATTGCCAATCGCGGGGTGACTGGCGGCGCTGCTATGCGCCTGGATGAAATGTCACCCTACATTCCAATGGCTGTTATTGCCATCGAAGACCGGCGCTTCAAAATGCATTTTGGCTTTGATCCAATTGGATTTGGTCGCGCAATGGCGACCAACGTTGTTAGCGGTAAACTTGTTCAAGGGGGCTCAACCCTAACCCAACAACTTGCAAAGAACCTGTTTTTGGAACCCGAACGAACATTTGAACGGAAAGTCCAGGAGCTTGTTCTGGCGATTTGGCTGGAAACCAAATTCTCAAAGGACGAAATTCTGGAGCTTTACCTCAATCGTGTTTATTTCGGTTCTGGTGCTTATGGAGTTGATGCCGCCTCAAGACGGTACTTCAACAAATCCGCACGAGACGTAAACCTCGCCGAAGCGGCACTTTTGGCCGGTTTGCTCAAGGCACCATCGAGGCTATCGCCGGCAAAGAACCCAAAGCTTGCTGAAGATCGTGCTCAAGTGGTTTTGAGCGCCATGCGCAGGGCTGATTTTATTACTGACCGTGAAATTACCAAGGCGCTCACGCTGGAAGCCAAAAAAGCAAAGCGCTACTGGAGTGGTGCAGAACACTATATCGCAGACATGGTGATGAAAGAAATCCCCACGTTGATTGGTGAAATGAAAACCGATGTGATTGTTGACACTACTATCGATTTGTCTCTGCAAACCCGGGCCGGGGAGATTATCGAAAAAACCCTTGATGAGCATGGAGAAAAGCGGTCCGTATCGCAGGGTGCCCTGATTGCCATGACGCCTGGTGGTGCCATTCGTGCGCTGGTTGGCGGGCGCGAATATGCAGACAGCCAATTCAACAGGGCAACAGATGCCTTGCGCCAACCAGGATCAGCATTCAAGCCGATAGTCTATCTGGCGGCTCTTGAAGCTGGGCGCACACCGCAATCCCTTCGAAATGATGCAAGGGTAAAGATTGGAAACTGGACGCCGGAAAATTATGACCGCAAGTATCGCGGAGAAGTTACCCTGGACACTGCACTTTCCAAATCGCTAAATACGATTGCAGCTCAGTTGGTCATGGAAGTTGGGCCGCAAACCGTTGTGGATACTGCACAACGTCTCGGAATACGTTCGAAACTCAAGGCAAATGCATCCATTGCATTGGGTACTTCTGAAGTGAGCTTGCTCGAACTTGTGCAGGCTTATGCACCATTCTCAAATGGCGGCAACGCGGTTTTGCCTTTTGTCATAAAACGGATCAAGGATTTCGATGGCAAGATACTTTATGAGCGGGGCAATCCACATTCTACCCGGATTGTTCGTAACCGTGAACTCGGGATGATGAATTCCATGTTGGCAAATGTGGTTTCCAGCGGCACAGGTCGCGCAGCCAGGTTTGGCAATTGGGAAATTGCCGGCAAAACCGGCACCAGTCAAAATTCCCGGGATGGATTCTTTATTGGCTACACAGCTAATATGGTTGCGGGAATTTGGTACGGGAATGATGATGGCAGTCCAACGAACAAAGTCACCGGCGGTTCTCTACCAGCATCCAGCTGGAAAAAATTCATGGCCCCCGCTCATCAAGACCTGCCGCTTGCGTCTCTTCCTGGAAACTACGTTCCAGAGATTGCCGCTATACCCGCTGTAAGACCCAAGGCTGGACTGGAAGCTGTGAACTCAATCGATGCTGAGCGTCCCAGCGATCAACAACCAAGTCGGCGTCGTTCGCTTTCCGAAATTGAAAACCCCACGCCATCAATTGACGTGGGGCAAAATCAAGGTCAAAAGACAAAATCCATACTGGATCTGATTTTCGGCGGTTGAAAAGTACATATTCTAACGGTTATTTTTCCAATGCAGGAATGCGAAGCATTTGACCGGGATAAATCAGATCTGGATCTTTCAGCATCGGCTTATTGGCTTCAAAAATCACGGGATACTTGGATCCGTTGCCATAATGTTTCTCCGCAATTTTCCATAGGTTATCGCCCTTCTTTACCTCATGCAAAAGAGGATCAGAAGGGTCTCCCGACCCACCTGAAACGGAAATTTCAGACGCTTCCACCTTCGACACTCCGAGCGTATTGCCAACCGCTATCAAGGCCTTTTCAAAAATGGACTGATCGGCAACTTCACCCTTAATAATAGCCTTGTCGCCTTCGATCTCAACCTGCACATTCTCTGTACCCAAGCCGTGGCTATCCAACTCCTTTTTCAGTTCATCTGCTGTTGGCGGAGTTTCCTCATCGCCTATACCGAGTTGCTTGCCTACTGATTTAACAAAATCAAAAATTCCCATTCCGTTCTCCTCAATATGGAATATTTACTAGGGCCAAGATGGCACTTGGCAGGCTCAAGAACAAGAGGGGATGAATTTACCCAATAATTTGCTCAGCAGGCCATCGGTGCTGCATCTCTTATTGAGCTATCAACGTGAGCATCAAACTGGGAAAAATTGCTGGTAAACATCTCTACAAGTTTTCTGGCTTGTTGATCATAGGCTTCTGGATTTTCCCAGGTATTTCTGGGATCTAGTAACTTAGACTCAACTCCCGGCACATTTTCAGGAATCATTATGCCGAAATTAGGATCCTTCCGATAAGAAACAGATCCAAGCCTTCCTGCCAATGCAGCAGAAAGCAGAGCCCGGGTGGATTTCAATGGCATACGGGTCCCGGTTCCATATGCCCCCCCGGTCCAACCGGTGTTGATTAACCAACAATCGACTTTGTGTTCAGCGATCAATTCCCGCAGCAGATTTCCGTATTCGGAGGGATTGCGCGGCATGAACGGCGCACCAAAACAGGTTGAGAATGTGGCCGTTGGTTCAGTCACGCCTTCTTCAGTCCCAGCCACTTTGGCGGTGTATCCCGAAAGAAAATGGTACATTGCCTGCGCGGGAGTGAGTTTCGCAATCGGTGGCAACACGCCGAATGCATCTGCAGTCAGCATTATGATATTCTTTGGGTGTAATGCGGCACCGGTTGCCGAAGCATTCGGAATAAAGTCTATTGGATAGGCGCATCGTCCATTTTCTGTCAATGAAACATCGTCAAAATCCGGAACACGGTCGGCATTGAGAATCACATTCTCCAACACAGTACCAAACCGTTGGGTAGCGCTATAAATCTCAGGTTCTGTTTCTGCTGAAAGTTTTATGGTTTTGGCGTAACATCCACCCTCAAAATTGAACACTCCATTCCCGTCCCAGCCGTGTTCATCATCGCCAATCAGGATTCGGTCAGGGTCGGCTGAAAGTGTCGTTTTTCCGGTTCCGGAAAGTCCAAAGAATATAGCGCTGCTGCCATCCTTTCCATGATTTGCTGAACAATGCATGGGGAGGATTTTTTGCTCGGGTAAAACGAAGTTCAAATAAGAAAAAACCGACTTCTTCATTTCACCGGCATAAGCGGTGCCGCCAATCAACACGAGCTTTCGTGTAAAATCACATGCAATTACTGTATTGCTTCGAGTGCCATGGCGATCGGGATCGGCTTCAAAATCGGGCAGGTCTATAATCGTCAGTTCCGGAATAAATGAAGTCAGTTCTGAATTTCGCGGGCGAACCAACATGTTTCTGATAAATAACGCATGCCAGGCTCGCGCCATTATTACACGTACAGAAAGTCGTGTGTTCTTTGATGCTCCGCCGTACAAGTCTTGAACATACAATTCACTCTGTTCTGCAAATTTCGACATATCCCGGTGAAGGATGTCGAACTGCTTGGGAGACATCGGTTGATTGCTTTCCCACCAAACAGTGCTTTCGGTCAATTTGTCCCGGACAATGTATTTGTCATTTGCTGATCGACCTGTATGCGCTCCGGTTTCAACTGCCAAAGCACCGCAATTTGTGATATGGCCTTCATTTCGTTGTGCAGAACATTCATAAAGTTCTGGCTCCAAATAGTTCCAATGAATATTTTGAGAATTGCAGATGCCAACCGCCTCCAGCTGGTGCCGGACCGCAGCGTTGTCGACGTTGATCACAACCATTACCTCAAAAGGTTATTATTAATTGAGACATAAAGCCCGGATTGCCTTCCAGGTTCCAGCCTGACAATGGTCATAGAGCAATCAAAAGGAATTTCCAACAGTCAGCAACAATTGTGAACCGGATTCGTTCAAGTCATTTCTTCAGGCTATTGCCTGCTTGCGGAGTGTAAACGGCATTAAGAATTGAGTTTATGTCCTCTCCAGGGTTTGCATTCAAACTGGTGTTTGAGAGTTTTTGACCAGCCACCGGTTGTTTGGTTGAGCCTGAGTAAACGTCATCATCCTGTTCAGGTCGGTCTTCCATTCGCATACGCTTTAGAATAGCCGACAGTGACACTGTAACCCCTGATTTTACTGCATTTTGCTGCTGATATATTCTAGCTCCAGGCAAGTCAGCGCTGTCAATCGTTTCAAATGTCAATCGCATGGGTGTATGCACTGCCTCACCGAAGGCTATGCATTCACGATTTGCAATGGACGAAAGAAAATTGATTGTGCTTTTCGCACCATTGGTAACCGCGCCACGAATAATGTCCTGGTCTTTTTGATTTCCGAGGCGCATGGAGAAAATCGTGTTGCACTGGGACAAAATTGTGGGATCCAGTTCGCCCGGTCTTTGGGTCACAATACCGAGATAAACACCGTATTTGCGCCCTTCCTTGGCTATTCTCGCAATAGCGTTTCGAGTTGGCCAAAAACCGGTATTTTCATCGGCCGGGATGTATCGGTGAGCCTCTTCGCAGACCACTAGCGTTTGAATACCGCCATCGCTGTTGACGCCGAGATCAAAGGCCATTCTACATAATACTGATACAACGGAATTTACGACTTCTGTTGGCAGGGCAGACATTTCCAGGACACAAATCGGTTTGCCATTCTGAGGTACCCGAAACAATGTGGATACAATTGATTCCATGATATCTCCACCCTGTCCGCTTTCGAACATGAAGCGAAAACGCGGATCATTGGAGATGCTTTCAAGTCTTTGCTTGAGTGACTTAAGGATTGGCTTTTCCTGTTTTCCATCAAGCAAACCAAGCCGGTCTTCAACGAGTTTCAGAAGATCCACGATGCGGTAAGGAACCGGCATATCTGCAGTTATATTACTCCTGCTGGCCCGCCGTTTGAGCATTCCATTTTCAGTCGCAACTTCCTTGTTGTAACGATCCTTGGCGAGTGGAATAAGGTCTCGAAGGACTTCTGCTTCGACTTCAAGCCCCTTCTGCCCGCGAAACACAACTTCAGCAAATTCATCAAGTTTGAACAGCCAAAACGGTAGCTTTAATTTTGTGGCGTCGATTGTGATTGCGTGCTCATGAAATGTACTTGTGAACTCATTATGCGGATCCAGAATCATCACCCGAACATCGGGTCTCTTTTCAACAACCTTGCGCAGCAACAAACTGACGGCAGTAGATTTACCAACCCCGGTTGTGCCGACGACGGCAAAATGCCTGGACAGCAATTTATCAAGGTCGATCTTTGCCTCGACACTTTGATCCTGGGTTAGGCTGCCGATTTTGATGATAGAGCTTCCCTGATTGGCATAGATCGTAGCCAGATCGTGGCTAGAGGCATGATCAGCTGTGCATCCCATGCGTGGATAACTTGCTATTCCGGAAGAAAAATCAACCTCGCCCGAGCTGTTTTGAGATATTTCACCCAACAATTCCAGATGAACTCTTATCTCCTGATTTTCTTTTGCATCCCAGGTTGTTGCGGGTACATCAACTTTGTATGTCAGGCCAATTATCCGGCTTGACCCGACCTGGACTGAAACGAGCTGTCCAACATACCAATTTCGATTTAGTTCAGGGTTATCACGGCTTAATTTCACTGAAACGATCGCGCGTTCTCCATCGCAGTCAATTACGTGTCCACATTCTGTGGCGCTGTTTGAAGAAGAATTTGGCGTAGTGGATATAGAATCTGCAGCCGTTGGCGCAATTTCCTCGTTTCCGGTCAGCGCAAGTGAAGCCAATCCATTTTGCATTTTCATCAACCCCCGAAAGAATGCATTCCTAGGAGGTTGAAGTTAAACAATTCAACTTAACAGCAAGTGAGAAAACATGGTCAATGAACCGTAAAGATCAGGGATTTACCCATTTACCTAGGTAATTGGCGTTATCCGGATTTCAACGCGCCGGTTTGCTGCTCGTCCCGAATCTGTATCATTACTGGCGATTGGGCGCGTTTCTCCGAAGCCAACGATTAGCAGACGACGAGCGTCTACTCGCTGTGAATTCAGAAATCTGCCAACAGAAACTGCCCGCCGCTCCGAAAGTTGCTGATTGTACTCCGGTGATCCAGTGCTATCCGTGTGCCCATCAATATCCAGCAAGGTTTGAGGATACTTGTTGAGAACAATCGAGACTGAGTTCAAAACCGGGTAGAAATTAGCGTTCAAGGCATCCTGATCACTCGCGAATGTAATATTTGAAGGCATGTTCAGGACAATGGAATTTCCAACACGCGAGACACTCACGCCCGAATTTTGCAACTGTGAACGCAGCTCCTGCTCCTGGCGATCCATGTAATTTCCGGCACCGGCTCCCACCAGTGCACCAATTCCAGCGCCGATAAGAACTGATTTCCGAGTATCGCCATTCTTGGATTTGGCGACCAGTAATCCACCAAGCGCACCCAAGGCAGCGCCTACACCTGCTCCAGTGGCAGTATTGTTGACTTGCGGGCGACCTGTCAGGGGGTCGTTCGGTGTGGATGTGCACGATGCCAGCGCCAAACTGGCAGCAATGATGATTGTACGTTTCATGAGGTCAACCTTAAGGTATTATTTGTCAAAGCATCCACTTGCAGGGTTAACAATACGTAAAATCCAACCAAGATGCACTAAACTTAATATGCGCCAAATGGACACAAATCTTGGCCGAATTTTGATCAAGCGCCACAACTCGGTGTATTTGGCGACTATGAAAGCAGTTTTTGATCGTGTGGGTAGCTCGTCAAATTCTCGTAGCCATCCTCGGTAACCAGAACCTGATCCTCCAGTTTGATGGAAAAACCAGCATCGGCAGAACCAATCAGCGCTTCCACACACAACATCATTCCCGGTTGCACTTCATAGTCGAATGCCCCTGGAACATGATTTTCCGGATAGGCAATCAACGGCCATTCGTCACACAGTCCAACTCCATGCATTCTACAACCATACTGACCTTCAACCATATAGTCTGGCAGTTGATGTCCGCCAAACACCAGCTCATCAAACCGGACGCCAGGTTTGATGAGCTCCATATTCTCCATGATATGATCATGGCCGATCCGATAATAATCCTTCATCATCTGGGTTGGCTCACCATCGCCAATAAACCAGGTTCTGGAAATATCGCAACACATGCCGTAGGTGCCAACCAGATCGGTATCGAAAGCAAGAATTTCATTGTTCTGGATCTGACGGGGACCGCACTCCTGAAACCATGGATATGTTCGGGGACCTGAAGACAACAGGCGCGTTTCTATCCACTCGCCGCCGCGTTTGATGTTCTCGGCATGCAGAACCGCCCATACATCATCTTCGGTCATGCCCGGTTTGACAGCTGCCTCCATTGTGTGAACGGATTGCTCACATGCATGGACTGCACAACGCATAGCCCTGATTTCTTCGGCTCCCTTGATTACGCGAGCCTTTTCAGTGACTTCTTCACCTTCCAGTATTTCAATCCCAACCTCAGACAATGCCTTGAAACCGGCAACCATTATCTTGTCGACAGCCAAGCGGCGATTGTCGCCAGCATGCTCACGCATCAATTCGTCAACCTGGCTTCGAAAACTCGCGGCCTCGCTTTCTATTTTGTCACCGCCGCCAAAGTAAAACAAAGACGAACCGGAGCGTACTTCACTTACGACCGGATTAAAGTCTGACAGATAGCCACAGTTTCTGTAATCCCAAAGTACCATGTGTCCATCCGCCAACAACAAACAGGCCCTGAACGGATTATGCATGTTCCAAAGCTGCATGTTTGAACTGTCGGTTGCGTAACGGATGTTCATTGGATCTGTCATCAATAATCCGGCGAGATCGCGCTCATGTACAGCCGCGAGCAAACGGTCATAGCGATTGCGGCGCATTTTGGCTAAATTCGGCGGTTGCAAGTCGGCTTCTTCCCACTCCTTGAATGCCAACGCTGTCGGCCCAATCTCGGTTCGATCATTGTCAGCGGGACTTCCATCTGCGCGGAATGATTGTTTTTTGCTCGGGTCGATCTTGCGATCGATAACAGAATAGGGGGAAGGATTGTTCATGGTTATCAACTTTCACAGACGCATGCAGAACGGATGCTTTTGAATAGTCTAGTTCCGGTGCTTCCCGATTCAATGTACTGAAGCGTCAGCAATTGTCTGTTCGCGGCATAATCCACTTTGTACGTGATCGCCACAATTAATGGCAACTAAACACTTTTGAGGGTATAAAAAGACAGAATCAGAACCGGATTTGGGCGAATATGCCCATAACGGTTCACATACCGGTATCTGGAGAACCCATTGACAGTCAGGCTTCATAAAAACGATCTGCCAAATCTTGAGAAATATGGCGACAGTGTATCGGTCGACACTGAAACGCTCGGCTTAAATCCCCTGCGGGATCGGTTATGCGTTGTTCAACTTTCCCCAGGTGATGGAACCGCTGATGTCGTGCAAATCGAACGAGGTCAGGAAAGCGCACCCAATCTTCAGAAGCTTCTGGAAGATCCAGAACGTACAATTATTTTTCATTTTGGGCGTTTCGACATTGCGGTGCTTGAGCATTCACTCAATATCAAGTGCGCCAATGTATATTGCACCAAAATTGCGTCCAAATTGACACGAACCTATACTGACCGGCATGGATTGAAAGACCTTGTAAAGGAACTCATAGGCATCGATTTATCAAAACAACAACAAAGCTCGGACTGGGCGGCTGAAACCCTTAGCGAGGCGCAGTTGGAGTACGCAGCGAGTGACGTGCTCTATCTGCATGAGTTAAGAGCCCATCTTGACCAAAGATTGTTGCGGGAAGAACGCCGCGAATTGGCTAATTCCGCTTTTGAATTTCTGCCGTGGCGGGCGAGACTTGATTTGGCAGGCTGGTCTGAAACAGATATTTTCGCGCATACCTGACTAGTGACATAAATGAATGGCGCAGAAGCAGGCTACAGTCGTAAAATTGACACGAATTAAGTGCTTTGTGCCGCCGCTGACGTAGAAGCCCTGGAGGCAATCGGTACGTTGAACATGCAGACTGGAACACCAACACATCCTGATCCGCAAGCCCGCGTCATCATCAATGCGGCTGACCGGCAGGCGAACGAGTTTGCAAAGGCTCAACGCCATACTGACCGGGTGCGGATCTTGAAAATTGCACTGCCGACATTGGCGGTTCTGATAATTTTGGGCTTTGTTGCTGCTCTGGTCATTAGATCAGTGATTAGCCCATTAATTGATTTGGGAGGAATTTCCATTAACGACGGAAAACTGGTAATGGAAAATCCAGAACTTTCCGGATTTGATGGCAAGGACCGGCCATATAGCTTGAGCGCCAGCAGAGCAGCGCAGGATGTTGAGAATCCGGCACGTGTGGAACTGGAGACAATATCCGCGATTCTGCCAATTGATGAAACGGTATCAGCATCTGTAAGCGCGGGTCGGGGACTGTATGATGCAGAGGCAAAAACACTGATCCTTGACCGCGAAGTTCGCTTGTTGACAACAGACGGGATGGAGATGTTTCTGCAAGATGCTGATGTTGATATTGAAACAGGCAAACTTCAAACCGGTAATCCGGTATGGGCCAAAAGCCCCGGAGCAGAAATTTCTTCTGGCAGCTTGTTAGTGGAGGACAACGGCAAACGAATTGTCTTTGAGGAAAAGGTCAAGATGACGCTGGTACCTGGAATACTGCGAAAGAGGAACGATGAACAAAATTAAACTGGTTTCTTCACTGGTATTTGCGATTGCTCTTGCGTTCACATATTCAGCTTTTGCCCAATCCTTCGGTGGTGCATTTGAGGGTATGCAAAACAGTGATGAGCCGATTCAAATCGAGGCTGACAAGCTTGAGGTTCTGGACAATCAAAAACTCGCCAGCTTTGTAGGAAATGTAAAAGTTGTTCAAGGAACAACAGTGTTGAAAGCCGCCAATCTAAAGGTATTCTATATCACAGATCGATCAAATTCCGGAGGTGGCAGCAACATCAAACGCATTGAAGCCGGCGGCAAGGTTGCGGTTCGTTCCCGGGATCAATATGCCACTGCAGACAAGGCAACGTTTAATATGCAATCGCAGACGGTAGTCCTTTCCGGGAATGTTTCAATCAGCCAGGGAAACAATATAGTTTCGGGCTGCACTTTAAGCGTAAATTTGAAAACCAATGCAGCAAAACTCGACCCCTGCGCCGGGCAAGGCAGCAGCCGTGTGAAAATGCTGTTTGAACCTAGTTCACAAACCAACTAACTGGAAAAATGCATTATCTGAATGAATCCTTCCTAAGGCTATAAAAGTGGCCTAAACAGGTTTGGTGACCTAATAATTCTGAATTGTGGCGGAGAGCCCGTTTGAAACTACCCGATTTTGTCAAGAAACTGATTCCAAAGCCAGTTCAGCGAAAAAAGATAAATTGGGTTAGCGAACCATTAACCGGTGCCCAGCGCGTTCCCAGAACGACTCCGGTTATTCCCAAAACAACGCCGGTACATGCAACCAGCAGCCCGGCTGCCCAGGCGACAACGCCACCAAAACATAATTTGCATCCAACCCAGTTTCCACCCCGGCAACCAAGATCGCGTCAAGGGGTATTGCTCGTAACCGGCATACAGAAGAGCTACAAGGGGCGACAGGTTGTCCAGAATGTGAATTTGGGGGTTCGCCGCGGTGAAGCGGTCGGATTACTGGGCCCAAATGGCGCGGGCAAAACCACCAGCTTTTACATGATTACGGGCCTCGTCCGTCCAGATGCCGGAAAGATTGAACTGGACGGCCACGATATAACCCACACCCCAATGTACCGGCGTGCGCGCTTGGGTATTGGTTATTTGCCCCAGGAATCTTCGATTTTTCGGGGATTGACTGTCGAAAACAACATTCGCGCGGTTTTGGAGGTTGTTGAATCCGACAAGGAAAAACGCGAGACGCAACTGAACGCACTGCTTGATGAATTTTCCATTTCACACTTGCGCAAGTCTCCCTCCATTGCCCTTTCTGGCGGTGAGCGTCGACGCTGCGAGATTGCGCGGGCACTTGCCACAAAACCCTCATTCATGCTTTTGGACGAACCCTTTGCCGGTATCGATCCAATCGCGGTTGGCGACATTCAGGTACTTGTCAGACACCTGACCAATCGGGGAATCGGCGTGTTGATTACAGACCACAATGTGCGGGAAACGCTTGGTCTTATTGATCGGGCTTATATTATTCACGCCGGTAATGTGCTCACTCACGGTACGCCGGACGAGATTGTCCGAAATCCTGATGTCCGGCGCCTGTATCTTGGAGAGCAGTTTACTCTTTAGGAACACCCTTCCAGTATAACGTCTTAAAAAACAGACCAATGTGTCTGATAAATACAGGTAGGACGTTCGGGATGAAGCTTTCACCACGGCTACAGCAAAGGCAGTCGCAATCTCTGGCGATGACGCCACAGCTTGTGCAGTCTATCAAACTTCTTCAACTTTCAAGCCTGGAGTTGACTGAGTTCATAAGTGCTGAACTGGAAAGAAACCCTCTGCTGGAACTTGAACCAGAACCCAAGGACCTTTCCCGCAGAGAACGTCAATCTGAATCAGTGGTTTCCAATTCTGAAGAATTCAATCCAGCAGAACGAAGTTCTGACGCCACAGAACTTGTCCTAACTGAAATGTCTGTAGATGCAAAGAGCCGCGAAGATGCCTTCGACGCCAGCTTTGAAAATGTTTACGATTCCGGAAATTCCAGAACTGAGAACAGCTCAGCCTTCAAAGAATCTCGATTGAGCTCCGCTGCAAGTCCTGTAGTTAATTCTTCGGTTCACGCAGCGCCGGAACAGTATGACCAATTCGCCCGAATCTCTTCAAAAGAAAGCCTGGGTCAAAGCCTGGAAACACAAATCGCATATACCTTCAAATCTGATCACGAGCGGGAAATTGCCCGCCAGATTGCGCATGGACTAGATGACGATGGATATTTCCGCGAAGACACCAAAGAGGCGGCCAGTCGTTTGAGCATTTCTCATGTGGTATTTACCCAAATGCTGGAAACCTTCCAGACGTTTGAGCCAACCGGAATTGGCGCGCGCAATCTTCCCGAGTGCCTAGCGCTACAATTGAAAGACAAGAACCGTTACGATCCAGCAATTGCCGCACTGTTGGCTAATCTTGAATTGCTGGCACGCCGCGAGTTTGATCAACTCAAAAAGATTTGTAAAGTCGGTAATGATGACCTCAACGAGATGATCCGGGAGATCAAGGCACTTGACCCCAAACCAGCCTCACAACACGAACCGGAACTTGCAGAACCTGTGTTACCGGATGTATTGGTACAACAAAAACCTGATGGCGGATGGGCGATTGATCTTAATCCAGATGCGTTGCCCAAAGTGTTGGTCAATCAAGATTACCACGCCGAGTTGGAGCAAAATGTGCACAGCGAGGAAGGCAAGGCATTCATTACAGATTGCCTGGGAAATGCAAACTGGCTTGTACGCAGTCTGGATCAACGAGCACAAACAATCCTGAAAGTGGCAGTCGAAATAGTAAAGTTGCAGGACAAGTTTTTCACCGATGGTGTTGAATATATGCGTCCACTCAATCTGAAAACAATTGCTGACGCCATCAAGATGCACGAATCGACAGTGAGCCGGGTTACCACAAACAAATATCTAACATGCAGTCAGGGAATGTTTGAACTAAAGTATTTTTTTTCAAATTCATTGCCTTCTTCTGCTGATGGAAATGAAATCTCAACCGAATCGGTTCGCCACAAGATTAAACAGATGATTGATGCAGAACCTTCCAACAAAATTCTTTCGGATGGTGCAATAGTCGCTGGTCTTCGAAACTGCGGGATCGAAATTGCCCGCCGGACAGTTGCCAAGTATCGTGAAACAATGAAAATCCCGTCATCTGTTCAGCGTCGCCGTGAGAAAACCAACCACGCTTGACGTTCAATATTTCCACCGGAGTGTAAAAATAAATATCCCCTTGACTTTACACACCGAACTCGCTTTTTCAGCTGCATACCCTGTTCACAATGGTGGAAAAGTCATCAGAAGAAGCAGAGGTTCAAACATAAATTCAATAAAAGACTACAATCAAATTGCCGTCTTTGTCCGGTACTAGTACTATTGGCTACAAATTATCAATTCGAGGAACAGGATGAATCTTCAAATTTCTGGAAAGCACATGAACGTGGGCGACGCGCTTACAAGCCGGATCGAACATCGAATAGAGGATGCGGTTTCAAAATATTTCAACGGGGGGTTTTCTGGAAATGTGACGCTTGAAAAACATGGGAACCGTTTTGCTTGTGATTGCACAATCCGGCTGGACAGTGGCGTATCCCTTCAGGGTACCAGCACAGAAGTTGACGCAACTGCTGCTTTTGATATCGCCGCTGAGCGAATCGAAAAAAGACTTCGCCGTTACAAGCGCCGCCTAAAGGATCATCATCAGGTAAACAGTGACAAGATTCTTGCAGATGCGGCATATACAATTGTTGAATCGCCAGAAAACGAGGAGGAAGTTCCTGATGATTATAATCCGGTGATTATTGCGGAGTCATTGACCAGCGTTGAATCGCTGAGCGTTGCAGATGCCGTCATGCAACTGGACCGGGTAGACGACCCGGTAATCGTCTTTACAAATGCTGGAAATGGCAGAACCAACGTGGTCTACAGACGCAGTGACGGCAATATTGGTTGGATTGATCCATCCAGCTGATCTGAAATTGTATGATAAAAATAGATGCAAATCGAGGAATCCAGAGCATGGACATAAGTGATCTGATTACTAAAGATCGTATTTTTGACGCACACGCCACTGGCTCCAAAAAGCAATTGTTGCAGGATTTTTCAACTCATGCTTCCACTCAAACAGGCATATCCCAACGCAGCATTTTTGACACCTTGACTGAACGTGAGCGACTTGGCTCAACCGGAGTCGGTAACGGCATTGCCATTCCTCACGGCAAACTCACTGACCTTGAAGGCATGATAGTCTTTCTTGCCCGACTTGATACACCCGTTGATTTTGACTCTCTTGATAACATGCCGGTTGATCTGGTGTTTTGCCTGCTCGCACCGGAAGATGCGGGAGCTGATCACCTAAAAGCGCTGGCGCGAATTGCACGTCTGGTTCGTGAGCCCGAAACTGTTCGCAAGTTGAGGTTGGCAAAGGATTCAAACGCCCTGCTTTCAATACTGAGTAGCGAACAGATATCTGATGCTGCATAACAAGGGCGTCTAGGTTAAAGAAATCCATTGTTGGTTACGACGAAAGTTCGATCACGTTGTTTGGCGAATCACTTGATTTGATCATCGCAGTAGGCCAATCAATACAAAATGGACCCAATAGAGGCCCTTAAAAAAATTGGTGGAGCATAGTAATGTCCAATCGAACCCAAGTGGGTGGGTTGGATGTCGATTCTGAATTGCTTAGGTTCGTAAACGAACAGGCATTACCAGGAACTGGCATCAAGGCCTCAAAATTTTGGAGCTCGCTGGAGAACATCATTACCGAGCTTTCTCCAGAAAACCGCCAACTGTTAGAAGTGCGTGAGAAATTCCAACGCCGATTGGACAAATGGTACCGAGCGCACCGCGGAAATGACTTCGACTTCAAATCGTACAAGCGATTTCTGAAAGATATCGAATACCTGGTGAAGGAAGGTGGTCCTTTTCAGGTCGAGACTTTCAATGTTGACCCGGAAATCACTGATATAGCAGGTCCGCAGCTTGTTGTTCCGGCAACAAATGCCCGCTATGCGCTTAATGCGGTAAATGCCCGATGGGGCTCTCTTTACGATTCACTATACGGAACGGACGTTATTCCAGAAAATGATGGTGCAGAAAATACCGAAAAGTTTAACCCAGTACGCGGCAAGCGGGTTATTGAATGGGCCCGTGATTTCTTGAATGAATCCGTCCCTTTATATGATCGATCTTGGAGAGATGTGCACGCGCTTTCTGTTACAGACAGAAAGTTGCTTGCGGCATTTGCGGACGGCTCCACAACCGGTTTGAGCGACCCAGATCATTTTGTGGGTTACACCGGGCTGCCCGAGTTTCCAGACTCGATTTTACTTAGAAAACACGGGCTTCATATCGCTATTGTAATCGACAGGAATCATCCAATTGGCAAGAGTGATCCGGCCGGGATTTCTACAATCGAACTGGAAGCTGCCATTTCCACGATTGTTGACTGCGAAGATTCAGTTGCAGTTGTTGATGGTGAAGACAAGGTATTGGCCTATCGCAATTGGCTTGGCTTGATGAAAGGGGATCTGGAAGACACCTTTATTAAAGACGATCGAAAGATCACGCGGCGAATGAACAACAATCGCGAGTACAACAGCCCTACCGGAAATTCCATGGTTGTTCGAGGCACTGCACTATTGCTGGTCAGAAATGTCGGTCATCTGATGACAAATCCGGCAATTCAATATGATAACGGTAAAGAAGTGCCCGAAGGTATTCTGGATTGCATGATTACATCGCTGATTGCTCTTCATGATGTCGGGAAGAATGGAAGGTATGTGAACTCCCCTGCTGGTTCTGTTTACATCGTCAAGCCAAAGATGCACGGACCTGATGAAGTTGCGTTTGCCTGCAAGTTGTTTTCTCGTGTTGAAGCTGCTTTGGGCATGGAAGAAAATACTCTAAAGATGGGTATTATGGACGAGGAGCGACGCACGACGGTAAACTTAAAGGAGTGCATTCGGCAGGCAAAAAACCGCGTAGTATTTATTAATACAGGCTTCCTGGATCGCACAGGAGATGAAATCCATACTTCCATGCAGTCAGGGCCCATGCTCAGAAAAGCTGACATGAAGGATGCCGCCTGGATACAGGCTTATGAGGATTGGAATGTGGATATTGGTCTTGAGTGTGGACTTAGTGGAAAGGCTCAGATTGGAAAGGGAATGTGGGCTATGCCAGACCTGATGGCTGACATGCTCGAGCAAAAAATTGCTCACCCCAAGGCGGGCGCTAACACAGCCTGGGTCCCATCACCTACTGCGGCAATCCTTCATGCAACCCACTATCACAAGGTCAACGTGAAATCAGAACAAGCAAAGATTGCTCATCGAGATTTCGCCAAGCTTGATGATATTTTGTCTGTGCCGGTTGCAACCCAACCGAATTGGTCGGCAGAAGACATTCAGAGGGAAATCGACAACAATGCGCAGGGAATACTCGGATATGTAGTTCGCTGGGTAGATCAAGGGGTCGGCTGTTCAAAGGTTCCTGACATAAACGAAGTTGGATTGATGGAAGATCGTGCGACATTGCGAATTTCATCCCAACACATTGCGAACTGGCTATGTCACAATGTTTGTTCAAAAGAACAGGTCATGGAATCATTGAAGCGAATGGCAACCATTGTGGACCGACAGAATGCTGGCGACCCAACTTACAAGTCCATGGCTGAAGATTTTGAGAAATCAATTGCTTTTCAGGCTGCTTGCGATCTCGTCTTTGACGGTGAGAAATCGCCTTCGGGATACACTGAGCCAACTCTTCATAAAAAACGCCTCGAAGTAAAACTGAAAAAAATCGGCTAAACTTTAAACAGCTATTAGTTGCATGTTTCATCCATTTCAAGCAGCATTATAATCTGCACCGGAGATGATTGCCGCTCATGCCCCTGATTTCTGCGTACGATCAAGATCCTTCGATAGATGGCCGACAATCGGATCGTGCCATAATGATCCGCAGCGGTGTCATGCGAGGAATGGCTCGTGCAGGCCTTACCTTTGCAGCAGAATTGACACTTTCAAGTGGGCGGCGTGCAGACCTGCTAGGCCTCAGTAAGGCCGGACACATTACGATTGTCGAAATCAAATCATCGGTTACCGATTTCAGGACCGATGAAAAATGGGAAGAGTACAAATCATTTTGCGATCAGTTTTATTTTGCAACTCACCCCGACGTACCCCTGGATATATTTCCGGATGATGAAGGGCTGATCGTTGCCGATGCTCATGGGTGCGAGATTGTTCGTGATGCTCAACCTCTGAAACTTGCCGCACCTATCCGAAAAGCAATTACCCTGCAGGTTGCACGAACAAGCGCTAACCGACTCCATCAAATAGCCTTGCACAATCGAGAGCCCGGCAAGGTACTCGCTAACGAATTCCTTGCGCCTGACAAATAGTGATGATGTCCGAATTCAACGCGGTGCGCGCTTTGCCAAAATGCGCTGGAGAGTTCTGCGATGCATGTTCAACCTTCGCGCCGTTTCGGAAACATTGCGATCACACAATTCATATACCCGTTGTATATGTTCCCATCTCACGCGATCCGCTGACATGGGATTTTCTGGCGGTTCTGCCCGGTCTGACGGGCTGCGCATCAACGCCATATAAACATCATCAGCGTCAGCAGGTTTTGCTAAATAATCCACGGCCCCCATCTTCACAGCAGATACCGCTGTTGCGATGTTGCCGTAACCCGTCAGAATAATTGCTTTGCAGTCTGGCTTCTTTGAACGAATTTCTTCAATGACATCCAAACCATTTCCATCGTTCAATCGCATGTCGACTACGGCATATGCGGGCGGATGGCTTCGCACTTTTGCCAATCCTTCTGCCACACCCTCAGCAGTTTCCACTAAAAAACCTCGCGATTCCATGGCTCGTGCAAGACGAGCCAGAAACGGACGGTCATCATCAACAATCAAGAGTGATGCATCCTGACCAATGGATTGTTCAGTTTCAATCGATTTGTTCATTTCTTTTTCCCGGGATTTCCGGTTGCCTGGCCACTATTTGGTGGAAAATGGGCTATTTGTCAAAACAGAAGTGTCAATTTCCGATTTGTATATTGAATTTAACGCTTCTCAAGCATCGATCTTGGCCAGGTTACTGTCACCAATGCACCCGGTAGTCGCGCTGCATCTCCATTTTGAAAACTGATCGTCGCTCCACTTCGTTCCAGCAATGTTTTAGCAATAAACAATCCCAATCCCAACCCACCAGCCCGTCCTTCACGAGACCTTGTTGAGATAAATGGTTCACCAATCTGATTTAGCAACTCAAATTCAAACCCCGCACCATCATCATTGACGCTGACCCGTACATTTTCCTGATCCCAATCGGCTTTGAATACCACTTTGTTACGCGCAAAATCGACTGCGTTTTCGAGGAGATTTCCCAATCCATACAGTATTGCGGGATTACGAACACAATCGGGATCGGTGCTCCGTTTCTTGGGTACGTCCATTACGACATCCACCCCGAAATCACGATGAGGTGCGGCGACTTCCTCCATAATCGCAGAAAACCGCATTCTACCGATATGACTATCTCCTTCCTGAGACAGAGAGCGCAAAGTCTGGAGAATTTCACGGCAACGCTCTGCCTGGCTGCGCAACAACTTTGCGTCTTCGAGGAGCGGAGAACTCTCATCAAGTTCACGGGTCATTTCCTTTGACACAAGCGCAATTGTTGCAAGTGGAGTTCCAAGTTCATGTGCAGCAGCGGCCGCCAATCCATCAAGGGTTGAAAGATGTTGTTCGCGTTGCAGGATTAATTCGGTTGCCGCAAGTGCATCAGCAAGTTTCCGCGCTTCATCCGCCACCCGAAAAGCGTAAATCGCTGTAAATGCCAGACTGGATACGATAGCTACCCACATACCACTGATATATACGCGCGGCAGTTCAAAGACTTCACCTGCAAACCAGGGAAGCGGGCGATAGAAGAAAACGAGTAAGCTCGATGAAACTATTACCAGTAGTCCCAACAGGGCTGTTTGTTTGACCGACTGGGTTGTTGCCGAGATAACTACTGGAACCACCAGAAGAATTGCAAACGGGTTTTGCAATCCTCCTGTCAAAAATAGCAGAAATGCAAGTTGCAACACATCATAACCCAGTAGAACCAGGGACGCATTACCGGTCAACCGCTGGTTAGCGGGATACTTCACCCGCAATATGATGTTTAACAACGCTGAAAGATTTATGAGAAGCAGGCACAAAAATGGGGAAAATACCAAATCCAAAAACAACCAGGCAAACAGTACCGCAACAGTTTGTCCGGCAATCGCGAGCCATCGGATCCGCACCATGGTTTCAAGGCGCAGATTGTGCCCTGAGCGGCGGTGTTGAAGGTCATCAATTTGCATAACCGGATTTCGTTACCTACGGCTGATAGTCCGTGCGCGTCCTTGCAACTGCATCGCACCAACCAGCGTATTTCGATTCTCTTTCTGCATCATCCAACGAAGGATTAAACCTTGCAGAGGCTTCCCATGCTTTTGCAAACTCGATTTGGTTTGGCCAAATTCCGGCCTTTGACCCTGCCAACCAGGCAACGCCCAAAGCGGTTGTTTCAAGTAGTGGAGGTCTTTCGACCGGCGTATCAAGGATATCGGCCAGGAATTGCATGGTCCAATCGCTTGCACTCATGCCCCCGTCCACACGCAAGACCATTGATCCATCGTCGCAATGCCAATCACCAGCCATTGCGTTGGTCAGATCACGGGTTTGATAGCATACTGCTTCAAGGGCTGCGCGCACAATTTCATTTGGGCTAGTCGCTCTTGTGAGCCCAAATATTGCCCCGCGTGCTTCAGCATCCCAATAGGGAGCACCAAGGCCAGTAAATGCGGGCACCAGATAAATATTCTGGGATGAGTCAGACTCATTCGCCATGGTTCCCGCAACCTCCGCAGAATCAATCATTTTCAATCCGTCTCTTAACCACTGAACAGCCGCGCCAGCGATGAATATGGAACCCTCCAGAGCATAGCTGACTTTGCCATCAAGACGACTTGCAATGGTTGACAGAAGCCTGTTTTTGGAATGCACCAGTTCGGAACCTGTATTCAACAGCACAAAACATCCAGTTCCATAAGTGGACTTGACCATCCCGGGTTCGAAACAGGCCTGCCCAATGGCAGCGGCTTGCTGGTCTCCTGCGACACCAAGTATTGGAATGGATTTCCCGAATATGGATGCTTCAGTCATGCCATAATCATCAGCGCAATCCTTGACTTCCGGCAGCATGCTCACCGGGATGTTCAAGACACCAAGCAATTCTTCATCCCAGCAGTTTTCACTGATGTTAAAACACAAGGTTCTCGAGGCATTTGTGGCATCAGTTGCATGTACCCGACCGTCCGTTAGGCGCCAAATCAGAAATGTATCGATAGTGCCAAAAGCCAGTTTTCCCTGTTCTGCTTTTTTTCTTGCTCCCTCTATATTATCGAGTACCCACGAAATTTTGGTACCGGAAAAATAGGGATCGAGAAGCAGGCCGGTTTTTCTCGAGAAAAGCGCTTCAAGGTTTCTATCCTTCAGCGTTTTACAATGTTCGGCGGTTCGTCGGTCTTGCCAAACGATGGCGTTGTAAACTGCTTTTCCAGTTTCCCTGTCCCATATAACCGTCGTTTCACGCTGATTGGTAATGCCGATTCCTGCTATGGAAGCAACGCCCCCGTCCAATTCACCAATTGCCGTGGTTGCGGTTGAAAGAACGCTCTTCCAAATATCCTCTGGATCGTGTTCCACCCATCCCGAGTCAGGAAAATGTTGAGCAAATTCTTCCTGTGCAACTGATGCAATTGTCCTGTCTCGGTTGAACAAAATAGATCGGGAGGAGGTTGTTCCCTGATCTATAGCCAGAATATAATCACTCACAATTTCTACCCGATATTCACTCAGCCCATGTCTACAATAACCCGGCCGCGAACTTTTCCATCGACAATATCCGTGGCGGTATGGATGATATCATCAAACCCGATGGTTGTTGTAAGCGCTTCAAGTTTTTTCAAATCAAGATCTTCAACGATACGCTGCCAAGCTTCAAGTCGACGCTCCTTGGGTGCCATTACCGAATCAATGCCGAGCAACGATACACCCCTAAGAATGAATGGCATGACGGTAGTCGGAAGATCGAACCCTTGAGCCAAACCGCAGGCGGCCACCGCACCACCATACTGGGTTTGCGCCAGTACGTTTGCAAGGGTATGGGAGCCTACTGCATCAACTCCACCCGCCCAACGTTCCTTGCCAAGTGGCCGACCCGCTTCAGACAATTCAGCGCGGTCAATAATTTCAGATGCGCCCAACTCTTGGAGAAACCCTGTTTCCGCGACACGACCAGTCGAAGCGATGACGTGATATCCGAGTTTCGAAAGGATAACGATTGCCACTGATCCAACTCCACCGTTGGCGCCGGTTACTATTATCGGACCTGACTTTGGCGTAACTCCATGTCGCTCAAGAGCAAGCACGCAAAGCATTGCTGTATATCCGGCTGTTCCGATTCCCATGGCTTGTTGCGATGTAAGTCCGTTGGGTAGCGGAATTAGCCAATCAGCACTAATGCGCGCCCGCTCTGCATAACCGCCCCAATGAACTTCACCAACCCCAAAACCGTTCAACAGAACCTTGTCACCGACATTGAATTCATTTGATCGAGAATTAAGTACCGTCCCGGCCAAGTCAATACCCGGAACCATCGGCCAATGACGAACAACGGGGCTTTTTCCTGTAATGGCGAGGCCATCCTTGTAATTAACTGTCGTTGCCTCGACCGCTACGGTGACATCACCATCCATCAAGTCGGCTTCCGTCAGTTCAACTATATCAACCGACTGATTTTTATCATCGTCCCGGGAAACCTGTATGGCTTTGAATGTGTCGCTCATTATTTGATCCTCACCTATCACTTTTCACACCGCGTTGTCTGCGCAGCACCAATATCTCATCCAGTATGATTGCAACCGCTCCCATCGTAATAAAAGAATCGGCAAGATTGAATACGGCGAAAGACCAACCGGGAGTATGAAAGAGAATAAAGTCGATCACCTTGCCGAGCAAAATCCGATCAATGAGATTTCCAAAAGCGCCACCGAGAACAAGCGCAAATCCGATACTGGACAGAACTCGATCTTTCTCCAGATTTCGCGACAGGAATATCACAAAGCCTATAATGAGTGCCGTTAGAACAATCAGGCTGCCATTGCCAAATGTGGTCAAAAACGAAAATGCAACTCCCTCATTGTAGGTCCGAAAAAATCCCAGAAAGGGAATTACCTCAACCAGCTGATGAAAAGGCAGGCGGGTTTCTACCTGCCATTTGGCGAGTTGATCAATCCCTGTCAAGGCGGCAATCAACAAAGGCCAGCGGAATATTGTCATGAAACCATAATTCCTTTGCCTGTCCGTTTTGCCATTTGAAACAGGACGACACCGGTAGCGACAGAGAGATTGAGTGAATCGGCCGAGCCTGCCATTGGTATATACACCAGATGATCGCATGCGCCTGAAAGATTATCCGGCAATCCATGTTGCTCGTTTCCCATCAACAGCAATACAGGGGCGTTCTGGTAATCCAGCGAACGATAATCCACTGCTCCTTCAAGATGAGTTCCTATCACCATGCCAGACCAGCAGATTCGCCAGCCCAGGAATTCTTCGACGGTCATCCGCACCAACGGTACATTGAAAATAGACCCCATGCTGGCACGTACTGACTCCAACGAATAGGGATCGGTACAATCACCAACCAATATAACCCCATCGGCACCGGCCGCATCAACGGTACGTATTATGCTGCCCAGATTTCCCGGATCGCGTACCCGGTCGAGAGCAAGCCAAGCCGATTGGCTGGTAACCGCTGCCTTTGCGACGTCTGCCCATGCCTGACGCATGACGCCAATCATCATCTGCGGATTGTCTTTGCGGGTAATTGATGAGAGGACTTTTTCGCTGACTTGCAGTATCTGTGCGCCTTTGACCCGAGCCTTGGCAGCGATCTCCTGCACTTGGGAACTGGATGACAATTTCGCTGCATGAACCAGCGTTTCGACTTCCCATCCATTTTCGAATGCATCGATGATAAGTTTCATTCCCTCTGCCACGAAAACACCTTCTGCATCGCGGTTCTTTTTCAGGCTCAAACCACGAATCTTCTTAATCGCAGGATTTGCCACAGAACTGATTTCCAAAATCCGACCAGGTTTGGTTTCCACTCTTCCGGTCATTCAGCAACCCACCGGCTGAACAATGATGTAGACAGCTTTCGCTCGCTGTTTTCCGTGTTCAATACCAACTCTCCTGAATCGATTTTTCCACCACAATCTCCATATTTTTCCTGCATAGTTTCGTGAATGGAATAAAATGATGCACGGATTGAGTAAGCGGTGAGGATGACAAAGGATGCGTTTTCCGAGATCAACCCCCGGGTGAGGTCGATCATGTGCGGCAGGTCATCGAAAAGTTGCCAAATTTCACCGTTCGGTCCGCGCCCATACTTTGGTGGATCCAAAAGAATCCCATCATAATGATTTCCGCGGCGCATTTCGCGCTCACAAAACCGGATTGCATCATCACAAATCCAGCGAATTCGTGCATTAGACATTCCTGCTAGATCCTGATTCTCGCGCGCCCATCCGATTGCTTTCCTGGATGCATCCACATGGACAACGTGCGCACCTGCCCGTGCCGCAACGAGGCTCGCAAGTCCCGTATATCCAAACAGGTTCAGGAGGCGAAAAGGCTTGTCATTGCGGGTACGTTGTTGAATCTGCCCTTCAACAAATCTCCAGTGGGCTGCCTGCTCTGGAAATACACCCAAATGTCGAAAAGATGTGAAACGACCATGAAACATGATCCCATCCCACGACAGAGGCCAGGTTTCATTAAGTTTCTTACGCGGAAAATGCCATCGCCCTTTTCCTTCTTCCGAAACATCGCCAGTGAAAATGGCATCTGCATTGTCCCATATCTTTTGCGGTAGTTGTGGCTGCCACAGCGCCTGCGCTTCCGGCCGGACAATCGCCAGATCACCATAGCGCTCCAGCTTCAGGCCGTTCCCACTGTCAATCAGCGCGTAATTGGAGTCGCCTGCATTTTCCAGTATCATGGGACAATTGCTTTTGCATCTTTCAGATGAAACAAACATCTTGCCACGTTGATGGGTCGCGCCGCCGATATCGGCTTTTGATTTTGCTTGCATATGTCTGTTATCCGGTTACGCGATGAATCACTATGGCGTTACGAGCATTTTCAAAGATTTGCATTTCGCCTGATTCATTTGCAAAGTGCAAATAACAGATGACAGAAATCAGCGAAAGTCCTAACCCTTGATCAAGACATACATACACATGAACTTATCTCAGGAACACCAATGGGTATAGTTGAATGACACAGGTACAAAAAGACAATAGCGGCGCGGTTGTATTTTGGTCTTTGGTAGTTTGCAGCCTGATTGGGATAATTGTCTACTTGATTGGCTAAAAGGCTATTTCGATATCAGAAGCAGATGGAATGCAATAATGCGCCGTTCTGTTTGAGCCAGGTCTTTTGCAGTTCCATGTCCGGGCACAATTTTTTCGTAAGAGCCCAAAATCGTTCCGAGTGATTCATCTCGACCAAATGGGCTACTTCATGGGCTGCCAGATAATCCAGCACCGGGGGTGGTGCCATGATTATTCGCCATGAAAACGACAAAGTGCGTGTGGAAGAGCACGATCCCCAGCGGCTCGTAGAATCAGTAATACGGATCGACTTCGGTCGAACGTTGATTTTACCTGCATAAAGTGTAACTGCACGATCAAGCTCCGTTCTGGCCTGACGCTTTAGATAGGTTATGCACTTGCGACCGATCGCATCGGCTTCTCCTGGTATCTGCAGGACCGGTTGAGACTCAAAATGCTTGATCTCCACCAATCCCCTAAGTTTACCACTTGCCGTAACCAGATGATCAATCCCGCGATAAGGGATTACCGCACCGTCACAAATCCTGATTTTTTTTGGCAGTCGCGCCAGACGAACAGCTACCCAATTTCGATTGCGCTCAAGAAACTTCTGTATTGCGCGATCACCTACATGAGCAGGCGTGGTGATCTTCAGTGCCTCTCCACCAGGAATTACTCTTAGCGTCAATCGTTTGGCTCGGTCATTTTCCACGACCTTAACCGGCAGCTCAACACCATCAACGAAGAGCACAGTATCCCGATCCCGTTTTTGAAGCTGTCTGAAGAATGAAAGAGCCATACGGGTACTTACCCGATTCTCAACGCAAAGAAAAAGGGCCTGAAAGACCCTCAAAATACTTGATTTGAATTATTTTGTATCCGGAACGCTTTTTTTCGGAGCTTTACTGGAAGCGCGCCCACGATTCCTGCCCGCCAGGAATTCGTCAAATTCCTTTTGATCACGAGCGCGTCTCAATTCTCTCAGATACTCGTCAAACTCGTGGCGTGTCTCGTCAAGCTTGCGGCGCTCTTCTTCAAGACGAGCCAATTCCACTTCTCGCCAGTCATCAAATGCAACATTGCCGGTCCGCCCGTGGTGTTGAGACTGGAACCCACCTTTGAATTTACTCGCGACATCGTCGGTTGCGCGATTGACTTCACTTTTGAAACTTTCCAGACGGTCACCCCAAAGAATGTAGGCGAGCATTGCAAGTCCCAATGGCCAGAAAACAACGAAACCCAAAACCATTAAAGCGATGGTTGCCGGTGTCCAGGCAGGCTTGATGTAGGCAGAATTGGTCATATGATTTCCTTTCTGTGGCGGCATTTCCAATACCAATGCCCTTTTAAAAAGGTAGGTATGAAATTATGACAATTCAAGGAATTTGAAAAAATCATATTTATCAATATTTTATGCTAAGTGAAATTATCCATCTCGGCCAAAATGGCCATGGCTTGAGCTTGTGGATCGTTAGCAGCTACAATTGGACGACCGACAACCAAATGACTTGCGCCGGCGCTGATTGCCATACCGGGGGTCAATACCCGTTTTTGATCATCAAGACTTGCGCCCTGTGGCCGGATACCTGGCGTAACTACCGCCATTTCCGATCCGATAACTTTCCGGATTGCAGCGGCCTCCTGTGCAGAGGCAACGATACCGCCCATTCCATTATCAGCTGCCTGTCGAGCCCGTTTGAGAACCAAGTCTCTGGCATTTTCCCCATATCCCGCATCGACCAGATCCTGATCATCCATTGAAGTGAGCACGGTGACACCCAAAAGACAAAGATTTGAACCTCGGGCAGCATCAACCGCTGAACGCATCGCCTTTGGATAAGCATGCAATGTGAGCATGTGCACACCAAGTTTGACAATATTCTCGACCCCTTTGGCGATGGTATTGTCGATGTCCAACAGCTTCATATCCAGGAACACCTGCTTGCCCTCACTTACAAGATCGTGTGCAAACTCAAGGCCGCCAGCGAAGGCCAGCTGGTAACCAATTTTGTAAAACTCCACCACATCACCAAGTTCGTCCACCAGTGAAGAGGCCTTGCCAACCGTTGGTACATCCAACGCAACGATCAACCGTGATTTTGTGGATAAGTTATTCTTGGTCATTCAGAGTTCGGCTCCATACCTGGATTCATCGCCCGCCAAGCAGGCTGGATGTACTCACCAAAGACCTGCACGTATCTGCCAGGAATTTTGCCGTGCGTTCATCCGTCAAACAATCCATATCATCAAATGCAGATGCTGCATTACCCACTGCTACCTGTTCACTAATGACAAGTGCGCCAAGTCTGACCAGTATTTCACGCAGATGATATAACATCGTAAGACCACCCATTGCCCCTGGTGAGGCAGCACAAATTGCTGCCACCTTTCTGCGATAGGGTGAAATATCACCATGCTTGTCCGATGACACCCTCGAAATCCAGTCTATTGTGTTTTTCAACAAAGGAGACAGGGAACCATTGTATTCAGGTGAGACAATCAAGAAACCATCATGCTCATGAAGCAAGCGGGCCAATTTGATTGCATTTCCCGGGATGCCATCCTTGTTTTCAAGATTCGCATCATAAAGCGGCAATGGATAGTCCTCGAGCGAAATACGGGTAACTTCGCATTCAATAGAACTCAGCTCCCGAATTGCCGCGCTCAGCAATCTTGTGTTGTGCGAACCTGATCGTAATGAACCTGAAAATGCTATCAGTTTGGCTGGCATGTTTTTCCTGACAGTGGCTTAGGGTATATGTGTCATCAATTGCTATTGATGATCCTGACGATACACCCAAATACCCGCAGGTGGAATATTTCGGAAGATGCGATCTGATTTTTCAACCGTGTATTTGCCCGCAATTGCCTTAGTTGGTGGATTTGGCCCGTAAGATATCTGGATAAACGGTCCACCTGGAACAACCCGCTTCAGACTTTCCGAAACAATGGATTCGCGCAATGGTTTTGGCACGTTTAGCAACGGGACAGCACCGATGACACCACAAAACGAATTGTATGGAATATCCTTCAAGGCTGCATCCAGATTAAATGCATCGCCGTGGACGAAATTTACACCCGGAAAACGCTCAATCAAATAATCATAAAATTCCCGACCATATTCAACACTGACAAGCTTTTCCGGCGACAAGCCCCTTTTAAGAATTTCGCGGGTTATAACTCCGGTTCCCGGACCCAATTCCAGAACCGGAAAGCCGCTTTCAATAGGAAGTAAACTTGCCATATGGCGTGCAGCAATTTTGCCAGTCGGCTTTATTGCACCGACAGCACCAGGCATTTTGGCCCAACCTTTGATAAATTCGATATCTTCCCGGAACCGGTTTGCAAACTCCTTGCCGGGAGATTTAGTAAATAGCATGGGCGCTTTTTTCCTCTAACTGACTGAATGCATACCCCAGCATAATTTTGATGTTTGTGTATAGAATAAGTATAGGCAGTTAATCACCTATTGTATCCAGAAATTTTTTCATTCTTGAAAAAAAACCTGTGGATTCAGGACTGTTTTCTTCAGATGACAACTTTTCAAATTCTTCCAGTAACTCACGCTGTTTCTTGGTGAGCTTTTGCGGTGTTTCAGTTACGACCTGAATGTAAAGATCACCCTTGTCGTTACTTCTCAGGATAGGCATTCCCTTGCTGCGCAATCTGAACTGCTTCCCGGTTTGCGTTCCTTCAGGTACATTTACCCGTGTCTTGACATTATCCAAACCGGCTACTTCTAACTCGCCACCAAGTGCCGCCGTCATCATTGAAATTGGTATCCGGCAAAACAAATCAGAGCCATCACGTTGAAAAAATTCATGGGGTTTGATGTTCAGGAATATGTAGAGGTCACCTGCCGGACCACCGCGAGTTCCGGCTTCTCCCTCATTCGCCAGACGAATCCGTACACCATCCTCCACACCCCTTGGAATATCTACGCTCAGGGTTTTTTCGCGGGTAATACGGCCCTGACCGGAACATTCATTACAGGGATCCGATATTTCTTCCCCGCGACCTTGGCAGGCGGGACATGTTCGCTCGATTGAAAAAAAACCTTGTGATGCCCGAACACGACCATTACCACCGCATGTGCTGCATGCTTTTGGTGAAGAACCGGGTTTCGCACCACTGCCGGAGCATTTTTCACAACTTACCGCAGTTGGAACGCTTATTTCGGCATTCTTCCCGTCGTGGGCTTCTTCCAGAGAGATTTCCATATTGTAGCGAAGATCAGCGCCGCGTTCCCGCCCACCAGATCTGCCAGGTCGGCGGCCACCCATCATTTCGCCGAAAATATCCTCAAAAATATCAGAAAACCCGCCAGCACCACTGAAACCACCGGCACCAAATCCATTGCCGCCATTTTCAAATGCTGCATGACCAAATTGATCGTAGGCTGCACGTTTCTGGTCATCTCGCAAAACTTCGTATGCTTCGCTGACATCCTTGAAGCGTTTTTCGGCAGTTTTATCTTCCGGATTGCGATCAGGATGATACTTCATGGCCATCTTGCGAAATGCACTTTTTAGTTCCTTGGCGTCTACACCTCGCGAAACCCCCAGCAGCTCGTAGTAATCTGTCTTGGCCATAGTGAATGCGCTTTCAGAAAGAAGAACTCCGCCCGGGGAAATTCCCTTGTCCCGGACGGAGGTTCAATGCCTTACATGGTTCAAGCAGACTTTTTGTCGTCTTCTTCGTCATCGATTTCTTCAAAATCGGCATCGACAACATCGTCATCTTCCTTTGCTGCATCAGATGTAGCGTCGGCTTCGGCGGCTTCATTTTGAGCCGCTTCGTACATCGCCTGACCCAATTTCATGGATGTTGTGGCAAGTGCCTCGGATTTGGTTTTGATTTCTGCCGCATCCTCGCCTTCAAGCGCCGTCTTCAGATCAGCGATTGCAAGTTCGATGGCTTCCTTGTCTTCGGCGGGAACCTTGTCGCCGTGCTCTTCAAGAGATTTTTCTGCAGAATGAACAAGTGTTTCAGCCTCATTGCGCGCTTCGACTGATTCACGGCGGGCCTTGTCGACTTCGGCGTTAGCCTCGGCATCCTTGACCATTTGATCAATTTCGTCATCAGATAATCCACCTGAAGCCTTGATCGAAATCTGCTGCTCTTTGCCGGTTCCCTTGTCCTTGGCAGACACGTTGACGATACCGTTTGCATCAATGTCAAACGTCACTTCAACCTGCGGAACTCCGCGAGGTGCAGGAGGAATACCAACCAGATCAAATTGACCGAGCGCCTTGTTGTCTGCGGCCATTTCGCGCTCACCCTGGAACACGCGAATGGTCACAGCGGATTGACTGTCTTCAGCGGTTGAGAAAACCTGCGACTTGTTGGTAGGAATGGTCGTGTTGCGATCAATAAGGCGTGTGAACACTCCGCCCAGGGTTTCGATGCCCAAGGAAAGTGGAGTAACGTCCAGCAACAGGACGTCTTTGACATCACCCTGCAAGACGCCCGCTTGAATCGCAGCGCCCATCGCCACAACTTCATCCGGATTAACACCTTTGTGCGGATCCTTGCCGAAGAACTCTTTTACGGTCTCCTGAATTTTTGGCATACGGGTCATGCCGCCAACCAGTACGACTTCGTCAATTTCGCCAGCTTTTAATCCCGCGTCTTTCAGCGCTGCCTTGCAAGGATCGGCGGTACGCTTGACCAGATCTTCAACCAGGGATTCAAATTTTGCCCGTGTGAGCTTCATGTTCAAGTGCTTGGGGCCAGACTGGTCAGCAGTGATAAACGGCAAGTTGACTTCAGTTTGGGTAGTTGATGATAATTCAATTTTCGCCTTTTCAGCTGCTTCCTTCAGCCGTTGAAGCGCCATCTTGTCGGTCTTGAGGTCAATGCCGTTTTCTTTCTTGAATTCATCGGCCAGATAATCAACAAGGCGCATATCGAAGTCTTCACCACCAAGGAATGTGTCGCCATTGGTTGATTTAACTTCAAAAACGCCATCACCGATTTCCAAAATGGAAACGTCGAATGTACCGCCACCAAGATCATATACTGCGATGGTCTTGCCTTCGCTCTTGTCCAATCCATATGAAAGAGCGGCCGCCGTTGGTTCGTTGATAATCCGCAACACTTCAAGACCAGAAATCTTGCCGGCATCTTTTGTTGCCTGACGTTGGGCGTCGTTAAAGTAAGCAGGAACTGTAATAACAGCCTGAGTAACGGTTTCACCCAAATAGGCTTCTGCAGTTTCCTTCATTTTTTGAAGAATCATTGCGGAAATCTGTGATGGCGAATATTTCTCACCATCGGCTTCTACCCAGGCATCGCCATTGTCGCCTTTGACGATTTTGTATGGGACCAGTTTCTGGTCTTTCTTTACAGTGGGATCATCAAAACGACGTCCAATCAAACGCTTGACTGCAAAGAGGGTATTTTCTGCGTTGGTAACCGCCTGGTTCTTTGCCCGGGCACCAACCAGACGCTCGCCTTCTTCGCCAAATGCCACAATTGATGGTGTGGTACGCGCGCCTTCTGAATTTTCGATCACTTTTGGATCTTTGCCATCCATTACAGCGACGCATGAATTTGTTGTTCCGAGATCTATCCCGATAACTTTTGCCATAACTTTATCTCCTTGTCGGCAGATTGGCGAGTCCCTAAGGCATCCACGGCAGATCAAACAATGATCTACACAACCAACCCCCAAGTACTTCAAACTTTTTGCCCAATAGACTCCTGCTGAAACCATTTATCAGCCTGAATCTTGTTGACGCGTATATAAGAAGCGATGGCCAAAGGTGCAAGGATTCGAAGCTCAAAAATTCAAACCCAGCTGAAAGAATCTTTCAAGCCACCAATTCCAGAGGTGAATCGAGCCAATGCACCGCTATTTAGGGCTTAATTTCAAATGGATAACGGTCAGGAAGTACGAAAACGCGACTGCTGGAAAAATAAAGTAGAGCAGTTTCAAGCCGGCCCCTTCTGAATAAGTAAATGGCATCAGCAACGGCATCATGAAAAGCAGGTGATACAAAGTGCTTTCCTGAAGCGAAATAGTATCTCGAAACTCCAGCTTTAGAGCCAATAAAACCGCTGCTACCGCGAACAGAGCGCCCATATCGTAGAAAAATGCATAAGGGAGTATGCAAAACGTTGCTGCGAGAACAACAACAGCGCTGATTTCGGAGTCGTTTTCCCTTAAATGGGAAACCAACAGTAACACCAACGCCACAAAGGCAAATACAAGATGAACAAGGATCGCGGTATCATAATTGAAGCCATAGTGCCTCATGCTGCCAAACACTGTCGGCATCATACCCCAAAAAATTCCCTGCCAATTGGTGGTGACATAATGCTGATAGGGAATTGTTGCTGTCCAGAAATCGAGCCAGGGCTTGGTTCCAAAAACTAAAACCGAAATTCCGATCAGGGCAATAGTGAAAGCGGACGCATAAAGAATCAGGATAAATCTCCGCTCAACCAACAACAAAAGCGGTATGAGCAGCCCCAATTGCGGCTTTGTTGTCATCAACGCCAAAATGAAACCTGAAAGAAGATCGCTGCGTGTACGATAGTGAAGAAACAAAATGAAAAGAGAGGCGTATAGGAAACCATTCTGACTGTATGCAATTTGGGAAATTACAAAGGGAATCAACAACAATGCGATTATGAGAAGTGATCGGGATTTGACTTTGTATGGCTCGCTAACCGCAAATCGCCAAACACTCCAAATAAACAATGCCAACGTCGAAACCTGAAACAAGAAGAAGGCTTGTTTGAAGGAGATTAGTCCAAGCGGCCACAGCAATAACAGGCTATGCGGCGGGTATGACCAGTTTCTGGTTTCCAATTCAAAACCAAATGTTGACTCCAGTTTTTGCTGATAAACTTCCTGCAGAAACAGCGGGCTCAAATCTCCAGAAAGAGCCAATCGACCTGCCATCCAGTAATTTACAAAATCCCTATTGGCGAACTCGGATGTGATTGTTTCAGAGTTCAGTCCAGATGCAATTGTGTTCAGCGATTGCCAACCAAGATTGAAGAAAAACATTTTGAGTGCCGCAACAAGGGCAATCCACAATGCAATGTGGAAAACAATGCTGAACATATTCCATTGTTGGACTACATTCGATTTGCCTCTCAGGCTCATATCAATCCAAATCCTGGGCTGGCGATTGTTTGCTGCAATTACGAATCAGAATGGTATTGTTTTAGCATGGCGCCTCAATTGCCTGGAATAGTTCATCTGCCCGGTTATCTCGATGAGGACAAACAGCGAAATTTGCTCGGAGAAATCAGGCAAATAGTTAAACTGGCACCCTTGTTTGTGCCGTGTATGCCCGGCACTGGCAAACCCATGAGCGTGCGGATGACCAATTGTGGCCCTCTGGGCTGGGTTACAGACAAGGAGCAGGGCTACAGATATCAGAAGTTACATCCCATATCGCATAAACCATGGCCTGCAATTCCAGAAATGTTGCTGGACATTTGGTCCGAAATTTCCGGCTGCATTTTTTCACCAGAAGCCTGTCTCATCAACTACTACGATCCTGTTGCAAAGATGGGATTGCATCAGGACAGGGATGAGAAAGAATTCAGCGCACCAGTTGTTTCAATCTCTCTTGGAGACGAATGCCTGTTTCGCGTCGGTGGACCCAGGCGAAATGACCCCACCAGTTCTTTCCGGCTAAAGAGTGGTGACGGGGTTGTCCTCTCTGATGAAGCCCGGCTGTGCTATCATGGAGTGGACCGCATATATCCGGGAACCTCAAACCTGCTCAAGCAGCCCGGGCGGATAAATCTTACCCTTCGACGTGTTACAAAATTTGCAGAACCAGTCTCGCGATGATTAGAGCTTTCTAAGTGCAACCTGCTTTATCAAATGTTGTCTGTTTTTTCTCAATATCAAATCAGCTCTTGGACGGGTGGGAAGAATATTTTCTCGAAGATTGACGAAATTGATTTTTTCCCACAATCGCTTCGCTTCATTGAGGGCGGATGCATCTGTCAGTTCAGAGTAACGATGGAAGTAGGATCCTGGATCCCGGAACGCAGTATCCCGCAAACGCATGAAACGGGTAACGTACCAGTCTTCGATATCCTTTGAATCGGCATCAATGAATATGGAAAAATCAAAAAAATCCGATACCAGCGGAATTGAATCACCTGCTTGCGGCATATCACGGGACTGGAGAACATTGATACCTTCAAATATCAGAATATCCGGGCGATCAATAACAATTGCCTGGTCTGGAAGTACGTCATAATTGAAATGGGAATACAAAGGCGCCTCTACACGACTTTCACCGGCTTTTATCGCTGATAAAAACCGAAGTACCCCGGCTACATCGTAGCTTTCCGGAAAGCCCTTGCGTTCCATCAGCCCCTGTTCTTCAAGGACTGCATTGGGCCACAAAAAACCGTCGGTAGTTATAAGATCAACTTTCGGGCTTGATGGCCAACGGGCGAGCAATTCCTTGAGTATTCTCGCAGTTGTCGATTTCCCAACAGCAACCGATCCCGCAATTCCAATGATGAACGGCGTCTTCAATGTTTCAAATTGAAGAAAGCTGGCGCGCTGGCTGAACAGTTGCTGGCTTGATTCCACATGAGTGGAAAGCAAACGCGACATGGATAGATAAATTCGCTCGACCTCTTCCAGCGATATCGGATCGTTCATTGAGCGAAGTGTCTCGACTTCCTTCCCGGTCAGCGTAAGTGGTGTATCGGCACGAAATTTTTCCCAATCGTTTGCCGAAAAATACCGATAAGGAGAGACTATGCCCTCTTCTTCCTGCCGATTTGCAAGCGCCCAGAAGGAATCAGTTACTTCGCGGTGTGTGCTTGCATCCTGTTTCACGACTTGGTCCGCCCAGCCTTTTCCTCGAGGCCACTTTGTGTTGTTCGCGTTTGTAATTCTTCCATGACCGATGCCAGGGGTATATCTGCTGCCTTCAACACCACCAATAGATGGTAAAGGAGATCCGCTGCTTCCTTTGTCAAACCATCATAATCTCGGGAAACGGCAGCAATTGCGGATTCAACTGCTTCCTCACCAAGTTTTTGAGCACATTTTTCAATTCCACAGGATAGCAGGGTGGCGGTGTATGACTCCGCTTCTTCGCTGTTCGCCCGTTCAGCGATAATTTTTTCAAGATCTGAGAGTAAAAATTTGCTCATGATTCTGCCTGGAGTTTAGATCAAGTCACCATTCTAACTGGAATTCCGGCTGCTTGCATATGGGCTTTTGCCTCACCAACCGTATAAGTGCCAAAATGAAATATTGAAGCTGCCAATACAGCGCTTGCATGACCCTCCAATATACCTTCAACCAAATGATCCAATGTTCCAACGCCGCCTGAAGCAATTACCGGAACCTTGACTGCATCAGATATTGCTCTGGTCAGTGGAATATTATAACCGGCTTTGGTTCCATCACGGTCCATTGATGTCAACAGGATTTCACCCGCGCCAAGCGACGTGACTTTTTCTGCGAACTCAACTGCATCAATTCCGGTTTCCTTGCGACCGCCATGGGTAAATATTTCCCAACGGGCTTCCTCACCTTCGCCAGAAACTTTCTTGGCGTCTATGGCTACTACTATGCATTGGGCACCAAATTTGTCTGAAGCTTCGGCAACGAAATCAGGATTGAATACTGCGGTCGTATTAACTGAAACCTTGTCGGCGCCTGCAAGCAGCAACTTTCTAATATCGGAAATTTCCCGAACACCGCCGCCAACGGTCAGCGGCATGAAGCAATGCTCCGCGGTTCGAGCGATCATGTCGAATGTAGAGGCCCGCTCCTCATGCGATGCTGTGATATCCAGAAAAGTCAATTCATCTGCACCGGCGGCATCATAGGCAATTGCTGCCTCAACCGGATCACCTGCGTCAACCAAATCAACGAAGTTCACGCCTTTAACAACCCGGCCATCGGCAACGTCCAGGCAGGGGATAATACGTACCTTGAGGGTCATGCAATTTCACCACGCAGGGTTTGAAGCGCTTCCTTTGGATCAAGCCGTCCATCGTATAATGCCCGACCGGTTATTGCGCCTTCAAGCTTCGCGCAATCGGGATGCATCATACGCCTGACATCTTCAATGGATGCGAGGCCGCCGGAAGCGATGACCGGTGTTGATACGGAATTTGCCAGTTTAATGGTTGAAGTCCAGTTGATGCCAGTCAGGATTCCATCACGATCAATATCGGTATAAATAATTGCTGCAACGCCAGCACCTTCGAACTTCCTGGCCAGTTCGATCACTCCCAGTTCGGAAGCTTCGGCCCATCCCTCGACCGCAACCTTGCCACCCTTTGCATCAATGCCAACAGCAATATGTCCGGGAAATTTTTTGCACGCCTCGATGACCAGTTCCGGATTGCGAACCGCCACAGTTCCCAGGATTACACGCGCCAATCCTTTGGATAACCAATTTTCAATGTGATCCAATGTACGGATTCCGCCTCCCAATTGCACCGGATTTTTAATAGCCGACAGGATTGCTTCAACCGCTGATCCGTTAACGCTTTCACCTTCAAAAGCGCCATTAAGGTCAACCACATGCAACCACTTAAAGCCTTGCTGTTCAAATGCCTTGGCTTGTGCAGCCGGATCGGAATTGTAGACGGTCGCCTCATTCATGTCGCCAAGCTTGAGGCGTACGCATTCGCCGTCTTTGAGGTCTATTGCGGGAAATAGAATCATCGCGTTAAGGCTTCCATTTCAGGAAATTTGCAATCAGCGAAAGACCAAGTTTCTGGCTTTTTTCCGGGTGAAACTGGGTTCCTGCCATATTATCTTTAGCGACCATGGCCGTAATCGGCCCTCCGTAATCAGTGGTGGCGATACATTCTTCAGCGTTCTTGCATTCCAGATGGTAGGAATGAACAAAATAGGCATGTAAACCGTTTTCACCGGTTTCAATATCAGCCAAAAGGGGATGATTCCCGATAATATCAAGTGTGTTCCAGCCAATCTGGGGAATCTTGATAGTCGGATCAGAGAGTTTGATTTTATTCACATCCCCGGCAATCCAGCCAAATCCATCAGTTACGGTTTTTTCCAGACCGCGATCAGCCATGAGCTGCATACCAACGCAAATACCGAGATACGGTTTTGCCTGTTTGATGACGGCTTCTTCCAATGCGTCAATCATGCCGGGAATTGCGTCGAGGCCAGCGCGGCAATCTGCGAAGGCTCCGACACCTGGCAACACAATGCGATCAGATTTCAAAACCTCTTCTGGGTCGCGCTGCAATACAATTTCAGTAGTTATTTCATTATCACTCGCCGCTCGTTCAAACGCCTTTTGGGCGGAACGCAAATTACCCGAGCCATAGTCAATGATGCTTACAAGCATGGAGGTCCTTACTCGGGGAAAATACCGGTGGGCGTGACAGATTTCAAACCAGTATGAGTGACAGATTTGCTTTCCGATTGATGATGTGGAGGCGTAACTTCTTTTCGGCCTCTGAACAAGTATCGCAACTCAGCCTCTTCCTCGTTATCGGCAAATACAACCCCATCCAATTGCCATCCCTTTTGCTCAAGTGCTCTACTGCGCAACGCATTACCCTCAAGGAAGAAATAAAGCCCGGGCAAAACAGAAACCAATCCAAAAACTGGATTACCTGACCATTCCGCCAGCATGCCAAAGGCAAGCACGATCACCAGATACAAGGTCAACCAGAACCAGAGCCGGTACCAGGCAAGCCATATTACCGGGAAAACCAAGGCAACGATCGACTTGCCATCCGGTATGAACTTAAAGCCGAAATCGTTATTTTTGGGCGAACTCGCCGGAGGTGTGAACACAAGATACTCTGTCATGCGGGCTATTTAGACCTGCATGCTACAAGACTCAACATTTTACTGAATTAAACACTGTTCAGAGCGAGCCCTTGGTCGACGGAATCCTGTCTTTTTGCCTTGGATCAATTTCCAGAGCCATTCTCAGTATCCGGGCAACCGCCTTGAAACAAGTTTCTGCGATATGGTGACTGTTTTCACCATAGTGGTTTTTGATGTGAAGCGTGATGCCTGCATTTTGGGCAAATGCCTGGAAAAATTCCCGGAAAAGTTCAGTGTCAAAATTGCCAACCTTCAGCGTTGGAAATTCAACCTGCCAGATCAGATAAGGTCTTCCCGATACATCCACCGCAGCCCTCGTCAGGGTTTCATCCATTGCGAGGTCAAGAGATGCATATCGCGTAATTCCGACTCGGTTCCCCAAGGCTTTGCTTATAGCCTGACCCAGTACGATTCCCGTGTCTTCACTGGTGTGATGAGCATCAATGTGCAGATCACCCTTTGCCTGCAATTTGATATCAACAAGGGAATGTCGCGAAAGCTGTTCCAACATATGATCCAGAAAACCAATGCCGGTATCGATGTCATATTCTCCAGTTCCATCGAGATTGATCTCGGCAGAAATCTCGGTCTCCGCGGTTTTTCGATCAATTTTTGCCGTGCGCTTCATGGATTTACTCACAAACGATTCCAGAACTGTTTCGTTTCCATACCAATACAATGTTACAAAAGCCATAACACAGGTGTTAACTATTCAAATTCGGCATAAGGTTATCTTTCCGCGCAAAAAGTTTGCATGATCCGAAAAAGAACATACATAATCATCCACTGATCTTGAAAACCGGAAATGTCATGCCAGAAAATTCAAAACTGCCTTCAATGCATGCAACGACCATCGTTACCGTGCGCAAAGGCGGAAAAATCGTCATAGCGGGTGACGGACAAGTTAGCCTTGGGCAAACCGTAATCAAGGGAAATGCCCGCAAAGTTCGCAGGATTGGCAAGGATAATTCCGTGATTACCGGTTTTGCGGGCGCTACAGCCGATGCATTCACGTTGTTAGAACGGCTTGAAAAGAAACTTGAACAGTATCCGGGCCAATTGATGCGTGCTTGCGTTGAACTCGCAAAAGATTGGCGAACCGACAAATACCTTCGCAATCTTGAAGCAATGATGTTGGTCGCAGACAAAAGTATAACGCTTTGCGTAACCGGAAATGGCGATGTGCTTGAGCCAGAGGAAGGTATAATGGCAATTGGGTCGGGCGGAAACTACGCCCTTGCAGCCGCCAAGGCATTGCTTGATTCCAAACTTTCCGCTGAAGAAATTGCTACGAAAGCCATGGCGATCGCTGCTGAAATTTGTGTTTACACCAACGCGAATGTGGTGGTGGAAAGCCTTGATGCTGAGTAATCCATCCGTTTTAACCGGAGTATTTAATGACTAATTTTTCTCCCCGGGAAATTGTCTCGGAACTTGATCGTTACATTATTGGCCAAAAGGATGCCAAGCGAGCAGTTGCTATCGCGCTTCGAAACCGCTGGCGAAGACAACAGCTTGAAGGACCGATGAAGGAAGAGGTTCTTCCAAAAAACATATTGATGATCGGGCCGACTGGCGTCGGCAAGACCGAAATTTCCCGCCGTCTGGCAAAGCTTGCAGGTGCTCCGTTCCTGAAAGTCGAGGCAACAAAGTTTACCGAAGTCGGCTATGTCGGCCGAGATGTGGAACAGATTATCCGTGATCTTGTTGAGATTGGCATCAATCTGGTGCGTGAAAAGAAGCGCGAAGCTGTTAAGGCCAAGGCTCACATTGCTGCCGAGGAACGTGTACTGGACGGACTTGTGGGAGATACTGCAAGCCCCGCAACGCGTGACTCTTTCCGGAAGAAACTCCGCGAAGGGCAGCTCGACGACAAGGAAATTGAAATCGAGATTGCAGATACTTCCAATCCGATGGGTGGTATGGATATACCCGGAATGCCGGGCGCCAGTGTCGGCGTGTTGAATCTGAACGACATGTTTGGCAAAGCCTTTGGTGGTCGCACCAAAAAACGAAAAATGCTGGTTTCAGAATCTTATGATGTATTGGTCGCGGATGAATCCGACAAATTGCTGGATGAAGAACAAGTCGTTAGCGAGGCCATCGAATCGGTAGAAAATAACGGCATCGTTTTCCTGGACGAGATCGACAAAATTGCTGTCAACAATGATCGGGTAGGCGGTGGAAGTGTCTCGCGTGAAGGCGTCCAGCGCGATCTCCTGCCGCTCGTGGAAGGCACTATCGTTTCTACCAAACATGGACAAGTTAAAACAGATCATATTCTGTTTGTTGCCTCTGGCGCCTTCCACTTGTCCAAACCGTCGGATCTTTTGCCAGAATTGCAGGGTCGCCTGCCAATTCGTGTAGAGCTTCGTGCTTTGGAGAAAGAAGATTTCGTTCGTATTCTGACTGAAACTGAAGCAAGCCTTATCAAACAATATGTGGCACTTATGAAAACGGAAGGTGTTGATCTGGAATTCAAGGAAGATGCGATTGATGCAATTGCCGGAATTTCAGTAGAGCTCAACGCAAATATTGAAAATATTGGTGCCCGGCGCCTTCAAACCGTGATGGAACGAGTGCTTGATGAGATCTCATTCACCGCCCCCGATGTTGGCGACAAGAAAATCGAGATTGACGCTGAGTATGTGGAAACTCATATTGGTGAACTTGCCCGCAACATGGATCTAAGTCGTTTCATACTTTAACCGTGATTTCGTAGTTATCAAACGCGTGAAGCTCTCGACAACTGGAAGGTAATCGGGCAATTTATAATACTCCAACCCATCCCTTGGAAAGTACGCGCGTGAAGCACTTCATCCGGTCAATATTGTTGTTACTGACGGTTGGTGTTTTGGTTGTTCCAGCTTTTGCACTCATTATGGTACCGCCCGGGAACAGAAGTGTCCAGCAACCGGAAATTCCTTATGGGGCCGTTTCGCGGACACGGGCTACCAATGGCAGTTTTCAGGACAAATATGAGAAAATCCGGGATTTGCTTGCGTCTGACAAAAAACTGATCGGCAAGATCAGGAAGGCAGCCAATGAATATGGAATTGACCCAATTCACATTGTTGGCGCGCTAGTGGGTGAGCACACCTACAATGTTGATGCACTTGACCACCTTCAAACCTATTACGTAAAGGCCATATCCTATTTCAAATCTGACGTGCAATTTGCCCATGAGCGTGAAAAAGTATCGAAATTTGTAAAGCGTCCCGAGTTTGCAAAATGCGAGACCGCGCGTGATTCCTATGATCGCTGGGCATGTCGGGAATCGATCTGGGAAGCACAATTTCGTGGCCGAAACAAAGGTGGTAAATTATGGCCTGACGACCGGTTTGGAAGAGTTTTCTTCCAGCCATTTTATGCCGGTCAGACATTTGGCCTTGGTCAACTAAATCCGCTAACAGCATTGCGCGTAACCGATCTGGTAACCCGTGTCAGTGGATTACGCAAACTCTCAGCAGATCGTGCATCGCATGTTTACAAAACAATCATGGAGCCGGATACCACGCTGAAATACATGGCTGCAGTATTGCGGGTTTCCATCGACGCCTACAGGGATATTGCAGGGTTCGATATCAGTGATAATCCGGGTGTTACAGCTACGCTTTATAATCTTGGCGATGTGAGAAACCGGGCCCTTCAACTCAAGCAAAAGAATTCTGGGGGCGGAATGTTACCGAGAGAAAATTACTATGGCTGGCTCGTTAATGAAAAGCGCGCTGAACTTGAAGCAATCCTGAAGTGATTTACAGACTACTTACCGTTCACCGTATATTTTGCTGACGGCGAAGCTTGACATACAGGGCTCCGGATCCGCCATGACTGGTATGTGATTCACGATAGCCGCTGACGAGTTTACGAAAACGAGTTTCCTCGAACCAGAGAGGAACGGCACTGCGCAACACGCCACCTGTTAATCGCCCTTTACCGGTAATTACCAATACTACGCGATGATTTCTCTCACTCGCTGCCTGAAGAAATGCAAGCAATTGATTGTGGGCTTCAGCCTGTGTACGACCATGCAAGTCCAGCCTTGCATCGATATCAAGCTTTCCTTTGGCGATCTTTCTAACTGTCTTGTTATCCAGTGGATTGGGAGCATCTGGAACCTTTGCAACGGCCTGATTCAAGGATGGTATGACGGTAGACTGCGATCGATTTTCCGGTATTTTTATCTTCGGTTCGCTTGATGACGCCCAGTTGTTGGATGCTTCCGTTTTCTTTCTCAATGGTGTTGCTGTACTCTTGACCTGATTCCAGAGTTCAGCATCATTCGGTCTTTCAGACTTTTTGGATTCGCGCGCCATGCAAACATTCTACCCAATCGTTCGCGGCTTAAAAACAAAGAATCCAGCTTTATGACGAATAGTTCCGGCTATTGACCCCGCTTCAGTGCCTGATCCAATGAACAGGTCGCCTCTTTTTGGACCGACAATGGCAGAACCGGTATCCTGAGCAATCATCAATCTGGCAAACTTGTTGCTGGATTGAGGAAGCGGTATTTCCGTCGAAATCCAGATCGGCAACCCATAAGCATGAATTCCTTTATCGACCGCGATAGAACGGCCTGCTGTAAGCGGGACACCGGCGGCAGCCACTGGTCCCAGTTCTGGTTCGAAATGCGACACCTCTTCAAAAAATATGAATGACCGGTTTTCTTTCATCAGCGAGCGTCCACGTTCAGGATTGTTTTCCAACCATTCCCTTATTCCCTGCATGTCGGCATCCGCAAGGGTGAGTTCACCGCGATCAACCAATAACTTACCAATGGAAGTGTATGGATGCCCAGACTTTCCGGCGTAGGACACTCGCGCAGTTTTGCCATCAGAAAGGACCAATCTTGCTGAGCCTTGTATGTGCATGAAAAATGCATCGACGGATGACTTTAACCAAAAATGCGCTAATTGTCTGCAATCAAGGGCACCATTTTCAATTTGTTCCCGATCAAAATATTCAATGATTCGACCATCAGCCAGCCGCCCAAAGTCATACTCATGCGGTAAATCCGTATTTTCCGTCTCTGTTGTAACCGCCACCAGATCTTTGGGTCGACCATACACCGGTACAAAATATTCATCTGATTGATTGCGGGACGCTTCAAGTTCGGGCTCGTAATAACCAGTCACAAAGCCATTCGAACTGGATATCGAATGCGGTAAGAAATACTTCTCGAAAAACTCCCTTGCTCCAGATCTTCCCAAAGTATCCGAATTCAGTTTCAGAGCTTTGTCGCCAACTTCCAATAATTCCTGAGGTGGGTTCAACCCTGGTCGCGTCTGCTTCGAAATATCAGCCAAAGCCCTTGCAGACATTTGGAAACAGGAAAATGCTGCATTGTGATCATCCTGTTGCCAGCCGGGCAGAGTATCAAATTCTACGGGCTGCCAATTAATCAAGATTCGATCAGCTTTCGGATTCAGTGGCGACCAATTTCCAGTTAGGATCATTCGATCTCACATCGCGAGAGAATGTCCAAATGTCAGTGACGGTTGCAATGTCACTCTCATCACCGTCAATTACTTTACCATCCTTGTCATGGGTTGAGGATACAATTTGCGAAATAAAGCGAACGGTCAAATTGCTGTTGCTATCCTTCACACCTGCACCAACAATTGATGATTCATCAATTCCAACAAATGTTGATCGAACAGTTTCACCACGCGTTTCCCGGTCTGAGATTACTGAATCAAATCCACCATAAACTTCTGTTGAAAGCAGATTTCGCAATGTTTTTCGATCGCCATCCGCAAATGCATTGACAATCATTTCGTATGCCATTTCAGCTCCGGAAAGGAATTGCTTGGGACTAAATGTCGGATCGGTTGAAAGCACTTCGTTCAAGCCACGATTGAGCTTGGTCCTAGGTTTTGCAATATTATTGATTTCCTCAATTGCCGGATTCTTTTCTTCATCAATTTGGGGGGTACCCCGGTTTGGCAACTTCACAACATTGTCTGCTGAGCCATTCTCGGCATCTTTCATGCGCTTGTTTATGTGATCCTTAAGGTCGCTGGGCCGCTGATAACCGGTACGCTGGCCCAATACTGAGCGCAGTTTCAACAAAACAAAGATCGCTGCTGCGATGATAATCAATGTGGTAGTGTCAAATACTTCCATGGGACCAACCGACCAAATTCAAGAAACGTTGCTAAAGTGATATAGTCGCTTGTGCGGCAGATGCAAACCAACCATTTGAATTTCGGTTTGAATTTCCTATCTCTAGATTGAATTAGATCATTAGTTGTCTAGGCCAGCAAGAAAGATTTTTGATGCGTTTTGGGATTATTCCATTCATTTTGCTTATCGTTCCAGTTCTGGAAATAGCTGTATTTATAGTGATTGGTGGGCAAATTGGCGTGATCGCAACGCTCGCCATGATCCTTTTTACTGCAATTTTGGGCTCTATCCTGTTACGAATTCAAGGATTTTCGATAATTAACCGGATTCAAGCCCAGGCAAATCGTGGAGAAGTCCCAGGCAGGGAACTCGCCAATGGAGCAATGATACTCGTTGCTGGCGTTTTACTTCTTACTCCCGGTTTTGTTACAGACTGTTTGGGATTTTTCCTGTTTTTGCCTCCCCTGAGAGATCTTGTATGGACAACCATTGCATCAAAAGTAATCATTCGAACCAATCAGCCGAACAGGAGCTACCCAGGTAACGTGGTAGATCTGGATGAGGATGAATTTTCGGAAAAATCCAATCCAGACAGCCCCTGGATTTCTGATAATGATCAAGATGGGCGCAGATAAAATGGATTGATTGATATCAACAAGTGACACAATGATCTGGTTTTGCTTGGCAAGCATTCTTGAACATGCTAGCCAGCGCAAGTTCGCAAGACAGATTGCTTAAAACAATTCAGGATTTGGAATTCAAAATGGTAAAGAAGGCAAAACCAGCAGCGACTGCAAAGAAACCGGCCGAAAAAAAGACCACTGCTAAAAATACTGCTCCTACGGAAAATGGCGCTTCCACCAAAGAAGCTGCAGCCGACAATGCTCCGACAATGAATGTGTTGGCGCAATACATCAAGGATTTTTCATTTGAAAATCCGAACGCGCCACACTCCCTTCGACCACGAGAAAACGCACCTGAAATCAGCATCAACATTAATGTTAATCCAAATCCGCTTTCCGAGACTGATTTCGAAGTTGAACTCAAGCTTGATGCAAAGGCAGCTGATGGCGAGGAAATATTGTTTAATGTAGAGTTGGTTTATGCCGGAGTTTTCCGGATCCAGAATCTTCCGCAGGATGCACTTCAAGCTGCGGTATTGGTAGAATGCCCAAGACTTCTGTTTCCTTTCGCCCGCCAGATCCTCGCCGATGCAACCCGGAACGGTAGCTTCCCACCATTGATGGTAGATCCAGTCGATTTTGCACAACTATTCAAACAACGGATGATGGAGCAACAGGCTGCAGGTGTGACTGCATGACCAATTTGAACACACGAAAACCTAAATCAGCCTGACAAACTCAGACTGATATTTTTTTCCAAACAGCATTTTCTCCAAGGGTTTCAATAAATTCATTGTGGCGTTTTAAATCCTCCGCTGACAAGCGGGATGGGAGTGCCTTCGGGCGTTTGAGGTTTGAAATATCACCAGTATCGGCACTGCCGGAATCTGAGTATACATTCGAATCATTATCATCTTGCTCCAGAACAAGGGATGCTTGTTTTCCGCCGAGCAGTTCAATGTAAACTTCGGCCAGTAACTCTGCATCCAACAGCGCCCCATGTTTCTCACGGTGGGAATTATCAATTCCATATCTGCCGCAAAGTGCGTCAAGGGAATTTGGAACCATTGGATGTTTGCGACGTGCAAGTTGCAATGTATCGAATACACGATCATGCGAGATCACAGTTTCCCCAATACGCTTCAATTCTGAATTGATGAACCCCATGTCAAAAGAAGCATTGTGGGCAATCAGAACACCGCAAGAAAAGAATTCCAGAAAATCATCCAGAATATCCTTGAATTTTGGCTTGTCTGCTAGAAATGCATTCGAGATGCCATGTACACGTTCTGCATCCGGGTGAACATCTTTTCCATCCGGATTAATGTACATGTGAAAATATTTTCCAGTCGGATACTTGTTTAGCAATTCAATCGCGCCAATTTCAATGATCCGGTCGCCGTTTTCGTGACGGAGGCCTGTTGTTTCGGTATCGAATATGATCTCGCGGAGATTTTCAGTACTCATAAAGTCATACTATTTTTGCCAGGATTGAATGTCACGAGTTCAGTTTTCGATACACAGGAAATTGATGGGTCGATCAGAGCCGGTTTCCTTGTTCCTCAATGGCGGAAATGATTTTTCTTACCTGATGACGGGCGTTTTCAATACCGTTACCACTGTCGACAATAAAATCAGCACGCTTGCGTTTTTCTGCGTCCGGGACTTGCTGGTCCAGAATCGCGGTGAATTTCTCTTTGGTCATTCCAGTTCTCGATAATACCCGTCTTCGTTGCTCTTCGTCAGTTGTTGAAACGACAATTATGACATCAACCGTGTTTTCGCGCTTCATTTCGAACAGTAGGGGATGGTCAAGGACTACGAGTCGCTCACCGTTGTTTTGAGATGTGCGAATAAAACTCTCCTCTGCTTTGCGAACCAATGGATGGACAATATTCTCCAGTCGTTTCATGGCTTCCGGTTTACCGATAACTCGTTCCGATAATTTGGATCGGTTTACTGATCCGTCAACAACAACGCCTGGAAACTCTCTCTCCACCAACGGCGAAGCTTTGCCGCTGTATAGTTCATGAACAACAGCGTCGGCGTCGAAAACCGGAATTCCTTCCTCGCGAAACAGATTTGCTGTTGTAGATTTTCCCATGCCTATGGAACCGGTTAGTCCAGCAATAATCATTTAGAATTGCCTTTTTGTTCCATGGCAGCCAATACGTGCTCGCGGAGACCCTTGTCGACTTTTGGCAACACGCCAAACCACTTTTCAAATCCGGGTGCTGCCTGGTGAAGCAACATCCCTATCCCGTCGACAGTTTGCAGATCTCTTTTCCATGCTTCAGTCAGTAATTTTGTTTTCAGCGGTGTATAGACAATGTCAGAAACAATGCAGTGTTTGGGTAACTTATCAAGAGATGGCAACGATGTTTCAGCATTGCCGGTCATACCGATTGAAGTGGTATTGACCAAAAGATCGGCATCGGGAGCCAGTAGTTCGAATGCATCCCATGTATGGGCAAAACATTTTTCTCCAAAGCGATCTACCAGCTCTTTGGCACGTTCTTCGGTTCTATTGATAATGTGAGCAGTTTGATATCCTGCTGCGAGGATTCCACAAATTACAGCTCTTGACGCACCGCCGGCACCCAGTATCAAGGCTGTAGTTCCAGACCGCCATTTTGGGGCACAATCGTCAAGATTTGATATAAATCCTGTCGCGTCGGTGTTTGTAGCCATCAATCGATTGTCTTCAAACCACACCGTATTTACAGCTCCAATTGCTTTGGAAACTTCATCTTTTTCATCGACGATTGCAAAGACCCCTTCCTTGTGGGGAATAGTTACATTGCCGCCAACATACCCCTTTTCAATCGCGGAGTTAAAGAAATTTGATATTTCGCCTGGAGCCACAGGGACGGCTTCATAGATCCCGGACAGATTCATTTTACTGAGCCAATAGCCGTGCAAAATTGGTGAAAGTGAGTGGGAAATTGGCCAACCAATAACAAATGCCTTTTTGAACCTGTCGCCACCTTCCATCATCATTTATCCAACAGGTCGAGTTTTCTGAGTTGCCCAAGCAGAGGTAAAAGGGGAAGACCTATAATTGAAAAGAAATCTCCCTCTATTTTTTTCATTAGCTGAACACCCGGACCTTCAATCTGGTATGCCCCAACACTGGATAGCGCTACTTTACCAACAGATGCCAGATGGCGACCAACAAATCCAGGGTCCAAGTCTTCAAATGTAATGCTGCAGACTTCGGTGTGTGACCATAAAACTTCCTGGTTCCGGACAATGACGATCGCGCTATTCAGCTCATGCGTCTTGCCTGACAAAGACAACAACCGCCGCCGCGCTTCTTCCATGTTTTTTGGTTTGTGCAGTATCTTTTCATTCAAGGTTAAAGTTTGATCGCAGCCAATGACGTAGCTTTCCTGGTTTGTCTCTGCCACATCGAGCGCTTTGGCCCGGGCAAGAACTTCTGCAACATCAACACCACCAAAACCAGCTTCCAGGACCGGTTGTTCAACTGTTCGTTCGTCGATGGAAGCTCCCTGTTGGATGAACAGTATGCCGGCATTCCGAAGTAGTGTTGCACGATGTTCACTTTTCGATGCCAGAATAATGCCGCTCATTTGGTAATTCCTGGCAATTTGCGTTCTGAAACGTGTTTGGAATAAAGGGCCAAAATGGCGGCCGCGGTTTCTTCGATGGATTTTCTGGTTACGTCTATCATTTCCCAGTTATGTCGCTTGCACAGTTTTCTTGCGGCTGCGAGTTCTTCTGCGATTTGGGCACGGTTTGCGTAAGAAGAACCCGCATCTGCGGCATTTAACTCCAGCAACCTGTTTTGTCGAACTTGTTGAATACGATCAGTAGTGGCAATAAGGGCGACAATCAGCGGATGCCTTGCTTCTATTACGGATTTGGGTAAATCGATTCCGGGAACCAATGGGATATTGGCAGTCTTGATTCCACGATTTGCCAAATAAATACTCGTCGGTGTTTTCGATGTTCGGCTGATACCGATCAGAATTATATCCGCTTCCTCAAGATCATCCGGAAGAACCCCATCATCGTGCAGTAATGTAAAATTCAGCGCATCAATCCGGCTAAAGTACTCATTATCCAAGGCATGCTGTGCTCCTACAATTCGTTTACTTGGGCTTCCCAGATAAGACTGGAAAGTCTGAAATATTGGCTCAAGGATTGATACACATGGTGTTCCCATTTTTTTACATCGAGATTCTAGAGTGCCGGAAACTTCAGCATCTGTCAGGGTAAAGAGTACTATACCGGGTTCTTGATCAATTGCGTCGAGAACTGCTTCCAGTTGTTTTTGACTTCGTACCAATGGGTAGATGTGCTCAATTGCCTGATTGGTTTTGTATTGGGAGGTGACTGCCCTTGCTGCGGATATCAATGTCTCACCGGTCGAATCCGATATTAGGTGCAAATGAAAATAATTGATGGATTTTTCCAAGGTTTATTCCGTCGCTTGTGTATGGCGTTTGATAAATAGGACATTTTGAAGAATGCTGGCAATTTTATGCACCTTTCACCGCTTTTTATCTACATATTGCAACTCTATGTGAGATTGGTACACAGTTGTGAATAGTACAATGAAATTGTAAATTGCGGAGCCAATCATCGATTTGTTAACACACTGTGTTGATAACATTTATAATAACTTATTGATATTAAACATAGAAATACGATTTTGAGATTATGTGGAAATCTTTTTTCAGATTTCAACTGAATATTTTTCTGTAATAATACAATGAGTAATGGTGGAAAACTGTTAATCCCCATAATTAAGAGACTCTAATAAGAATCAATAACACCTACGGTGTAATTTTTAATTAGGAATGGTTGTGGAAAAAGGATTAAATAGAAAACTTGAAGCTGTATTGAAGGGTAAAAGTTTTGAAACTCCTCCAATATGGCTGATGCGACAAGCAGGCAGATATTTACCCGAGTATCGTAAAGTTCGTAAAATTGCCGGCTCTTTTCTTGAGTTATGCTACACGCCGGAATTGGCAATAGAAGTCACACTTCAACCTATACGTAGATTTCAGTTTGATGCTGCCATTCTGTTTTCAGATATCTTAGTAATTCCGGACGCTTTGGGCCGGAAGGTCGAGTTTGTGGAAAACCAGGGTCCTTTACTTGAACCGATAGATGTTTACGGAATAAACAGACTGGATAATTCATCGGTGGTGGAGAAACTGGAACCAGTTCTCGAGACTGTAAGGGGTCTGCGCCAGCAGTTACCGGAAGAGATGTCTTTGATTGGATTTTGCGGAGCTCCGTGGACCGTTGCGACCTACATGATTGCCGGAAAGGGTACTCCCGATCAAGGGCCAGCCAGGCTGTTTGGAATGAAACATCCCGAAGCTATGCAAAAACTGCTGGAAGTTCTGGCAGAAGCAAGTGCTTCATATCTGATTGCGCAATTGCAAGCTGGTGCTGGAGTGGTTCAAATTTTTGATTCCTGGGCTGGCGTTTTGGGGGATGACCAGTTTGAACAGTGGTGTGTAAAACCGGTGAAAAAAATAGTTGATGAAATCAGGCGAGTTGTTCCTGACGCATTGATAATCGGATTTCCGAAGGGTGCTGGCAGCAGATTGAAAAAATATCGGGCGAAAACTGGTGTAAGTGGTTTGGGTCTGGATTGGACTGTTTCGTTTGAAGATGCTTGTGGTTTTCAGAGGCAAGGAGCAGTGCAGGGCCTGTTGGACCCTATGCGGTTGGTGGCTGGTGGAAATAGTCTGGATAGGGCGATCGATGACATATTGGAGAATCTTGGAGAGGGTCCGTTGATATTTAATTTGGGTCACGGGATCGTGCCACAGACTCCGATAGAAAATGTGGAGCGCCTTGTGCGTCGAGTGCGAGGAGATTAAAATGTACTTGTTGGCTAAGGCGGCTCATATCATTGCGGTAATTAGTTGGATGGCTGGTTTGTTATATCTTCCAAGATTGTTGATTTATCATTTTGACAGCGAGGTCGGATCTGTACAATCAGAAACTTTCAAGGTGATGGAACGTCGGCTTTTAAAGGCGATAATGACACCAGCCATGATTGCAACATGGTTGTTTGGGTTATGGTTGGTTGTTTTGACAAATAGCCATGTCGAGGGATGGTTTGTTGCGAAGTTTTTTCTGGTTATCCTGTTAAGTGCTTTTCATGGATTTGAAGCGCGTTGGGTACGTCAGTTTGCTAGGGATGAACGTCCCAGAACGCAAAGATTTTTTCGTATCGCGAATGAAATACCAACCGGATTGATGATTCTGATAATTATACTGGTTATTGTAAAACCGTTTTAAGGTGCAGAATTTTACTTGAGAGAATCTTTTGTTCGGTGTAGGAGAGGGTTCCTACCTATTCGCGCATTTAGAATTGGTACATCCAAATCATGCGCGACAATCATTTTTAATTTGGAAAGCAGACTTCATGAAAGAGATGAAGCTTCAGGAACTCAATTCAAAGAGTCCAACCGATCTTGTAACATTTGCTGAAGGTCTGGAAGTAGAAAATGCCAGCGCCATGCGCAAGCAAGAACTAATGTTTGCCATCCTGAAAAATCTGGCGGAAGAAGATGTGGAAATTATTGGGTCTGGTGTTGTCGAGGTTCTCCAGGATGGATTCGGATTTTTGCGGTCAGCAACAGCGAACTATTTGGCAGGGCCGGACGATATTTATATTTCTCCATCTCAAATCCGACGGTTTTCATTGAAAACCGGGGATACTGTTGAAGGTCCAATAAGGAGCCCAAAGGATGGCGAGCGCTACTTTGCTCTTTTGAAAGTGAATACAATAAATTTTGATGACCCTGAAAAGATCAAACACAAGATTCACTTCGATAATCTTACACCGCTATATCCTGATGATCGCTTTTTAATGGAGATAGGCGACCCGACAAAGAAGGATCTTTCTGGCAGGGTGATTGACCTGGTGGCACCTCTTGGCAAAGGGCAACGCGGTCTGATAGTAGCGCCACCGCGTACCGGTAAAACTGTTCTGCTTCAGAACATAGCTCATTCAATTACTGCGAATCACCCTGAGAGCTATCTGATCGTTTTGTTAATCGATGAGCGCCCTGAGGAGGTGACTGACATGCAACGGTCGGTAGATGGTGAAGTAGTATCATCTACATTTGATGAACCGGCTTCGCGTCATGTGCAGGTTGCCGAGATGGTGATTGAGAAAGCCAAACGATTGGTGGAGCATGGGCGTGATGTCGTCATACTGCTTGATTCAGTCACACGCCTTGGACGCGCTTACAATACTGTTGTCCCGTCTTCAGGCAAGGTGCTGACTGGTGGTGTAGACGCCAATGCATTGCAGAGGCCAAAAAGGTTTTTCGGTGCGGCAAGAAACATTGAGGAAGGTGGGTCACTGACAATCATTGCAACGGCGTTGATCGATACCGGTTCCCGGATGGATGAGGTGATCTTCGAAGAATTCAAGGGCACCGGTAACTCTGAGATAGTGCTTGATCGCAAGGTTGCAGACAAGCGCGTCTATCCGGCGATGGACATTTTGAAAAGCGGTACGCGGAAAGAGGACTTGCTGGTTCCGAAAGAGGATCTGCAAAAAATCTTTGTATTACGTCGAATTCTTTCTTCGATGGGTACGACTGATGCAATTGAATTCCTGATAGACAAGCTCAAGCAAACCAAGAATAATTCAGATTTCTTTGATACGATGAACACTTAAAATTATTCATTGTTTAGTGCTTTTTTCAATTCGACGGGATTTGAAATTGGTGCGCTGCATGTCTTGTTATTGCATATTATCGCATTCGATTCGGAACCGGATTGAACCGTCTTTAGACCAAGGTGATTTTTTGAATCATCCTGGTCTTTTAAGCTGACCGTAAGGCAAAGCGAAGGATGCAAGTTAACTTCTTTGACAAACGCGGAAGCATCTTTATCACTTTTTGAATTGATCAGGACGTGTTTGTGATTGTGCAGGGAGTGTACCGCATTAGCGAATCCGGCCATTCCGTATGGGCGTTTTTTTGAAATCGAATAAAGATTTGCTGCAAGCTTGTCGACTGCATTAAGAACGTCGGCATCATTTGCAAGATGAGAATGCCGGATTAGACCCTCAAGAATCAAAGATGCTGCAGATGGGTTGGCTTCGTCCGTGTCACAGCGGGGTCTGACAATCAGGTCAGATGCGTCTTTGGAGGTCAGATAATATCCTCCTTCACCATCACTGTAATCCTGGTCAAGTTTATCCTTCCATTTTCGTGACCAGTTCAAGTACGCGGGATCGCTGGTTGCTTCATACAGCGATAGCGCTGCGTTGATCATGGCTGAATAGTCAGATGCAAGGCCCGATTTTGCAGCAACTCCAAGGCGGCTGGAATGAACCAAGACGCCGTCATATATGTTTGCTTTAGATAAGGAATGAAATACGTCTTTGGCAATGTCTATCCATTTCGATTGTGAGAATGCCCTACCGGCTTCTGCGATCGACCGGATCATGTAAGCGTTCCAGTCAGTCAGGACTTTGTCATCACGGCCGGGGCTGATTCGCTTGTTCCGATGACCAAGAAGAATGATTTTACTGTTTTGAATTGACGTGGGGGTGATGGTGCCTGGCCGGTTTTCCCTCAGGCGATTGAGAATGGTTTTTCCTTCCCAGTTTCCTGCGTGTGTCACATCATAAAAATTGCAGAATTCTTCTGCTTTACTGCCCAAAACTGATTCGATTTCCTGTTTGGTCCAGACATAGAATTTTCCTTCTTCGCCTTCACTGTCGGCATCGAGACTTGAGGCAAAAGCACCCTCTTCCGTTACCATTTCCTCAATTAACCAATCCAGGGTCTCATTGATTCGGATTCGAAATAATTCATGACCAGTTAGTTTCCAGGCATGAGTAAGATGCCGAACAAAATGAGCGTTATCATAGAGCATTTTTTCAAAGTGAGGCGCGAGCCAATTTTCATCAACGCTGTATCTGGCGATTCCACCACGCAGGTGATCATAAATGCCGCCATTTGAAATTGATGTTACAGTCGTTAAAAATGCATCTTGGGCAGAAGGAGATGCGCCCGATGAACCTGCTCTTGCCCAACTTTCGAGCATGGGTGCATTGGGAAATTTTGGTGCTCCTTGTGTTCCACCATTTATCGGATCGAAGATGGAAAGACTCCGCTCAACGAATTGGGTGAAATAATTTGTCGGCGGAAGACCATTGTTGTTTGCAGGTGGTGCGGAGAGGTTTTGAAGGTGTGATTTAAGCGCTCCAGTATTTTTGGCAATTGTCTCTGCCTGTTCGCGATAAGTCCGTTCGATTGCTTCCAATACCTGTTTGAATGCAGGTCTGCCATAAGACGGTGTCGGGGGAAAATAAGTACCTCCCCAGAACGGTTCTGCATCCGGTGTCAGAAACATGGTAAGAGGCCAGCCGCCCTGCTCGCCCATCGCATGTAATGATTCCATGTAGATTTGATCAATATCCGGCCGTTCTTCACGATCGACTTTAATGTTTATGTAAAGCTTATTCATGATGGCTGCGATATTTTCATCCTCGAAACTTTCATGCGCCATCACATGACACCAGTGACATGCGGCATAACCGACGGACAACAAAATCGGCTTGCCGGTTCGTCTTGCTTCGGCAAGGGAATCTTCATTCCATTCGCGCCAATGGACTGGATTACCCATATGTTGAAGAAGGTAGGGACTGGAGGCATTTACAAGTTGGTTGCTTTGGGTGTGAGTTGGAGTCATAGAAATTCCAGAATTGATGCAGGCTTAAAGCTTTGCACTGAAACCAGGAAGTTGTCCATTGACACAAGTTGATACGATTGTTGCGCTTTCAAGCGGTAATCTTCCAAGCGGTGTTGCTGTGGTTCGGATTTCTGGAGACAGATGCACGGATATAATTTCGTTGATGCTGGATAGAGCGCCAGAGCCCAGAAGGGCTGAATACCTTTCTATATCAGATCCGGCGGAGAAGGTTCCAATAGACAAGGGTATTGTAGTTTGGTTTCCGTCACCGAATAGCTTTACGGGTGAAGATTGTCTGGAGTTTCAGGTACATGGCGGGCCGGCGGTTGTGTCCAAATTATTGCGTTCGTTGGGGAACATTACCGAGTGTCGGTTGGCAGAGGCCGGGGAATTTTCCCGACGGGCGTTTGAAAATGGTCGACTGGATCTAACCGAACTTGAAGGGCTTTCGGATTTGGTGGCCGCACAAACTGAGATACAGCGCAAGCAAGCGGTGATCCAGTCCGGTGGTGCGCTTCGGGAGGTTTATGAATCCTGGCGGACTGAACTGACAAATGTAAGAGCGATCATCGAGTCGGGCCTTGATTTTTCAGACCAGGATGATGTTCCCAACGATGTGATGGATGCATGTAAGGTCAAAATCACTTCACTTGCAGCCACCATTCGGGGGCATCTTGATGATAGCCGTGTTGGTGAGATAATTCGCGATGGTTTTAATGTTGTGTTGTTGGGCAAACCCAATGCAGGCAAGTCAAGTCTGTTGAATGCACTTGCAAAGAGGGATGTGGCGATAGTTACTGATATTGCTGGCACTACCCGTGATACGCTTCATGTAGATTTGGATATTGGCGGATATGCGGTACGGATTACGGATACTGCAGGAATGCGGGATACCAATGATCCGATTGAACGAGAGGGTGTGGTCAGGGCTCGTAAAGCGGCCCAGGAAGCTGATCTTGTTATTTGGTTGCAGGATATGAACGACCTGGATAAATCTGGCTCAAAGGCGCCTGACGGCGCAGTTACAATATTTTCGAAGGATGATAATGGGGTAATTGACAATAGGTCATCGATTTCTTCGAAATCAGGGCATGGAATCAGGTCATTTATTGAAATGGTAGAATGTCGGCTGAAGGAGCTTGGCGGCTCAATGGATGGCGGTTTGATTAGTCGGGAACGGCATCGGATATCGATTGAAGCTTGTTTGATGGATATGAATAGGAGCCTTTGCAATTTTGAAGACCGGGAAGAAATAATCGCGGAGTCTCTTCGGTCAGCAAGCGATAATCTTGGCCGTATTACGGGTAGAGTTGACGTAGAAGATTTGCTGGATGTTATTTTTTCAGAGTTTTGTATTGGAAAATGATTCACGTGAAACATTACGTTGAGGACATTAGAGCCGCCTGTGTTTCACGTGAAACAACATTGACTGTTGTTACTGTTTTACTTTGACGAAGCGAGATTTGGGCGCTATCTAGCGGGCTCACAATCAGCAGGTTTGAAATGTCTGGCAATCGAAAAGATGTAATCGTTATCGGCGGAGGCCACGCAGGCGTAGAAGCGGCGGCTGTTGCTGCGCGTGCGGGCGCCAAAACGATCCTGGTTACCCATAAGCGCGATTCGATTGGTGTTATGTCCTGCAATCCTGCCATAGGCGGGCTGGGGAAAGGCCATCTGGTTCGTGAGATAGACGCGCTGGATGGTTTGATGGGCCGGGTTGCCGATAAGGCGGGCATACAGTTTCGGATGCTCAACCGGAGAAAGGGTCCGGCGGTCAGAGGGCCAAGAACACAGGCAGACAGAAAACTGTATCGGTTGGCTATGCAGGCGGCAATCAACGAAATTAATGGTTTGGAAATTGTTGAAGGCGCGGTTTGCGATTTGGTGGTGGTCGACGGAACCGTGACTGGGGTCAAGTTTGGGAACGGCGATTGCATAAATGGATCAGCAGTCGTTTTGACTGCCGGGACATTTTTGCGTGGATTGATTCATATCGGTGAGAAGAAAATTCCTGCAGGGCGGATGGGAGAGGCGCCCTGCCTTGGACTGTCTGATACCTTGGCTTCGATCGGGTTTGACCTGGCTCGGCTTAAAACCGGAACGCCTCCCCGCCTGGATGGTGATACGATTGACTGGGCTGGCCTGGATATGCAGGACGCAGATGAAGTGCTGGTCCCGTTTTCCCGGTTAACCAGTGAAATTACGAATCCACAGATCGCATGTGGGATCACCCGGACTACACCCGAAACTCACAAGATCATAGAAAACAATATCACACGATCTGCCATGTATTCGGGTCAGATCGAGGGGATCGGGCCGAGATATTGTCCGTCAATAGAGGACAAGATTGTCAAATTTGGAGAGCGCGATGGTCACCAGATTTTTCTTGAACCTGAGGGTCTGGATGACAAAACCGTTTATCCAAATGGAATCTCCACTTCGATGCCTGAAGAGGTTCAACGTGATTTTCTCAAAACCATTCCGGGGCTGGAACAAGCTAAAATCATTCAACCGGGCTATGCAATAGAATATGACTATGTGGATCCAAGGGAGCTAAAACCTACCCTGGAATGCCAGCGGGTTAATGGTTTTTTCCTGGCAGGCCAGATAAACGGCACTACCGGATATGAGGAGGCGGCGGCACAAGGACTGGTCGCAGGACTTAATGCGGCCCGGTATGCTGGTTCGCAGGAAGGTTTCGTATTCAGCCGAACCAAAAGCTATATCGGCGTCATGGTTGATGATCTTGTTACCCGCGGCGTGAGTGAACCATACCGGATGTTTACATCTCGAGCAGAGTATCGTCTTTCGCTTCGTGCTGATAATGCAGATGAACGATTGACAGCAACGGCGATGGAGCTGGGAATCGCTTCTGAGGAACGTTGCCGGGTATTTAAATGTCGCGAAGAAAGGCTCAACAGGGGAAAGGAATTGTTGAAGTCAATTACTCTGACACCCAACGATGCGTCAGCCAAAGGCTTTCGGATCAACCAGGATGGTGTCCGCAGATCCTTGTACGACTTGCTAACCTATACGGAAATTTCCTTTGATGATCTTAAAAGGGTTTGGCCGGAACTCTCTAGCATTGATCAAGGGGTCGGAGACCAGTTGGAAATCGATGCGGGTTACTCGGTTTACATGGCGCGGCAGGAAGCAGATGCAAATGCAGTGCGGAAAGATGAAAACCGTATTATACCATCTGATTTTGATTATGGGCTGCTGTCCGGACTTTCCAACGAGGTGCGTAGCAAACTTGAAACAGTCAGGCCGGCTAGTTTGGGCCAGGCGGCACGGATTAGTGGCATCACTCCAGCGGCGTTGACCTTGTTGCTTGCCCATCTTGAAAAGTTGTCGCGTGACGGCAGGCAAGTCAAAAGAGCAGTGTTGTGACGGTAGTGCATGAAAATTTGCTCTGCGGACCAGAGTTTGAGTTGATCAATCAAATCTATCCTGTTTCACGTGAAACCATGAACCGGCTGAACATATTGGTGGATGCCGTCCGGGCTTGGCAGAAGAAAACAAACCTGGTTGCACATTCAACTATTGGTTCCATTTGGGCCAGGCATGTGGCTGACAGTATCCAATGTGCGGAACTGATGCCGGATGCCCGCTGTTGGGTGGACGTTGGTAGCGGTGGAGGATTTCCCGGGTTGGTAATCGCTGCCGTTATGGCCGAGCATGAAAATGCAAAAGTACATCTTGTGGAAAGCAATCATAAAAAGTCCGCTTTTCTCATGCAGGCCGCGCGAAAAATGGATGTACCGGTAATTGTCCACGCGGACAGGATCGAGTCGGCGGCGAAACAATTTTCAAATGTGGATATTGTTACTGCGCGGGCATTTGCTCCTCTCAAGAAGTTGTTGGAGTTGGTAGAACCTATAATGACAGGCCGTACAGTTGCATTGTTCCACAAAGGTAGGGATTACCGGCCGGAAATTGAAGAATGTAATGGTCTATGGACCTTCGATCTGATAGATCACAAGAGCAGCATTGCTGAGGATTCCGTCGTTCTGGAAATCAGCAATTTGCAAAAAATTTAACACAGGATATTTATCCAAATGTCGCTTCCTGATCTGCCCCGAATTATTGCGATCGCCAATCAAAAAGGTGGTGTGGGTAAAACCACTACTGCGATTAATCTGGCAACCGCATTGGCGGCGATCGAGAAGACCGCACTTATTATTGATCTCGATCCGCAGGGAAACGCGAGCACCGGACTGGGTGTTGATCGGGATCAACGGAAAATCTCAACTTGTGATGTAATTACGGGCAAGGCGACGCTGGAGCAGGCGGTTGTCGAGACGGATGTGCCGGGCCTTTTGCTTGCCCCTTCGACGCTGGATCTTTTGGGTGTGGAAATGGAGATTTCGGACAAGCCAGATCGGGTGAGCAGGTTGAAGCAAGCAGTCAAGGAATATAATCCTATGATTGGTAAAGAAGCTTACATCTTGATCGATTGTCCGCCATCCCTCAATTTGCTTACGTTGAATGCGATGGCTGCTGCCCATTCTGTGCTTGTTCCACTTCAGTGTGAGTTTTTTGCGCTGGAGGGTTTGAGTCAACTATTGCAGACTGTTGAGCAAGTTCAGCAAGGCATTAATCCGGAATTGATCATTCAGGGTATTGTGCTGACCATGTTTGACAAACGCAACAACCTTTCAAATCAGGTTGTCAGCGATGTTCGGGAATATCTGGGTGACAAGGTTTATGAAACGATCATTCCCCGCAATGTGCGACTTTCCGAGGCGCCATCCTATGGGAAGCCGGCATTGCTCTATGATCTGGACTGTTCTGGCAGCCAGGCGTATCTGCGGCTTGCATCGGAAGTCATAAACCGCGAACGAAAACTGATGGCCGCATGATCAATCGGCTCAAGGGGAAGATTAGATGGTAAATGACAGTTCAAGAAAACGACTTGGCCGCGGACTTGCAGCACTAATCGGTGATCTTGATCAGCCCGTAAAGTCAACACCGGAAAAGCCAGTCGTTGTGGAACCTGCCAAGGGAAGCCAGATGGTTCCGATTGAATGGATCCGGGCAAATCCCAATAATCCTCGTCGTCATTTTGCCGAATCAGAATTAGCCGATCTTTCCGGGTCCATTCGGGAGCACGGTCTTGTTCAACCTATCCTCGTTCGCCCGGTAAAGGATACATCTGATGGTGTTCGATACGAGATCATTGCTGGTGAACGCAGATGGCGCGCCGCGCAGAATGCTGCCCTGCATGAAATCCCGATCATCAGTCGGGATGTGGAAGACAAGCAGGCACTCGAACTCGCAATCATTGAAAATGTTCAACGTGCGGATCTCAACGCGATTGAAGAAGCATTTGGATATCAACAGTTGATTGATGAACATGACTACACACAAAACGAGCTTGCCCGTGTAATTTCAAAGAGCCGGTCGCATGTTGCGAATACACTGCGCCTGTTGAAGTTACCAATCCAGGTTCAGGGACTGGTTAGTAATGGAGACTTGTCAGCAGGTCATGCACGGACACTTGTAACGGCCGATAATCCGGAAGCGCTCGCGAAGCGCATTGTGTCAGAAGGCCTGTCTGTTCGCCAAGCTGAGATGATTGCCCAATCTTCCGCAGAGGCTCAAACTGGAAAACCCAGTAGGGCAAAGGGTGAATCCGATAAGTCCGCGGATATTCAGGCGCTCGAAAAACAGTTGGAAAATGCACTTGGTCTCAAAATTGATTTGCGCCACGGAGCCAGGTCAAATGGTGAACTCCGAATCAAGTATCGAAGCCTGGATCAGCTGGATGAATTGTGCCGACTGCTTGGCGCTGGCCGCTAACCAGAAACTTCCACCTACAATTGCCGACGTTTGTGAAGGTTTCGTGCCTCAAGCGCAATTGCAAGCAGCGTAGTCCCGGCAATCGATTGCGCAACGGCAGAATTTACCCGGCATTCCAGCATAGCCCTGTTGAGTCGTGACAATGCGTTGGTTATCCGATTGGCAGGCCAGGCGGATAATGCGGTCACAACTGCATTTTTGCGACTGAAATGTACTGGTGGACGTAAAGATTGAACCAGCGCTGACGGAGTCTTTCGTTCCCGATCAATGCGTGACCGTGCCGACTGCAACATTTGAAAATGTCTGAGAACTGCCGCAAGAATCACGTCAGGTGGATTGCCGACTTCCAGTGTTTTAGGCAAAGTGATTTCCAGCTTTCCTATGTCACCAGTCGCTGCAGTATCAACGATATCATCCAAAATCAGTTTTGAAGCATCACCCACAACCGAGCGGATGTTTTCAATAAGGACTTCATTCTGCCCATTGCAATACAGCGCCAACTTAGCCAACTCGCTGCGTGAAATCATTCGATCTGCCCCGAGCAAGCCTTTCAAAACTTGTCGGTTCTCAGAGTTGAGTTTTAGTCCCTTTTGCAATATTTCTTCATCGATCAGTTGATTGATGGCCGCATCATTGTCCTGATAACAGGGGACGGCTACTGCCTTTGGATGCTTTTCCACTTCCCTGCGTAAAGCAGAAGTCTTTTTAAGATCACCAGCCTCAATGACAATCAGGCAATCTTCAAGAGGTGTTGAAAGAACGGGTTTGACGGCTTTTGCCAGATCACGGCGGGTGGATCCGGAAACCCGAATGAGCCTGCGTCCGCCAAACATGGCGACCGTATGCGCTTCTTCGGCCAAACGTCCGGAGTCAGCAGCAACTTCGGCATCCAACCGCACAAGCGAAAATGGATCTGAAAGATCCACACCTGACTGCCTGGCCAGTTGATCTGCCCGCTCAGCAACCAATCCGGAGTCGGGCCCATAAATCAGGAACAGAATGCTGCCAGAGTCTGGATTTTTGAGAAATCGATCAACTTCAGATGCTTTAAGTGTGGTCATTGAACCGATCAGAATGTTTAGCGGTTTAGATCAGATGCGATTGCAAGGCGAAGGGATTCAGCGACTTCTTTTGCGGCACGGTTTTCAGCATCCCGTTCAGCCCGATTGTTCGCAAATACTTGCCCGGTCCGGTCATAGGAAGCGGCTGACTGACGGGTGCCTCTTGCAATGGCCTTGCCTGTACTCAAATCAAACAATTCATACTTGGCAACTACTGTCACCGTTCCAGCAGTAGTGTCACCACCACCGGCAATTTGAGCCGGAATCGCTGCCAACTGGCGGTTGAACCAGGTAACACTCAACCGGGTTTCGTGGGTGGGTTGAGGCGCATTCCCGCCATTTAGCAGGAACAGCAACCGGTTTCTGACCTGTTGCCCCACTCGCGTATTGACATTGTCCTGGACCGTTACAGATGACAGGTTGACTGAACCGTCAGAGATAGTTGAGGAATCTTGATGCAGGGGTCGAAACTGACATGCGGAAAGAACCGCCATCAAAGCCAGTGCCGCAGCCAACTTGGTGACAGACTCCAATGTGATCGATCGTTTTTTAGCAAACCACATTTACAATTCTCTTCGGTACCACAATAATTTTTCGGGGGACTGCCCCATCCAGAATTTTCTTTACCACATCCAGTTCCAATGTGGCAGCTTCTATTTCATCGTTGCTTGCATCGGGTGAAATGGACAATTCGGCACGCTTCTTTCCATTTACCTGCACTGGCAGAATGATTGCGGTGTCTTGTGCCAGATTTTCACTAAAGATTGGCCAAGGTTCAGCTGCAACCAGAGATTTGTGTCCCAAGACACTCCAGCATTCTTCAGCAAGATGCGGCATAAATGGGGCGAAACACTGAACCAAAAAATCCAGTCCCTCACACATTGCAGAGGCTACATCATCTGTCGTCCTATCTGACATGCTGACATTACTCAATGAATTAACAAACTCATGAACGCGAGCAATGGAACGGTTAAATGCCAGTTTTTCGATATCCTCCCCGATTGATTTCAGTGTTTTGTGTGATGCTTGTCGGATCTTATTCGCGTCATCCGACAATTTAATGTCTTGACTCGGAGCCGAAACATCAATCAATCGAATTTTCCAGGTGTCCACCAAGCGCCAAATACGCTGCACAAAACGATGAGCGCCTTCAGCGCCAGAATCTGTCCACTCTACATCCCGATCGGGTGGTGAATCGGAAAGCATGAACCATCTGGCGGTATCGGCTCCAAAATTCCGGGTAATTTCTTCGGGCCCAATTGTGTTTTTCTTTGATTTGGACATCTTTTCAATTGAACCGATAGATACTTCCTCGCCGGTTTCAATCTTGTATGCCTTGCGGGAACTGTCGTGACCTTCGAGCCGAACTTCCTTCGGATCCAGCCAGTTTCCTGCCTTGTCCTGGTAGGTTTCATGAACCACCATGCCCTGGGTAAACAGTCCCTTGAAAGGTTCCTTCAGATCCAGATGACCGCAAATTTGCATCGCACGGGTGAAAAACCGGGAATACAAAAGATGCAGGATCGCATGTTCGATGCCGCCAATGTACTGATCAACCGGCAACCAACGGTCGATCGTTGCAGGTTCAGTTGGATTGTTTGCACGGGGTGTGACGAACCGGGCGAAATACCATGAAGAATCGACGAACGTATCCATGGTGTCGGTTTCCCGTTCTGCCTCACCTCCACATGAAGGACATGTGGTTTGGCGCCAAGTGGGATGTCGGTCAAGCGGGTTGCCCGGCTTTTCGAAATCGATATCCTCTGGGAGGCGAATGGGCAGATCTTCTTTCATTGCCGGAACAACGCCGCATTTTTCACAATGGACTACAGGAATCGGACAACCCCAATATCTCTGTCTTGAAATTCCCCAATCACGAAGCCGGTAGTTTGTAACACCCTCACCTAGTTCACGTTCCTCAAACCAGTCAATTGCGTGATTGATGGCTTCCTGCCCGGTCATCTGGTTCGGGCCTCGGGCCGGTCGGATAAACTCCACCTTCTCGTCCTTGATTGGAACATATGGTTCCTTCAATATCTCCGGCATGATGAAGCTGTCATCGCGATCTGACCCGAGAGGACGGAACACATCAATTATCTGCAAATCATATTTGACCGCAAAATCATGGTCGCGTTGATCATGGCCCGGGCAGCCAAAAATTGCCCCCGTTCCATAGTCCATCAAGATAAAATTTGCGATGTAAACCGGCAGGTTATCAACAAAACCGCCTGGCAACTGCGCTTTTATTCCTGTATCAAATCCCAGCTTATCGGCTTTTTCGATTGCCTCCTCGGTCGTCCCGATCTTTCTGCATGCAGCAATAAAATCCTTTACCCTTGGGTCTTTCTCCTCAAGAGCCTTGGCAAGTGGATGATCAGGCGATATCCCCACAAATGTAGCGCCCAATATTGTGTCTGGCCTGGTTGTGTAGACATCTATACGGTCAAACCCATCTGGCGCACCGGTAATTTCAAAATCGAATTGGGCACCCCTTGAGTGCCCAATCCAGTTCCGCTGCATCAATCGAACCTTTTCCGGCCACTCCTCCAATTCGTCTAACGAACTGAGCAGATCCTCGGAAAAATCAGAAATGCGGAAGAACCATTGGGTGAGTTCGCGTTGTTCAACTTCAGCACCGGATCGCCAGCCGCGCCCATCAATGACCTGTTCGTTTGCCAGCACGGTCATGTCAACAGGATCCCAGTTGACCTTTGAACTTTTGCGGTAAACCAGATCATTTTCCAAAAAATCCAGAAACAGGTGCTGCTGTTGTGCATAATATTCCGGATCGCAAGTCGCAAATTCCCGGGTCCAGTCGATGGAAAGGCCCATCAATTTTAGCTGCTCGCGCATAGTGTCTATATTCTGATAGGTCCACTCGCCCGGATGCACATTGTTTTGCATTGCAGCATTCTCGGCAGGCATACCGAAAGCATCCCAACCCATCGGATGCAAAACATTGTAACCTCTGGCTCTCTTGTAGCGCGCAACAACATCACCCATTGTGTAATTCCGGGTATGACCGATGTGAATGCGCCCCGAAGGATAGGGAAACATTTCCAACACATAATAGTTGGAATTGGAATCATCGTTGCTGGTATCGGTTTCGAACAGTTTTTGTTCGTCCCAGGCTCTCTGCCAACGCGGTTCTGCTTCTTGGGGATTATATCTAGCTGAAGAATTCGACAACGTTTACTTACCTGTTTTGTGTTGGCAATTTGTGTATGTTCACGCTTTGAGCGCGCATGTAAAACCTGATTTGCGCGACCTTCACCAGAAATTGGACGGGTGGTCAACCATGCATCGGTTTGTTAATCAATCTGATAAGCTTGAAGCATGGAAAAATACATTATGAACGATGCAGCAAAACGATATCTTGCCGTGGAAAAAGCCGTTGCCGAAAAGGCAAAAGGTTGCACTGGCAGTGGTTCACCCGTGAGACTGGTGGTGGTGTCGAAGACATTTTCTGCAGATGTAATAGAACCGGTTATCGAGGCAGGATGTCGAACATTCGGTGAAAACCGGGTACAGGAGGCCCAGTCCAAATGGCCGGACCTGAAACAAAAATATTCTGATATTGAACTCCATCTTATTGGATCACTTCAGAGCAACAAGGCGGAGGATGCGGTCGAGCTCTTTGATGTTGTTCAAACGATAGACCGGGAAAAAATTGCGCGAGCCATCGCCAAAGAAATGGAGCGGCAGGGACGGTTACTCAAGTTTTTTGTTCAGGTTAACACGGGTTCAGAGCCGCAAAAGGCCGGTGTTTTACCTGACGATGCGGTGGAGTTTGTCAACTGGTGCCAATCTGACGTGGGCTTGATAATTGAAGGTTTGATGGCGATACCCCCATTTAATGAAAATCCGGGTCCACATTTTGCCTTGTTGCGCAAACTGGCTGGCGAAGCCGGCCTTTCCAAACTCTCCATGGGCATGTCGGGCGACTATCTTGAGGCGATAGAATTCGGCGCTACCCACGTGCGCGTCGGCAGTGCAATCTTTGGAAGTCGATAAGACAGTTCTTACTCAATGGAAAGAACTGTGCGATTGCTGATCTGAGGCAAGATTTTCAACATGTCACACGGATCAATTGCAATACATCCTGCAGTGGGGCGACAATCTCCGCTGGTTAAATGAAAGAATATGGCGCTGCCCCGACCCTGAATTTGTGGTGTGATGTTGTAATCCAGAACAATGCAAACATCATAGAGCCTGTCTTCGCGGTGAAGCTTTTCGTGTCGACCATTAAATGGCAGCTTTACCGGGCAATTATAATTTGGATTGCCTGGTTCATCACACCAGCCATCATCGGATGCAATTGGCATCATTGGCAAAGCAGTAGGAGGCAACTTTACCCGATCAGTTCGGTAATAACCAAAGAGTAATCTCCATTCTCCGGCGGGCGTTGAAATATCACTCTCCCGCTTGAACCTTGTGATGCCATTTTTGCCCAGAATGCAGGGAATTGATTTGACGCCCAGATCGATAATCCCAAAATGGGAGAGCCCGTTGGGTCGCTTCCGAACATGCAGGGAGGAATAATGTTGGAAGTTCACGTGTCAGTTCTTTGAAAAAGAGGAGATACCGTTCACGATTTTGTCCTTCTGATCACATGGGCGTGTGAATCGGTGTGTTGCCCTTATAAATACAATTCTTGCCGATTATTGAAATGTTAGCAAGACGGATGGAATCATGATAACGGTGCAAACTGATAATGAATTGCTGCCAACTATGAGGAAGAACATGGCTGCTCGTAGTATTTTGATTGTTGATGACGACGACGATTTAAGAGATGCATTGACAGAGCAAATGTCACTCTATGAAGAATTTAGCGTAATGACAGAAGCCAACGCTACAAAAGGCGTGCAGGCTGCCCGCAACGGCCATGTGGATCTCTTGATTATGGATGTGGGTCTTCCTGACATGGATGGCAGAGAAGCTGTAAAAGTGCTTCGCAAGGGTGGTTTCAAAGCGCCTATCATCATGTTAACCGGCCACGACACGGATTCTGACACCATTTTAGGATTGGAATCGGGTGCCAACGACTATGTTACCAAACCATTCCGCTTTGCGGTGTTGCTTGCGCGGATGCGAGCCCAGCTTCGTACCCATGAACAAAGTGAAGATGCTGTTTTCAGCGTGGGTGAATACACATTCCGCCCAGCACAGAAATTACTGCTTCGTGAGGATGGATCGAAAGTTCGCCTTACAGAAAAAGAGACAGCCATCATGAAATATCTTTATCGTGCCGAGCTCAAGGTGATCGGACGCGATGAGTTACTGGAACAGGTTTGGGGGTACAATTCAGGTGTAACAACCCATACGCTGGAAACCCACATTTACCGGCTGCGCCAAAAAATCGAGACCGATCCTTCCAATGCCCGATTACTCGTTACAGAAGGTGGTGGTTACAAACTCGTTCCGTAGAATGACGGTCATAACTTGACCAGCATCAATTCCCGGTGATAGCTGATCGGGATGACTCTCGAAAACGATATATCCCTCTTGGCCAAAATAGAATTTTTCCAGGATTTCACTCCGGAACAGTTGCGGTTGGTCGCGTTTGGCTCGCAAAAACGAAGCCTGCATGCTGGTACGGAGCTATTCCAGCAAGGTGACAAAACTGATTGCGGGTATGCTGTACTGAGCGGCTGCATTGAACTGGCCACCCACACAAACAACCAACGTGAAATACTCGGGTTGTTTCCTGTGGGCAGCCTTATTGGTGAAATTGCGCTCATTACCGAAAATGAACGGGTAGGAACGGCGATAGTCGCTGAGGACACAAGTGTGTTGCGAATCCCCAGAGCCGTCATTCGTCGTATCTTTGAAGAATATCCAGCACTGGCCGTCAATATTCACAAACGATTGACAGGCAGCGTGCTGGAAACACTTGGCGAACTTGAAGAGTTGCATCCCAAGTTGGGAGTCGGGCAAAGACCGGATGGCGATACACCGGTCAGTTGAATTCAAATGTAGAAATGACAGGGACATGATCCGAAGGTTTTGCCCAACCCCTGGCTTCCCGTAACACCTCAACGCTGGAAAGAGAATTCACAAGAGATTGTGATGACCAGATATGGTCAAGGCGTCGACCCCGATCTGAAATATTCCAATCGTGCGCACGATAACTCCACCAGCTGTATAATTGCTCTTCAACCGGTATTTTTTCACGAACCAGATCCACCCACCCGCCTTGATCACGAATTCGATCCAGGAGTTCTGTTTCAACCGGGGTATGGCTTACGACCTTCAACAGCTGTTTATGAGACCAGACATCATTTTCATGTGGCGCAATGTTCAAATCACCCACCATAATGTTTTCAATACCAGCGTGGTCAGATGGCAAGCCCAGCATTTCGTTCAAAAACCGGAGTTTGTGGTCAAATTTAGGGTTCTTGTCGGGATCGGGTTCATCACCTCCGGCTGGCACGTAGAAATTGTGAAGGTTTATTCGCCTGCCACCTGCTTTGAACATCGTTGCCAAATGTCTGGTATCGCCCATGTTACAATAGTCAGTACTGTCCGATTCAATAATTGGGTATTTCGAAACTGTTGCGACACCATGATATGCCTTCTGACCATGAACAGCGATATGCTCATAGCCGAGCCTTCTGAACGATTTTGCCGGAAACTGGTCATTTTGACACTTGATTTCCTGCAAGCACAAAATGTCTGGATTGTGGGATTTCAAGAAGGATTCGACAATTCCAATTCTCAAACGAATTGAATTGATGTTCCACGTGGCAATTTTGAAGGTCATGCAATTTCCTGATGGTTGGGAATGTAGACCCTAATCAACCAGCCTCCAACTTCAAGCAAAGAATGGTAACAATTCAGAACCAATTATTTGGTTTAATTACTTGTCGGTTCTACCGGCTTTTGCGCGGCCTTCGGTTGCTGTGTTTAGCTTGAACAAACTTCCGGGAATTGAAACGTTCTTCTCAACATTGAAAATCATCACCGATGTTTCTTTGCCCTGGGCATCCTTGATGGTCCACTGGCGCAAATCCTGACTTTCCGGGTCAAACAGCAGCGTTATTTCCGCATCACCAAAAATACGCTCGTCTCCAAGTACGATTGTGGTGATATCGGTATCGATGGATACGCTGCGAATGGAATTGTCATTAATGTCCAGGCGATCATCCAACAACAGCTTCAAGGGTGTTTTCGAAAGTGGGATGTAACTCCAAGTGCCGAGCCTGGAATTACGAACGCCCACCGTCTTGCCGTTCGAGATCAACAGCAACGGAGATGGGTCTTCGTAATCGAATCTCAGTTTTCCGGGCCTTTCAAGATGGAACGTTCCACTGGTCTGTTCGCCATTTGGTCCAAACTGTACAAATTCACCGCTCATTGTTGGTACCGATGAAAAATGATTGCTCAGCGCGTTGATCATTTCTTCTTCAGTTGCAGCAATTGCCATTGAAAAAACGGAAACAACCGACAATCCAATGATTGCGATATAGCCGCAGACTTTTTTCATGACGCATGCTCCGGTATGACGAACTTTTAACATCCTTGAACCAGCTTTCCTTCGCTAATCTTCATGGCTGCAACAAGGCAATGCATGGTTTAGATCGTCTCATCTTCAGCGGGCACCAGAATTTCACGCTTTCCGGCATGATTGGCTTCACTGATCAAGCCTTCCTGTTCCATGCGCTCAATCAAGGTTGCGGCCCGATTGTATCCCACCGAAAGCCTGCGTTGAATATAGCTGGTTGAGACTTTTCGATCGCGCAAAACAATGGCAACTGCCTGATCATAAATGTCATTGGACTCAGACAGGCCATCAATCCCGCCAAATGGAGCCGATTCTTCTTCACTTTCTTCGGTGACCGAATCAAGATACTCGGGAATGCCCTGGGTTTTAAGGTGGTTGACCACTTTTTCCACTTCAGGATCGTCCACGAATGGGCCATGGACACGCTGTATTCGACCGCCACCGGCCATATAAAGCATATCACCCATTCCCAATAATTGTTCAGCACCTTGTTCTCCAAGAATGGTACGTGAATCAATCTTTGATGTGACCTGAAAGGAAATCCGGGTGGGAAAGTTTGCCTTGATTGTGCCAGTGATAACATCGACAGAGGGGCGTTGCGTGGCCATAATGACATGAATTCCAGCTGCGCGGGCCATCTGTGCCAATCGCTGAACAGTGCCTTCAATGTCTTTACCGGCGACCATCATCAGATCAGCCATCTCGTCGATAATCACAACGATATAAGGCATTGCTTCCAGTTCGAGTGTCTCGGTTTCGTAGATTGCTTCACCGCTTTCACGGTCAAAGCCGGTCTGAATTGTGCGGGTGAGTGTTTCACCCTTCTTTGAAGCGCGCTCAATCCTGTTGTTGTAACCGTCAATGTTGCGAACGCCCAGTTTGGACATTTTCTTGTAGCGTTCTTCCATCTCGCGGACTGTCCACTTTAACGCGACGACCGCCTTCTTCGGATCAGTTACAACTGGAGTAAGCAAATGGGGAATGCCATCGTAAATGGAAAGCTCCAGCATTTTCGGATCGATCATGATCATTTTCACAGCCTCAGGAGAGAGGCGATACAGAATAGAAAGGATCATGGTGTTGATCGCAACTGATTTTCCAGATCCGGTAGTACCTGCCACCAGTAGATGAGGCATTTTTGCAAGATCTGCGATGGTGGCCTCACCACCGATCGTTTTACCGAGGATAATTGGCAATTTTGCTTTTGAGGTTTCGTAAGCCTGGCTTTCCAGAATTTCCCGCAGATATACGGTCTCACGACGTTGGTTGGGCAATTCAATGCCAATTGCATTTCGCCCGGGAACTACAGCAACCCGTGCTGCAACAGCGCTCATGGAACGGGCGATATCATCGGCCAATCCAATAACCCTTGAGGATTTAATACCAGGGGCAGGCTCCAGTTCATAAAGCGTTACAACGGGGCCTGGGCGAACATTGATAATGTCACCCTTGACGCCAAAATCCTCCAGAACACCTTCAAGTAGCCGGGCATTTTGTTCCAGCGCTTCAGATGAAAGCGTTGAATCACCTGCTGATGCCGGTACTTTGCTGAGAAAATGAAGTGACGGCAGTTCAAACTCAGCATTACTGATCAGGGAAGGTTGAGCTTCACGGGTAACACGGTTTGAAGCTTTTGGTTTTGGAGCCATCGGTTGAACCCGACCCGATGATTGGGCATGCACAGAATTTGTGATTTCAGCCCGGTCGGGCGCAGACTGCGGTGCCCATTCGCCACATGCGGAATTTCCCGCCTCATCCATGTAAACATTTTCACCATAGGCTGGGTGTTGAAAGTCGTCGCCGCCGAATGCTGGTTCGTGTTTTTGACCAGCTGAAAAATCCTCAAGCCCGTCATCTGGCGGTGTTGTCATGCGGTCGTACAAATTCCGTGCACGGGCAAGTAATCCCGGATCATGATCTGCCGGTTCAAATGTCTCATCAGGTTCTGGCAGAGGCGAAAAACGGGTCCGCAAGGAATAGTACCAATGTGCAAGCGCACCGAGCGCCCATGATGATTCGCCAACCTCGTCAAATTCATCGAAGTCTTCTGAAACTTCCAGATAATCGTCTGGTAAGCGAGGCGCGATCAGGCCGGACGTAAAAAGGGTGAGGTAAAGCGCAACAAATCCCGCGCCCAGACAGATTGCAGTCTTAGTAAGAGCATTCAGCTCCAGACCTGCCAGTTTTTGCGGAACAGATAATACCACATCGCCGGTGACACCACCAAGTCCGGTTGGAAGAGGCCAACTGCCCGGTACCGGCAGGCAGGCGAAACAAACACAGGTGATAATTACTGCCATGGGCCAGACGATTATCCGTGTTTTCAGGCGATCTGTGTGCTGGTTCAGGAGTTTCCACCAACCCCACAAGGCGGGAGGAATAATGGCAATTGCAGAAGCCAAACCAAAAAACTGCATCGCGAGGTCTGCAAATACAGCCCCCGGGTATCCGAGCCAGTTTCTGGCATCTGCGCCGTTTGCATGGGAGAGGCTTGGATCAAGAACTGACCACGTCGACAGACTGATAAAAGCCATAATGCTGGCTGCCAGAATCGCCAAACCGCCCAAAACGCGAAATTGATTGCCTATGCCTCGTCCAACGGAATCGTTGGCGTGTCCAATTTCGGACTGCCCAATGTTGGAAATCTGCATAATATACTCCAGAACCAAAAGCCTCCATTGAGATTAAGCAGCGAAAGTTAATTGGCTGTTAACCATCGGCGAAAATGACTGAAATATTGCGATAAATCACCGCGATCACGATAAGTATCAAGCTATCTGGAGCGTTGACGGATCAACCCTTCTTGGGCAACTGATGCAATCAGGGTTCCATCAGTGGTATAAATACTACCCCTGGTAAGTCCTCTTGAACCGGAACTGTTTGGACTGTCCTGGGTATAAAGATGCCAGTTTTCCATTTGCACCGGCCGGTGAAACCACATGGAGTGGTCGAGACTAGCCACCTGAAGGCCCGGATCAAAAATTGATTTCCCGTGCGCAAACAACGAGGTATCCAACAATGTCATGTCTGAGGCATAAGCAAGGGCTGCTTGCTGGATTGCCGGATCAGCAGGCAATTTGCCAGTTGCGCGAAACCAGATGTGCTGCTTTGGTTCGAGCTTTTTCTTGGAAATATAGTGCTCAAGGCTTGTTGGCCGAAGTTCAATCGGGCGTTTTCTTTCCCAGTATTTCTTGACGTGCGCAGGCGCGTGATCATGGTAGTGCGCTGCCAGCTCTTTCTCGCTTGGCAGGTCATCGGGAAGTGGCAATTGTGGCATTGGAATGAAGTGTTCAAGCCCTGCCTCTTCCAGTTGAAATGATGCTGACATTGAAAAAATTGCGTGACCATGCTGGATTGCAACGATTCTGCGCGTCGTGAAGCTTCTTCCATCGCGAATTCGATCAACTTCGTAAACAATTGGTATTGAAGGATCACCGGGCCGCATGAAATAACCATGCAGGGAATGAACAATCCGCTTTGGATCGACAGTTTTTTGGGCTGCGACAAGTGCCTGACCTATCACTTGCCCGCCAAAAACACGCTGCCAGCCGACATCTGGGCTGTCTCCACGAAACAAATTTTCCTCAATCTGTTCCAGGTCCAGTGTTTTCAGCAAAATTTCAATTGCACCTGTCATGGTTTCTCCCGGCAAATCCATCAGGACAACCTACCTGCTTTCGTACATGAGACAATATGGCGATTGATGTTTTCTCCATGCTTCCCATGTTTAGCGTAAATGGTAAGCATGTTACGTTCAGTCAGAATTCTAAGGGAACGGTTTGATGGCCAAGACTATTAGAGGATCAAGATCAAGGAACTCTGGCAATACTTCAGATGTTGTCGATGTCCTGATCGCCGGTGGTGGATACGTCGGGATGAGCGTTGCGGTTTCCCTTGCAGTCAGCGCGCCTCATCTTTCAATTGCAATTGTCGACCAGGCACCAGAAAATGCCCTTCGCTCGGATGAGCGCTCTTCAGCCATTGCCGCAGCGGCGAGCCGGATGCTTGATCAACTTGGCATTTGGGATGACCTGGTCAAGGATGCGCAACCCATTAACGAGATGATTGTTACCGACAGCAAACTATCAGACATCGTTCGCCCGGTTTTCTTGACGTTTACAGATGATGGTCCCGAAGATAAGCCCTTTGCCCACATGATTGAGAACCGTAAACTGGTCATGGCATTGCGGAAAAAGGCTGACGAAAACGGTGTGCAACGAATTCATGAGGATGGCGTTGCCGGGTTTGAAACCGAAACGGGTCATTCTACAGTTACCCTTAATTCTGGAAAGCAATTTGTGGCACGGTTGTTGGTGGCTGCTGATGGTGTTCGCTCCAGGCTTCGTGATGCAGCAGGAATCAAGATGGTTCACTGGGCCTATAACCAGAAAGGCATAGTTTGTACGGTAGAACATGAGCGACCACATGAGGGCCGAGCAGAGGAACACTTTCTGCCAGCCGGACCATTTGCCGTGTTGCCACTCAATGGAGAGCGATCTTCACTCGTATGGACCGAGAGCAATCACAATGCAGACCGGCTGCTTAAAATGGATCCGGTCATGTTTCAACTCGAACTTGAGCAGCGCTTTGGCCACAAGCTTGGTAGCCTGAAAGTTGCAAGCAAAGTGCAGGCATTTCCTTTGGGGCTCACATTGGCCCGCGACTATGTGCGACCACGTTTTGCCCTGGTTGGTGATGCGGCCCATGGAATTCATCCTATCGCGGGACAAGGACTCAATCTCGGTTTCAAAGATGCAGCAGCGCTGTGCGAAACCATTGTGGAAGCGAACCGGCTTGGGATGGATATTGGTGCCCTAGATGTGTTGGAGCGCTATCAACAATGGCGGCGTTTTGATGCTGTTCAAATGGGCGTTGTAACCGATGTACTCAATCGCATGTTTTCCAACGACAATGATGTGTTGCGTGCGGCACGGGATTTTGGTTTGGGTGTTGTCGACCGTCTTCCCGGCCTGAAGCGTTTTTTTATTAATCAGGCTGCAGCACGCAGTTCAAATCAGCCACGTCTGTTAAAAGGCGAGGCTGTTTAGCACAGAGTTGGATCATGTAGTGTTGATGGTACCGGCAATCATCTTCAGATTAATCTTCAAGCTCTCGTGCCTCCGACGCGATCATTACCGGGATTCCTTCTCTGATCGGAAAAGCAAGTTTTGCTGATTCGGAAATCAGCTCCTGCGCCTCGGCGTCATAGACAAGACGGGACTTGGTAATCGGGCAAACCAGGAGTTCCAGCAATTTCGGGTCGGTTTTTGAAGATTTTTCATTCATCGCAAAATTACCTGAATTTCTATTGGAGCCGGTTGGTCGAGTTATCCGATTCCCTGGCCAAATAAATTTCGGTAATTGCAATCAGAGTGTCTGCCCGGTTTTTGAGGTCGGGTGCTTCCAACAAGGCCTGCTTCTCTGCCGGTCCATAGGGACTCATCATGCAAAGTGCGGTCACTAACGTGTTGTTGTCGGCCTTGTCGATACTCTCCCAATCTGCTTCCATATCGTTTGCATCAAGGTAGCGCTTGAACGTTGTCAGTAAAGCATCGCGATCAACATCGCCTTCATGGTGTTCTTCATGTAATTCTTCGGCAAACACCCCAATTTTGCACTGGCGATAACCACCTTTGCCTTTGACCTCTTCCAAAATTCGGTAACGGCAAATACCGGTCAGATTGATCATGTATCGACCATCACCACATTCCTGAAAGGCGGTTATGCGACCGACGCATCCAATTTCACAAAGTAGCGGTTCCTTTGACGGTTTTTCAGATTGCTTTAACGCTGGTTGAATCATTCCGATCAGGCGATTGCCATGCATAGCATCATCGATCATTGCCAAATAGCGTGGTTCAAAAATGTTAAGCGGCATCTGACCGCCTGGCAGCAACAGGGCGCCAGCCAGCGGAAAAACAGGAATAATTTGCGAAATATCAGTCGCTTCGAGATAGGTCTCGTTACCTGCCTTCATGAATAACTCCGATTGGATGCATAATCACATAATCTGGGCTTCAAGCCAAATATCTCAAGGTGTGATATCCATTTTTCATGAGAAAAGTATGGCCGACAGTTTGCGTCTTGCCGCTACTGTATGTTCATCCGTCATGCCCCAGGCTTCAAAAAACTGCAGTAATTGTTTGCGGGCGGCCTCATCATTCCATCCAGAATTTTTCTTGATAATCTCAAGTAGATGGTCTGCTGCTTCCTCCCTTTTACAGGCACCGTTCAATGCGATGGCAAGATCAAACCGGACTTGATAATTATCCGGGTCTGCATCCACAGCATTCTGCAAATCCTGAAAATCTCCAACAGATTCTGCCTGCTCGGCCAATTCCAGCGCAGTTGCCAGAGAAGCTATTTCCAGCGTTGTGCACTGCTCTTCGCTAAGGCCACTGATCAGACCCCGCACTGCATCCACGTTGTTATCCCGAAGATACAACTGGCCCAGCCCCGCAAGTGCGACCAGGTTATCCGGCTCAGCCTGCAAAATGGCCGCGTATAGATTAGCTGCTTCAGCGGTTGCACCACTGGCGGCAAGTTTTGCAGCTTCCTCCAGCATAAGTTTTGATTGATCAGGTTCGGACGGGCCCGCCAGTTTTTCGATGAAGGCCGCAATTTCGGTTTCTGTTTGTACCCCCATAAATGCATCTGCCGGACGGCCGTTTACAAATGCAACAACTGCCGGAATGGACTGAATGCCCATTTGACCGGCAACTTCCGGATGGGCTTCAATATCCATCTTTACGAGCTTTACCTTGCCTGCGGTTTTGGCAACTGCCTTTTCAAGAATGGGGGTTAGCTGCTTGCAGGGATTGCACCATGGCGCCCAAAAATCGACCAGTATTGGCTGGTTGCTGGAATCTTCAATAACCGCAGACATAAAATTGGCGGTGGTGATATCCCTTACTTCACCAGATGGGCTTTGCGAAACTGACCCACCAGAATCAAAGGAAATACTGGTGTTCTGGGACACTCCCCCATATTGGGTTGCAGAACCGCTACCATATTCATTGTCGCTGTCGCCCATTGAGCCTTCCTTACTGTGATAGTTTTACAATCTGCGGCTCATGGTCAACATGAGCGAGAAAACGCAAAAGATCTTCCCTTGAGATGGTGGTTGTCATTTCATTCGTCAATGGATGACAATTGATCAGTTCATTTTCAAGCAATGGCTCGTCGATGATCATCTTTACCTTGCCCTCATGATCATTCATCGGTGCGAATGCGGTTACCGAACCTGGCAATACTCCCAATAGCTCCATCAGCGCATCAGGTTTACCGAAAGAAACCCGCCCCTTTGCGCCAATCAGGCCATGGACCGAGTTCAAGGGAATTTCAGAGTGGCTTTCGGCAGTTATCAGGAAAAAATTGCCCTTTTTATCCTTCAAAAACAGGTTTTTGGTGTGCCCGCCGGGGATATCGTGCTTTATTTTTTCGGATTCTGAAACGGTAAATACAGCTTCGTGTTCATGGGTTGTGGTTTCAATCCCGAGTGAATTGAGCATGTCGAAGAGTTCATTTGGTATTGCAGGCATGCATTCCCTCATCGCAGGCATTTCCTGTCCACTGCTGTTAACAGCAGCTATCTATACATCTGTTGCCAGTAATGAGGAAATTGAACAACCCCCAACGCTATTCGACTGTCCAGTTTTGACAAAAAACCAAGCTGTTAAGAATATGCCGCTTGCGCCTGACAAATCCAACAGAATCCTGTTGCAATTGTTTCGCGCTTGCGGCATACAACGCCCTCGAAGCAGATAGCTTCTATCGAGCGGGCGTAGCTCAGGGGTAGAGCATCACCTTGCCAAGGTGAGGGTCGTGAGTTCGAATCTCATCGCCCGCTCCAGTTTTCCGGCACACATTCAGTTCACACATCGTGAATGGTCATTTTGTTATCACATTGATAGAATCTTCTTTCCTGTTGGCCGATTCCGGCTACATGATTCACTGGAGGAGAATTGGATAATGAAATCATTGAAGCTACTAATTGGGGTGTGTGTACTTTCAGCGGGTATGGCTGGTACATCCGCGCTGGCAGATGGACACCTTGAAGGTGTTATCAAAGCTAGAAAAGCAGTTATGCAGCTTTATGCGCATAACCTTGGAATATTGGGTGCTATGGCCAAAGGCGAAGCAGACTATGATGCTGCCCGGGCTGCGGCTGCCGCAAACAACCTCAAGGCAGTCGCAAATCTCGATCAAAACAGCGTGTGGCCTGAAGGGACGGATAATGCGTCAATGCCTGGAAAGACAAGAGCATTGCCAGAAATCTGGTCCACTTATCCAGCAGTTGTCGACAAGAGCAATGCCCTGAAAGATGCGGCCAATGCGCTTGCAGAAGTTGCCGGTAACGATCTGGCAAGTTTGCGGGGCGCCATTGGCGGAGCAGGAAAAGGTTGCGGCGGATGCCATGAAACTTTCAGGGCAGAGCAATAAACTTCAGAACCAATCAGGTTTATCTAACTGATTTGAGTAATTTCAGTAATCCAGAATTTATGCCGTACAGTAGTTTGGCTTTTTTGGTTACAGCTTATTAACAAAGAATATAGAGTATTGAGGTAGAATTTTGCAGAAGGGAAGATCGCTGTAAACAACGGTTGAGGGAGAACTCGTTCTGTCCAAGTTGGCACAAATTTCGGGAAATGTGGATCAATTATTCACTGGAGATTTTTGGAATCAGGTGTTTTCCGAAGGGCCGGTTTGCATATTTTTGTGGGAAAATATCACCGGTGAATGGCCGGTCGTCAAAGTCACTGACAATATTGAAAAGCTAACTGGTTGGTCAGCCAGCAAGTTTCTCAATGGCGAGATGAACTACGCGGACTTGATCCATCCTGATGACCTTGCACGTATAGAGTTTGAGGAAGACAGCTGGAAAAACAGCGGATCTTCCCATGGTATAAACATGAACTACCGAATTGTTGATCAATCGGGGAACACTCGCCACGTTTCGGAATATACTCAATGTATTGGAGACCCTGAGGAAAAACCAACACATTTGATTGGGTATATTCTTGATGTCACTGATCAACACATAATTGTTCAGGAAAAGGAAGCTGCCGAGAATGCCGAGAAAGCCAAATCGGAATTTTTGGCGAACATGTCTCACGAAATTCGGACTCCCATGAACGGCGTAATGGGTATGGCAGAATTGCTGGCCAATACTGCGCTGGATGACCGACAAAAAATGTTCACGGATGTGATCGTCAAGTCGGGAACTGTGCTTTTAACCATAATCAATGACATACTGGATTTTTCCAAAATTGACGCAGGGCGAATGGATCTGGATCCGGTTCCGTTTGACCTGACGGAAGCAGTTGAAGATGCAGCGTCAATGTTATCCTCCAAGGTTACCGAGAAGGATTTGGAACTTATTACCCGCGTTGATCCGGAATTGCCGGATATGTTCGAGGGAGACGTAGGACGCATTAAGCAGATCATCACAAATTTACTTGGAAATGCGATCAAATTTACCGAGTATGGATATGTGTACATAAATGTTGAAATGGTTGGTGAAGAAGAAAATCTCAGACGGATGAAGTTTACCGTCGAAGATACCGGTATCGGGATTCCACCTGAACAACTGGATCAAGTATTCAAGAAATTTAATCAGGTGGACAGTTCGGCAGGCCGAAAACATGAAGGTACCGGTCTTGGCCTGTCTATAGCGTCTTCATTGGTAAAGTTGATGGAGGGTCAAATTGGCGTGGAAAGCACGTTGGGCGACGGTACTTCCTTCTGGTTTGAGATAGAACTTCCAGTTCATGACGGCGACAAGATTGAACGGATACCTTGCGACACGTCGGGATCGAGAATCCTGATTGTTGATGACAATGAAGTTAACAGAGCGATTCTTTGCGAACAAATGAGCGGCTGGAACTTTGATCATGCAGCAGTAGGTAGTGGGTCTGAAGCTCTTGAGTTCATGGACGCAGCGGTAAATCAAAATGTTTCAATTGATTGCCTTGTACTTGATTACCAAATGCAGGGAATGAATGGCGGAGATGTATTGAAATACATGAAGGATGATCCGGTTCTGTGTGAAATACCGGTTATTGTATTGACCTCTGTTGATGAAACCGAAGATGGCAGAACATTCTCTGAACTGGGGGCAAACGCGCATCTGGTAAAGCCTGTGCGGTCTTCGTTTTTGGCCGATGCTATAGTCAAGATTCTTCAGGATAATCGCAATGTGGCCAAAACCCTCAAGGTAGAGACATATGCACCGGAGCCGTGTGGGACACCCAAACGAATCGAAAAACCTGATAATACCTTTAGCCGCGAGATAAATGTTCTCGTATGCGAAGACAATGAAGTAAACCAGATTTTGTTCACACAGGTGCTTAAGTCGGTAGGTTTTTCTTTTGTCATCAAGAGTAATGGCAAGGATGGCTTGGAGTACTATGAGAAAAATTCACCAGATCTAATCATCATGGATGTTTCCATGCCGGTGTTGAACGGTTTGGAGGCGACCCGGGCCATCAGGCAAAAAGAATTTAATACTGATAATCATGTACCGATAATCGGCGCGACCGCTCATGCCTTGAAGGGTGACATGGAAAAATGTCTGGAAGCTGGAATGGATGACTATCTTTCCAAACCCATATCTCCTCAAAAATTAATTGAGAAAATCAACGAGTGGTTACCAAATACTGGTTTGAAGGCAATCGCGTAATCTCATTACATCGCAGTGCAAATCTCTACCAACGATGATTGCAGTTGTTTATTGCGCTGCAAATCAATTACGCTTCTGTGTATTCTAATGAAGGACGGCTCCATGAAAATCCAGCAGATCGAAACGTTTGCTACTGAGGATGTGGGTTTTGTCCGCCTAACCGCCGACGATGGTTCCGAGGGCTGGGGGCAGCTTTCCACATACCATTCAGACATTTCTGCATTGGTTCTTCATCGGCAGGTCGCCCCATACGCATTGGGCACCAATCCACTGAAAGTCGATGCGCTTTCTGACTGGATTGTGGAGCGCGAACATAAATTTCCGGGCTCTTATTTGCGGCGAGCTATTGGCGGTCTTGATACCGCCGCCTGGGACTTGCGTGGAAAGATCGAAAGAAAGAGTGTTTGCGAATTGCTTGGAGGAGCACCGCGTCCAATTCGGGTCTACGGGTCATCCATGAAGCGCGACATTTCACCGGCAGATGAGGCGGAGCGTCTTAAGCGTCTCCGTGGAGAATTCGGATACGATGCTTTCAAGGTCAGGGTCGGAAGTGAATGTGGACACAACAAGGATGAGGCACCTGGGCGAACAGAGGAAATCATTCCAACGGTGGCGAAAGCGGTCGGAGCAGAGTGTGATTTGCTGGTTGATGCCAACAGCTGTTACACACCGGATCGTGCCATCGAAGTAGGCCGCATGCTGGAAGGCAATGGTTACGGTCACTTCGAAGAGCCGTGCCCATACTGGGAACTTGAGTGGACCAAGGAAGTTACTGACGCACTTGAAATTGATGTGACCGGCGGTGAACAGGATTGTGATCTGGCCACCTGGCGTCGCATGATCAATATGCGTGCTGTAGATGTTCTACAACCCGACATATTGTATCTTGGCGGTTTGAGCAGAACCTTGCGGGTTGCCAAATATGCCGAGGAAGCCGGTATGCCCTGCACGCCGCATTGCGCAAATCTTTCGCTTGTAACCATTTTCACCCTGCACATGATGGGTGCCATTCCGGCTGCTGGTCCCTATGTGGAATTTTCAATTGAGGAATCGGACTACTATCCCTGGCAATATGGATTGTTCGATCCATTCCCCGTTGCCCGTGACGGTAAAGTGCAGATTCCGGACGGACCAGGATGGGGCGTTGAGATCAACAAGGACTGGCTGGAGAAAGCGATCTACCAGTCCAGTGAACTTGAGTAACGCGGCGCTTCAGACGTCCTCCCGATCAAGTGCTTGTGAAAGGCAATGTACACCGCCGCCACCCAGGGTAAACATCGACATGTCAGGATCGTACACGAAGAAACCGAGTGAACGCATTTTGTCGTTAAGTTCCGTGGCACCCTTCATGGAAAGCACCTTGTTGTTTCCCAGTGTTACCAGATTAACGCCGAGGTTCTTTGCTTCGCGATAGGGTACGTCAACAAAATCAAAGCCCCAATCCTTCAATTGTTTGACGACCCAGGGTTCAAGCGCATCAACGCATGCGACGAGTAGTTTTTCAGCAAGTGGCACCACCAGCCCATCCATGTGAACGAATTCCCGGCTGATGGGTACCGTTACTGCTTCCCATCCTTCATTGCGCACAAATTCTGCAGCCTGCTCAGATCCTTCTTTTTCGGAGCGTTCGCCACAGTAGCCGATCAACACCTTTCCCGGCTCCAGTATGACAAAGTCACCGCCCTCGAAATGTCCGGCGGTGGCATAGTTCCAGATCGGAATGTTGTTATTCTGGTAAAAACTTATTGCAGTGACATAATCGGCCCGCCGGACTTTAAGCTGCATATGACAAATCAGTGCACCCCAGGGTGTCATGGCTGAAGAGTCTCGCGCGAAGAAGTTTCTGTGTAGTACAGGATCGGGCTCCAGATAGTGGCAGGCAACGCCGTTTTCCTCGTAAACCGAAACCATCTCTGCGTGTTGCGCCATGGCGGTTTGAAGGTCAAACTTGGCGCCGGTCATATGCGCGTTTGCAAGGGTTCTTCCAATCAGCGGTCCGGCATCGACCCAGCGATAATATTCAGGCTTTCCCAGTAATACATGCCTGAGTGGCGCGTAGTCATTGTTGATGCCCCATTTAGTGTTGTTGGATGATTGCGTAGACATTTCAAATTCCCGGCGTTTTGGATCATTGGATAATTATCGTCCTTACAGTTTTCTGTAGCTTGCTACAATCAGCTACTTGTATCCCGATTTCTTTCTACTAGGTTATCCTGCAATGATTGATGCCATCGTCAAATTTGTTTCGGAGTTGTCTTCTGATGAAGAACTACCGGATTTCACCCCATCGCGAATTCAACTCGCTCAGGCTGCATTGATGTATCACGTCATCGCGGTCGATGGTGTTGTCACAGATGAAGAGCGTGAACGCATGTCTTCGCTCCTTGCAGACCAGTTTGGAGTTAATCCTGGTGAAGCGGAACAATTGCTTGCAGATGCTCAAAAAGCGGACGGTGAAGCGATTGACCTTTATGCTTTTACAAGTGTTTTAAAACGTACCCTTGACGAAGAACAACGTATCGCAATCGTGGAGAACCTGTGGGAAATGGTATTTGCCGACGGTGTTGTCCATGAACTGGAAGACAATGTGGTTTGGCGGATAGCCGAACTTCTTGCAGTAAGTTCACGAGACCGCGTTACCCTGAAGCAACGGGTCCGGGACAGGCAGCCATAGGCGATGGTCGTATAATTCATGATTTCGGGGCATATACCCAATTCGGGAAAACCACGCGTGCTGATGATCATGCATCAGGAAGGCTCCACGCCCGGCCGGTGCGGAATGATTCTTGAAGAAATGGGTTACGAATGGGTGGCTTGCAAACCGGCAATTGGTGATGAATTGCCCAAGACACTCGAAGACTATGCCGGTGCGGTTGTCTTTGGCGGACCCATGAGCGCCAATGACAGTGATGATTTCATCAAGCGTGAAATTGACTGGATGGAAGTTCCGCTTCGCGAAAATAAACCGTTTTTTGGAATCTGCCTTGGAGCCCAGATGCTTGTTAAACATTTGGGCGGCACAGTGAAACCGCACGACAATGAACTGGCTGAAATTGGTTATTATCCTATCCGGCCCACGAACGAGGGTCGAATGTTGATGGAATGGCCAGATCAGGTTTATCATTGGCACATGGAAGGCTTTTCCCTGCCGCCGGATGCTACATTACTGGCGACGGGTGAAACCTACCCAAATCAGGCATTTCGTTACGGCGAGAATGCCTGGGGTGTTCAATTTCATTCCGAAGTCACGCACTGGATGATGAACCGCTGGACAACCCTTGCCGCCCATCGTTTTGCTCTTCCTGGTGCCCAGAAACGGGAAGCGCATTTTGATGGACGAGTGCAGCATGATCAGGCGGTCAGCAAATGGTTGCGCGAGTTTCTCGATATGTGGATTGGTCCGGTTGAAAAACACCGCACTTGATTTGAAAGCATTTCAGGGCCAAATGTAATCGGTAACAACAATTCTGCAGAATCAGAATCAGGATCAATCAATGAATGCCATCATTTTCATAATTTACCAATTACTCAATTTTTACTGGTGGATCGTCATCCTGTCAGCGATCTTTTCCTGGCTCTATGCATTCAATGTGATCAACAACTCAAATCAGTTTGTGAACATGGTTGGTAAGTTTCTATATCAGATGACCGAACCTGTTTATCGACCAATCAGGCGATATTTACCCAATCTCGGTGGCATTGACATTACACCGATTATTGTTTTGTTCGCGATCATGTTCCTTCAATATTTGCTGATCCACGATATTGCTCCACTTCTGACGTAGGGTAGAGCATGAGTAAATTTGTGGCGCTCGCCTTCTTCTTTGCGATGACCTCATTGGCAGTTGCGGTCGAAAGCACCTATACTAGGCTTGATCTGGAAAATGGCTGTCAGTTTTACCAGTCTGATGATATGGGCGGTTCAGCTGAATGCCCGGGTTACAAGGATTATCCGGTTTACTTTTCTGAAGGTGATTTGCGTCAGATGGTTCGATTTGGGCCGATTGACCTTGAAACCAACCAGTGGGAAAGTTTCGCGCAATTCAATCATGTGAATAATACCATCGAATGGCGACTCGGGGATGGAAAACCATTTGCAACAATTCTGCGTTGGTTCATCGATGATGGTAATCCTGACAGCACGTATGGCGAGGTGCTGGTCATCTCTACTGTAGCGACGGACTAAAATCCGGTTTCCTGCATTGCCGGTTATGTTGATGCCCGGGCAAATCCCAACGCCAATGAGCTTGCCCGAAAAGTTGCGGACACGGTTGCCTCAGACTTTGAATGTGGTGAAGATCAACCACCTTTTTATGGTGAGCACGGCCCTAAATCCGGTGATCCATCAAGCCTTGCCAATTGATTATCACCAAGCCTAGTTCATGATCCGGGAGTAAATGCTGGTCAGTGCATAGTTCTTGTTTGGCCCGTCGATCTTCTGATTGATCGTCAGCAGGTTCGTGTCCAAATGGTAGCGCCCCAAATAAATATCAGGTTTACAAATATGGGTTGCCTCGCCAATCCAGATATCGTCTTCAAGGATCAGGTCGAGATTGTGATAGGAGCGCGGTGGAATTTCATCATAGAAAATGTGCAAGCGGTTTTCGCCTTCCAGCTTCCATATCCAGTTGCGCGAGGCAGCGATTTCCTGACCATCCGCCATGGATATGTTGCCGCTTTCCTGCATCCGCAGAACATCAGGCTCCAGCCATTCGAAGATAGTTTCACCGGTAAAGGAAGCATCTCCGGAGATGGTACGATCAAGTTTCCACCTGTCCACAAGGGAATCGAAGAATTCTTTCAGTTCATCGGTCGGTGGTAAAATGAGAAACGACCCCTTGTTTCTAGGACGAAAGTCCCTGAAATTCTTCCAGAATGGCATTACCCATTTGGGACGTGGAAATTTTTTCCATGCCGTCTGAATGAATGTCTCCGGTCCGTTTTCCGCTGTCCAGAACATTGGCAATAGCCTGTTCCATGCGGTCGGCTTCTTCGATCATGTTAAATGAGTAGCGCATGCACATGGCAAAAGAAGCAATCATCGCGATTGGGTTGGCAATGCCTTGGCCGGCAATATCTGGTGCGGAACCATGAACCGGCTCGTAAAGCGCTTTGCGCGAACCAGTCCGGGCATCCGGCGCGCCGAGAGAAGCAGATGGCAACATGCCGAGCGAACCAGTCAACATCGCAGCCACGTCAGACAGCATGTCGCCAAACAAGTTGTCGGTAACAATCACGTCAAACTGCTTCGGCCAGCGGACCAGTTGCATACCGCCCGCATCTGCAAGCATGTGAGACAATTCCACATCAGAGTATTTCTTCTCATGAACATCGGTAACGACTTCGTTCCACAATACGCCAGATTTCATGACATTGCGTTTTTCCATGGAGCAAACCTTGTTGGACCTTGTACGTGCCATTTCAAAGGCGACCCCGGATATGCGTTCAATTTCGTAGGTATCATAGACTTGTGTATCGACGGCCCGTTTCTGTCCATTTCCGATATCAATGATTTCCTTAGGCTCTCCAAAATAAACACCGCCGGTCAACTCTCGAACGATAAGAATATCCAACCCCTCAACAACTTCCTTTCGCAAGGAAGAAGAGTCTGCCAGTGCCGGATAACAGATTGCCGGGCGCAGGTTTGCAAACAATGCCATGTCTTTTCGGAGCCGTAACAATCCCGCTTCAGGACGCACATCATAGGGTACGTCATTCCATTTCGGACCACCAACCGCTCCAAACAATACGGCGTCAGCAGCCAATGCCAAATCCATGTCTACGTCGCTGATGGACTTGCCGTGTGCATCGTAGGCTGATCCGCCAACCAACCCTGTCTCGGTTTCAAAGCCGGTATTGAGATTTGAATTCATCCAATTGATGATTTTAGTTACTTCTGCCACGGCTTCCGGGCCAATGCCATCTCCAGGCAGGAGCAGGAGCTTGCGAGCTGTCATGAAAATTACCTTTCAAGCAATTGGATGATGAAAAAAGTGCGATGTGAAATTAGTCTGGTCTTAAACCCAGGGATGCGCCTCTGAATGTTTTTGCTCGAATGCATCAATGGTACTCTTCTTGGCAAGCGTCTCGTCAATATCATCAATGCCTTCCAGCAGGCGGTGTTTGCGATCTGGATCAATATCAAAATTTATCATGCCGCCATCCGGACCGGATATGGTTTGCTTTTCAAGATTGACGGTAATCGTGGCGTTGGCACCACGCTCTGCATCGTCCATCAGTTCGATTAATTCCTCATGAGAAACCATGATTGGCAGAATTCCGTTCTTGAAGCAGTTGTTATAGAAAATATCGGCAAAGCTTGTGGAGATCACACAGCGGATACCGAAATCAAGTAATGCCCAAGGCGCGTGTTCGCGTGATGATCCACAGCCGAAGTTATCCCCGGTAACCAGGATTTGTGCATTCTTGTAGGCAGATTTGTTCAACACGAAATCCGGGTTGTCGGAGCCATCCTCATTATACCGCATTTCAGCAAACAGCCCTTCTCCGAGACCGGTACGCTTGATCGTTTTGAGATAGTCCTTGGGAATGATCATGTCGGTATCAACATTGATTACCGGCATAGGTGCTGCCGTTGCGGTAAGGGTTGTGAATTTTTCCATTAACTGGTTCCGCCAAATAATGTTTCTTGACTGTGGTGAATTAAGCGTCGGGATATCAGATCACCAAAAACCACGCAAGGTGAAGTGTTCACTCGTTTCCCCGGAGCCTCCGCTTTGTTTGGCCTTGTTGGGCCTGTCGACCCAACGCGCGTTCGCGGGCTGGCACTGGCATCGCCAGCTTGCCCTGCCACGCAAGGCGGCCTTCTATAATCCGCCGTCATTCTCCCCTCGTCATCGGGTGCCCCCCGATAATCAGGCAAGAGGAAAGGGTGTTTGCAGCAATTCCCCGAGGCGAAATCGCGAGTAGAATTTTTGCGAATTGTTTAGATAATGATTCAATCAACAGAACTGACTATGTCTTATGCCAAATGACAACAATCATCGCCTGCCTGAATCGGCGGGCATGACACCGTGCCGTAAGAACAATATACGCAGCAATCGCCCGCTTTTGGTCTTAATAGCGCTTTGCAGCCCTGGCATTCATAGAACCATTGGCAGGCATCGGTAGGCATGGTTTCTATTTCGGCATGTCCGCATTGCGGACAGGTGATTGTAGACTGTAGTTTAATCATGCTTGTTGCTGTTTCCACCGGTTCCAAAGTGCATATCCGGTGATTGTTGCAAAAACAGCCATTGCGGGGAACAGGACGTAGTCAAACCATCCGACCAACGCCGACAGGCCGACTGACGTAACAAGGATTACGAGCAACGGTGTAAAGCAGCATATTCCAGCAATGCCGAAGCCACCCAAACCGATGCCGAGAAGGCGGTTGTTTGTCATGGTAGTTTCCTTCACGTAATTGGCTGTCCCAAACCAGCAGCGGCCAGGACATCAAGACTGACGCTGCGATTTGCGCAACAGTCTGCAACTTTACCGTCGATGACTACCGCCGGAACTGAATTGATACCAAGTTCTTTGGCCCGTAGTGCCACAGCATTTACTTTCAAATCGAGTATTTGTATGTCGCAAGAGCGGCAAGCTTGTGCCTTGATCTGCTCAACCACGGATTCACAAACCACGCAGCCTGCACTGAATATTTCGATCTTGCGTTGCTTTGCTACCATGTCAGTCTCCTTTGAATGTATTATCCAGCTGCAAGTCGCCATTGGTGATGGCTTCCAGGATAGAACAATCATGCGCGGGTCCCCTGCCTGGGCAAGATTCAATCAGTGTTTCCAGCGTGGTTTTGATTTTTTCCAAATTTTGAAGCCTGGAATTTACCTCTTTGAGTTTTGTGGATGCCCGTTTTTGTACATCGACACATTGAGCATTTTTACCTGTTTTAAGCGTCAACAACTCGACAATCTCACTTAAAGTAAACCCAAGGCGCTGGGCGCGTCTGATAAACCTGATATGGCGAACCTGTTGCCGGGTGTATTCTCTATATCCACCATTTTGAGGCTTGACTGGTTGATCAATCAGCCCCTTTTGTTCATAAAACCGGACTGTTTCAACACCAACACCAGCACGGTTTGCAGCTTCACCAATTCGCATCCGATTTGCTCCGTTATGCAATTAATCTACGCTCCGTAGTATACTACGGGGTCAAGGGTTTTTAAAATCCTCCAGACAATGCAGTATCCCACGCTCCAATCCCTATCACAGATTAAGGTGTCTCGAGCCATTCGCCCAATCGGATCAGAAGCGGCAATTTACATTGTTAATTTTTCCAACAATGTTGCAAGGTCGGCCGTTTCAGTATTGGATAATTTTCTGCCAAGTGTTTCCTCTATAACCCCCCGGTAAACGGGCCACATTTTTTGTCTGGCCAATTTGCCCCGCTTGGTAATTATCAACTTTTGACCGCGTCCATCATCTGCGCAGGCAACACGTTTCAGGTAGCCGGCTTTTTCAATTCGATCTACCAGTCGTGAGACACCGTATTGGCGAAGAAGCAACTTTTCCTCCAGTTCGTATGGTCGCAAACCAACCTCTTCCGCCCGATCAAGTTCCAGCAGGACATCATACCAGCCAAGCGGTTTTAATCCAGCCTGCCTTAATGCTTGTTCAACCTGGTTGAGAATTCTGGAATGGGCGCGCGCAATTTGTACCCAGACTGCAATGCCGTGATCTTCAGATGTGTTCATTTTGAAAAACTATATGCATTTGCATTGACATTCAAGCAATAATCACCATATGCATGCAAATGCATGTATATGAAAGGAAAGCGCCATGCGGAATTTTCACCTGATCAGCCATCATCTATGTCCCTATGTTCAACGGGCCGTAATTGTACTGAACGAAAAGGATATTAGTCACAAGCGAACCTACATTGATCTTGCAAACAAGCCGGACTGGTTCCTTGAAATTTCCCCTCTCGGAAAAGTTCCCGTGTTGGAAACACAGGGGACAGCCCTGTTTGAGAGCCAGGTCATTGCAGAGTATGTAGACGAAATCACGCCCGGTTCGCTTCACCCGGCCGATCCACTTGAAAAGGCCAGGCACCGTTCCTGGATTGAGTTTGGATCGCAGGCTCTCAACGATATCGCGGGCTTCTACAGTGCAAAGGATGCGGATATCCTTGAGCAGAAGCGAAAGGCATTGCGAGATAAATTCAAGCGGATCGAAGAGCAGACCAAGGGATCATACTTTGCCGGCGAAACATTTCACATGATCGACGGTGTGTGGGGAACCATTTTCCGGTATCTGGATGTTTTCGATCAAATCGGCGACTTTGGTTTCATGGATGGCTTGAAAAAAGTTCAATTGTGGCGTCAGACGGTCTCTGTCCGGCAGTCGGTAATCAATGCACCGCCTTCAGGCTATCATGATCGACTGGAAAGATTCCTGATTGAACGCAATTCCCACCTTTCCCGCCTCATGCAGGCTAACGAGGCCGTTGCTGAACAGGCCTGAGAGGATCAAAATGCCGACGGCTGCGCGCAACATGAGTGATCGGCTTTACCTTTAAAGCTTGCGCTCGACCATCAACTTCTTGGTTTCGGCAATCGCCTTAGCAGGATTGAGATCCTTCGGGCAAGCCTGCGTACAGTTCATAATGGTATGACAGCGATAAAGCCGGAACGGGTCTTCCAGATCATCGAGACGTTCCCCGGTTGCCTCATCGCGGGAATCGGCGATCCAGCGATAGGATTGCAGTAGGGCGGCCGGGCCGAGATAACGGTCCGAGTTCCACCAGTAGGATGGACAGGAGGTTGAGCAGCAGGCGCACAGGATACATTCATAAAGACCATCAAGTTTTTCGCGATCTTCTTTTGATTGTAACCATTCAGTGCGCGGTTCGTTGCTGGTGGTCTTGAGCCACGGTTCAATCGAACGATGCTGAGCGTAGAAATTTGTCATGTCCGGCACGAGGTCCTTCACCACCTTCATGTGCGGCAACGGATATACATTCACCGAGCCAATGACTTCGTCCATGCCCTTGGTACAAGCAAGCGTGTTGGTACCGTCGATGTTCATTGCACAGGAACCGCAAATTCCCTCTCGGCAGGACCGGCGAAGTGTAAGCGTTGGGTCGATGTTGTTCTTGATCCACAACAGCGCGTCGAGCACCATCGGTCCGCAATCATCCATGTCTACATAATATGTGTCCAGACGCGGGTTTTCGCCATCATCCGGCGACCAGCGGTAAATCTTGTACTCGCGCAGATTGGTGGCACCTTCCGGCTTCGGCCAGGTCTTGCCATCGGAGATTCTTGAATTCTTTGGGAGTGTGAGTTCTACCATATCAATACACCCGTGCCTTTGGAGCGATGCGTTTCAAATCAATGCCGCCTTCTTTTTCGGTCGTCAGCGGTTTGGTTTTCACCGGACGGTAGGAAAGCTTGACCTTGCCTTTTGCGTCAATGGTTGAAAGCGTGTGCTTGCGCCAGGTCTTGTCGTTGCGATCGGGATAATCTTCGTGCGCATGAGCGCCGCGGCTTTCCTTTCGGGCCGCTGCTCCGTACACCGTCGGCAGGGCGCAGACGAGAAGGTTGTGGAGCTCGATGGTTTCGACCAGATCGGAATTCCAGATCATGGAGCGATCGGAAACCTTCACATCAGAAAATTCAGAGTAAACCGCATTCATGCGCTTGCAGCCCTGTTTCAGGGTTTTGTCCGTACGGAATACGGCTGCATCTTCCTGCATGGTAGTTTGCATGGTGAGGCGCAGTTCAGCTGTTGGTGTGCCGCCATCTGCGTGTCTCAGCATGTCAAAATTAGCCATGATTTTTTCACAGCAGACTTCATTTGGCGTCGGGATTGATGAATCCCGGTCAATTGTTTTACCGGCGCGAATTGCTGCGGCACGACCAAACACGACCAAATCAATCAATGAATTTGAACCAAGACGGTTGGCACCATGAACGGAGGCGCAGGCGGCTTCACCTACGGCCATCAGGCCCGGTGCAATGCGGTCAGGATCCTTGGCAGTCGGGTTCAGCACTTCACCCCAATAATTCGTTGGGATGCCGCCCATATTATAGTGAACGGTTGGCAGGACGGGAATTGGATCGCGATTTAAATCAACGCCAGCGAATATTCGCGCACTTTCAGAAATACCGGGCAAACGCTCGGCCAGAACTTCCGGTGGCAAATGATTGAGGTGCAGATGAATGTGATCGCCCTTCGGTCCAACACCGCGCCCTTCACGAATTTCCAGCGTCATGCAACGGGAAACCACGTCGCGGGAGGCAAGGTCTTTGTAGGTTGGAGCATAACGCTCCATGAAGCGCTCCCCTTCTGAATTAGTCAGGTAACCGCCTTCGCCACGCGCGCCTTCAGTAATCAGGCACCCGGCACCATAAATGCCGGTTGGATGAAATTGCACGAATTCCATGTCCTGCAACGGCAGACCAGCGCGGGCAATCATGCCATTGCCATCACCGGTACAAGTGTGGGCAGAAGTTGCCGAGAAATAGGTCCGACCATAGCCGCCGGTTGCCAACACAACCATCTTGGCATTAAAGCGGTGGATAGTGCCGTCATCGAGGTTCCAGGCAATGATGCCAGTACAAACTCCATCTTTCGACATGATGAGATCGATGGCGAAATATTCAATGTAGAATTCAGCGTTATGGCGAAGTGACTGGCCATAAAGTGTGTGCAATATTGCATGACCGGTTCGGTCTGCTGCAGCGCAGGTACGTTGAACGGGCGGACCCTCACCGTATTCAGTCGTATGACCGCCGAAAGGGCGCTGGTAAATCTTGCCTTCTTCAGTTCGTGAGAAAGGTACACCATAGTGTTCAAGTTCATAAACTGAAGCCGGTGCCTCACGAGCGAGGTACTCCATAGCGTCGGTATCGCCGAGCCAGTCAGAGCCTTTTATGGTATCATACAAATGCCACTGCCAATTGTCTGGACCCATGTTGCCCAGCGAAGCGGCAATGCCACCCTGTGCAGCCACCGTGTGCGAACGGGTTGGAAAGACTTTCGTTACACAGGCGGTACGAAGCCCTTGTTCGGCCATGCCCAGCGCTGCTCGTAATCCCGAGCCTCCGGCACCGACCACCACCACATCGTGATGGTGATCAACGAATTCATAGGCTTTCCGCGCCGTCTTCTTATTGGCCTTCGCCATTGTCATCCTCCAAAGCCAAGTTTAAGGATTGCAAAGCCACCTGCCAGCGCCAGTGCCAGGCAAAAGAATGTATTGAGTATGAGCAAGGCGATCTTTGGTCCCTCACTATGCACATAGTCTTCAATAATGATCTGCATGCCGAGTTTCATGTGGAAGCAGACGGACAGGATCAGTGCCAACAGCGCAAGCGAAACCAGCGGAGAAGAAATTCGTGCTGTTACTTCAGCATGTGAAGCGCCGTTCAATGAGACGATCAGCCATACAAAGAAAATCACTAGCGGAATATTTGCAATTGCCGTCAGTCTTTGTTTCCAGAAATGATCAGTACCTTCTTTGGCGGAACCAAGGCCGCGAACCCGGCCAAGCGGTGTGCGCATATCCATTAGAATGCCCCCCGGGCAGAGTAGCCAATAATCCAGATCAAAGCTGTAAGTGCTATAGAACTGGCAAGGGTTACCCAGGCAAGTTTTGTTGCAAAATGTTTATCAAGCCCGCGTCCGGTATCCCACATCAGATGCTTCAATCCACCCAAAGAATGATGCACCAGAGCCCATGTGTAACCAAACAGGATCAGACGGCCGAACCAGCTTGAGAAGAAACCGTTTACCCAATCAAAATATTGAACATTTGTCGCGGCAGCGAACAGCCACCAGACAAACAGCAATGTTCCAAAATAAAGTGCTGCACCAGTTATGCGGTGCAGGATGGACATGACCATTGTCGGGATGGGTTTGTAGATCGAAAGATGTGGCGACAGGGGTCGCCTGGAATTCATATCACTAGACACGGTTACAGTCCCGATTGCTTTTCTCAACCTTATCTGGTTGCGTTCCCTGCTTCTAGTGCCAATGGTCGGAAAGTCAAAAGATCATAATGATTCTTTTCGTCGCGCTTGATGTTCCGGCCATTAATATTGATTGCTGCTGACAACCAAATTCAATGTGATACAAATCCACTTGTTCAATTTTTCTGGAACTAGCCGTTGGCTTCCGTCCTTACTACCATCATGCCGGTCTTTCTGCTTCTGGCAGCAGGGTATCTAGTCGTTCGGATCGGATATCTCCCAGATACCATCGCCGATGGGCTAAACCTCTATGCATTGAAACTTGCCGTACCGGCACTGCTGTTCATGGCGATGTATCGGCTTGATTTTTCCAGGGCATTTCATCTGGAAATGCTGGTTTCATTTTATACAGGCGCATTCTTTTGTTTCTTTACAGGTATGATCTTCGCACTGCACATCTGGAAACGAAGGCCTGGCGAATCCGTTGCGGCAGGCTTTTGTGCGCTTTTCTCAAATACCGTGCTTTTGGGAATCCCAATTGCCCAGCGAGCATTCGGACCGGAAATTGCCGCACCGGTGTTTGGCATAATCGCGTTTCACGCCTCGCTTTGTTACGCAGTAGGTATGACGACCATGGAAATTGCGCGAAGTGACGGGAGGCAATTTTCACAAACGGCAAAGGCGGCTACCAAGTCAATCGCGGCCAATCCGTTGATGGCGGGCATAGTGTCCGGAGTGCTGGCAAATTTGTCGGGTTTCGTTTTGCCTGAACCGGCGGAAGCCGTGATGGACATGCTTGCAGTAACCGGAATTCCGGTTTCGCTGATTGGCATTGGAATGGTGCTCAATCGCTATGCGATAAAGGAATCTCTCGGAGAAAGCCTGTTGATATCTGTGCTTGCCTTGCTGGTGCATCCGGCAATCGCCTTCATACTCGCATACTGGGTGTTCGAACTGCCACTACTGTATTTGAAGGCGGCGGTGATCCTCGCAGCCATGCCGCCGGGCATGAATGTCTATATCTTCGCCAATTTGTACAACCGTGCTGTGGGCCTGTCGGCTTCCGTCATTGTGGTTGCCAACCTTCTGGCGGTGGTCAGCGTTTCGGGTTGGTTACTGTTATTGCAGGGCATGACGTGATGGACATGCTGCGCGATATACTCATACCAAGCTACGGTCGGTTTTCGTTCCTTTGCTGGATTTCGACAACCCGGTGTCCATTTCTTCACGCAATTACAACCATCGCACCCACTGTTAACATCATTACCAACGACAAGATCTGAATTGCAAACAAGATTTTTTCACCTTGTCTGTTGATGGTTGACAAGTTTTCCTTTTCAGAATTCTTTTTAACAGAGCGCGTTTCTGACAGCTTTGTTATGACAGTGACTGTCAGGAATCCGGCGGCAATGCCCATCAATGGTGCGAATGTTGGCCAATAACGTGTATGAGCGAAATGAATGAATGGTTGAAAACAGATGCAAATTGAAAACATCTTGATCATCAAACCCAAAATCTGATTGGGAAGATGTTGCCTAAATATCATCATGTTGGCCATGAACGTTGCGGCAAGGGCCAGGAAATATATGGGATTGTTCAAGAAACTCAAAGTACTGAAAACCAATCCCCTATATTCGTCTGCGATAACTCTGCTTTTTTCGACAAAGCGTGTAGCGAAAAAATTAGGCATCAGAAAAAACTGGCCAAAATTTCTTCTGACTTTGTGCAAATACTCTCTTACTGTGACACCTTTGAGTGAATACCTTGTCATCTCGCGCTGGACTGTTAACTGATCCTTGCCGGTGTTCGCTGCGTGTTGCCTGGAAAACCTTGCCGCCGCCGACCAGTGATTGCCTTTCGGACAAGGCCCAAAACATAGTTTTGAGTAGTCACCAAAAACCATCCCAATGGATACATTAATGGTACTTGTTGTCAGTACCGGACCGCCCAATTTGTAACTGGCTGCAATACTCCAGGGCGCCAGCATCGCGCAGAACAGTGTACCGCCGAACACAACCCTAACAAGATTGATCATGCAGGCTTCACGGTTCCAGAAAATTACCATCAATGAAATCAGGAATAGATGCAGCCCGATAACAATCAAAAACATTGGGCTGCGCATGTAAACCAGGAAGATCAAAATGGCTTCCAGCTGTACAATCTCACGCCACGGTAACGATTTTTGGAGTGACGCCTGAACTGCAAGTGCATAACCACGGCACAGGGCAATTATCAGGATCAGGCCACCGGAAAATTCTGCCCACAGTGTATTGCTAAACAGTTGGCAGACGATGCTCAGTGAAGGCATAATCATCAGGGCAAGGGCGTAGGGTGGCCCCAGAAACCTTGCCGTTTCCCTTATTGCCCAGAACCAGAGTACGAATGTGAACAAAGCAATATAACCGCGAATCAGGAATATGTCCGGTCTTTCGACAGCGGCAAACAAAGGTGCGGTAACAATGGACATTCCCGGCATGAACCAACCATTACCGACAAGCTTCTCAAGGGCCATTTGTGCGCTTGCACCATCGTTCAGTAAAAATTTTGCGATGACTTCAGCATTTTGGCGATACACAGTTTCGTCACCGATGAGAGGTGTGCCGGACATGAATGCCAGTGAAATAAATGCCAATCCCATGCCCAACCAAAACAGGATCTTGAACCAGGCCTGATATGATGCCTCCTGCTCCACAACAAAGGGAAACAATGTCGATATAACTTTGCCAGGCGACAAAACTGGGTGTGAGAAAGCAGAAGTATTGCGATCGTGACGAACATTTGGTTGCCAAAATTTCATGATGCAAATTCTTCCGTTATAATGGTCCGACTGAAAGGCAATTCAGTTGGGAATGTTTAGATTTCCCAGATTGCGGCCCATAGTATTTGGAATAAATCTTGCGGCAAGGCTTGACGTAATACCGGTTTCGAAGAAAAAGAGAACCGGGCCGCTTTAGCTCAGTCGGTAGAGCACATCATTCGTAATGATGGGGTCACGTGTTCAAGTCACGTAAGCGGCACCATTTCCATACAATTGTGGCATACTGCATTTTTTGCCAGATAATGTTCATGGCGCTGGATCTCGCGGCACGACATCATAATGCATGATTGAAGATAAATATTCTCATATTCATATACGAATGAATGAAAATATTAGTGGATTCAATTTGTTTTTTGACTTGAACAACACACATTTGAACTATAGTACCGTCAAAACTTGCACGATCTTTTACGTCAACCTAAATCACCAAATTATTCATGACTCTTTTTAATTCGGCATGAATGATATTCTAACAACAGTTTTATTTTGATATTAAAATCATTCATGAATACAAATTTGAAATAGTACACCATAGGACATTCGTTCTTGATTATTCCGGTAATTTTGTGTGGCGGAACTGGAACCCGCTTGTGGCCGATATCCCGCCAGGGTTTTCCAAAACAGTTTCTGAATTTGAATGGAGATCAAAGCCTGTTTCAGCAAACTGTTGCACGGTTTGAAAGCGAT
>JAJFHU010000040.1 GCA_021775455.1 Hyphomicrobiales bacterium | reverse complement strand
AGACATTCCGGCAACAACACCGTCTGGTTCCGATCAACACCTTCAATAAATCCAACCATCAAAAATCCCCGATTCAATCTCAGGCAATTATATCAGAATCGAATTATAGAGGGAGTTTTCACACAGCCTCCGGACAAAGCTACTACCACCGATCATTTGGATATTCAGTTGGCGACATTGTTGGTGAGTCTGCAAAGGTGCCAATTGCAGTCATTGACACTACCTTGATCAAGTTACCCATTGCTATAGTTTCGCTGATATCCTTCTCCCGGTAGCATTTCCCTCGGTAGCATTGAAATACGCAATCATATTTGTACTACGCAGGTATGCATTGTAGGCTAATTCCGCGCGCTGTATTCTGCTCACGGCAAATGTAGTCAACCAGGAGGAAATTCGATGAACATTAGAAAATTTTTACTCGCCACGATCGCTGCACTTGGAGTATCAACATTTTATATTTCAGGTGCGATAGCACAAGATTGTCCGCGCGGTACTCTGGACGCCCGGTTTTGTGACACGGATGGGGATTTACTTGCCGATACACCTACAGATGCATCACAGCTTCTTGATCCGGATACTCTGGTTTTTGCTTACACACCGGTGGAAGATCCTGCCGTTTACAAAGAAGTCTGGAGCGGTTTTCTTACGCACCTTGAAAAAGTAACAGGAAAGAGCGCTTTGTTTTTTCCTGTGCAATCCAACGCCGCTCAAATTGAAGCGATGCGCTCTGGCCGACTTCATATAGCCGGCTTCAACACTGGCTCAAACCCGCTTGCCGTGAATTGCGCTGGTTTCAACCCGTTCACAATAATGGCGTCGAAAGATGGTAGTTTTGGTTATGAAATGGAAATCATCACCTACCCGGGTAGTGGAATTGAAACAGTTAAGGACATTAAGGGCAAACAACTCGCATTTACATCACCCACTTCGAACTCTGGATTTAAAGCTCCCTCGGCAATCTTGAAAGCGGATTTTGGAATGGAAGCAGAAATAGACTTCGAACCGGTATTCTCTGGCAAACATGATAACTCGATATTGGGGGTTGCCAATAAAGACTACCTCGCAGCATCAATCGCTAATTCTATAATGAAACGGATGATAAGCCGCGAAGTAATCAAGGCGGATCAGGTCAAGTCTATCTACAAGTCACAGACGTTTCCGACAACCGGATTTGGTGTTGTTTACAATCTCAAGCAGGATCTTAAAGATAAAATCCAGGAAGCTTTCTTTTCATTCGAATGGGAGGGTTCAAGCCTTGAGGCAGAATTTTCCAAGTCAAATGAAGGCCAGTTTCTTCACATGAACTACAAGGATTTCTGGGAGGTCATACGCAAGATCGACGCGGCCAATGGAGTGGAATATACCTGCAAATAGACGATCAGTTTGTGATTGTTAAACCGCGGGAGAAATTCCCGCGGACATTGTTTGATATATTCAGAAATCGTAAATGCTCAAACTTGAAAAGCTGACAAAAACCTATGCGACCGGCGACAAGGCTTTGTGTGCCGTCGATCTAGAGGTTCCAAATGGTCAGGTATTAGCGCTAATTGGTCCATCCGGTGCTGGAAAAAGCACGTTAATCCGTTGCGTGAACCGATTGGTGGAACCAACTTCAGGAAAGGTGTTGTTGGGTGGCGAAGATATTACATCACTTGGATCATCGGCGCTTAGACGCGCACGCCGCAACATGGGTATGATTTTTCAGGAGTATGCGCTCGTAGAACGCCTGACTGTGATGGAAAATGTGCTATCCGGCCGATTGGGTTTCGTTGGGTTTTGGCGCAGTTTTTTGCGTAAGTTTCCACAAAGTGACGTGGACGAAGCTTTTCGATTGTTGGACCGGGTAGGGTTGCTGGAAATGGCCAACAAGCGGGCTGATGAACTGTCTGGTGGGCAACGACAGCGCGTTGGTATCGCTCGCGCCTTGATTCAAAATCCTGAATTGTTGTTGGTCGATGAGCCAACGGCGTCTCTTGATCCAAAGACTTCCCGTCAAATAATGCGCCTCATCTGCGAATTGTGCGAGGAGCGGAAGCTGGCAGCAATTATCAACATTCATGATGTTGCGCTTGCGCAAATGTTTGTTCAACGGATTGTTGGAATGAAAAAAGGTGAACTGCAGTTTGATGGTTCACCAGACCTTCTTACGCCGGACGTATTGACCAGGATTTACGGAGAAGAAGACTGGAAAGCCACGATTACAAAAGTTGAAGAGGAAGTGGAGTGAGTAGTTCCACGCTCGAAGCGAAGTTAGGGACGCAGTGGCGTAAACCACATTTCATCAAGAGCCCATACACAAGATACGCGCTGATCGGCGGAACGATTATTTATCTGGTGTTTGCGTTCAATTCAATCGAAGTCAATTGGCTACGTGTGAGTGAGGGATTGGTTCGCGGTTGGCGTTTCATCTCTGCATTCGCTTCCCCAGATTTTCTGTCTCACGGCACCGACATTCGCGATGGAATGATCGAAAGTGTCATCATGACCGTCGCATCAACCGTCGTAGGCATTCTGATCTCCATTCCCATTGGTCTTGGCGCGGCTCGTAATATTGCGCCACTTCCGATCTATCTTGTCTGCAGGACAATTGTTGCCCTTTCACGTGCGCTCAACGAAATCATTGTGGCAATCTTAATGGTTGCGATATTCGGATTTGGACCACTTGCGGGTTTTATAACATTAAGTTTTGCAAGCATTGGGTTCCTCTCCAAATTGCTGGCTGAGGACATTGAGGATTTGGATCGCGCGCAAGCAGAGGCAATCAAGGCAACAGGCTCGTCCTGGTTGCAGTGGATCAATTACGGTATCCAGCCGCAAGTGATGCCTCGCCTTATCGGATTGTCGATGTATCGCCTCGACATAAATTTTCGTGAATCTGCGGTACTTGGTTTGGTTGGCGCTGGTGGGATTGGTGCTACATTGAACACCTCTTTTGATCGTTATGAGTATGATACGGCCGCCGCAATTCTTCTAATTATTATCACCACAGTCATGTCCCTTGAGTATCTGTCAGGAATTATTCGGGCGAAGGTTCAGTAATGCCAATTTATGAATCCTCAGCGGGTAAAAAAACCTGGCAACTTCGCAATCGGAATGCACAACTTCTCCGCTGGTTTGCTTACATTGTCGGTGTCTCAGTTTTCATGTGGTGTTGGAACGAAATTTCCCAAGCAACCAATTGGTATTTTGTATGGGACGCACCGAGAATAGCAACTGACATTGTTTCCAGAGCTATGCCACCGAAGTGGTCTTATGTCGAAAAATTGTGGGGGCCGTTGTGGGATACATTCAACATTGCAACATTGGGTACGGTTCTGGCGCTTGTGATGGCTGTTCCAGTAGCTTTTCTTGCCGCCCGAAACACCACCCCCAGTGCACTGTTTGTGCGTCCGCTGGCTTTGCTGATTATCGTTTCCACCCGTTCGATCAACTCGCTTATATGGGCATTGCTTTTGGTAGCTATTATCGGACCCGGTGTGTTTGCTGGGCTTGTGGCAATCGCAATCCGCTCAATCGGATTTTGTGCAAAATTGCTTTATGAAGCAATTGAGGAAATTGACACCAGCCAGGTCGAAGCTATCACAGCAACCGGCGCCAGCCGCTGGCAGGTTATGATCTACGGCATCGTACCACAAATATTACCTGCATTTGCTGGTATCTCGGTGTTTCGGTGGGATATTAACATCCGCGAATCAACAGTTCTTGGGCTTGTTGGAGCCGGTGGCATTGGGCTTCAATTGCAAGGTTCATTGAATACGCTTGCATGGGCCCAGGTGGCTTTGATCCTGATAATAATTCTTATTGCTGTGATTGTTAGCGAATGGGTTTCAGCAAAGGTGCGTGGTGCTATTATCTGACTCATTGGGTGGAGTATTTCCACAGTTTAACGCGAACTCAGCGTTCGAATTTTATGAATCCATTCGCCATCGACTCCCATGCGCATCGTTCCCTACAACGAGTAAAACTGCGCCTGATCTGCTCTCAATCAGTGACCAGTTTGACGTGTTGGTTTTTGATGCGTTTGGTGTACTAAACGTCGGCGATGATTCAGTCGAAGGGGCCGCCCAATGCATTCACGAGTTGCGAAAACATAACAAACAGCTTTTTGTTTTAACCAATGCCGCTAGCTATCCCAGCGCTTTCAATGTTTTGAAGTTCAAAACGCTGGGTTTTAACTTTACAGAATCAGAAATTGTATCAAGCCGTTTGGCAGCGGAGCAGGCAATCGGTGTCTGCAAATTCGATTTGTGGGGTGCCGCGTCGGCAAACCAATCCACAATCATTGATCTTCCCGTAAACGCTGTGAAGCTTGGTGATGAGCCTGAAATCTATGAACGCGTGGATGCGTTCTTGCTACTAAGTACGATGGACTGGAATTCATGTAGACAGGAGATGATGGAGGATGCAATTGGAAATAGGCCTCGTCCAGTTGTTGTTGCCAATCCAGATGTGGTTGCACCGCGTGAGACGCATTTTTCAACTGAACCAGGGTTCTCAGGCCATCAAATTGCGAACCGTTTTGGCTTAGATGTCGAATTCCACGGAAAGCCATATCCTTCGGTTTTCGAAATAGTGCGCAACCGGTTGCCGGGGGAGGTTAAGCCGGAAAAAATTTGCATGATTGGTGATACTTTGCATACCGACATAATTGGCGGGGCTGCGAATGGGTGGTCAACTGTTTTGGTGACAAACCACGGCATGATGAGAGGGCTTAATACTGCAACGTTCATCAAAAAAAGCGGCATTGTACCAGATTGGGTCATTCCTACGATCTAGAGAATTTTGCTGGCTGTGTTAATCATGTTGGGGGAATTGATCCTTGTTAGTAAAATATCCTGTGTGGATGGCTCCCACTTTGCAAGGGCTAAATGAAGTATTTGGCATTTGCTGGTTAGATACGGTCCTGTGTCCGGCCTTTTTGCGTGGCAATAATGCCACTGGCCCTGATGGTTTCCGCGAACAAGATCCCATTCCGCTTATCGGACTATTGATGTCCTGGACATTTGGCGGGGTGTTCTCGCTCCCGGCCTAACCG
>JAJFHU010000039.1 GCA_021775455.1 Hyphomicrobiales bacterium | reverse complement strand
GCACTATTCCTTGCCCAACCAGTACATCTACCTGTCGTAGCTTCGTGACAATCTCTTCAGGTTTATGACGCTTATTAGCCATTCTCAGTCCTCCTGTTACTAACTTATAGGATGGACCAATTCACAGGGGGAGGGTCAGTTATTGAAAGCTGTGAGTTGCTGATTTCGCAACTTAGGCCTTCGTCGAGAAGTGGGACGAGACGGTGCACCAAAAGAGTCGGTAGGTCTTGACATCAAAAGCCGCTCAGTTGAGCGGCTTTTGAAATACGGTGTTTGTGAATGTTCCCCAACACTAAAGGTGACTCGAACTAAACTGTCTGACTTCAGCGCCTATGGAACAGCTTGAGTTAGTTGCCTAAGGGAGAGTTTTTGGCTCATCATTACCCACATGGAGTAAATGATGAGACAGAAACAACAACGGCACCAGGACGGTGCTGACAGAGCTATCAAAGACATTCGTCGCCAGACACGCAGGCGGTTCTCTGCTGAAGAGAAGACCCGCATTGTGCTGGCTGGATTGCGCGGCGATGACAGCATCGTTGAGCTTTGCCGCCAGGAAGGGATCGCCCCATGTTGCGTCGTCCCATGATGGTCCATGATGGCTACATTACTATCGAAGTAGACGAATTCTCCGGCGATGAACTCGACGGTGTGGTAGCCTACGGACCGGACGACAAGGATGTCGGCAAGGTGGACGGACTTGTGCTCTCCGCCGACAAAGAGACAGTTGATCGCATCCTGTTCGATATCGGTGGTTTCCTTGGGATAGGTGCACACAAGGTGGCGCTAACTCCAGCCGAAGTCCAAATCATGCGCCAGGGTAACGGCAGCAATCTTCGCGTTTATGTCGATGCAACGAAGTCCGAACTTGAGGCGCAGCCTGAATACAAGGAATAAGCAAGCCTGACTTACTCCCCCGGCTGCACGCTGCGGGGCGTAATCTATCCGACCGGTATGGTCTAGTTAATGGCGTGTATTGCACTATCCAGGAAAGATGCGAAGCTGCCACGCTTGATCCCGTTGATCTTACTGCAACGATATGCATGTCCGTTCAGATCATCAGACAGTCGTTTATAAAAGCGGAACAAAGCACACGCAATGCATGCCCTGGAATTCACAATAATCGGAGAACGAAAATGTCACTAGGCACCATCCTCATCATTCTGCTCATCATCTTTTTCCTGGGAGGATTCAGCGGTCGCTTTGGCGGCTATGGCTATGGCTTCGGTCACGGAGGGGTTGGTGTACTGGGGGCTGTTCTGATAGTCGTTGTGGTGCTGATGCTGCTCGGGCGCCTTTAACCAACAATTTTGCAGTCGCTTTACGCTATCGCAATAATGGTCCGACCTGATCCAGATATACCGGATCAAATTCCGCAAACTCTACCATCCGGTCATAGTTGTCAAAGGTAACAAATCCGTCGCGAATCGTGACCATTCCGCCTTCGCGCAACTTTCGCAGAACCCGATTTACATGAATGGCGCTCAACCCCAGAGCATCAGCCAAGAGGTACTGTGTCAATGGACAGGCATAGCCAGCCTTGGTTCCCAAACCCACAAGGGCAAGTCTGGCACCAAGTTCCAGCAGAAAATGCGCTGTACGCTGATCGGCATTGCGGCGCCCAATGTCCACCAGGTGCTCAACAACCATGGCCTCGTCGCGGGAAGCAGCCCACAGTACCGCCATGGCCAGCCTCGGGGTATTCGCAAATGCTTCCAGAATGTCAGTCGCCATTACTTCAGTCACTTCGATGTCAGTGACAGGCTCTATGCTATGATCCGAAATCTGCAACACTACGCTCCGCAATCCCAGGAAATCGCCCGGGATCTGAAAGTCGACTATCTGTCGCTGACCATCCTGCAGAAGCTTGTAGGAACAGGCCCAGCCAGAAACAAGAATATAAGCCGACTCGTCCGATTGCCCCTGATGCACCAGATCGCGCCCGGCGACAAAGGTGCGACGACGCTTGTGCAACTTATCAAGTACACAGAGTTCATCTCCCGACAGTGCAACAAACGCACCAAGTTTTCGGACCAATGGTGTGTTTTCCAGAATGGGTCCCCTATTTCGCAAGTAGCTGAATTTTCATCATGATAAATCCAACAATGACTGATGTTGATCAGTCCAGTGTAGCAGATTATCTGCAAGACTGCGCTATTCGGTACTGTAAAATCCTGCGAAGACGCCCGCAACATGAAAGGCCGCAACGGCATGTCAGTTCAAGACACTTATTCCGGAATAGCCGCGCTTTCGATTTGCGAGGCTTTACTTCTTGCGTTGAATGATGCGCGGGTCCTCCCGGAAAGCGAGATTATGAGCATCCTCAAGGATGCTGCAGCCACACATGAAAATGCAGGCGTAGATGTAGATGATGTCGATCCGGAAATGCACAGGGCCGTATCGGCACTGATCAACCGGATTATCGCTGGTGGTAATTCCGTTCGTCGAACCTGAGGCAAACGCGAGGCGTGCGGAAACATCATTGCGCAAATGCCAACATCCATTTAATTGAAATCGCGAACAATCCTTATTCACTGATAACTGGGTAGTCGACCAGGCATAGTCCTAGGAATCCGGCTGGACCATCAGCCGAGCATAGATTTTTCACCTGTTTGTTCGACCACGAGTACGGGCCATGCAACGCTTCAGACTGATGCGAAGTTTGCAAAAGTTAGCATCTATCCAGGCTTCAGTGCAGAACAATTTCAATCAGGAACAACGTTGATATAGCAGGCGCAATTTCAAGGAAAACAGAACCACCGCTCTCAATGACTGGCGGCGGCATTGTGCGTCACAGCCCTACCATCATCTGACATTCAGATACTGGTTTGCATTTGTCTAAAACCACTAATTGTGGGCATACTAAATCAGCATATACACAGTTGGATTGCGCGACTTGAAACGCCTATTCATTCGACAATAAAAGACAAAATGAACCTAGAGGCAATGATAATACCGCATACAGCCGATGTAGTCTGAGCCGCCGCCCCAGTTACGGTGACAAGCATTACTCCAATGCTCACAACGGTTGTTATAATTGCGAGGTGAAGAATAGTTCGGCTGGATCAAGTATGGGACAATATCCAAGAAATGATCGTAAAATTGTCTGTTATGACGATTACGACGATGGTGCTTGTTCCGGTTATGGCGGCGAAGATTGTGACGCCTGTTGGAACGACGCTTGAACCGTCTCTTTTTATGTCCTACTTCCAGGATTTCTGAAAGCTGACTTGCCACAGGAGTGGGTTGCATAACCAACTTGGTGAATGTTCCGGCATGAGAAACTCTGTCGCCGGTCGTTGAAAAGCCAATAGCCAAAATAGCTACAAAGGCCGCCAGTCTGAAATTTTTCATGTCACTCTCCACTTTGCCAGATTGTGCTGTTCAATCTATGCCCTGAGGAGCAGTTTAAAACTGATCTGCATCAGTCCGAACATATTTTCTGTGGCTTACGATATTTACGTCGGCGATGGCTGAATAGCAGAATATGTTGGTGGCGTGAGATCGGTACCGACGGGATTTGAGTGATAGAATATTTTAGACTGACAATGCCCGCAATATTGATCAAAAGGAAAAAATCATGACCAAGAAAGATACATAAGTTGAAAAGGTGCAGGCAAATATGAACAAGTGGGGTTCAGACATTGAAGCATTGGAAGCGCGCGCCTCGGAGGCTGCTGCAGATGCCAAAATCGAGTATTTTGAGCAGATCGACAATTTGAAGAAGCATCAGCGTGACTCGCAGGCGAAACTAGATGACTTGCGCCAGTCAAGTGATAGCGCCTGGGAAGACATGAAGGCTGGTATGGAACAGTCCTGGAACAGTTTAGAGAAAGCAGTGAACAACGCTGCTTCGCGGTTTAACTCATAGAAAATGACGAGACAGATACCTAAGCACAAAACTAGTGAAAGCATGAAAACATCGAAGCTCACGGACGCACAGACGGCGTTCATCACCAGGCAGGACGAGGCAGAAACGTCGGCGACTGAGGTTTGCTGCAATGTAGGCATCAGCCAGGCGATCTACTTCAACCCGACCCGGAGGAAGCTACCCAATGACAAAAAAAAGTACTACATTGACCGTTCAGGTGACCCGCACTGAAGCACGCCAGGGTGTCATCAATCGTTTTGGTATCAAAGACACCAATTTAAGGCTGATGTGGTTTATCTTTAACCTGATCGCGGTGGTTGCAATAGCTGTTATCCTCACTTGGCATAGTGGGGTCGTTTAGGATTGCATTATCAACAAATGTTGGCGTGTTTCGCACTTGGCTTCATGCACTGGTTTCAAAGTGTTTCAAAGGGTTCAGTGGACTGGCACAATTACAAACAACAAGTTTTTTGAGAAGGGAATTTCGACATGATAACCAAAATTCTAGTTGCAATAGACGGATCTTCACACTCCCGCAAGGCTGTGGAATTTGCGTCCCAAATTGCGGCCGCACTGAAAGCGAAACTCCTGCTGCTCTATGTTGTTAAACACGAAGCTATTCCCGATGCGATGAGGCAATTTGCAAAAGCCGAACACTTGCCAGACAGCGAAGGTGATTTGGCCGAAATGCTCAAACGCGGTGCACAAATGATGCTGGAAAACACAGCTAAAGAGGCTCGTTCTGCAGGAGTCACGGACATCGACATTGAGGTGAAGGATGGACCTATCGCCCGTACAATTGTTGCAAGAAGTGAACATCATGACATTGACATGATTGTGGTGGGATCAAGAGGAATGGGTGATATTGAGGGGCTGTTACGTGGCGGCGTTTCGCATCGCGTTGAACTGTTGGCTAAATGTCCAGTGCTAGTTGTTAAGTGACAGCGGTATTCCGACGTGACGAATTCAATAACGAAGTTCCGAATGCAAAATTGCCGTACTTAGAAAATGGGCCCATTAAGCGTCAACAGCCAAGCTATTGGCTGTTGTGAAATGCCCGCTTTGGGGGAAAACGGAACTCGCAGGCTGGCATGCCCGTGTCTGTTTTGACTTTCATCTTGACCGGTCGAATTGCTTTGAGAGCATCTAAATTATTCATCTGGATTATCTTGTACAAATTTCCCCAAGGCCTAATGCAGATGTAAGATGATCAACAACCACAATCATTTGGAGATCAATCACTATGGCACATAAGCCACGCCGACCGACTAGCGCCATGGATAAGGCGGAAGCTTTGTTCAAAGAAGCAACTACCAAGCCGGAGGAAGTTGTAGAAAAAACAATGATCCCAATCGGAAAGGAGACCATCTCGATAAGCATCGATCGGGATGTGCTGGCCCATTTTCAGGACGATGGCCCCGGATGGCGGGATCGTCTGAACGCCGCGCTTCGAAAGGCAACTGGCCTGAATTAGATGTTTCTAGCGCTGCAGCCTGTACATCGCGATCAGCATATGACAGCCGTACGCTTTACATCCGTTTTTGCACGTAAAGCAGGCATCGAATGATTGTGCAGAAACTTCTGCTTTCATGGATAAAGCAGGCGTTCTGGGTTCAAATTCTACTGTTTAATTTACCGGACAGTGACACAGGTGCACTTCGCCAGGTGTGAAACCTTGTGAGATACTGACCCGACCAGGAGGCCCTGGAAATCGCTTAAGCCTCGGTTACCCATAACAATCATGTCGGCAGGCATCTCTTCGGCGATATTGATTATTATATTTGCAGGATTACCTTCTTCGACCCGTTCCTGGACTTTGGTAATTCCTTTATCTCGACAGATTGTGGCAACGCTGGAGAGAACATGTTTTCCGATGTAATTGAGTTCTTCAAGGGTAAGCAGGGTGTCTTTTTTGCTTCCAACCCGGGCCAGGATTTGTTGTGGCATGTTGACCAAATGATCAGAACTTGTTTTGCGGGAGCCGACTTCAATCTCAATCGCCTTCTTGAGTCCGTCAGGCATCTGCCCGTGCAACAGAACATGCAAGAGTACAATTTCCGCCCCGTATTTGGATGCCAAATCGCTTGCCAACTCAACAGCCTTTACTGAATGTGACGAACCATCAACTGGCACAAGTATCTTCTTGATCATCGGAATTCTCCTGGTCGCATATCAGACGCATTTTATGTGACATTCCCTGCAATTGCTATTGTAAACTCAAAATCAACCTCGCGTACTTCTTGTACCCTTCTGTAAATTCTGGAAGTATGGATTTGGCCACCTAGTTCTTCGCCAGGCTCGACCGACATTAGAATCAATTGCAGCTTTGTACCAGAATAGAGCACACGCCGGAAGTCGGCATTCTCTTCGGTCAACGTTTCAATATTCCCGACATATCCAACACTGACCTGCTACCCATGCTTGGACCACCCGGCTGGAGATTTTCCGGGGTGTTTTGCTCAGGGAGGTGATGGTGCCTGATGCGTTGTGAATGCTTGCAAACCTTATGGTTTCCTCCACATCCACGCCTGTCATCCAGCCAAATTCCCGCCCACCATTTTGCATTAATTAACGGGTCCTGACCCTAGCAACATTACTCGGTGTTGGAACCGAGTTGA
>JAJFHU010000038.1 GCA_021775455.1 Hyphomicrobiales bacterium | reverse complement strand
GCATCACAAACGCGAACATACTCTACTGGCTCTGGCTCAACGACGATAGCGTCGGCAGCCTGAGCCCCGGATACAGCAACCATAGTAGCTGCAGTGCCGAGAAGGAGAGACTTAATTCTCATAGTTTATATCCCTGTAGTTAATGATTTCCTAAGTCCCCAACTCCGGGAATGTACTGGAGCCGGTTGATCAATTCCTACGGTAAAACTGAAATTCAAGTCAATCAAACAACGCAAGTAGATAGCATAAAACCGGGATATACGGGTTTATTATTCGGAGTGTAACTTTAATGTCACATTAAAAACAAAGACAATCCAATTACTACCTTAAAATGAATTTTATATTGTAAAATAACATAATTTATAGTATATTTACTACAAGTAAATAAAAATATATAATAAAAAATACATTTTAGATGTTAAAAAATATAATTTAAAATTACAATTATTTATTTATAATTGATAGAAATTATTATTATTATTAATACAGATAATTTCAATAGTAGTAAATTTACTACAAACCATACTATCATAGGTTGAATTTTCGTGCCGGTCGGTCACACCATGTGGTGTTCAAATAGTGTCAATTCATCCTGCAAAAGGACTAGGGCCAAGACGCATTGTTACACCCTTAAAACAGAGTTTGGGCATTAATCGGGGTCAGGGCGCTTGTTTTGGGCTGGTATTGCTGGCAATACCGCATTAATTGGACAGCGAGAGCGAACAGTTACATTCGCCAATTGTCGATCAGGATCGGGAACCAGATGAACATGCAGGCATTTGATCCAGTTGAGTTTGAAGAACGCATCAGCAAATTGCCGATGGAGCAACTCATTCGACAATCGGCGCAGACTGCCGAACTGGTCAAGCAAAATCCCAAAAACTTTGAGCTGCGGTTTTCCCTGGCTTTGATGCTTTGCCGAACTGAAGAGTATCAGGGGGCTGTGATTCAACTCAAGAAAGCGCACAAACAGAAACCAAATTCAGAGATCATTCTGAAAACACTTTGTGAATTGCTCCTGCTTGAACAAAAAAAATATGGGGATGCGCTTAAGTATCTGAAAAAATGGGCCTTTTTAAGAAAAGACCTCGCAATCATCTGGACCCACATTGCCGAATGCCAGATGCAGTTGGGGAAAATCGATCAGGCCTTCGAATCTCTTGGCCACGCCAAAAGAATTAATCCGAAGGAACAGGAAATCTACCTCGTCAGCGCTGATGTACACAGCAAAACCGGCAACGCTGAAGCCGCCATGGCGGATGCGCGTCAGGCTTTGAAAATCGAAAAAAACAAAAAGGCCATGGCCAGGATTTCGGGACTTCCCGGATTTGCCACAGATATTGAAATGGTCGAATCAGTTGTTCACTTTGCAGACAGTTCGGAAGACCAGAATTTAGTCGGGTATTTGTACAACCAGGCAGCATCAGGTTTTGAAGAACTGAAAGAATATGACCGGGCCTTTGAATATTACCGCAAATCGAATGAGGAACCGTCGAAGCACCTGGACAAGGAAAGCACCCTGGTTGGGTTTTCAAATGTCAGGGAAACCTTCAGTTTAGATTTTATCAAATCAAAACAACGATTTGGCCATGAAACCGATCAACCGATTTTCATTGTTGGAATGCCGAGATCCGGTACGACGCTGACGGAAAGTATCCTGGCAGGCCATCCTGAAATATTGGACAATGGCGAACTTGGTTACATGCACACCAAGATGAAACAATGGGGGCTCTACACCAAGGTTGATCCATTGTTGAGACAAGCGCTACCCACCATGCAGAAGCACTTTCATGACGCGCCGGACCATTTCTGGAAAAATATTGCCGAGGGCTACATGAATGTTTCGGGATTTAACCGCAAAAGCAGCAAGCGGCAGGTAGACAAGCTCCCCCACAATTTCATGTCTGTGGGTCTGATTTCAATTGTCTTTCCCAATGCCAAGATCATTCACTGTCGCCGAAATCCGATTGACTGCGCACTGTCCTGTTACAAGCAGTCTTTTTCCGAGTTTCACTCCTACGCTACTGAACTGGAGTTTTTGGGGCTCTATTACCGCCAATATTGGGAAATGATGAATTATTGGCGTGAGATTTTGCCGGGACGCATGTTTGAGGTCTACTACGAGGATACCGTTGCCAATACCGAAATCGTTGCCCGCAACATGATCGATCATTTGGGTCTCGAATGGGATGATCGCTGTCTTGATCATACGGGATCGAAAAAGACTGTCAAAACCGCTTCAATATGGCAGGTTCGTCAACCGATCTACACTTCTTCCGTCGCCAAGTGGAAACATTACGAAAAGCAATTGCAACCGATGATCAAGGCCATGGGCTCATGTGTCAGCGAATATGACGCTGAATTGGCTGCACTTCCCTCGGATTAATCAGGTGTCCACTGTGGCATCGGGCAAAATCGCCCCGCTGTGTGTAGGTTGCAACTGGATCGTTACGGATTTGAAACACAACTTACGGAACTGAAACCAAATAGTTCACGCTTTCGATTGACCTGCATGATACTTGGGAGCAAATTCCCGGTTGAAATTGGGGCATCAAGAAAGAGAGCAAGCTATGGCTTATGTTGACTGGATGATTCGCGGTCCAAAGATTTCATCTTGTAATTGTGATTACGGTTGTCCGTGCGAATTCAATGCACTGCCGACAAACGATGTATGTCAGGGCCTTGAAGCTCACCGCATTGACGAGGGGTGGTTTGGAGATGTCCGACTTGATGGATTGATTGTTGGTGCCCGGTTCAGTTGGCCAGGACCCGTTCATGAAGGTAAAGGTCGGGTACAAGGATTGATCTCGGCACATGCAAGCGAAGAGCAACGCGAAGCGCTGTTTCAAATTCTTGACGGCAAGGAGCAGGAGCCAACTACGGCTTACAGCATTTACGGATCTACTATCGAGACCGAATATGATCCCATATTTGCGGACATTGAGTTCGAATGTGATCTGGAAGCCCGTACCGGGCATTTCAAAGCGCCGGGCCACATGGAACTCTCTCTCAAGCCGATCAAGAATCCGGTGACAGGCAAACCTCACCATGCCCAGATCAGTTTGCCTTTTGGGTTTGAATTCCGGTTGGCGGAGATGGCAAGTGCCACATTCAATTCCTCCGGGGAAATTAATATGGAGGCCAAGGATAGCTACGGCTTCGTGACAGAAGTTGCTTACGGCCCTTATGGATTGGTCGAAGAGAAAACACACGGCGGCAGGGCTTCCTGATCAATGTCATTCGTGCCTGATACTACTATTTCTGAACATCTTCTACGGCGTGATCGGCTGATTGTAGTCGCAGGACTGACTTTGATCTGCACCATCAGCTGGGCATGGATCATCGGTGGTGCGGGCACGGGTATGTCATCCGCCTCCATGTCAACCTGGCAATTTCCGGCGCCAACTGGCATGAAATCCATGGTGATGGGTTGGGATGTTCCCTATTGGCTGCTGATGCTTTCCATGTGGTGGATCATGATGATTGCCATGATGATACCGAGTGCCACGCCTATGGTGTTGCTGTATGCACGGGTATGTCGCCACGCTCAAAAGCAGGGCAGGATGGCGAAAACCCTTATCCCGACAATGGCGTTTACTTTAGGCTATTTATTGGCATGGCTGGTTTTCAGCCTCGCAGCGGTTGGCCTGCAATGGGCGCTGGAGAAAGCCGGATTGATGCACTCAATGATGATGTGGAGTACCAGCACCAAATTGTCGGCGGCATTTTTGATCATGGCTGGTATCTATCAGTTGTCACCACTAAAACATGTATGCCTTAAACACTGCCGTTCACCCGTTGATTTTCTATCGCGAAACTTTCGTAGTGGCCATGGCGGCGCACTGTTCATGGGCCTTCATCACGGTCTATATTGTGTAGGATGCTGCTGGTTTTTGATGGTGCTGTTGTTTGCCGGTGGCATAATGAATCTGGTTTGGATCTCGGGACTTGCCATTATTGTATTGCTTGAAAAGCTACTGCCGTACGGGCAGTGGTTCGCTCGGATTACAGGTGGACTGTTGCTTGCGGGTTCCGTGGTATTGTTGGTGGCGTAGGTTAGTTTTCTCAGAAACATAGTCAAGTTCTCAATGTATGGTTGGGCAGACGTACCTGCTCGTGATGAAGGCAGCACCACAATCCTCAACCTCTACGGTAAAATTCGCTGGCGCGTTACGGGAAGAACTTTTCAGCTTTGGCGTGCTCCCAATCACGATGATCGCATAACTGTAGACCTCGGCGTGCCGAAAGATCCGGAACCGAGCGTCGAGTTCAGCGCCTGGTAGGAAGTCGAAAGCGCGCCGGGGTATGCTTTCCAAACCCGGGTTGTGCCTGATTGATCAAGCCTCATTCCGGTTGCTCCAAAGCTCCCATTGAAATCTAGCCCGCACACCTATGTCGAGGAATGGACGCGGGGGTAATCTGGAAGGTTCACCAAGGCTTTGCATGTCGGCAATCAGCGGATTGTCTTCACCGGACGCCATGTCAGCTACCAGCATGCCACCAATCGTGCCCTTGGTCACGCCAACAGCGTTTTGGCAGACCGCACCCCAAATGTTTCCTGCGAGCTGACCAAATCCCGGGGCCGAATTTCGCGACAGGCATACGAACCCTGACCAGGTGTGTTCCATTTCAACATTTGGTAGCATCGGGAAACGCGCATCAAACAGCTTCTTGTGTTGGCGCTGAACAACTTTTTTTGCAGTTTCGTTAAAGCGCTGGGAAGGACAGTAAGCCAGCCCCTGGCGAATTAGAATTCGATGGTCATTGGTGTAACGCATTGTTATTCCGGCAAAAGCATTTGCCGGGGTAAGCCCCCACGGCTTTTTAACACCGTAGTCCCCGCGCTCTTTCTTTGTCAGTGGACGAGTAAGACTGGCATGGGCAACCAAATGCAGGAAGCGGTTGGAATGGAAACCAAACTGTTCCGAAAAGCCATTCGCTGCCATGATCATTTTTGGAGCGCGAACACTACCGCCTGTTGTCTTAAGCGTTACACCATTGGAGTTCACGAACTCCAGTACTGGGGAGTTTTCATAAACGGAAACGTTGCCCGGCAGGCTGTCCGCAAGTCCTCGCGTCAAAGCCGCTGGATTCATAAGAATGTTACCGGGTGTGTAGACCGCCGCTGTAAAGTGCTGACTGCCAAGCTTTTTTTCAAGTTCAACTCCCTCAAGCCATTCGTAAGGTTCGCCGAGTGCCTCAAGTTCCTTCACGAACGGGGTTAGCACATCTTCCACGCCTCTGGAGGAGACGGCAGTATGGTACTTGCCATCCTCCGACCAGTCGCACTTGATTTTGTGCTTTTTAACTGAACCCTCAAGAGAAGAAATCGCTACCCTGGCCAAACGCATGAATCGATGCGAACCTTCCAGTTCCTCAAGCGATGATCCCACATTATGCGGGAGATCAATTGCGAAGCCCGAATTGCGCCCGGATGCGTTTTCACCAACTTCTCCTGCATCGATTAATGCGATTTTCTGGTTTGGATGAAGTTCTGCCAATCTTCGCGCTGCGCCGAGGCCGGCGTACCCCGCGCCGAGAACCACCCAGTCAGTAACAATATCGCCAGTAAGCGGGACATTTGGTTTACGGGGCTTGAGTATTCCACTCCAGCCGTTCGTCTTGTCATCTTTAGGAAGTCGGGCAATTTTCATTTTCTAGCTTCCGCCCAATTCGCTGGATGAATTGCGTAAAATACCAGTGCATTTTTGGCGATGTAACGAAGTTCAGTTCCTTTCGGCAACCAGATGCTGTCGTGCTTTTTTGCGTTAAACTCTCCATCCGGTGTTTTCACTGTCATTTCGCCTTCAACAACCAAAAGTACCTCGTCATATTTAACGGTCCAGGGAAAATCCGCATTTGCTAGTCGAACGAAACCAGTGCCAAGCTCGGTTTCACCATCGCTGCCAGAGATTTGAGCAGCGGAAGCCTGATCGCCATACTCAAAGCGCGGACTGAACTCCAAATCGATGAAGCGAAGCTCTTTTGGGTTCGATGCGTTACTCATGCCTATCCTCCGAATTATTTGACGCGCAACATACATGGGTGTATGGATCAGTACAACCCTGTATGGAGATTGCCCGATTGACCCAACCAAAGCAACAGCGCATGCCGATGCTTACCCGTGAAGACTGGATTGATCAGGCGATTGAAGTACTGGTTGAATCAGGCATTGATGCAGTTCAGATTACCGATCTCGCCCGTCGTATGAACATTACACGGGGCAGCTTTTACTGGCACTTCGAAAACCGTGATGATCTGCTGGATGCTATCACCAAAGAATGGCAGCAACGCAATACTGGAGTGATGGTGGATGCGCTCAGGATTGCGACCACACTGGATGAAGGATTGTTGGCGCTCTTTGAAGTCTGGGTAGACAAAAAACTGTTTGATCCGGAACTGGACCAATCGATGCGCGAGTGGTCGCGAAGGTCGGAAAGCCTGGGAAAAAAAGTTCAAAAAGAGGATAACAGTCGGGTAGGGGCGATTGCCGGGTTTCTTGAACAACATGGTTATCAACATCCAGAATCCTTTGTTCGGGCACGGGTAATCTACTTCACCCAGCTAAGTTACTACGCTCTGGATGTACGGGAATTGATGAGCGATCGTATTAGCTATCTCAACGCCTATTTTCAGTGCTTTATCGGCCGCGCGGCAGATCCGGGAGCCGCCGAAGCTTTCATCGCGCTTCACAAGGACAAGATATCATGAACCAGGTTCAGACACGCCGTGGCGGCCGAAGCAAACGCATGAGCAATCGACAATCGAACATCACCAAGGCGTTTGATAAGGCCTGGCGACAATGGAAAAACAATTACCCACCAGTAGAGCAATTTTCTGCTGATGAAATTGAAACCATTCATAATGCATCGCTGAAAGTGCTTTCCGACAACGGGATCAAGGTATTGAGCCCACTCGCGCGCGATTATTACGCAAAGGCAGGAATGACAGTGAAGGGCGAGATTGTTCACTTTGATCCTGAGCTGGTTCTGGACCTGATTGGAAAAGCACCACCGCTCGTGACCATGAAGGCAAGGGGTGAGAACCGGGACATCACGATAGGACGCAATCAGGTTGGCGTATGCACGACTGGCGGCACGCCAAATTTTTCAGACCTTCAGCAAGGACGAAAGCCGGGTACGCTAGCAAAGCTCCAGGACTTTTTCCGGATGGCGCAGAGCTTTGACGTAATTCATATTATCGGACCCTCCGTGGAACCCCAGGATGTCCCTACAAACATCCGGCATCTGCACATTACCCAATCGATGACCAGTTACACCGACAAGGTGCCGTTTGTATACTTTCGCGGAACCGAAGCAGTGGCAGATTCCTACGGAATTATCCGGCTCGCCAATGGTGTGAGCAAGGAGGAATTTTCCAGACATCCATACTGTTACTCGGTTGCAAATTCCAACTCGCCGTTGATGCTGGATGATTTGATGTGCAAGGGAATCATTGATGCGGCCCTTGCGGGCCAGCTGATGGTTCTGACACCGTTCACTCTTTCGGGTGCGATGGCACCCGTCACCATTGCCGGTGCGCTGGTTATGCAAAATGCTGAAGCCTTGGCCGGGATGTGCCTCACACAAATCGTCAATCCGGGCGCTCCCGTTTGTTATGGCAGTTTTACATCCAACGTCGACATGAAAACCGGCGCTCCGGCTTTTGGCACACCTGAATATGTCAAGGCAGCATTTGGTTCGGGTCAGTTGGCAAGGCGCTATGACTTGCCCATGCGCTCTTCCGGGGTGACCGCTTCAAACGCGCCGGATGCGCAGGCTGCATACGAAACGCAGATGTCCATGTGGGGCGCGTTGATGGGCGGCTGTAATTTACTGCTTCATGGTGCTGGCTGGCTCGAAGGTGGTCTTACCGCATCTGCCGAAAAATTCATCATCGATGTGGAAATGCTTCAGATGTTTGCCGAATTGTTCAAGCCCGTTGAGGTTTCCGAAGCAACCTTGGGACTGGACGCCATTACGGATGTTGGCCATGGTGGGCATTTCTTCGGTACTCAACATACGCTGGAGCGCTTTGAGACAGCGTTTTATTCACCACTTCTTTCTGACTGGAGTAATTTCGAAAACTGGCAGGAACGCGGAAGTCTTGACGCGACACAACGTGCGAACAGGATTTATCTTGATACAATCAAGAATTACGACGAGCCCGAGCTCCCATCCGACCGCAAGGAAGCCATTGAAGAATTTGTTGCCAAGCGGGCGGAAGAAGGTGGCGCGGATATCTCGAAATAGGTATCAAACGTTATGGCTGTTGGTTCTGTAAAATTTGTAACAACTCCGCTTTCCGCCTCATTTGGCGTTGAAGTGCAAAAAGTTGATCTCTCCATGCTGGATGAAAACCTTGAATATCCTGCAGTTCGTGCATTGTTTGAAGATCATTCGCTGCTTCTGTTTCGCGACCAGAACCTTGCAGAGGAATGCCACCTTCGTCTGGCCAGGATGTTTGGGCCTATCGAGGATCGTGCGCCCGAGACACGAAAACGCGGTGAGAAGGTACCTGTTTCGCCGCTAACCAATGAGACTGCTGATGGCGGTGTATCTGACGAACTGGACCTGCGCACGTTGAACCTGAAAGCCAATCAACTTTGGCACACCGATTCAACATTCATGCCCACGCCTGCCTTGTGCAATATCTTGACAGCAAAGGTAGTGACTGAAACCGGCGGTGAAACCGAGTTTGCATCAACCCGTGCAGCTTGGGAGGAAATGCCTGAAAGCCTGAAATCCCGAATTCGGGGAAGAATACTGAAGCACAATTTTCAGCGCTCTCGGGAGAAAATTTCGAAGGAACTTGCCAAGGCTTCAATCTTCAACAAATGGCCGCCGCAACGTTGGCCTGCTGTCTGGACAAACCCCGTTAATCAAAGGGAAGCGCTTTATATTGCCTCTCATGTATTTGAGGTTGAAGGGCTTGAAACCGTTGCTGGTGAGGCTTTGATTGAAGAACTCACGGAATTCTGCACCCAGTCGCAGTTTACCTATCTTCACAAATGGAATGTTGGTGATGTGCTTATCTGGGACGAACGGTCAACAATTCATCGCGGTCGGCCCTGGACGTACGACAAACCACGTTCACTCAACAGTGTTTGTGTTTCGTTGGTGGACTCAGATGGTCTGTCCGAAGCAAGGACTGCACTTCACAACTGAATTTGGTTCAAATATCCCGAATAAGAGTAAGTCTTGACAAGAAGAACCGACAAGCGGACAATCTTTCACTGATCAAGTAGGGTTGGTGGCCACCGGCTGACCACAAACTACGGGTTAGTTGTCGATTGCCGAATGGGAGGCCTCTAAAATGTCCGATACACAAGTCAATAATGGTGTGAATGTAGAACATCTGCTGGGAGCACGTGAAGCGCTTGAATCTGCACCGGAAGCTGCTCAGTTCAAATGGCGATCAAGTTGTGAATGGGTGAATGGGACTCATAGCAAATCTACAATCACGAGCTTTTACGGGCTTGGTGATGAGCAGGATCGCGGTAAATCCTTTTCAATTGAGGCGGATCATCCGGAAGCCTTTGCGGCGGAAGACAATGCGCCTACACCTGCAGAAATTGCGCTTACCGGGCTTGCAAGTTGTCTTATGGGTGGCGTTGCCTCCGTAGCGCAACATAGAGGAATTCAGTTAAATTCGGTCAAGGCTACTGTCGAGGGAGACATGGATTTGGCCGGTATTCTTGGCATTGATGATGAAGTTCGCAACGGCTTCGGTACCATCCGCGTTTCCTTTGATGTGGATGCAGATGCCAGCGAGGATGATATCAAGGCTCTTGTAGCGCAGTCACAAAAACGCTCAGCGGTTTTTGATTGCATCACCAATCCCACCAATGTCGAAGTTTCGGTGAAGAAGGCCTGATGGCTTAGGCAGACAAAGCGGTTAATCCAGTGAATAAGACGGATACCGTCATAATTGGCGCGGGCCACTGCGGCTTGGCGATGAGTCGGCAACTTGCCCGGAGGTCCATTGATCATGTCCTGCTGGAGCGCGGAGAGGTGGCAAACTCCTGGCGAACTGAGCGATGGGACTCGCTGACATTGCTTACACCAAACTGGTTGAGCCGCCTGCCTGATTATTCGTATGAAGGCGATAATCCAGACGGCTACATGGATATGCCAGAAGTTTTACGGTTTCTTGATACCTATGCAGAACGCTTCTCAGCACCAGTGGAAACCAATACTACGGTTACCGCCGTTACGCCAAATGGTAGCGGCTATCTAATCTCAACAGATCAAGGTGATTGGCACGGCAAGAGTGTGGTGATTGCATCGGGGCATTGCAACATTCCAGCGGTGCCTAAGATAGCGCAGGACTTCCCTGATGATATCGAGATGACCTCGCCGATGTATTATCGCAACCCTGGCCAACTTGCCGAAGGTGGAGTGCTTGTTGTTGGTGCGTCAGCGACCGGAGTCCAGCTCGCATCAGAAATTCAGGCCTCAGGTCGTCAGGTAATATTGGCAGTTGGTGAACATGTGCGCGTGCCGCGCATCTATCGTGGGCGTGATATCAAGTGGTGGATGGATGTCGCAGGCATTCTTGGCATGCCCTACGATGAGGTTGATGATATCCGTCGTGCACGGCGGGTTCCATCTTTGCAGTTGGCAGGTTTTCCGGACAAGTCCATGCTTGATCTCAATGCGTTGACAGACAAGGGTGTCGAAATTGCTGGCCGTGTCGCTGGTGTAAATGGCAACAAGCTGATGTTTTCCGGCTCGCTGGTGAATGTTTGCGCACTTGCGGACTTGAAAATGAAGCGCCTGCTCAACACGATTGACGAGTGGGCAACGGAAAATGGCATGGACGGAGAAGTGGAAGCATCACATCGCTTTGAAGATACGCGGGTTTCCGAGCACCGCCGCCTTGAGTTGAATTTGGCAGATGGTCAAATCAAGACGGTAATCTGGGCGACTGGTTATCATGCTGATTTATCCTGGCTCAAGGCACCAGCTTTCGATGCACGCGGACGTCTGGTACATGACGGTGGTATAATGGAGCCGTCCGGACTGTATGTACTGGGAATGCCTTATTTGCGTACCCGCAAGTCTACTTTGATGGACGGGGCTGATCTTGATTCCGGCATTGTTGCTGACCATCTGCAAAATTATCTCGCCAAGAAACTCTCAGTGAACTAGCGGTTTTGGACTGTCGACTCATGCAGGCAATCTGGTCTGGTAGCGTTACAATAGCCTGCTTATCCCAAAGCCTGCGTAAGCCGATACGGCTGTAAGAGCGGTTCCCCAGGAAACCTCCACGATGGTTACCGCAAATGACCAGATTCGCAATGTTGCATAGTTTGTCATGTCATAGGTTGCATAGGCGAAGAACCCGAACAGGGCACCGTTTAAAATCGCCGTCACTGCCAACCCGTCCCGCATTGCCGGATTTACCGCAAAGTACAGAATTCCGATTACGTAGATAGCATAAAATCCCGCTGCAGACAGTTTCGGGATAATCTGGTTAGTATTGGTTTTAACAGGAGTGTTTGTCATGGGTCATTCTTCGCGCAAGCAAACGACACTGGTTAATGTAGACGATAGTGTTCTGCTGGTGATCGACATACAGGATTATTTCCTAAGCAAGTATGACCGTGCGAAATCCCAACGGTTGGTCGAAAATGTTGCCTGGCTGTTGCAAGTCGCTTCCCACCTTGATGTGCCCATTATTGCAATGGGTGAAGACATTGCGAACACAGGCGATCTCAACGATACGATCAGGCAAGCCTTGCCGAAGGATACCAAAATCCACGACAAGAACTTTTTTGGTGTGGTTGGAAATCCGGAAATATTTTCCGCAATTGCGGCGACCGGTCGTAAAACGGCCATATGCGTTGGCATGGAAACCGATGTGTGTGTGGCGCAATCAGCAATTGGATTGCTTGACGAAGGATACAAGGTTGTAACCTTACAGGATGCGGTTGCCAGCATGGATGCGGACGAGGAAACAGGCATTCGACGAATGCAAGATGCCGGTGTGGAAATCAGCTCGGTGAAAGCGCTATATTACGAGTGGTTGCGCAGCGTTTCCCGACTGGATGCGCTGAAGAACAAGTTTCCGGAACTGGAAGCGATGCGGCCAACTACACTCGTGCTTTGAACTAATAAATTGCGAGCATTACTGTTCAGGCGAATTACCACAGTGCACCTGCATTCACCTGAATATCTTCCTTCGTCAAGGCGGGTGACAAATCCGAACAGAGAAACGAAACCAATTCAGCAATTTCAACTGGTTGTACCAGTCGATTTTGCGGATTGGCTGACGCGACGGCCTGGCTTTCCTCTGCTGCACTTCGGCCCGAGCGTTTGGCCATTTTTCCCATGCTGCTTCGAAGCATCTCAGTTTCCACCCAGGTGGGACTGACAGATGTGCAGGTGACCCCGCGAGGTGCTCCTTCAAGTGCAACGGCCCGTGTAAGGCCGACAAGTCCGGCCTTTGACGCACAATAAGCAGGGTGTGTTGATTCAGCTGTCGTCGCCGCAGTTGAGGCGATGTTGACGATTCTTCCCCACCCTGCGGCCATCATGTCCGGCAGACAGGCGCGTATCATGCGAAACGGTCCGTTGAGATTGGTTTCAATGACAGAGTTCCAGTCTTCGTCACTATGGCCGCACACTTCCTGGTGAATTGTAATGCCAGCTGAATTTACAAGAATTTCGGGCGTTCCCAAATCTTTACTGACCTGGTTGCCAAACTGTTTAATCGATTCCGGTTCGCAGACATCAAGTTGACCAATCAGAAAACCTTCTTGCTTTAAATGCGCGTACTTCTCTGGAGATTGACGACCTGCAATGGCAACCTGCGCACCCCGGCTTGCCAATGTCCTGGCAATCTCAAGTCCGATGCCTGCGGTCCCACCTGTGACAATGGCGGTTCTGCCCTCGTGCCATAACTCTTTTGCCATTTAGTAGCTCCCCACATGGGTCAATCGTACATGCCGGATGAGCGCTACGCTGGACGCTTGCATGGCAAATACTATGTATCCAGAATTTCCTTGATCCGGAATTTTTTGCCGTTGCCGCAATACTTCCAGCAGGTGGCAGGTGCTTTGTCAGGTTCAGCCGTTAATTTATGGATAAATTCCTGCCATTCCTCAGACTGAAATATGTCTGTAATTGTAGCATTGTTTGCAATTTTCAGCTTCTCTTTTATTAGGGGAGCAAACCCCGGATCCGGCGTATCGGCCCAGCAGCATGGCAATATATGGCCACTGGCGCTGTATCCTTTTTCTTTTCCAAGGTGGATACAATGAGGAAACCAACGATCATTCTTTTCCATTTTCATCACCGGCTTATGTAATATTCTGGATTAACGGGTTTGTATTTCAACTGATCCTCAGCAGTACCAAACCTGCTGCTTTTCATCAGTTCAAAACTGATGTTGTGATCTGATGCCATCTGCCTGGCTTCTTCAATATCATTTTCATTGTACCGGAATACGATGAACTGCCAGTTCGTCTTTATACCCTTTGCAGAACACAATTTTGCTACTTCAAACAGTTTAACACCATCCTGATTAATCCGGTACTTGTGGCTGTCTTTCGGCAGGCCATCAATTCCAAAAGTCCAGTAGCCTTCACCAAAACTGTCAAACGCCTCTTCATACCATTTCATGGACTTTTGCGAAGCGGCGCTGTGAATGCCCAATGTAACATTTGCTTCCTTTGACATCTTGATGAACTGGAGAAGGTTGGGATTGAATATCGGATCAGAGATTTGCCCGCACATCGTTATTCTGGAAAAATGCCCAATGATTTTTCGAAATTCGTCCACCGTCATGTCATGGCCAGGAATTGGGCGTATGTCCTTGAATGCCCTTTGACGACTGCAACCCGGACATTCCAGCGTGCACCTAAATCCAATATCAAGATTGATACGCTGTCCGGCGAAGAAAGCCTCAGATTTTTCATTGTTCAGAGACACGCACAACTCTCCCGTTATCAGCCAATTTCCCCAGCGGGCATGTTCACGCAGTTCTTATCCTGATATTGCGCGTTGTGCCAGCCGTAAGTGTTCACTCGAGTCTTGTTTGGCCTTGCTCGCCATCCGGCGGGCGTCCGTTCGCGGACTGGCGGTTTTAAAGGATTTCAAAACCTTGTCCTGCCACGCAGTGAACTCTTTTACCCATGCACCATCTCCCCCCCGTCACCTCTGTGGTTCCGCCGGGCAAACAATTCTCAATAGTTTGCTTGTCCGGCTCCAATCACAGAGGTTCATTCCCGCGAGTTCTCCAAATAATGAGAGTGTCAATGGGTGGAGAGGAAAGAGGAATGGATTCCTGTGACAAGCATAGGAATGACGTAACGATGTTATTCCTCCCGCCGCGCTACTGCCATCAGCGTTGGCGCATCCATTGCCTCAACCGGTGGGCGGTAGGCGATGATGCGGCCGATATCTTCCTCCGGTATTTCGAAGGGATGCAGCGGCTCGCATTGTTTCAATCGCAGCTGGTAGTTCAGCCAAATGGCGAACAGGGCACAAATCAACCCCGGCAGCATCAGCGCCCACAACGCCTGCACAAATGGCGACATGGACTGGTATGTATCCAGCAGGTCTTGTCCGAAATGATAGTTTTGCATTCTAGAATCCACACACATTTTTCACTAGAGCAGTTTAACTGAAATATTACTCATAGTCTATGGTGATTTTTTCTGGTTCAATGTCCGTAGGGGCATGACACCAGAACAGCAATTCGGGAAAAACGTTCGCCATTGGCGCAAGGAACGAGGGTTCTCGCAAGAGGAATTCGCCGAGCGTGCGAAGCTGCACCCGACCTATGTGAGCGGTATAGAATCTGGTTCGCGCAACCCCACGGTCAAGGTCATCATCCGAATAGCGGTAGCGCTTGATGTGAAGGTGGGGGAGTTGTTTGAGTGAGTGTATTCGCGGCAATTGCTACAGATAGTAACGAATAGTCAGGGAAGCACCTTTGCGGCTGATGTCTAAGCCGCTCCCGGTGAGGTTACTACACTCCGGGACCCGAACGATTCACGTCTTGGGGTTACTATACGGAAATTGAGGGAGAGGGGAAGGGGAAAGTCGATGACGGCTTGGAGCCCATTTTTACCAAAATGGCATTGTCGCAATCGAAACAACTCGAATGGATTGCTCTCGTCAATGATGACCCTAAAGAGACATTACGGCAGATCAGCCGGATTATCTGACAGAGTTCTCAAATAGGCAATCAGAGCTGCCCGTGTAACCCAATCTGGTTCCGACCCTTCCCACATCTGTGTCCCCGGTACATAGCCTGGCACATCTGCGATAAATTTGTTCAGCTCTTCATAATCCCACACCCCCGTTTGTGAAGCCATTGCTGGTGTATATGGAAAATCCGGCATCGTTGCTTTCTTGCGCCCAACGATATTCCAAAGTGTTGGACCACGTTCGCCAGTTGTGCCAGGCGTCAGTGTATGACAGGGGGTGCAGGCAGCAGCTCTCACGCGACCGATCTCAAGATTAGCATCAGCTAATTCATCTGCAATAGGCTCCACTGGATTGGCTGCTGCACCATATTCTCGAAGAAGGTCCGCAACTTCAAATTTCCCCCGCTGAACTGCAAAATGGATGGCCGGCTCATCATTCCTAAACTGGGCACGCGCATTCACATCAGCGCCGCGATCAAGTAGTAGCCTTGCGACTCCCACACGTCCGCCATAGGCTGCTTCATGCAACGGTCGCCAGAGGTCTTCGCCACCAGGCAAATTTGGATCGGCGCCACTGTCCAGCAGAAACTCAACAATCTCTATATGTCCGCGCCTTGAAGCGGTTTGAAGAGCGCTGCCCTCAGTAGTAAGGCCATTAACGTCGAATCCGCGATCAACAAGCAGCTTCACAACGTTAAGATGGCCCCTTTGAGATGCAAAATAGAGTGCGCTTATCACTCTTTCCGCATCCACTCCTTCATCTAACATCTTCTCTACCTGAGATACATCGCCAGCAATTGCTGCATCTTGAATGGTAGCCGCGAAAGCACTTGGATTTGCGAAAGATATGATCAGTGCAGTAGTTGCATGGATGAAAGCGGTTCTTGAGTACATATTTAGGCCCGAAGTCAAAGAACCCACAAACGCGTGCAGCTATTTGACCACACTCGATCCGGAATCACAAATGCCCGCTTCTGGCATGTGCCGAACTCGAGAAATTTGGGAATCTTAATCGGCTCCCAATCAGGTGGGGAAGTTCACCACTCAGTCAAAAATCATTTGTACTTCGCCTGAAAAGCCACCTTGTTGAACCGGTCGCGCGCAGCGGCTGTTAGTGTATACAGCGCACGCGTAATCCGGGCATTCAGTGGCATTGACTTGTCTCGGTAAACAAGACTTGCCTCATATGCCTTACCTGCTTCGCAAAGTTTAACGATCTCAGTACCGGCAGCCAACATTTCGGTCATATGCTCGATCGCGTCATTTGCCATTGCAGTATCATTATCAGACAAAGAAGCATCTCGTGAAATCCCTCGCCGGAAGGCGGTCAATGCTTGCGGCCAGTCTCCACCAATCCGGTTTCTTAAGCGCATTAGGTCATTACCAAAAGCATTCGCACCCGCATCTTCTGTCTTGTAAGAATTATAGTTTCCATACGTGGCAAGTATTGTACTTGTTTGGTGGTGCATCAATTCCTTCTGCGCATGATCGAGTTTTGAATAGAATTGCATCCGGCCGTTCTCAGTGATCAACATGTCCAAAGCGGCTTTATCGTCATCGCCCCATCCATCTTGAGGCTGCATAAATAGCAGAATGGCAAATGTGGTTGCCATCAGCAGCCGAACTGTACCTGCTGAATTATGGAAGTTTGAGTGAAACATGATCAACGCCTCCCCTTTGTACAGCAACATGGTTTTTGCACAGTAGCATGAAGTAAACGGGCATGTCTCTTCCTAGCACAAACCGGACTCGATTTTCCGCAGATACCTAGTTCGCTCCTGACCCATCACGGATGTTCGGTGCCCAATTATGATGCAAGCAATTATTGCCGGTCGGGTGTTGAATTTAGTGCACTAAAGAAGTTCAACCAGGCTGGGATCAACATGCCTTCATCGCTTTCGAACTTTCTGAATTCATTCACGACATAAGCCGTGATCTCTTCAACGTCTTTCGAAGTACCGTTGTATTTTTTGATAATTCTGGCCGACGGGCCGATGTTTGCAGCGAGCGCGGCCACAGCCTCGACTGGGCCTGGATGTCGGAGCATTGTTAACGCACGTTCGGCGCTTATGTCCGAGAATCCGGCCTTAGCAAGGATCGATGTAACATAATTCGTATTTTGGAATCCAAGTGGACCTGGACTGTTGGGATCGGATGTATCTGGGGGGCCGAGACGGGCAACTGCACCATCCCGTGGCACTTCAAACCAAGGATTGCCGTCAATCGCTGCCCAACCGGCTAGCACTACGCGTCCACCTGGGGCAAGCCAACTGCGGATATTCTTAAAAGCGGCTACGGGATCAGCGAAGAACATTACTCCAAACCGCGATACAACCAGATTGAAGAGATCGCCCGGGATTGTATCCGTCTGCGCGTCAATCAGTCGATAATCCGTGCTTGCCAATACTTCTGAAGAACGACCGCGTGCACGCGACAAAAGCGGTTCGGATATATCGATCGCAGTGACAAAACCGGCTGGACCCAATCTTTGTGCAAACGCCCGTGTCGTGGCGCCGGTACCGCAACCAATGTCCACGATTCGCTCGCCCTTAATGGGCTGCGCCCGTTCGATAAGCTGATCGTTTACCGCTTCAAAGACCTTGTCGAGTTCTTCTTCGAACCGAATCCATTTCTGGCCCGGAGTAGAATTCCAGTATTCAACCTGAGATTGGTTTTGGCCCATCCACACTTCCAAACAAGCGCACTGTGACATTGATTATAGAAGACTGTTTGCCACTATAGCAAAAGCACTCTGAAAACATCAATTCTGCACCATTTTCAATGGCCGCTCCTGGCACCTTTTGACGTTGCGAAGTACGTCGCTAGTCGGACAGTAGCCACTATCCGAATTTAGTACTTTGTCCACTCTGTTGCCACTCGCATTTAAAGGCAAAAGCGGGCGATATTGACGACCGCCATATATTGCCTACAACTTTACCCGTTCGCTCTTCGGATCGTACATCGGCCTTAGACTGGCTTCGGCTTTGACGCGAGTGCCGGCGATTTCGATTTCGTAAGATGAAGCAAGTACCTGTTCGGCGGTTTCGCCCTTGCAGGGCACGTAACCCATGCCGATTGCTGCGCCGAGCGTGTGGCCATAATTGCCGGAAGACAGGTAGCTGACAATCTCGCCGTCACGGATTATCGGTTCGTTATGATAGAGCAGGGGTTCGGAATCGGTGAGCTTGAACTGCATCATGCGGGTATTGAGGCCTTCGTCCTTTTTGCGCAGAACCGCATCGCGGCCATTGAATTCCGGCTTGTCGGTTTTCACAGCAAAACCGAGGCCTGCTTCCAGCACGTGATCTTCACAGGTGATATCGTGGCCGAAGTGACGGAAGGCTTTTTCGATGCGGCACGAGTCCATCATGTGCATGCCGCAGAGTTTCAGGTCAAAATCCTCACCAGCTTCCGAAAGTGTCTCAAATACATGACCGGTCATGTCGGCCGGGATGTAAATTTCCCAACCGAGTTCGCCCACATAGGTGACGCGGTGGACACGGGCAAGCCCCATGCCAATCTCGATTTCCTGTGCGGTGCCAAACGGATTAACATCATTGGAAAAATCGTTCGGGCTGACCTTCTGCAACAGCTCGCGGGACTTTGGTCCCATGACTGCGAGAACACCTTCACCGTTGGTTACATCGGTAATGACGACATTTGCGCTGCCCTTGTGGCGTTCCATCCATGCTTGGTCCGCAAATCGGGTCGCGGCCGGGGTAACCACCAGATACAGCGTTTCCGACAGCCGTGTGACGGTGACATCCGCCTCAATACCGGCGCGGGAGTTGAGGAATTGCGTGTAGACAATCTTGCCCGCAGGCACAGACATGTTGGCACCGCAGATGCGGTTGAAGAAACTTTCTGCATCGGGTCCTTCAACACGCACCTTGCCGAATGACGACATGTCATACATGCCGACATTTTCGCGCACGGCCTTGTGCTCAGCGGCAGAATTCTCAAACCAGTTCTGGCGTTTCCAACTGTATTGATACTCGCGTTCCTGACCTTCATTGGCAAACCAGTTGACGCGTTCCCATCCGGCGATTTCACCAAACACGCCGCCCCGCGTTTTCAAGTGCTCATGGAACGGTGTGCGGCGAATGCCACGTGCGGTTTCCTTCTGGCGATACGGGAAGTGATCAGCATAAAGCAGGCCGAGCGTTTCCGTGGAACGTTCGTAGAGGTAGGTCTTGTTGCCCTGGAACGGTTGCATGCGGGAGATGTCGACGTCACCGATGTCGAACGGCTTTTCGCCGGTTTCCATCCATTCGGCGAGTACCATGCCAGCTCCTCCGGCGGACTGAATGCCGATGGAATTGAATCCTGCGCAGACGAAGAAGTTTTTCAGGTTTGGTGCTTCGCCAAGATGATAGGCATCATCAGGAGTGAAGCTTTCCGGTCCGTTGAAGAAGGTGTGAATTCCGGCTTCGGCAAGGATAGGGAATCGGTTGACCGCCTTTTCAAGGATCGGCTCGAAGTGATCGAAATCCTCCGGCAACTGGTCAAAGCAGAAATCCTCAGGGATTCCATTCATGCCCCAGGGTTTGGCGTTCGGTTCGAAGGCGCCGAGCAACATTTTGCCTGCATCTTCCTTGTAGTAGGCGCATTCGTCCGGCACACGCAGAACCGGCAGGCGCTCCAGGTCAGGAATGGGCTCCGTCACGATGTAAAAGTGTTCGCAAGCATGAAGCGGCACATTGACGTTCACCATGCGACCAACCTCGTGAGCCCACATGCCGCCACAGTTGACGACAAATTCTGCTTCGATCGAATCCTTGTCGTCGGTGCCATCGCGTGACCAGTCCACTCCGGTTACGCGTCCATCTTTTGTCTGGATGGCTTCAACCTTGATTCCTTCCATGACTTTCGCGCCAAATTGACGAGCACCTTTTGCCAATGCCTGCGCAATGTTGGTTGGGTCACCTTGTCCATCTTCCGGCAACCACACCGCACCGACCACATCTTCATTGTTGAGATAAGGGTAGCGTTCCTTGGCTTCTTCGGCCGAGATTTCCTCGACAGCAACGCCAAAAGCCCTGGCCATGGAGGCCTGGCGGTAGATTTCTTCCTTGCGCTCTTCGGTGAGCGCGGCAGTGATTGAACCGCACTGGCGAAGGCCGGTTGCGACTCCGGTTTCCTCTTCCAGCTTTGTGTAGAGGTCCTTGGTGTAGCGGGCGAGTTTGGTCATGTTCGCGGTAGCGCGCAATTGACCGATAAGCCCTGCTGCATGCCAGGTCGTGCCGCAGGCCAGTTGTTTGCGCTCCAGCAGCACCACATCTGTCCAGCCTTGCTTGGCCAGGTGGTAGGCGACTGAACAACCGGCAACACCGCCGCCAATAACAACAGCACGAGCCTTTGTTGGAACTTCTTTCTTGTTCATTTTTTGTTTTCCTCAATTGGAATAATTAGCAACAAAGCGGCAGATTTTTTCTGCAACCGTTTTCAGTTCATCTTCCGGGACGCAGAGGCTGATGCGAACGTGCCCGTTCAGGCTCCGCCCAAAACTTTCTCCTGGCATCACAGCGATACTTTCCTCATCCAGCAGCTTCCAGGCGAACTCGCGGCCATCTGCGGTGACATCCCGTACATCAAGCACAATGTACATGCTGCCAGGATCATTTACCGGACGAACACAGTTGGTTTCCTTCAACGCATCAACCAGCGCTTCGCCACGCGCCTTGTAGGTTGCAGCGATCTCTTCAACACCGTACCCTTTGTCGAGAGCTTCGGCGGCAGCGCGGCTGATAAAATCGGGCAGGCCATAGTTGGATACTAGATTGAGCTGCACAATGTGGCTCACAACCTGCGGAGGTGCCGTTAGCCAACCAACACGCCATCCGGTCATGCCGTGGCTCTTTGACAATGAATTTACAACGAGGGTTCTTTCTCGCATGCATGGTAAAGACCGCGGTGAAAAGTGTTTTTCACCTGCCATCGACCAATAGACTTCATCGGATACAAGCCATAGATCGCGCTCGATACATAAATCGGCAATTAGTTCATGTGTTTTGCGAGAGTAGACTGCACAGGTTGGGTTGTTCGGGGAGTTTATCAGGATTGCTTTGGTATTGTTTTTCAATGCGGCGCGAATAGCTGCGGCTTTGGGTTCGAAACCGTCCTCTGCAAACGCATCGACTAGCGTAAATTGTGCACCGGCTGCACGGGCAGTCGCAGGGAAGGTGACATAGTGCGGACTCACAATTATTATGTGGTCACCTGGATCCAGTATTGCCTGCATTCCGGCATAAAGCGCACCCTGCCCGCCGGTAGTTGCCACAATTTCATCAGTTGAGGTTTTCAGGCCGGAAATCTGTGTTGTAATTTTTGCCATCGCCTGAAGCAATTCAGGTACACCCTGAATATCAACATAGTCATGAAAGCCTTCATCCAGCGCTTTCTTGCAGGCTTCAACCGTTGGAGAGGGGGTATTGAAATCGTGATCCCCAATCGCCAGCATGGTAATGCTCTGACCCTGTTGTCGGCGTTCCACCGCTTCAGTGTAGACTTCCCACCCTTCCATATTGGATGGTGAAATCTGGGCAATGACGGATGAAGTTTCAGGCATGGTTCAATCTTCAGTCATTCGGGTGAGCGGGAACAGGTCCCATCGATACAATATCGTACTTTGCGTTTAGCGCTTCCATTATAGCTGTATCTTCAAAATCCTCCGGTTTCATCTTGCCGAGTTCGGCGAGAAATTCATCGAATCCCGCAGGTTGAAAGATCATAAGCATGCGAGCAGGTTTTTTATTTGCTACGCGGCAAGCATGGGGCACGCCGGGTGGCACATGTAAAGTTGTACCGGGCAGGGCAGCAATCCAATCACCATCAATGTAGAAGTCCAGAGCACCTTCGAGAATGTAAAACGTTTCTGCGTGGTGATCATGCCTGTGCAGCCCTAGCGCAAATGTGGACTTTAGGTTGTCCTCCATCAAGGTATAGGCACCTGCAGTGTCTCCAGTCGTAATCTTGACGAATGTATGGTCGTTTTCCCAGTCGTAGTTTGTGCCTTCGCCGGGTGGCAGAAAACTGTAACGATTACTCATTGTTCCAATCTCCTCGCAATTTCTGCGATATGGGAAGGGCCAACTTCACAACAACCACCAACGATGGAAGCGCCGCCTTCGATCCATTGATCAACAAAATCGGCATACGTATTCTCGTCGAGATCGCGCCTGGCCTCAAGGTTCGCAACTGTTCCACCAGGATCAAGTGCTGCGATGGAAGTGAAACCATTTGCGTAAGCGCCGATCGGTCCGTTGGCCTTTGCCAGTTCCTGCCAGGCGGCCGAGATGGCTTCGGGTCTGGAACAATTGAGAAGGGCTGCATCGATACCAAGTCCGTCAATTTCCATTAAAGCTTCGGCCAGCGGTTCGCCACTTCGGAGGGTGGATGAATCGTCGTCATTTAAAGTGAAAGATAACCATACCGGTTTGCTACTTTCCAGGGCGGCGGTTGCCGCTGCCTTTGCTTCGGTAATGGAAGCCATGGTTTCGCAAAGAAACAAGTCAACGCCATCTGCCTGCAACTCCACAATCTGGCGGTAGGAATGAAGGGATGTTTCGAAATCCTGTGCCACATCAGCCCGATAACTTGCGACAAGTGGTGGCAGGCAACCGGCGATCTCTACCGATTTCCCGGAATTTTCCCTTGCTGTTTGGGCAATCGCTACTGCTTGTCGCTGCAGGGATTCAAACTGATCCAGCAGACCATCCCGCTCCAACCTTTCTGGTGAAGACGTATATGCATTGATAGTAATGACATCCGCACCAGCATCGATGAATTCCTCGTGGATCGCTTCAACGATTTCGGGTTGCTCCATCATGACTGCAATAGACCAGAGCGGTTTGGGCTCTTTCCCCGACCGCTTGGTGATTTCCTGGCCAATCCCGCCATCAAGTATTGTAATTTCGCTCATGGGATCAGCACCAATTTTCCTGGATATTTTTTGGACGCAAAATCCTTTTGAGCCCTTGCTATATCTTTAAGAGGGTAGGTCTTAGACACCAGGGGACGCACCGCACCCCGGTTTATCAATTCAACCAGACCGGAAAAAGTATCCAGACTCTGGAACGAGCAACCGAAAATCGTAATGTCGCGCAGGTAGATATCGCGCAAATCTGCTTCAACGATTGGTCCGGCAATTGCACCTGATGTCGCGAGCCTTCCGCCGGGGACCAGAGCCTTGATACCAGCAGGCCACTGGGAACCTCCAACAACGTCTATCCACACATCAAATGATTCCTCTGCGGGTATTTCACCGCGGTCGATCACTTCGATAGCACCCGCGTCGCGTACGGCATCAGCTTTTGAAACGCTCGCCTGCGCCGTCACTTTCGCTCCAAGATGCGTGGCGATGGCCACAGCAGCCAGTCCCACACCACCCGACGCACCCGTGACAAAGACCCGTTCTCCGGCTTTTACACTGGAGCGCGAAATCAGGTTCCATGCGGTACCCCAGGCGCAGGGCATGGCGCCGATTTCAATGTCCGTGAGTGGAGACTTGCTGACATCATAGAGCTGGTCCTCGTCTACCACACAGTATTCGGCGAATGCTCCGTCGAATTCCGAACCGATCGCGTGAAATCTCGTTGGTGCATCGTCGGTCGGGATCGGCTGATTGGTTTGACAAGTCACGTGCGCACCGATGGGTGGAGCAGTGATCCCTGGTCCGTGAGCGACGATTTCACCACACAGGTCCCCGCCCTGTATTCGCGGAAAGTCAAGCCCGCCGCCCCAGCCGCCTGCTTCGATATCTTCGTCTTCGACCTCGTCAGTAGAACCGGTAACATCTGCTGAGTACCAGCCGATGCGGGTGTTAATATCGGTATTGTTGACCCCTGCCGCCAGAACCTTTACCAGTACTTGTCCCTGGCCCGGCTCGGGAACCGGGATTGCCTCGTTCCACACCAGCTTGTCAGGGCCGCCATGGCCTACAAGTTGGACGCCGGTCATTGTGGATGGAATGGTATTCATGCCCTTATCCTTTCGTTTTCAGGATCCCAAAGGGGCTTGTCATGCTGCACCGTGGCCTTGAAGCGTTCGCCATAGATTTCGACATCCAGTTCAGTGCCGGGTTCTGCCAGATCAGCACGCGCCATGCCCAGCGCAATCGATTTGTCGATGCGATGACCCCAGCCGCCGGAGGTTGTTTCACCGACTACCTCATTGCCCTTCCAAAGGGTAGACATGTAGGGCGCATCACACTCTCCGGCGTCCACGATTAGCGTTACGAAGCGCTTGGTAACACCCTGCTGCTTTTCATTCTGGATTGCAGCCTTGCCCGGGAAATCCTGTGGCTTGTCCAATTTGACAAAGCGCTCGAGGCCACCCTGCAAGATGGTGTAGTCGGTGGATAGATCACCTTTCCAGGTGCGGTAACCCTTTTCAAGACGCAGGCTGTCCAGCGCATACATGCCGAAAGGTTTGAGGCCGTGCTTTTCTCCTGCTTCCATGACTTTATCGTAGACCTTTTCGGTGTCTGCAGCCTTTGAATGAATTTCCCAACCAAGTTCACCAGCAAATGAAACGCGTACCAGTTGGACATGGGTATCCCCAATCTTTGCAGATTGGTGAGTAAGCCATCCAAGCGACAGGTCTGCATCGGAAATTTCTGCCAGAATATCCCGGGTCTTTGGTCCGGTGAAAATCTGCGTGTTGAAATCTTTTGTTACATTGGTGAGTTCGAAGGTTGGGTTCTCTCCCGCACGTTTTTGCAGCAATTCGAAATCATGCCATTCTGCACCACCAGCGGTAATCATGAAGAAGAAATCATCATCGATACGCATGGCTGACATTTCGGTAACAATGCGACCCTTGTCGTCAGATAAATAAACCAGACCGATCCGGCCGACTTTCGGAATGCCACCAGTTGCATTGGAACGCAGGAACTCTGCTGCCCCTTCACCTTTCAGGCGATAGCGTGAGAAACCCGGCAGATCGAGAATGCCGGCTGCGTCACGAACCGCGTGACATTCTTCCCGAATGCGTTGATGCCACGGACCTTCGCGGTTCCAGGTTTGGGTTGCTTCTTCTGACGTGTCGTCACCATCTTTGGCAAACCAGTTGGCGCGCTCCCAACCGTTATACACGCCAAACTGGGCGCTCAATTTTTCGAGTCGACTGTGTAATGGTGAGAGTTTCCTGTTTCTGGCTGAAGGCCACTCATGACGGGGGAAGTGCATGGCATATTCGTGGCCGTAGACTTCCATGCCCTTCTGGTTGCAGTAATCCTGGTCGGTGTAGTCGGTGTAGCGACGTGGATCACAAGACCACATGTCCCATTCGGTACCTCCCTCAGTTACCCATTCCGCGAGCACCTTGCCCGCTCCACCGCCCTGTGCGATGCCAAATGTGAAGACGCAAGCTTCAAACGCATTTGGAACACCTGGCATAGGACCAATCATCGGATTGCCATCTGGCGTATATGGAATTGGGCCGTTGATCACTTTGTTTATACCAGCTTCGCCGAGCAACGGAACGCGTGCCATGGCGTCTTCAATGTGCCACTCGATACGCTCAAGATCGTCGGGGTATAGCTGGAATGAAAAATCATCCGGCATTGGATCACTTGGATCCATCCAGTGGCCCTTACAATTGCCTTCGTAAGGCCCGAGGTTAAGGCCGAATTTTTCCTGCCGCAGATAGTAGCTGCTATCGACATCGCGCAGCAGTGGCAATTTGGCTTGGCCGGATTCCTTGCACCAGGCTTCAATTTCCGGAATTTCATCGGTCAACATGTACTGGTGACTCATCACCATCATTGGCAGGGTGCGACCGCCAAACGGCTTGAACCATTCCGCCACGCGCTGGGCATAATAACCAGCGGCGTTCACCACATATTCACAGCGGATGTCGCATTTTTCAGTGTGAACAATCCATTCGCCATTTTCACGGGATACGCCGGTTGCCGGGCAGAAACGAATGATTTTCGCCCCCATGTCGCGCGCACCCTTGGCAAGCGCCTGGGTCAACTGCGCTGGATCAATGTCGCCGTCATCGGGGTCATACAATCCGCCCTCAAGATCGTGGGTTTCGAGGAAAGGATATTTTTCCTTCAGGTCGGCATTTGAGCACATCTCCATCCCAATGCCCTGATATTTGCCCATGCCGCAGGCGCGTTCGAATTCCTGCATGCGTTCCTTCGAGTGGGCAAGGCGAAGAGAACCGGTAACGTGGTAGTTCATCGGGTAATCGACCTCTTCGCCGAGGCGGCTATAAAGCTCAGTAGAATAACGCTGCATGTTCATGATTGACCATGAGGCCGAAAATGTTGGTACGTTGCCTGCTGCGTGCCATGTGGAGCCGGCTGTCAATTCGTTTTTTTCGAGCAGGACGCAGTCTGTCCAGCCAGCCTTTGCCAGATGGTAAAGCGATGAGGTGCCGACGGCGCCGCCACCGATTATCACTACGCGTGCGGTTGATGGAATTTCAGCCATGGTTCAAATCCTTTAATATACAGGGGGTGAAATCACCCAAATAACGATTGCAGGTTCTTGCTGGTGGTTGCGCCAGCGGTGGGTTTCATTGGCAAAACGGAAACTGTCACCCTCATGAAGGGTGTGCCATTTACCGGAAATTTCAATTTCAAAAACACCGGAAATTACGTATCCGGCTTCTTCTGTCGGACGCTGCAGTGGTTCAGAGAGCTCAGCACCGGGTGCAAACTCGCTTCGGACGATTTCAAAGGAGCCGCCAAGGTCTGGAGACAGCAATTCTTCGATCAGACGGCCTTCACCGCTGCCAAGAGTACGGCGCGAACCAGCGCGAACTATATGGCGCGCTTCTGCCGGATCGCTTTCGTGTTCACCAAAAAAGAAACTGATAGGAACGTTAAAAATTTTCGCGATGGTGCGAAGATCATTGATTGAAGGTTCGGATATGCCGCGTTCGATCTGGCTGACAAAGCCGACCGATCGGCCAAGTTCCACTGCAAACTCGCTGAGAGTCATGGAACGATTTTTACGCAATGCGCGGACATCGGCTCCGACACCGCTTTGCGCCGCTGCAACAGAATTGATCTTTTCCGCTGTTGCCACGCTCATGACCCCTCTCATATTCCGAAACTGGAACCAACATGCTGAAACGGCGCAGCAGCGGCGGATTAGGCCGCCAACTACGCCAGTTCAATGTTGACGCACCAAACATCCCCATTGAACATTTTTTATGCAATATCATTTTGGTGAAAAAATCAAGCAAAATTTCACTAATTAGTGGCCGGAGCCAAACCGTCCATGTTTCACTGAATAATCCACCGCGATTTGATAATCTGGATCATCATCGGAATCGACCATCAGCTGTCCGGCTTTTTGAAGTAGCCGGTGACAATCCCGCGAAAGATGCCGCAACTGAACAGTTTTGCCAGAGGCGCTGTATTTGGCCGTGATATTTTCAATGGCTTGGAGGGCAGACTGATCCACCACCCTGCTGTTTGCAAAATCTATGACTACCAGATCTGCGTCTGTTCCTGGTTGAAACAGTTCCAGAAAACCCTCCGCTGAGCCAAAGAACAGTGGCCCTTCAACTTGATAGACTGTTTCGGACGTTGATTTTTCCACACGCTTGCCCTGAATTCGGGTTGCGTTGTTCCATGCATAGGCAAGTGCGGAGACGATCACACCGACGACAACAGCTACGGCGAGATCGCTGGCAACGGTTACGACAGTTACCAGCAGCATGACACTGGCGTCTGTCAACGGGATGCGGCGCAGGATCAACAGGCTCTGCCACGCAAACGTGCCAATCACTACCATGAACATCACGCCGACAAGTGCAGCCAGCGGGATTTGCTCAATAAGCGATGATGCAAACAGAATGAAACTCAACAGAAAAAGAGCAGCCGATATGCCGGACAGACGTGTTCGCCCGCCGGATTTCATGTTGATCATTGACTGACCGATCATGGCACAGCCGCCCATTCCGCCAAAAAAACCGGTAACTACATTGGCCGCACCCTGAGCCAGGCATTCCTGGGATGCGCCACCACGCTTTGCGGTAATCTCACCGACCAGATTCAACGTCAAAAGGCTTTCAATCAAGCCAATTGCGGCCAGGATCAGGGCGTAGGGAAATATGATGTGCAAGGTTTCCAGGTTAAGAGGCACAATTGGAATGTGAAACCCGGGAAATCCACCTTCGATTGAGGCAAGGTCACCGACGCGGGGAACATTAATCCCGAAACCAATCACCAGTGCAGCGACGATGCCAATGGCTGCCAGGGGTGCAGGGATGATGCTGGTCAGTTTTGGAAGCAGCCAGATGATGACCATGGTAAGGACCACAAGGCACAACATCACTACCAGTGGAAATCCCGTCATCCACTCCTTGTCGCCATCAACGCCGGTTATCTGAAACTGGGTCATTTGCGCCATGAAGATGACAATGGCCAGGCCGTTTACAAAACCCAGCATCACGGGATGGGGAACGAGGCGAATGAATTTTCCCAAACGACACAGGCCAGCGCCCAGTTGCAAAATTCCCATTAACACGACCGTTGCGAACAGATACTCCACCCCATGGCGGGCAACGAGCGAAACCATGACGACGGCGAGCGCACCGGTTGCGCCTGAAATCATGCCGGGTCTTCCGCCGATCAGGGCGGTTATCAGGCCGACGAGGAAGGCTGCATAAAGACCAACAAGCGGATGCACACCGGCAACGAAGGCGAATGCTACGGCTTCGGGCACAAGTGCCAGCGCTACCGTCAAGCCTGCCAGCAATTCTGTTTTAATGGTGCGGGGATTGTTAAATGACACTCTTGGAGTGGTGCCGTCAAAAATGGATAGCTTCTCAGCGAAGCTACTGAGTATTGCCTTGGTCACAGTCGGCCAATCCTTGGAGGGTTTTGGGAGGGTGCGGTTTAACGCTTTTTTGGATGTTGCCTTCTAATAGAGTGATTTGCCCAACATACAAACTCAAAAATTGCCACACCTGGTGAATGCGGTGAGAGTGGGGCGGAAACCACATTTATCGATTGCGTAGCGACCAGTTTGATTTTCACCGGGGTGGCGTCAGTGAACAGGAACGGTGGGGCGGAACAGGATGCAGTCACTGCTCCAACCTAATGTTTCCGCCCGGTTTTAATTTTTTGCGATACTCAACTTGCGTTAGACAATGAAATCGTCTTGAAAAAATTGACTCTCGGTTACTCCCTGAAAGAGGATACTGCTGCCATTGAGCGACAAGAGCGCGCCTTCCGCTGTGTCTTCGGTAGCCGCCAATACTGTATTAAAATCAGCAAATTCATGGTCGGAAACATCGATACGGTCGCCAATGCCGATACCGGCTTCAAAGTCAAAAATCGTGTTGTTTCCGGTTTTCAGTTTGAAAATGAAAGTATCGTTTCCTGCGCCACCTGTCAGGAGATCATTGCCTTCGCCTGCAATCAGTGTGTCATCCCCACCATAGCCGAACAGTGCATCGTGGCCTGCTCCACCTTCGATCAGATTGTCGGCCGCATTGCCCCATATCGTATCATGGCCGGAGCCAAATTGGGCGTTTTCGAATGCACCCTGATCCAGAGCGTACTGAAAATTGGTGCTGCCAGAATAAACCACCGTGTCAATCCCGCCATCGCCGGAAAACCAAGTGTCATTTTCATCGATGTGGATGATATCGTCGCCCTCTCCACCTTGCTGGCTGTCAGCGCCATCGCCACCGATCAGTGTGTCATTGCCGCCATAACCGAACAGCACATCGTTACCGGCACCACCATTAATAGTGTTGTCGGCGGCATTGCCCCAAACCGTATCATTGCCGGAGCCGAACTGGGCGTTTTCGAATGCACCCTGATCAAGGGCATACTGGAATGCGGCATCACCATCGTAGATGACAGTGTCGATCCCGCCATCGCCGGAAAACCAGGTATCGAATTCATCAATGTGAATAGTATCGTCACCTTCGCCGCCCTGTTGACTGTCGGCTCCCTTGCCACCAATCAAAATGTCGTTTCCGCCATAGCCGAAAAGAACGTCATCGCCCAAACTTGTTTTAATGATGTTGTCGGAAGCATTCCCCCAGATTGTGTCGTTACCGGCACTGGTCTTAGCATTTTCAAACGCTCCCTGATCCAATGCGTACTGGAAGTCAACTATGTCAAATCTGAGAACAAGTGTATCTATCCCCGCATCGCCAGAGTACCAAATGTCGTGCTTGTCGACTTCTATAATGTCATCTCCGTCACCGCCGTGCATGATGTCTGCATCAAACCCACCAATAAGCGTGTCATTTCCGGCACCACCAAACAGGGTGTCGTCACCATTGCCACCATTCAGAATGTTGGTGTTGTCATCGCCAATCAACATGTCATCAAGCTGTGAACCGGTGAGGTTTTCGATGTTGACGTAGGTGTCTCCTGCTGCATCACCGGCAGAACCACCTGCCAGAATATTTGCGACAACTGCAACACCTGAATTGGAGTAGCTGGCGGTGTCCGAACCATCGCCGCCATCGAGAAAATCAGCGCCTTCATCACCTGTCAGGATATTGTCCTTAGCATCACCCGTGAGGAAATCATTATATAGCGATCCATGAAGGTTTTCGACCTCGGAAATCGTGTCGAAATCCCCACCAATCGTGTTCTGAGCGCCGGTAATCGCGAGGCTCACCGTCACTCCTGCAAGAATGTCGGAGTATCGGGCCGTATCGCTGCCAATGCCACCAATTAGCGTATCATCGCCATTACCCCCGTAGAGCCGGTCATTACCATCCCCGCCGTCAAGTATGTCGTTTCCATCCTCGCCGTAAAGGCGGTTGTTTCCACGACCAGCACTAATCGAGTTGTCTGCCGAGCCACCGTAAATGGCATGGTGATTGTTGTCAGTAAAAACGAAGTTTTCGAAGTTACCGTCATCAAGGTGGTAGGTGGTGCTGGTTCCTCCATCCTGATCGTAAATCAATGTGTCGATACCGCTGCCGTCGTCAGCAAGCGCAAGTTCCGCCTTGTTGTCCAGATAGATTACATCATTGCCACCATTGCCGAGGATGGTGTCAATTCCAGACTTGCCGTCAAGCACATTGTCATTTTCATCGCCGGTAAGTAGGTCGGCGTAAATGGTTCCCACAAGGTTCTCAATTCCCGATAAACTGTCCCCTTCAGCGTGAAGACCTGTTGCAATGCCTGTGGAAAGATCTACAGAAACACCCGATGTAATGTTGTTGAACCCGAAAAGGATTTGCTCATAGTAGGAAACGGTATCGTTACCGTCTCCACCTGTTATGGAATCAGCTCCGAGACTTGCAACAATCAAATTGTTGCCTGTGTCACCCGTCAAACTATCATTAAAATCACTACCAATGATGTTTTCAATGTTGGCAATCTGATCGCCCGTTGCATCGCCACCGTTTGTAATGCCGGTTTCAAGATCAGCGGAAATAGCCCCGGTTGAAGTGGAGTAATCGATTGTATCAATTCCGTCGCCACCATCGATTATGTCACTGCCAGCACCACCGTTTATGGTGTCATCACCGGAGCCACCGTTAAGGGTGTCGTTGCCTCCACCGCCATTGAGTTCATCATTTCCACCAGCTCCGTCGAGTTCGTCATCACCCTCAAAGCCCTGCATCTCTTCATCGGCACCGTTGCCATTATGGTTATCATCACCGTCCGTGCCGTAAAAAAGGTTTTCGTAACCCATCAGGTTGATGCCAAAATCACCATTCTTGAAATTCTCAATGATTACGATACCCAAATTGCTCTCAAGATCGGAGTTGTCTGCTATGTTTTTCCGGTGGAAGAACAGCAACCCCTTCTTGTGGGTTTGCGTATCTTCATCAAACCAGTTGTAGGGTGTGGCGCGTAGTGTGCCCTCCCGTGGATCCAGAGTCTGATCATGCCTGATGGACCAAACTGGATCGAGACCTTCCGCCTGGTTGGCCCAGCTCTGGTTGCCCACGAAATAGGCAAGTTTGCCAAAGGTATAACCGTTAACAAAAAACTCGGAACTTGCATCATGGAAATAAGAGATTACTCCCCGGCCATCACTGTCTTTGATCACGTCAATGATGTCCGCAAGATTGGATTTGGTCGTCGTTTTGGCGCCAGGACCGACTACTTCCTGAACATGGACTTTGCGTGCAGTTTCGTTGCTAAACCCAATCTTGTAGGTGTCATACCCATCACCACCAACCAGATAATCTCCTTCCATGTCATCGCGGAATCCATCCGGATTGGCAACATCATCACCACCATTCAGGGTGTCATCGCCAGAGCCGCCATATAGTTGATCGGAACCATTACCGCCAGAGAGGTCGTCGTCGTCGCCACCACCTCTGGTGTAGTCGTTACCATCAGTGCCCTGTGTGGTTATTGCAACGCCATTTTCGTAAAACAACAATACATTTGCATCCAACGCCGGAAACGCCACAACATCGGATGGTGTTACCGCTTGTATATAATCGTTTATTTCAATCCCGATGGTGTAAAGGATGCTGTTTATGTAGCTGTTGCTGTTTTGTGTCCCGACATCATAATCCAAACCTGCCCCGTTTGATTCTAGGCTGTCATGAACTTGTAGAAGCAATTCCCAAACGTTTTCCGCAGATTGCCCGTCATCCAGCTGCAACTCAACGCGTGCATATCTGTCCGCATTGGTCGGCTGACCATTTTCGTCAACGTAATCAGTCTCAGCTCCATGGCTAGCATTTATTTTGAAATCCCAGTTTCCGCCTAGTTCACCTCCGAATAGCGGTGCTTGGACCTCGATTTCTTTCATTTGACCGGAATCATCTTCAAAAACCAGCTGCAAATGACCGGAATTTTCCAGATCATCCGGAACCAATGGTCCTGGTTCGCTCGCAGATACGTAATTTGCTGCTAGGTACAGTTTTGCCATTTTTATTCCCCACTAGGTTAGTTCCACACATTTTTTCAAAAGGCTGTTCCAAATCGAATTTCAGATTTCCTGACAAATTCTCCACTTTCATCCAGTTGAAGCTGCACTCTGATTCCGCTTGTCACAAACGGACTAATTTCACCAAGAATCCAGAAGGAAAAGTGACTGAACGGCGAAAGGGAGTTGTTTGCCAGTTCGCGCCAATAGGCTTCGATCACAGGCATTTGAAAAGAAGAATTTTCATAGTATCTCACATCGAATTTTTGCTCATGAAGCCAATTCACAACTTGTTCCGGTTGCCCTATTAGTGAATAAGCGTGGTGCAGGCATACCTGAGCCTGGTGCTCCGTGCGCATGGATTTCCAGTTGAATTGATTGACATCCAGGTCTGCTTGCCCGCTTTTCTTAAGGCAGTGTTTTGGAGTGGGAAACTTTCTGATTGCACGCCAGTACATCCATTTGTCGAACCAATATAAAGGCTGGTCAGAAAGTGGACGACCCCTGCGGTGAAACACTTCCGACAACGGCTTGTCAGAAGGTTTGCTGACCACATTCACACCGCCTTCCAGCCAATAAGAACCGAACTGAAAACCGGCAAGCAGAATTGCAATCAAGAGAATTACTGAAGTCCAGTAAAACATACGTTTTATAGCTCTCAACAAATTGATATTTCCAACCACAGTCTTTTGTTTCCCCCCCCACAATTTTAGTCTGAACTTGCTTTGTATTGTAGAAACAAGAAATCCGACCACCAATAAAAAACCAACCCATATTGCATAATATTGATTTCGCCGAGCATCATCTATGCCACAGTCCACACCTTGGTTTGGCATACTTCCTACCCAAAATTTGTAAGCAATTATACTTACAATAACAATGAACAATAACCAATTTTTTCTTCGAAAATAAAACAAAAAAATACTAATTAGTAAATAAAAAAAATAATATATTAATTATATAAATATTTATAAAAAAATATTCTATTCTAGTCGCGCACGAATATGCGTATACTGTATTTAAAAAATTAAATAATATGGTATTCAATAATATTGAAAAAAGGCAACGAATATTCATGAATTAATTATAACCTGATATTCACCAAAGGGAATGCGCTTGGTAGGGCAGGGTTCACTGGCTGATGAAATGCCTGCGCTGCCCGAAAGAGCAAGCAAAATAATAGCGAAAAACGATAACAATCGATTCATATGAACTCCCACACTATCTGATTGGTAACAGTAATCACCGTTGCGTTGCAATTTAGAATTGGTGAACTGGAAACTGCATTTCTAATTTGGCGAGTAATGCTCATTACAATAACTGGCAACGAGTTCGAGTCGGTCGTTTTGCTTTTCCGAACATTGGATTTAGGCAAAAAAACACCGGGGATTTAGGCAAAAAAACACCGGCTCAAGGCCGGTGCTTTAACTTTTCAAACTTGAAGAATCAGAGACTCAAGTCTCGTCTTCCGTGTCTGCGCTTGGTGAGTTTTTGGAAACTGATTCAGCGCAATTTACTGCGTTGGCCTTGGTCGTGTAGGTTTCGCTACGGACCATGGTTTCGCCGTTGGATGCCACGAAGCGGTTGAAGAATTCGCCGTTCTTCGCTTCGACGATTTCCCAACGGTAGCCGGAACCTTCTTCACCCTTGGTCAAATCTGCAATCGGAGCGCCGGGCGTGTTCTTTTTCATGGAATCGATGCAGTTTTTCGCGCTTGATTTGGATGCGTAATTTTCTGACCAAACCATGATTTCTGAATTATACAGAAACTGAACGCGGAACTGGTCGTTGGCACCTGCCACTATCTTGAATTTATGCAATTTTGCTCCCTCCTTGAGCTTGTGGATTTAATTGGTTTTCAAACTATACCGATTCTCAAAAGCTGACCATGCCAGCACCTTCGAATGAACAGCCTTGGTATTTCGCGGGCAATATTAGTTATTCGTTTCACTTTATCAACGACAAGTTGCGCAGACCTGTGGAAGGGTTCAGCCGAGAGCCGCCATCAGCAGGGTTGCTCCCAACACAAACACCAAGCCAGCACCGATGATTTCGATTGCCCGGTGGACTTTGCCGGATGCCGCGGGAGAACTGGAAAAACGTTTGGCGATGTTCTTTGCGCCGACTGCCATGAGAGCGAGAGTGGAAACGGTGAGCCCGGTGCCAATTGCCATGGCGAAAGTGGAAGCGATGCCTGCCACGTAAAGCCCGTTCAAGAAGGCGAAGGTGAGCACCACGATTGCCCCGGTGCAGGGCCGAATGCCGACTGCGAGTACAGCGCCTGCTGCATCACGCAATCCAAGGTCACCTTCCAGCTTTGACGGATCGGCTGCGTGATGGTGTCCGTGATCGTAACCATGGTCGTAATCATGATTGTGGGAGTTCCCGCAACCGCGCCGGGAAATCTTTGCATACAATAGCCATGCACCGAGTGCTGTTACCCCTGCATAGGAGGCAATTTCCATGAAGTTCACTACATTACCGGAACGAATACCTGCGCCGCGCAACACGAGGGTGAGCGCGGTTATCAGGAGAATTGCGGTTACCGCCTGCAACATGGCGGAGGCAAAGGAAAGCGCGATGCCACGCCTGGCTGCGACTTCGTTTGCCAGCATGTAAGAGGAGATTACCGCCTTGCCGTGACCGGGACCGGCTGCGTGAAACACGCCGTACGCGAAACTCACGCCAGCGAGCAAAAGTGTCCCGCCGTCGCCGTCGCGCATCTGCTTCAAGGCGGAGGTCATTATTTTGTAGAATGCCTGCTGTTGTTCCCGTATCCAAAAAAACCAACCAGCGAACATGCCTTCCGGTTTGATTGCCTGTTCGGAGCCGCCAATGCCAAGGGAGTTTTGCGCCAGCACGGCATCCACGCTTGCCGAAAGCGGCAAGGCGACCAGCAACAACAAGACTAGCGTCAACTCCCGGTGTCGCATTTTATCTCAATCCAGCTGTAATATTCATCACCCAGTTCCGGTTTGTCGGGATTATTAAAGAATGCTTCCGTAAAGGTTTGGGAGTCAGACAACAATGTGTCGAAATCCGGTATCGTTATCGTGTGGGGGCAGGCGGTGCCAACCATTTGAATGGCGTCATCAGTAAAATCAAAAGCCACATAGAAGCTCGGATCGCTGACAGATATTCTCAGTGGCTCTACCTCTGTTTTGACGGGCTTCTCAAACGTCATGGTGTGCTTCATCACCACTGAATTATTTTCATCGAAAGTGACAGTGATTGTATCCGGTGCGAAGATCGGCGCGATCTCCGTACCTGTACGGGTTGATGTAAAGAAGTCATATTCTGCGATGTTGGTTTTAATTGTTTCGCCGACTTCAACCAGTTCTGCCTCATCAAGGGCGCCGTCGCCATTGGCGTCAAAATCGAGCAACACGGTGGATGAAAATATCTCGTCAAATACCCAGTTATGATGAATTGCAGTGAACTCTCCAGCCTCATTGCGATCCAATTCCATTGCCGCTGTGACGAATACATGCGGATGTGCGGCAGCTTGTACAGTGAGCAGCAAAAAGCAAGCGGTGCTAAAAAACAGTTTGTTTATCATCGAGCCTGATTCACGGATTTGACGGTTCGGCTTTTATCATGGATTTAATGCGTACAAAACCTTCTGCACGGTTTCATTCCCTATTTGAGTTTCGCGGCGAGAATATGATTTGCCGTATGGGATATTGTAAAATGCGAACGCTTCTGCGAAGCGTGTCACCATGAGCGCAAACGCAAAGGCATTGATGTTTCAGGGAACCGGGTCGGATGTGGGAAAATCCGTGCTGGTAGCTGGGCTTTGCCGTGCCGCAAAAAACCGCGGTCTCAAGGTTGTTCCGTTCAAGCCACAGAACATGTCCAACAACGCGGCGGTTGCAGGAATTGGCGATGATGCTGGTGAGATTGGCCGCGCCCAATGGTTGCAGGCGCTTGCCTGTGGTATCGAACCCAGCGTCCACATGAACCCGGTGTTGCTGAAGCCGCAATCGCAGATCGGTTCGCAGGTTATTGTTCAGGGCAAGGTCAAGGGGAGCGCCAAGGCACGGGAGTATCTTGCCATGAAGCCGGAGCTGCTTGGCGCGGTGATGGAAAGCTACGAGAAGATTTCGACGGATACAGATTTGGTGCTGATTGAAGGTGCAGGATCACCGGCGGAAATCAATTTGCGGGCAGGTGATATTGCCAATATGGGTTTTGCGACGGAAGCAAAAGTGCCCGTCATTTTGGTCGGTGACATTGACCGGGGAGGCGTGATTGCATCGATCGTTGGCACGCATACAATTCTGCCAGAAGAAGACCGGGCAATGATTGCGGGCTATCTCATCAACAAGTTTCGCGGTGATGCCTCCCTGTTTGATGAGGGTTTGAAGCAAATTACGCAATTTACCGGTTGGCCTTCATTTGGCGTGCTGCCGTGGGTCGATTGCGTGAAGCGGTTGCCGGCGGAAGATTCCGTGGCACTCGATAATCAGCATGTCAGCACTTCCGGCGGCTTCAAGATTGTCGTTCCGGCGATGGGCAGGATTGCGAATTTTGATGATCTGGATCCCTTGAGAAGCGAACCGGGGGTCGACCTTCACTTCATCCGGAGGGGTGATCCGTTTCCCGGCGATGCCAGTCTGGTTGTGCTGCCGGGCTCCAAATCGACCATCGCAGACTTGATAGAGTTTCGCGAAAATGGCTGGGAACGAGGCCTCAAGGCGCACACGGAGCGCGGAGGTGCCGTGATCGGCATTTGCGGCGGTTATCAGATGCTGGGTAAAAAGGTTCGTGATCCCAAACACCTTGAAGGGGACGTTGATGAAATTGATGGACTTGGCCTCCTAAATGTCGAAACTGACCTGCTGCCAGAAAAGCAGGTACAGAATTTTGAGGCCAACTCGGCAGAGTTTGGTGTTGAGCTTGAGGGTTACGAAATCCACATGGGCTATACGGACGGAGCTGATTGCGCCCGGCCAATGGTGGAGATTGACGGTCGGGTTGATGGCGCAATTTCACCTAAGGGCAATGTACGTGGCTGCTATCTGCATGGGCTGTTTGTGAGCGATACTTACCGCAAGGCACTGCTGCGCCAGCTTGGCTTCATTGCGCGGGAGAATACCATCTACAAGAACGTGGTGGATTCTGCGCTCGATGAACTTGCCCAAGCGATGGAGGCTAATCTCGATGTGGATGGGTTGTTGGGGATTGCGGGGTGAAACTTTCGACAAACATTAACGGCCTCGGAACAGGCACTGCCGACTTCAATTTTCTGCCAAGAGATCTGAAACTTGCGCGCGAAATTCGGAAGCCTTTTCAAGAATCCAAACTATGAAGTTTTCCTGTAGGGGACTTAGCTCTTTCCCACGGATCCAGATGAGACGATACTCATAATGGGTTGGACATCGTTTTGATGGTCCGAAGGGTGTTACGAGTCTGCTTTTTGAAATCTCGTTGAACGCTTCTGTTAAACCACACAGCACAAGCCCCTGACCTGTGACGGCTGACTGCAAACCGGAACTTATTCTGGAGTAGCGCACTCCGTGATTTAAGTGGTCCGGGGCAAATTCAAATTTTTTACCCCAACCGTTGAACCCAACCCAACCTGGATCACCGGTTCTGTTTATGAGATGGATAAGTGGAACATCTTCAAGCGATCTCGTGTTTGCGTTCAGGTTATAAGAAGCGGCGAATTCGGGTGAGCATACCGGCAATACATTGTCACCAAACAAGATGGTTTCCTGAAGTGGCTCTTCGACCGGAAGCCCATACCGAATTGCAAAATCGAAATCTTCCACCTGCAAATTCACATCTCGGTTTGAAGCGTCCAGACGAAGATCCACTTCCAAATGCCTTTGATAGAATTTTGATATCAACGGGGTTAGCCAGTTTTCCGCAAAGGACGCAGGCAGGGTAACGGAGATGCGATTACGCGTCGTTCCTGCCTTCAACTTTTCCAAAACACTGGCAATTGTCGCAAAACTTTCACCTAATTCCTCCCTCAGTTTTGCTGAATCTTCTGTCGGCTTGATCCCTTGTGGCGAACGCAGAAAGAGTTCTCTTCCTAAATATTGTTCCAGTATGCGTATCCTTTGACCGACGGCAGCCGGGGTTATGCCCAACTCCTCAGCCGCACTGGTGAAACTTCCATGCCGTAGTGCGGCTTCAAGGGCTCTAAGAGGGTTTAAATGAGTAAGATGCATCACTCATAACTAAAGAAATTCTTTATTCATGCCAAATGAAATCTGATGTGCAAATGTTTTAATGCCAGTTATATGCTGTTTATTAATGGAAAAGAGATTTTCTTCTAAAGAAAAAATTAACAGCCATTTGAGGTTGAGATGTTTAAATTGTATTGGGAGTATATGGCCGGTTCCATCGTAGCACAGGCAATGCTTGAAGAGATGGGTGCTGAGTATCAGCTGTTCCATGTGGACATGGAAGCGGGTGAACACAGGCAGGAAGAATATTTGATGTTAAACCCGTTAGGTCGGGTGCCAGCTCTCGGCCTACCAGATGGTAAAACAATTGGCGAGACAGCGGCAATAGTGGTTTGCCTGGGTGAATATTTCCCGCAGTCGATGCTGGTTCCGCAGCCGGGTGAAAAAGATCGAGCAAGGTTCCTGTTTCTTTTGAATGTCATGGCAACGTCAGGATATTTGACCATCGCGCGATGGAACCATCCGGAACGATATGCCTTGGAACCCGATGCTATAAGGCAAGTCGAAGCAAAGTCCGCAACAGAACTGGACGCGTTTTTCAAGACTATGGACCGCCAGATTTCTAGTCAGCCATACATGTTGGAACAAGGATTCAGCGCACTTGATATTTATCTGACCATGCTGACTGAATGGCCTGATGATCGTAAGGCACTTTTTCAAGCTTGCCCCTCAATCAAAAGAATGGTTGAGGCAGTTAATGAGCGACCGGCCTATCAAAAAGCGATGCAGACCCATCATTTGCCCGAAATGGCGGCTTAGCAAAAAGCGGCAGCATTAACTTTGAAATTTTTGAGTGCTGAAATTCTGACACTGACGTCTAAACCAATCCTCGTTTATCCAACAATGCATCAGGTGTGGGCAGGGCCGTGAATGGCGATGCAGGCTCTCAACACCCAGTCGTGCTATCGGAATGCCTTGATGATGGCGGCAGTTTCCTGTGTTCCGAACCCAGCCTTTTGAACGCGCTTTACCCATTCGCACAAAAGTTCGGGAAATCCGCTGTAGATACCGGCATCATGCGCCAGTTGCTGCAATTGAGTAATCTCTCGCAGCAACGGGTTTCTGTCTGCTCCTATTTGTCTGGAAAGACTGATTACTCGAAATGGTAGGGTGCGAATTATAAAGCGCGCTTTGCTGCTGCCAAACAATGCAATTCGGTTGTTGAGAAAGCGGCTATTGGTGATTGATCTTCAGAGATTAGAAGCGGTATCTCCGTACAGGCCAGCGCCACACAATCTGCTCCTCGCTTTGCCAAATTGGAAATTACAGATTGATATCCGGTGCGGGTTTCTTCGCGAAAAACATTCTTCACAAGTTCATCGTAGATGCTGTCGTGAATGAATTGTTTTTCGCCCTCGTTGGGTATCACAACATTTAATCCATGTTCTTTCATGATTGAGGGATAGAAATTACTCTCCATTGTTTTACGAACGCCAAGTATGGCAGTGCTCTTGAAGCCCTTCTTCTTGATTGCCTCCGCTGTAACTGTCGCGATGTGCAGGAACGGAATGTTGATGGCAGGCTCGATTTCCGGAATGAAACGGTGAACATCGTTGCAGGTAATCACGATAAAGTCTGCACCTGCTTTCTCCAGCGCACGAGCCGCTTCAGTGATTTGCTGGCATGCGGTTGCTTCGTCATTCCGGTCTATGACTGCCGACACATAATCCTGTCGGTTAACGCTTTCCAGAACAATACGTGCTGATGACACTCCGCCAGCGAGTGACTGGGTGATCTCATTGATGCGTTTGTAGTATTCAGCGGTTGATACCCAGCTCAGTCCACCAATCATGCCGATTTTTTTCATCTTGATTTTCTATACTGCTGATTGTGAACTGGGCAAGATACCCACTAGAATCGCTCCTAATCCCACCACGGTTTCTATCGGATTGCCTTGATGACAGCGGCAGTTTCCTGTGATCCGAACCCGGCTTTTTGGGCGCGTTTTACCCAATCGCATAGAAGGTCGGGAAATTCGCTGTTTATACCGGCATCACGGGCCTGCTGTTGCATTTGAGTAACCGCACTTCCGGCGACATCAACCGAGGCACCTGCAGCGGTGATGGTATCAAATGAGCCATCATGGATGGCCTGGGTCAACGGAACAGCGCGGTCGCCCTCCGGCAGGATCGCGGTAAATTCAGACACCGGTACGCCCTCGGATTCACAGACCAGCGCACCGTGGATGGATCCGAATATGATGCCAACCGTGCGTGACAGAAATGCCAGGTCGAGCGTTGCGGCCCCCTTGATGTTATCGCCAAGATAGCGAAGATTGCCGGCGAGGCATTCAAGATCCGTTTTGCAGGTGGCGAAAACAGGTTCAGGACCGGCAATTGCAATTTGCCCTGAAGGGGTGCCAATGTTGCCGGGCCAGCACATTATCGCGCCATCCAGATAGGAAGCACCCTGACCAGTGAACCATTTTTCACTTTCTGCGGCTTCCTTTGGGGAGGCTGTGGTCAACTGGATGATCGTCCGACCATCCAGCAGGGATACAACATCCGGGTCTTCAAAAAGCTGTTTGGAGGACTTGTTATCCAGCACGCAGATAATTGTTCGGGGACTGGCTTCAAGGGCCTCGACGAAGCTTGATGCTGCTTGTGCACCCGCCTCCACAAGCGGCTTCATTTTTTCGGGCGTGCGGTTCCAGACTGTTACGTCACGACCCGCCTCTATGAGTGCTCGCGCCAGCGCTGTTCCCATCGCTCCCAAACCAGCTACCGAAATATCACTCATTGCTCACTCCTGTTTAAGCTGCTGTTTCCAACAGCTAAACATTAACGGAGAGGAATAGCTACCAGCGGGCAGTGCCGGTGATCAGATGCGTGGTGAAGTGGAATCAAGCAGAATTTGGTCTTCTGAAGTGCATCCCTAAACCAACCCCCGTTTTTCCAACAATGCATCCGGCGTTGGAAGCGCACCTCTGAATGCGATGTAGGCTTTTTCGGGGTCAATTGAATCGCCGGAAGAATAGATGTGTTGCTTGAGCTTTGCCGCCATTTCTTCATCAAACGGATTGCCTGCTTCCTCGAAGGCGCGGAAGGCGTCGCTGTCGAGCACGCCGGACCACATGTAGGAATAGTAACCTGCGGAATAGCCATCGCCTGAAAACACATGGGCGAAGTGAGGCGTTGCGTGGCGCATGGTGATTTCTTCCGGCATGCCGATGCGCTCAAGGATCTGCTGCTGAAATGCCTTGGGATCAATGTCCTTTGCCTCGTTTTCATCAAGCGCGTGGAAGGCCATGTCGACGAGGGCGGACGAGGTAAACTCGACATTGTCGAAACCGGAATTGAAAGTGTCCGCATCAAGAACCTTCTGCATCAGGTCCCTGGGAATTGCCTCGCCGGTTTTGTGATGCACGGCGTACTTCGACAGGTTCTCGGGTACGGTCAGCCAGTGTTCATAAAGCTGGGAAGGGAGCTCCACCCAATCGCGCGAGGTGTTGGTGCCTGCAACGGAGGGAAAACGCACATTGGACAGCATCCCGTGGAGTGCATGGCCGAATTCGTGGAACAGCGTCTTTGCTTCATCAATGGAAATAAGAACTGGCTGACCTTTGGGCGGTTTGGCGAAGTTCATGGTGTTCATGATGATCGGTGTTGCGCCGTCGCCTAGCTTGTGTTGGCTTTCCAACGCGCTTGCCCAAGCGCCGGAGCGTTTTGAGGAGCGCGCGAAATAATCTCCCGTGAAAACCGCAAGGTGCTTGCCCGACTTGTCAAGCACTTCCCAAACGCGAACATCCGGGTGCCAGAGCGGAACGCCTTCTTGCTCTTTGAAGCTTATGCCGAACAGCTTCGTCGCGGTATCGAAAGCGGCTTCAATAATCCGGTCGAGTTGGAAATAAGCCTTTACCTCCGTCTCATCAAAGCTGAAACGTTCTGTACGCAATTTCTCGCTATAGTAACGCCAATCCCAAGGAGCGACTTTGTGGTTCTTGCCTTCCTGCGCGATGAGGCTGGCCAGATCTTCCGCCTCACGCGCGGCCTTGGCCTTGGCTTTCTCCCAAACGGTTTCAAGCAGATTATTCACGTTGGCGGGGGTCTTGGCCATCGTGTCTTCAAGCTTGTAGTCGGCGAAAGATGCGTAGCCAAGGAGCTTCGCCTTTTTGGCACGAAGGGGAACGATATCCGCGACAAGTTTCATGTTGTCATGTTTGCCTTCGCCGCGTGACACCCAGGCTTTGAAGCATTCCTCGCGCAATTCCCGGTTTTGGCAGAAGGTGAGAAATGGCTCGATTATCGAGCGCGAAAGCGTGACCGCGTGCTTGTCCTTGTGGCCTTTTTCTTCGGCCGCCTGCGCCATGGAGTCGATCAGGGAATCCGGCAGACCGGCAAGATCGGATTCCTCTTCGATCAGACGCAGATACTCTGCCTCATCAGCAAGGATGTTCTGGCCAAATCCGGTGTAGTACCCGGCAAGCTCCGCATTGATGCCAGCCAGTTCCTTCTGGTCTTTGTTGTTCAGTTTTGCACCGGAACGCACGAAGCCTTTCCAGTGTTGCTCGAGTACGCGCAATGCCTCTGCGTCGAGGTTCAACGAGTCGCGTTGCTGGTAAACCGCGTCGGTGCGCTCAAACAGTGCCTTGTTCATGGATATCTTGGATGAATGCTCGGCCATTTTGGGCGCGAGATCGCGCTCCAGCGCCTGAATGGCATCATTGGTGTGGGCACCGGAAAGATTGTAAAAAATCCGTGCCACTTTTGAGAGAGCGTCACCGGCCAGTTCCAACGCTTCGATGGTGTTTTCGAAGGTGGCGGGTGCGCCATTGTTGGCAATCGCGTCGATCTCATCCAGATGGGCCTTCAGGGCATAATCAAACCCAGGCGCGAAATCCTTGACCTCAAACTGGTCATATCCTGGAAGCCCCAGTGGACCATCCCAATTGAAGAGAGCCGGATTGACAGAAGACGGAAATTTGGTGGTCATGGGAGTGCCTTGGTTTTGGGGGAGTTGGTGTTGTGAACAAGAGATAAGAGATGGGGCGGGGAGGTCAAGGGGGTGTTGTATTCTGCTGAGCGCAGTATGAGCCATCTGGCTATCTGAGGCCTATTTTAGATGTTGTGGGAGCGTTACAATAGTGGCCAATTCAAGTTATAAGATACTTTCAAAACTGTGCAGAATAAACGTCGAATGAGACAACATGCTGATTAGTGAGCTCCCGAGTACAAACGCCGTCAAATTCGGAAACCTCTATTACAAGCCTAAGGATTTTAACAAGACGATATCAAAAACATGTAGAATGGTACTCTTAGAAGCGGATAATCCGGAATTGCCGTTGGGGCGAAGCGGATCAAGCACCCTCATAAGATACTGTGGTAAGCGGTATGTCGTACTTACTCGGCATCAACTTAACATCCAAGGGGGCGAGATTCCTGATACTCAGTTGCTAGATACAATTAGGATCGTGAGCGGCCACGAGAACCTAGTAAGCATACCATTGAACAACTGCATTTTTGAGACTTCAAACTCCGATCAGGAATATCATGATTTGTTGTTTTTTGAAGTAAATGAACAATGGGCTAACCAACACTTGGATGCGCCATATTTTGTTCCGGTTAGCTCGTTTAGTAAGAAAAAAGAATCGCATCATGGATTTATGGATGCCCCTTCCTCCCGGAAGTGATGTCAGAATATCAAGAAACTTTTGAGTTTGGAAAAATTGGAACCATTCACCTAAAAACGGTTGTTTCTGACTGTAAGATTGACAATGATTTCTCCTCGAGTGTTGAGTATTTTCGTCATTATGACGGCGGACCCAGTAAATACAGTGTTGACGGATTCAGCGGTGGACCAGTGCTCTCTTTGGTGGGTGAGTTAGGTGATTTGGAGGTGGTTTTAGACGGTGTTGTAGTTCGTGCTGGAAACGCACACATATACATTGTAGACACTGATTACATTACCAGCGTACTAAAGACATATGCTTGATCTTCACTCAATACTATTGTCAAGAGATGACACTCGTCCTTCCCACCCATCCACAAACGCCCTAACCCGTCGCATTTGCAATTGACGCATGGGCATCTTTCCAGATAAACCTAAATCCATGAATGGTTCCCGATTACGAGTCTTGAGACTTCGGGATTAATAGGGAACGGGCTTGCGTGGACCCAAACAGGGCATGCTTAACCCGGCCGACCCCGCGACTGTAGTGTGGCGAGGATTTGTTCAAACCACTGATTGGCCCCAAGCTGATCGGGAAGGGGACAAAACCGCTAAAGCCATGAGCCAGGAGACCTGCCAGTCATTTGTACAGGGCCAATTGTGGCCGATGTGCAGAAAACAGATACTGAGCACCACGGAGGTTGTCATGCTCTCAGCTACCAATACCCGGACTGTTGCCGTTTCCGGCTCCCGTTCAAGCCGTCTTATGGCTGCATTTTTCGCCGCACTTCTTGGTGCATCGCTTCTTTATGGCATCGGTTTTGCCCAATCAGAAGTGCTTCATAATGCAGCGCATGATTCACGCCACGCGGCTGGATTTCCTTGCCACTAATCTTTTTGCCAATGCATTGGGAAACCTGAGCGCTTTACCATATCGCTCGTCATACTCGGGCTCGACCCGAGTATCCATGCGTCAAGCAATTTGAAGCGTGGATCCTCGCCTCAAGGGCGAGGATGACGGAAAACAGGGCTTCCTGCTGTATCATCGAATTTTGGGGAAAACCAATGATTGCACGTTATTTGCTTGCCGCCATTCTGGCTGGCGTTCTTTCCGGCATTTTCATGTCCGGTACCCAGGCCGTGAAAGTCTGGCCACTTATCATCGAAGCCGAAAAATATGAAGGTGGGGGAGGCAACGGCCATTCCCACGACGAGGGCAGCGAAATCCTGTCCCCGGAAGAAAACAGTGAGGATGTTCAATCATCCAACGCCGAAAGTGCTGAAGGCCATTCGCACGAAGAGGAAGACTGGGGGCCGGAAGACGGACTGGAGCGAATTTTCTATTCGCTCGTTGCAAACATCATCACTGCAACCGCCTATTCGCTGGTGCTGACTGCCGGAATTTTGGTGGCCGGGCAGACAGTCAACTGGCAGTCGGGTCTCGTCTGGGGTGCCTGTGGCTATGTGGCATTCTTGCTGGCTCCGTCACTCGGGCTTCCACCGGAAGTTCCCGGCACGGTCGCTGCATCGGTTGAAGAGAGGCAAATCTGGTGGATTGCCACGGTAATCGCGTCCGGCGCTGGTCTGGCTCTCTTCTTTTTCAAGCGTCAATGGCACTGGATTGCGCTTGGGGTCGCGCTGATGGTTGCTCCGCATGTTTATGGTGCGCCGCAACCAGTACATCACGCCAGTGATGCGCCTGCGTGGATTACGGCAGAATTTGTTGTCGCGACCCTTGCAACGGCGTTGGTGTTCTGGCTGTTTCTGGGCGGGGTACTGGGACTGCTGCTTAGCCGGGTAAAACAGGAAGAGGCGTAGAGCGACATGAACAATCTCCTTGGCAAGAACACACTGGTGTTGGGCGGGCGGCGCTCCGGCAAGAGCCGCTTTGCCGAGGGGCTGGTGCTTTCATCCGGCTTGAAGCCAATTTATCTGGCAACAGGCCGGATTACCGATGATGAAATGCGAGAGCGGGTGGCAGTGCATCGCGAACGGCGCAGTTCGGACTGGGAAACCGTCGAGGAGCCGCTGGCGCTTGCGGATGCACTTCGTCAAACCGCCCGCAAGGGACGGATTGTTCTAGTCGATTGCCTGACCTTTTGGGTTACCAACCTGATGATGGAAAAAGCTGACGTTGCCCGAGAGTGTGATGGATTGGTGAAACAATTGGGAGAACTGACATCGCCGGTAGTTTTGGTTTCCAACGAGACCGGGCTAGGTATCATTCCAGACAACAAGATGGCGCGGGAATTCGGTGATCTTGCCGGAACCGTTAATCAAAATATTGCGGCATACTGCGACACAGTTCATTTCGTGGCGGCTGGTTTGCCGCTTACCCTCAAATCGGAAGTTAAAATATGAACACTCAAAAAATCCCTGCAACGGTTATTACCGGCTTTCTTGGAGCCGGTAAAACCACGCTAATTCGCAACATATTGGCAACGGCGAATGGCAAGCGAATTGCACTCATCATCAACGAGTTTGGTGATCTGGGTGTGGATGGGGAAGTGCTGAAGGGTTGCGGGGATGAGATCTGCACGGAAGGTGATATTGTGGAACTTACCAACGGCTGCATTTGCTGCACAGTGGCAGATGATTTTGTACCGACGATGGAAAAGCTGCTCGAACGCGAAAATCGCCCGGATCACATTGTGATTGAAACCTCCGGTCTTGCCCTGCCGCAACCGCTGGTCAATGCATTCAACTGGCCGAACATTCGCGAAAAGGTGACCGTCGATGGCGTGGTCACCGTAGTTGACAGTCGGGCGGTTGCTGACGGACGTTTTGCAGACGATGTGGAGAAGGTCAACGCGCAACGAGCAGAAGATGAGGCGCTTGATCATGAAAGTCCGCTGGAAGAGCTTTTTGAGGATCAGCTTCGCTGCGCGGACATGATTGTATTCAACAAGGCTGATCTGGTCGATGAGAACGTGCTTGGCGATGTCCAGCGGGAAGTTGGCGAGAAAATTTCCCGCTCGGTAAAGCTTTTAAAGTCATCTCATGGCTCACTTCCAGCCAGTGTGTTGTTGGGTCTTGAGAGTGCGAGCGAAACTGACATTGAAAACCGCAAGTCCCATCATGAGATGGAGCATGACGCATTTCATGATGAACATGGGGAAGATGCGGAGCATGAACACGATCATGACGAGTTTGAGAGTTTTGTGGTTGAACGCGGTAGTGTGGCTGACCCGAAGGCATTCGCTGCCAGCCTGCAAAGCCTCATCCAGTCGCACGATATTCTGCGACTGAAGGGATTTGTTGATGTGGAAGGTAAACCGATGCGGCTTGTAGTGCAGGCGGTAGGGAACCGCATTGACCATTATTATGATCGCGAATGGACTGACGGTGAGAGCCGCTCCACGCGCCTGGTCGTGATCGGACTTGAGGGTCTGGATCAGATGGCAATTGGCGACGAAATTCGCGCAATTGAAGCCTAGCTCCCATGCATTTGCTTCTCGCCCAGAAAGGATCGATTACCGAGGGGGATGAAGCCATCGACCTTGGCCAGTCACCGGCAGAGGTTATTTTTCTGTCTGCTGCAGATACAGAGTTATCCAGTATTGCTGATGCTGCCAGTGCGCTTGGTGATGATGCGCCAAGCGTTCGGGTTGCCAATTTGATGCAGCTTTCCCATCCGATGTCGGTGGATGTCTATGCGGAAAACACTATTGCCAAATCTTCACTTGTGATTGTGCGCTTGCTTGGCGGGGAAAGCTACTGGTCTTACGGTGTTGAAAAACTGCTTGAGACCGCGCGAGCAAATAATGTCTCGCTGATTGTGCTTCCCGGTGACGATAAATCCGATCCGGGACTAGAGCGATTTTGCACTGTGAAGCGCAACCTTGTCGACCGGTTTTGGGCGTACCTCAATGAGGGCGGTCCGCAGAACATGCGGAATCTGTTGCGGCTTGCTGCCCATCATTTGAAAAGTGCCGACGAACCTCCGGCTGCCGTGCCGCTCATGAAAGCAGGCATATGGCATCCCTTGCACGGTATTTGTGATATCGCAAAATTGAAAAGCGAGTGGGTAGAGGGCCAGCCTATTGTTGCTATTACCTTTTACAGGGCGCTCGTGCAGTCCGGTGGATTGCAACCCATCACAGCACTGAGCGACGCATTAAATTCCCGTGGTTTGAATGTACTCCCGCTGTTTATTTCCAGTCTCAAGGAGCCGGTTTCTGTTGAGATCGTGCGCAACGTTTTTGCCGTGACCAATCCGGCATTGGTTCTCAACACAACCGGCTTTGCAGTTTCTACTCCAATGGCGGAAACTGCTTCCACTGTACTGGATGAAAGTGGAAGTCCGGTGTTGCAAATTGTGCTGGCAGGGGGATCGCAGGATGCATGGGAAAAATCTCCGCAAGGGTTATCATCTCGCGACCTGGCGATGAATGTGGCGCTGCCTGAAGTGGATGGGCGGATTTTGTCGCGGGCAATTGCATTCAAGAATGCGGGCCGTTTCGACAAGGCGGTTGAGGCCAACATTGTTGTTCATGAGGCGCAACTTGATCGGGTTGAATATGTGGCCAGACTGGCAAAGAACTGGATTGAACTTGGTCAGTCAAAAGCTGCGGATCGACGTGTGGCGCTGGTGCTCGCCAATTATCCCAATCGTGACGGCCGACTTGGTAATGGGGTAGGGCTGGATACACCTGCTGGTACGATCAATGTACTCAATGCGCTAAAAAAAGCAGGCTATGGTTTGTCTGGTTTTCCAGCAGAAGGTGACGCGTTGATGCGTTTCCTGCAGGACGGTCCAACAAACGCGGCGACGGACGGACGTGTTATTCGTGAAACCATTTCCGTGAGTGATTACAAGGACTTCTTCAATTCCCTTTCACTTCAGATTCAGAATCAGGTTGTTGAGAGGTGGGGTGAAGTCGAAGGTGATCCGTTTTATCTGGAAGATCAGTCAGCTTTAGCCCTGCCTCTTGCTTCGTTCGGCAATCTGGTGATCGGAATTCAACCGGCACGCGGATACAATATTGATCCAAAAGAGACTTATCACTCACCTGATCTTGTTCCGCCGCACGGCTACCTTGCCTTCTATGCCTGGTTGAGAAACGAGTTCAAAGCTCATGCGATTGTGCATATGGGCAAGCATGGAAATCTGGAGTGGTTGCCGGGCAAAGCGCTCTCCCTAAGTGAGAACTGTTATCCCGAAGCGGTGATGGGACCGGTGCCCAATCTATATCCGTTCATTGTCAACGATCCGGGCGAGGGAACGCAAGCAAAGCGGCGAATTTCATCCGTGATTATTGATCACCTGACGCCACCGCTTACACGGGCCGAGAGCTATGGACCATTGCGTGATCTCGAAGCTCTGGTTGATGAATATTACGAAGCAAGTGGTAACGACCCACGTCGCCTCAATTTGTTGCGCAAGCAGATCCTTGAACTGATCGCTGATATTGGGCTTGATGAAGACGCAGGGATTATCGAGGGAGACAGCGAGAACGACAAGCTTGAAAAACTGGATGGCTACCTGTGTGAATTGAAGGAAATGCAAATCCGGGATGGGTTGCATATCTTTGGCATTTCACCGCAAGGGCGATTGAAAGACGATTTGGTAACGGCGCTGGTTCGAGTGCCACGCGGCAATGGTGAGGATGGAGACCAAAGCCTGCAGCGGGCAATCGCGAATGATCTCGCTCTTGATTTCGACCCCCTTGATTGTGACATGGCAAAACCGTGGGAGAACGTCAAACCGGATCAATTGCAGGTAGTTAGTGGCGATCCGTGGCGCACCAACGGCGATACGGTGGAACGCGTTGAGTTGCTTGCAACCCAGCTGATCGCTGGCGAAGTTGATTGCGACGAAGGATGGGCTTTTTCAAAGCTGGTTCTTGATCAAGTGAGAGAACAGGTGATTCCCCGCGTGGAGCAATGCGGGGACTCGGAAATCCAAAATCTGTTGGTTGGGCTAAATGGAAAGTTTGTGCAGCCGGGTTCCTCTGGCGCGCCAACACGAGGTCGGTTGGATGTTCTGCCGACAGGCAAGAATTTTTACTCGGTTGATAGTCGTTCGGTACCAACGCCTACTGCGTGGGAACTCGGTCAAAAATCAGCAGAATTGTTGATCACGCGCTATCGGCAAGACCATGGCGGGTGGCCAACCTCATTCGGGTTGTCAGTATGGGGAACTTCCAACATGCGAACAGGGGGCGATGATATTGCCCAGGCGTTGGCACTGATTGGGGTGAAGCCGGTTTGGGACTACGCATCCAGACGGGTCACGGGATACGAGATCATTACGCTTGCTGAACTTGGTCGTCCTCGTGTGGATGTAACGCTCAGAATTTCCGGTTTCTTCCGTGATGCATTTCCCGCCCAGATTGATCTGATTGACAAGGCCATTCGAGCAATTGGTGCACTGGATGAAGAAGATGCAGAAAATCCTATTGCCAGTCGAATGAATCGGGAGCGGGCTGAACTACTTGCCTCCGGCGTTGACAAAAACACAGCGGAACGGCGAGCCGGTTATCGTATTTTTGGCTCCAAGCCTGGAGCTTATGGCGCCGGTCTTCAGGCATTGATAGACGAAAAAGGGTGGGAACGTCGGGATGATCTGGCGCAAGCTTATCTGGCCTGGGGTAGCTACGCCTATGGAACTGCAGAATCAGGAAGTGAAGATCGCGAAGGTTTCAAGACGCGGTTGGTCGGCGTTGAGGCTGTGGTTCACAATCAGGACAATCGTGAGCATGACCTTCTTGATTCAGATGATTATTACCAATTCGAAGGCGGCATGACGGCAGCTGTGGAGAGTGTATCCGGTAATCGTCCAAGTATTTATCACAACGACCATTCACGGCCAGAAAAACCGGTTGTCCGGGCGCTGGAAGAAGAAATTGCCCGTGTAGTCAGGGCTCGCGCTGCCAATCCAAAGTGGATCGCAGGGGTTATGCGTCACGGATACAAAGGCGCATTCGAGATGGCGGCGACGATTGATTATCTCTTTGCGTTTGCTGCGACGACCGGCGCTGTACGCAACCATCATTTTGAGTTGTTGCATAATGCCTGGCTTGCGGATGATGCGGTGCTTGAATTCCTTAAAGAGAAAAATCCCGAAGCTCTGAGAGAAATGGCTGAGCGTTTTCTGGAGGCTGAAGAGCGAGAATTGTGGACACCACGCTCCAATTCGGCCAAGTTTCAATTGGAACAGCTTGCAGGAAGAAAAGTCAGCACATGAGCGTCAAGCCGCTATTTGATACATTCAGGGACTATCTCTCCTTGAGGGACGCAGAAGTATTGCGTGATTGTCTTGATCGTTTCGACTGGAACCTCAGCGAGCGCAATCTGGAAGCAAATTCATTGCCGATTGCTTTTCGTCTGGAAGGCCTGGAAGATAAGGCGGGTCCCGGTGAAAGAGGGTTGGTTCAGCAGTTTCTTGAATACCGAGACCGGTTACGCTGGTTTCAAAGTTATACAGCTGATGATTTTGGTGAGGATTTCACTTCGAACTACGGTTTTGTCGAGTTGATTGGCACACGCGGGCATTTTGCAAGCGATGAAATTGCTGCTGGTATTGTGTGCTTTGGGCCCAATACAATTTACCCGCATCACTGGCATGTGGCCGAGGAATTCTATTATCCCCTTACCAATGGCTCGCTTTGGAGCATGGACAAGGGTCCATATGAACCGCGCAAAAGTGGCGAATTCATACATCATGAATCCAATGCACCGCATTCAATGAAGACCGAAGACACACCGCTTTTGGCACTGTTCATATGGCGTGATGGTGATCTGGCGCAAAAATCAGATTTTTGAGTTTTACGAGGGAATAAAGAACGATGGCAGAAAAATCCGACCGATTGAAAAACATGAGCGAAGAAGAGCTTAACGCTCGCCACACTGAAAAAATGAAGAAGAAAAAGGCGGCCCGGGACAAGATCATCGCTACCAAGACGATCGAAAAAGGCTTGGTGATGGTTCACACCGGAAAAGGAAAGGGCAAATCAACAGCGGCCTTTGGTGTGGTTTTTCGTGCAATCGGCAATGGTATGCGGGTAGGTATCGTTCAATTTGTCAAAGGCAAATGGGGCACTGGTGAACGCAAGGTTTTGGAGGCATTTCCAGATCAGGTGGAGATTACAGCGATGGGTGATGGTTTTACCTGGGAAACGCAGGATCGCCAGCGGGATATTGAGGCAGCAAAGCAGGCCTGGGAACGGGCCAAAGCCATGATCATGGATGAAAAACTTGATCTGGTTTTGTGTGATGAACTCAACATCGTGCTGCGTTACGATTATCTCGATATCAATGAGATAATTGAGTTTCTAAAAGACAAGCCAGAGATGAAACACGTCATCATTACCGGCCGCAACGCAAAGGAGGAACTCATTGAATTTGCCGATCTGGTGACGGAAATGGAGATGGTGAAACATCCGTTCCGCTCCGGAGTTAAGGCACAGGTGGGGATCGAGTTTTAGGGGAAGCGGGATTTATCCATTATCTGGCTAATGTCCGATTAGTGCTGCCACAACAATTAGCAGACGTCGTTGGCAATGCATTCTTTACCACCATTTCGCGTTAATTAATGAGTCCTGACCCCCAGGACAAAATGGAATGTTTTAGCCATAACCAATCGATACCTGAAATAGGCTTCATTGCCGATTGTTTGAGACTATGCGATATGGTGTTATTTGTAAGTTGGTTCTGGAAAGTGGTTTGAGGTCGCCAGCGGGTGCTGGTTAAGCAACGACAAGACCAGGGTCGGGGTTGATGATTGACAGGTTGATATTCTGTTTAGGCATTGTGTTTGGGGCGAATGATTGCCCGGCATTTTCTGGCTCGTTGCTGAAAATGTTGTTGATATCATTCTTTTCAATTCAAGTTGTTTTTTCGGATTCCCAAATTACATTGGCGCAGTCCACAGTTTCATGGACTGGGGAATTTGCGGTGCCGAGCCCGACCCGGGGTGCGGCCCCATGGAATGCACTGCTCAAACTGGATACTTCGATTATTGAGGCGGGGAGACCGGAATTGCCGCATGTGGCGAAAGGTACAGCTACTGTCTCTGTCTACGATCCCGACAAGCCTGCAAAAAAGTATCAAATGAGCTCGCCGATTGACGGATCGATACTACCGGATTTCGAAAGACCATCCGCAATGGTCAGTTTCCAGATGGAATTTGATGTTCGAACGGCTGACGCCGAGATTGCAGCCATGTGGGCACAAGTATCAGGGCCCGCCTGGAATGAGGCAGCAAGAATACAGGTCGTGCTTACCGGGGACTTAATTGAAACTATTGACGGTAACTTTGCCACTCATATGGTGGGAAAGGGTAATGTCAATCTCGCGGATTTTGGATGTATTGTCGCAAAAGGAATACAAGAAATGGGTAGCGGGAACATGTCCACGCTACCAAACCGGTGTGGGCGCCAGAAAAATGAGCTGGTCTGGCGCGTAGACGCCGATACCAGCTGTGCTCTGTCACCGGTAAAACCAGCGGAGATTGCAAAACATTTTCAGGCCATGATGCCTGCGATCAACCATCCCCGCTGCCAGAATTGCCATGGCGCACTGAATGTTTTTGCCGAAGATACCCTGCATTCTGGTGGAGATCAGCGAGAATTTGAGGAAGTTGAAGATCCGTTCACCGGAGATACGGTTAAAGAAGAGGCCATTTTAGATCAAAGCACGTTATGTCAGGATTGTCATGATTTGGCTGAAGGTCACTGGCGACAACTCAGAACTGAAGAAGTTCAATGGGCGGGCCGGTCCGCCCGCAGCATTTGTCAAACCTGGGTCAAACAGGACAGAAACATGCAAAGTGCAGCAACAATTGTTGAACACATAAGCAAGGACGTACTCATCCAGCAAGCGTTCATTGGAATGCGTGGAATTTCAGATTTGTCGCCATTTGATGTTGAATCCGAAGAAGCTTTGCCGATTCCCGGTTTTGATCACCAAATTTTTGTTGAACTGAGCAAACGTTGGTATGAAGCAGCCCGCATCGGTTCGCCCCTGGCCAATGCTTGCGCATGTCAGGCATTGCCTGATTGAGGAATGTATGAGTAGGGGTGTGCAGTCTTGGGATGAGAAGCGGAAGTCAAGAACGGTGATTGACATACAGCTTTCCCGGCATTGAGAGGAAATTATTTTTTTGGCAGTCTACATGGTTGCATATTTTCTTCCATTCCAGAATAGTGAGACGGCATCGGAGGCGTGTACGTGACCATATTTGACAATGTAAGAGAGTGGCTGGATCAGGATAAATCCGTACGGCGGGTAGCTGATGACATGCAGCTTACGTCCGAACTTATTTTGCTGGTGCGGATGATGTTTGCCGATGGCGAACTCAAACCTGAAGAACTAGAGATTTTCAAGCGAATTTGCAGCAAATCTTTTGGCATACCAGAAAATGACGTTCCAGGTGTCATTCAATACCTCAAGGAGATTGGTTACGAGACAACTGCGACAGATGCTGCGGGCATGTTCAAGGGGATGGAAAATGATCGAAAGCGTCGTTTGCTGCTGCATATGCTTTCCATTGCCAAGGCGGATGATCAGGTTCATGAACAGGAAGCTGAACTTATTCGGCGAACTGCTGACGTGCTGGGTTTAACAGCTGAAGATATTGCAGACGTCAAAGCAGAATAAAAAACAGGCAATTCCTGCTCCCTGGCTTGCCTGAATAATTTCAACCAGTATTTTTGATCCATTTTAAAAACGCAGCCACATTGGGGTTGGATTGTGCTGAGCTTTCGTATGCCAGAAAATACCCATAATCAGAAAGCTCAAATTCGCTTAGTCGGAACAGCGTTTTGTTGTCGATTTCGGGTGCGATCAATTCGTCGTCAAGCGCCACGCCTTGGCCATCCATTACCGCTTGGACGCGGACATTCGGATCCGGGATGATCAAGGTGTCTGTACGTTGTTGGGTTTCAAGGCCAGCCACTTCGTACCATCTGCGCCAGGCGTTGCTGTCTTCGCGGTCCCTAAGCAATGTGAATTCACGGAATGCAGTTTCCAATCCGACTTCGGATACCCTGTCCATTGCCTGGCGGTTGCCGGTTGGCCAGGCCGGGCAGTTAAACAATTCTTCGATCAGACAATCTGTCCAGTTGCCATCTCCCCAACGGATGGCGACGTCAATTCCCTCATCGCGCAAGTTCAGCAAGTCAATCATGGGTTGGATACGCAATCGAATGTCTGGGTGGTCCCTCATGAAATCCATCAATCGGGGTGATAACCAGCGGGAAGCGAAATAGGTAGTAACTCCAATGGTAAGCGGTGGGGATATTTCTCCTGCCAAGCGGGAGACTTTTTGTTCAATCTGCTCAAACGCCAAATTCGCAGTATGAAGTAGTTCGCGTCCGCTATCAGTGAGTGTAATACCTCTTGCATGGCGTTCAAACAATTTAAACCCAAGATCGTTTTCCAATTGCCGTATCTGGTGGCTTATGGCGCCCTTGGTAAGAAATAGTTCCTTTGAAGCAGACGCCAGACTGGAATGTTTTGCAACAATGGCAAAAGAACGCAGATTGTCATAATTTCGAAGACGCATGATCTAGCGTTTAATATTTTTATACAGTATGTGCAAATTAATTCGATTTCTAGCATCAAAATTTGATGTTTAGTGTGAATACAGAGATTCTGCCCAATTCCCGATAGAAGCACGAATAAATGATTTTGAATGTTCAAATGATGAATCAAACACCTTCATCCAAGCTGCGCGCTGCTCACCGTCCTCGCCGCCGCAATGGCAGGGCGAGGCATTCAATGAGTAAAAATCGATTTTCGGTGATTGCGCCAAGCAAACGCCATTTTTCCGGTTTTGGTCTTTTGGATAATGCGGCACTTTCCTTGATTGAAGAACACGCGGATTGGCTTCTGGAAACCATCGGCATTGAATTTCGGGGTGACGGCATTGCGCTCGATTTGTTCGCTCAATCTGGGGCGCGGGTCGAAGGTAACCGGGTTCGTTTTGAACCGGGGCACATTCGCGAACTTTGTGCAACTGCGCCGCCGGTATTTCAACTGCATGCTCGCAATCCGGCACGAACATTAGAGCTTGGTGCTGACAACATCGTTCTCATGCCGGGTTATGGTTCCCCATTTGTGACCGATCTCGACAAGGGTCGACGATATGCTTCGCTGGAAGACTTCCAGAATTTTGTGAAACTCACCTATATGACACCATACCTTCATCATTCCGGAGGGACGGTTGTTGAACCGGTTGATGTGCCGGTCAACAAACGACATCTCGATATGGTGCTGGCGCATCTTGCGCTTTCAGACAAACCGTTCATGGGCGGAGTAACTTCACCAGAGCGGGCGCGGGATTCCATTCAAATGGCGCGTATCGTGTTTGGCGCAGAATTTGTCGATGCAAATGCGGTGATGCAGGGGAACATCAATGTTAATTCGCCGCTGGTGTACGACCACACCATGTCGAGTGCACTTCGGGAGTATGCTTCAGCCAATCAATGTGTTTGTGTTTCTCCGGCAATTTTTGGTGGCGCCATGGGTCCAGTGACACCGGCAGCAATTGCGGCGCAAACCCTTGCCGAGGGAATGGTTGGTATTGCATTGGCACAACTGGTGCGACCAGGTTGCCCGGTGGTGCTGGGGAGTTTTCATTCAACGATGAATCTCAGAACTGGCTCGCTAACGTTTGGGACACCTGAAGCCAATCTGGCAACCATGGCGCTTACCCAGTTGGGAAATCGCCTTGGCGTTCCTGTTCGTTCGGGTGGGGGCCAGATTACCGCAGCTAATGTTGTTGATGGTCAGGCCATGCAGGATAGCGCAAATGCCATGTGGGCAACCATGATTTCCGGTGCGCACCAGGTTTGGCATGCTGCCGGGTGGCTCGAAGGCGGTCTTACGATGTCCTACGAGAAGTTCATTCTCGATATCGATAATTGCGGAGCGTTACTGAGGATGATGCGGGGTATGGAAGTTAGCAATGAAACTCTTTCCCCGGAAAGCTATTTGGAGACCGGTCCGGGAGAAAACTTTCTTTCGACAAGTCATACGCTGGAATATTATGCGACCGCCAATCATGAATCGCTATTACCGGATGCCGGTCCCTTCGAAACCTGGTTGGAAAATGGCGGTCAATCAGCGGCTGAACGCGCAAACGGTGTATGGAAAGAAATGCTTGCAAGTTATGAGATGCCCTCAATGGATGCTGGCATTAAATCAAAGCTGGAAGAATTTGTGGCATCGCGAAAAGCGGAAATGCCCGATGAGTGGTACTGAATTTACAGGAGAAATACATGACAGAAGAACTTAGCCGCACATCGGCACTGGCATCCAGGCACACGGCATTGGGGTCCGGCCTTGAAGACTGGAACGGCATGGGGACTGCATGGTCTTACAACACCGACTCGTGTGAGGAACATGACGCGGTTCGTGAACGTGCAGGCATGTTTGACATGTCGCCGCTGAAGAAAGTGTTTGTCCGGGGTGCGGATGCCCTAGCTGTCCTAAATCATCTCACAACCCGTGACTTAAGCAAAGTTACCACTGGAGAAGCAGCGTATCTCTCCGTTCTCACGGAAGAGGGAACCATGGCTGATGATGCCATTGTTTCCAACAATGGTGGTAACGAATGGATGATTGTTCATGGTTCCGGTAACACCATGGCGTTGCTGGAAGCTTCCGCTACCGGAAAAAATGTTGAACTTGAGTTTACAGACGATTTGCACGATCTTTCCGTTCAGGGACCGAAGTCACTGGAGATACTTGACGCCAACTGTGACATTGATCTTGGATCCCTTGCCTATTTTCACCATGCTCCCGTGACCCTGTTTGGTCATCCGTGCCGAATTTCGCGAACGGGCTATTCGGGTGAGCGCGGCTATGAGATTTTTGCAAGCGCTTCGGTAATCGGAGACATTTGGGACAAGCTTGTAGATGCAGGGGTCAAGCCATGTTCGTTCACTGCACTCGACAAGGTTCGCATAGAAGCCGGTCTTCTGTTCTATGGCTATGACATGAACACCGATCACACGCCCTGGGAAGTGGGTCTTGGATTTACAGTATCAAAATCCAAATCCGATTTTCGGGGGCAAGAGGCGGTGACGGCTGCCAAGGGTAATGAGAAGATCAAGAATGTCTGTCTTGATATTGATCATTCCGACATGGTGAATGGAGAAGAGATCTTGTTGCTGAATGGCAAAGAAGTGGGCGCTGTTAACAGCCCGGGTTACTCACATCGTCTGGGAAAATCTTTGGCCTTGGCTCATGTATCACCTGGAGCTGCGGCGGTGGGCACTGTATTGCAAGTCAGAGGCGGCGATATCGACACTACGGCAACAGTGGTTTCCATTCCGGTCTACGACCCGCAAAAAGACAAGACGCATGCTTAGGTGAATATCACACCATGATCCCTGTTGTTTTCAGGTCGCAAATAAAGCGCCCAATGTCGGGAAAAAATTTGACCTTGTTTGCGCTCACGAATAGGGTCATTTTCATACTGATGGTGCCTTGCATTTCAAGAGGCTGAGATACACTCCGGTGCGGTTGACCCAATCAGGGAACCAGGACGGAAACTGTCGGACGAGCGGGAGAAACGCAGATGCACTTGTTGCATTCGGTTTTTCAAGCGTTTATCCGTTCATTCTCCCCAATCGCAATGCACCTGACCGTTTTTTAACGCAGAATACAGGTGGATTTGATCATGAAACTTCCGATAACAACTTTGGCATTTGTGCTGACTCTCGTTGGAAATGCCCAAGCCCATGGGACCCATCTCGGAGAATTGGCTGGACATGCCCACTGGGTTGGTGTGGGCGCGATTGTCGTTGCTGGTGCCATTGCTGCTGCAATCGCTGTAATGGGCGAAAAAGAAGAAGCTGAAGAACCGGAAACTGAAGAAGAAGCAGAAACTGCCTGTTGACCCTAAGGGAAAAGGATTACCATATGGCTGAAAAACTCGGAATCATGGTGTGCGGCCACGGAAGCCGTAACCAGAATGCAGCCAAAGAGTTTGTGAAGGTATCGGAAGGGTTGAAGAAACTGTTTCCGGATTTACCGGTCGAGTATGGCTTTTTGGAATTTTGCAACCCGGTTATTCATTCCGGCCTCGATTCACTTCGTGACCAAGACGTAACACGAGTTCTGGCAGTTCCGGGCATGTTGTTTGCTGCCGGTCACGCCAAGAATGATATTCCAACAGTTCTCAATACCTATCAGGCTCAAAATCCAGGCATGGCAATAGAGTATGGACGTGAGCTTGGCGTTGATTTGAAAATGATCCGCGCTGCCAGTGAGCGTATACAGGAAGCGATTGACGCCTGCGAAACTGAAGTGCCGCTTCATGAAACGATGCTGATGGTGGTGGGCCGAGGCGCTTCTGATTCCGATGCCAATTCCAATGTTTCCAAGGTCATGCGAATGTTGTGGGAAGGTATGGGCTTTGGTTGGGGTGAAACCTGTTATTCCGGTGTCACGTTTCCGCTGGTTGAACCGGGTTTGGAACATGCCGCGAAACTTGGTTACAAGCGCATTATCGTATTTCCCTATTTTCTGTTTACCGGCGTGCTGGTGAAACGCATCTATGGCTACACCGATGATGTAGCGGCGCGACATCCAGATATTGAATTTGTAAAAGCGGGTTACCTCAATGATCATCCGCTGGTGCTTGAAACATTCAAGGATCGCGTTGGTGAAATTCTCGAAGGTACTGGCGTCATGAACTGTCAGATGTGCAAGTATCGTGAACAGGTGCTGGGCTTTGAGGACCAAGTTGGCCTCGCACAGGAGAGCCATCACCATCATGTGGAGGGTATTGGCGGCGGCCTGGAAAATTGCCCCTGCAAAGGTGACTGCGATGCCTCGTGTCGCGAAGAAGAGTTTTGCAAGAAACATGGCCTACCATGGACGCCGGTTCACAGTCACGCATCACCAGCATCGCTTGATCCGGCTCAAGCCCACAATCATCACGACCACGACCATCATCACGGAGATCATGATCATCACCATCATCCCTATCCCCATGCGGATCATCCGCTTGGGCCAAAAAGCATGGAAAAGAAATAGTTGACCGCCGAGTACATCCGCGATCCGGCGGAGATTTACCGCCAATCCTTTGCCACGATAGAGGCCGAGGCCGATCTTGCGCATATACCGGATGCCATACGCCCGATTGCGACGCGGCTTATCCACTCCTGCGGAATGACGGATTTGGTGGATGATCTGGGATGGTCAGATGGTGCGGTGGATGCCGGACAGGCAGCACTCAAAGAAGGGTGTGCGATTTTCACTGACGTGGAAATGGTGAAGGCAGGCATCATCTCAAAATTTTTACCAGCCGCAAATGAAATCATTTGTACCTTGCGTGATGAGCGGGTTCCAGCACTTGCCAAGGCAGGTGAAAATACACGCTCTGCAGCAGCTGTTGATTTGTGGGGGCACCAGCTTGAAGGGGCGATTGTGGTGATTGGAAATGCGCCAACTGCACTTTTCCGGTTGCTGGAGCGACTGGATGCAGATGCATCGAAACCGGCTTTGATTATCGGCATGCCTGTTGGTTTTGTTGGCGCAATGGAATCCAAACAGGAACTGGCGGCCAATCCTCGCGGTTGTCAATATATCACTCTGCATGGTCGACGTGGGGGCAGTGCGATGGCATCAGCTTGTCTGAATGGTATCGCGGGAGGCCTGCGTGATGCCTGAACCTTGGCTGGATATTATTGGAATAGGTGAAGATGGTGAAGCCGGGCTCTCAGCCAAAGCGCTTGAGCGACTTCGTACGGCTGAATTTATCATCGGAGGAGATCGTCACCAAAAACTGGCCTCCAACAAAACCGCCGAACGGATTTCCTGGCCCTCGCCATTTGATGCGATGATTGAGAAGATTAAAGGCCTCAAAGGTAAGCGTCTGGTAGTTTTGGTGACTGGTGATCCGCTTTGGTATTCCGTTGGCGCAAGAATTCTGAAAGCTATTCCTGCGGAGGAAATCCGCTTTCATCCACAATTGTCTGCGTTTCAACTCGCCGCTTGCCGGATGGGCTGGAGTATGGCGGATATTGAAACGGTGACAATTCACGGACGTGCCGCCAGTCAAATCCTGCCTCATATGGCACCAGGCGTTCGCATGATTGTGCTTACAAAGGATAGCTCATCGCCGGAAACCGTAGCAAAACTGCTTTGTGAACGCGGATTTGGCCAAAGCCGCATGGTCGCGCTGGCTGCAATGGGTGCGGCAAATGAAGCGTGGTTTGAAGGAATTGCCGCAGACTGGAATCATGAGGTTCCAGATTTTCATGTGCTGGCAATCGAATGCAAAGGTGACTTTGATGCGATCTGGTATTCCCGTGTTGGCGGCTTGCCGGATGATGCCTTTGCGCATGATGGACAACTTACCAAGCGAGTAGTGCGGTCGGCGACGCTTTCTGCCCTTGGACCCTACCCAGATGCATTGCTCTGGGATGTGGGTGCCGGGTGCGGTTCTGTCGCCATTGAGTGGATGCGGAGTAGCCGGGGAGCGCGGGCCATAGCGATAGAAAAGAGTATCGATCGCCTTGCGATGATTGAAGAAAATGCGGTGATGCTTGGGACCGAGAAAATCTGGATTGTGAAAGGATCGGCACCCGAAGCGCTCAAGAGCCTTGAAGCACCCGATGCCGTCTTCATCGGCGGTGGCATGACCAATGATGGCTTATTCGATACCTGCTGGCAGGCTTTGAAACCAAGCGGCCGGTTGGTGGCAAATTGTGTAACCCTGGAAGGGGAAGCAAAACTAGCAGCTCTCAAGAAAATCCATGGTGGTGATCTTACACGGATTGTTACCCAACATGCTGAGCCGGTTGGCGGGTTCTCGGGGTGGAAGCCGGCAATGCCGGTAACCCAATGGGTGGTTACTAAAGGAGCCAACGAATGATTGGAACGCTTTACGGCATTGGTGTTGGACCGGGTGACCCGGAACTACTTACGCTTAAAGCGCACCGGTTGATTAATGAATGCGAGGTAATTGCTTATCCGGCACCAGACGACGGGCCGAGTTTTGCCCGCTCAATTGTTGAAACTCATCTGGGTTCGCAGAAAGTTGAAATTCCCATCGTTATTCCAATGCGTGTGGAGCGTTTTCCTGCGGCGCAGGTTTATGATGAAGCTGCGGCTGAAATTTCCATGCACCTTGCATCCGGCAAGGATGTGGCAGTTTTGTGTGAAGGGGATCCGTTTTTCTATGGTTCTTTCATGTATCTGTTTGAACGGCTGGCGGATGAGTTTGATTGTGAAATCGTGCCGGGTGTTTCCTCGCTAATGGCTTCTGCTGCTGCACTAAAGCGACCCTTGGCGGCGCGCAATGATCTGCTGACAATCGTACCAGCTCCGTGCAGTGATAAAGTAATTCAGGAGCTCCTGAACTCCGGCAATGCGCTTGCTTTCATCAAGATTGGGCGGCATTTTTCTCGTCTGCGCAACCTGATTGAGCAGGCCGGTTTGCTGGATCGCGCTGGCTATCTGGAGCGGGTAACCCTTGAAAATCAACAGGTGATGCCTTTGGCAGAAGTAACCGAAGAAAAGGCACCGTATTTTTCCATGATCCTGATCTACAAGGGTTCAGAATCGTGGATCAAGAAACTTGAAATGCCGGTAGAGATGTTGCCGGTGGAGGATTTGGCATGAGCAAGCCACGCGTAATTGTATTGTCTGAAAGTGGCTCTGAGATTGCGAAAAATGTCGCATCAATTATCGGAGGGCAGATTGACGGATATGCTTCCCGGGTATCAAAGGCTGACAATACCTTTGATGATGTGAAAACGCATGTACAGGCGTGTTTCAAAAATGGGGATGTTATTGTTGCGGTGATGGCGAGTGGTGCTCTCATCCGCCTGCTGGCGCCTCTGCTTAAAGACAAGCAATCTGAGCCGCCAGTAATTGCTATTTCCGAAGACGGTTCAAGTGTAGTTCCACTTCTCGGCGGACACCATGGCGCAAATGCGCTGGCACGCACGATAGCTGATGCATTGGGATCGCACGCTGCGGTAACTACTGCAGGCGATCTGAAATTTGGAATTGCGCTGGATGAACCGCCCGCCGGATGGGTTCTTGCCAATCCGGAGAATGCAAAGGAGGTAATGGCGGAACTGGTGGCGGGTAAGGAAGTTCGTTTACAGGGAAACTGCCTTGCCGATGCCGAATGGTTGACGGGGAGCAAACTACCGATTGATGATGATGGTGATGTGGTGCTGAGCGCTACTGACCGCCGTCATGAGGCCGATAAGTTGGAGCTGGTCTATCACCCAAAAAACCATGTGATTGGTATCGGTTGTGAAAGGGGGGCAGAAGTTGATGAAGTCATGGCGCTGGCAAATCAAGCCATTAATGAAGCTGGAGTAGCGCCGCAATCAATATCCGCTGTGACATCTATCGACCTCAAGGCTGACGAAGCAGCGCTTCACGCGGTTGCAGCCAAACTTAGTGTTCCTGCCCGCTTTTATGTCGCGGCAACACTTGAGATTGAAGCGCCACGCCTCGCCAACCCATCCGATGTGGTGTTCGCGGAAACCGGATGTCATGGCGTTGCAGAAGGCGCAGCTTTGGCATCTGTAGGAAGTGACGGTGAATTGGTGCTTCCGAAGATCAAATCCAAACGCGCGACCGCCGCTATTGCCAAGGCTTTGCATCCCGTAGATGTGAGAACTCTCGGCCGCGATCGTGGACAATTGTTTGTTGTTGGCATTGGACCGGGGCAGGAAGGCTGGCGCTCTCCTGAAGTGACCCGAATGATTGGGGCATCTACCGATTTGGTTGGATATTCGCTTTACCTCGATTTGATTTCGGAAATTTCAGATGGAAAGACGCGACATGACTTTGATCTTGGTAAGGAAGAAGATCGGGTACGCCATGCGATGGAACTGGCCGGTGCGGGCAAGGATGTGGCGCTCGTTTGTTCAGGTGATGCCGGCATTTATGCAATGGCGACGCTGGTGTTTGAACTGCTTGCGAATGGTGGATTATCGGATGCAGCCCAACGGATAGACATCGCCGTTTCTCCTGGAATTTCTGCGCTTCAGGCAGCGGCAGCACGGGCAGGCGCTCCTCTGGGTCATGACTTTTGCACCATTTCCCTTTCCGACCTGCTTACTCCATGGGAAGCAATTCAGATGCGCATCAAAGCCGCCGCTGAAGGTGACTTTGTGATTGCCTTTTATAATCCTGTATCGATGCGTCGTCGCACGCAACTTGCCCATGCAAAAGAGGTTTTGTTGCAGCATCGCCCGGACGATACGCCGGTAATTCTGGCAACCAATCTTGGCAGGCCGGAAGAAAATGTTCGCGTTGTTCCACTTTGTGAATTGCTGGTGGATGATGTGGACATGTTGACGGTTGTTGTCGTCGGCTCTTCCGAGACACGGACTGTCAAGACAGGTGACGGCAAGAACTGGGTCTACACGCCGCGAGGCTATGCGGCGAAAGATGGCACCAAAATCAGAAGTGAGGCAGCGGAATGACGGTTTATTTTATTGGAGCAGGGCCGGGCGCGCCTGATCTCATCACGGTTCGCGGACTTGAACTAATCAAGCGCTGCCCGGTTTGCCTTTTTGCCGGTTCATTGGTGCCGGAAGAAACCGTGGCAGCGGCACCTGAAGATGCGCTGGTAAAGGACACCGCACCGATGCATCTTGACCAGATCATCGAGGATATCAAACAGGCGCACGAAAAGGGCGAAGACGTTGCGCGGGTTCATTCCGGTGACCCGTCGATTTACGGTGCAACCGCCGAACAAATGCGGCGGTTGGATACGCTAGGTATTGATTATGAGGTCGTGCCTGGTGTTCCGGCATTTGCAGGAGTTGCAGCAAAGCTCAAGACTGAATTGACTCTTCCTGAAATTGCTCAAACAATCATAGTCACGCGCACCGGTATGAAGGCTTCATCGATGCCCGAACACGAGACGCTGGAAGTGTTGGGAAAATCACGGGCAACTTTGGCTATCCATTTATCGATTAGAAATCTCGTCCATGTGCGGGAAACTCTGGAACCCTACTACGGGGCAGATTGTCCTGTGGTGATTGCGTATCGCGCGACGTGGCCGGATGAATTGTATATCCGCACCACACTTGCAGAAATGAAAGATGCGGTACGTGCGGCCAAGATTACCCGGACTGCATTGATCATGGTTGGGCAGGTGTTTGGTGATGTGCAATTTCGCGATTCCGATTTGTACAATGAGGAATATGCCCACGTGCTCAGGAACAAAGGCAAGAAGAAAGTGAGTGCCTAGTCGATGGCCGCAAGCAGCGCATCAATACTCGCAAATGTTTCGCCGGTCGGCAGCACAGGTCGGTCGATCATTATGACCGGCAATGAGAGATTGCGCGCCGCGACCAGTTTTGCAAAGGCTCCCTTGCCACCGGAATTTCGACAGACGATGTGCGTTACGCCATGTTCTGACAATATCATCTGCTCTTCGTTTACGGACAATGATGGCGTGCCTGTAAGTAACTCATATTGTTTGAAGGGGATTGGGGTATCTGGCTTATCCACCATGCGCAAAATGAAATGCACTTCGTCACGCTTTTCGAATGCAGCTAAATGTTGGCTACCGAGCGCCAGAAAGCAGGTAGCGTTATTGGGAAGGGCATCTGCGGCTTCATTCTCATTCGAGACCAAAGTCCATCGGTCACCATCTGATTGTGTCCATGCGGGTCGTGAGAGAGTCAGCCTGGGAACAGTTTTTTCGTCGCAAGCAGTTTTGGCATTTTCAGAAATCCGGGATGCGAACGGATGCGTTGCATCGACCAGCAAGGTAACTTTTTCCAACTCGAGAAATTGGGCGAGCCCAGACTTTCCGCCGAATCCACCCAAACGGGTTTTTCCTGCAACCGGGGCAGGGGATTTTGTTCTTCCGGCGAAAGAAGTGGTAACGGTGTGTCCGTACTCGACCAGTCTGGAAGCGAGTTCAGATGCTTCGCGAGTACCCCCCAAAATCAGAATATTCTCAGACATTGGCACTCAACCAACCTGTGCGTGCAAGGAGCGTTCCATCGCGTGCGAAGACCATCACCTCCACTTCAACGGTTGCGTCACGCAAAACTTCAAGTGCGGTTGCTTGAGCCTTGTTGGCAATGTGTTGGGAAAATTTGTTTTTTCTTTCGTCCATTATTTCAAGCACTTCCAGTGCGGTGTTGGCATTTTGAATCGACGACCTCAGAGATTGATTCAAGCCGCATTTAATCGCCTCATCTGCCATCCAGTCGAAATTGACCTGGCTGCGTCCGGAGTGAAGGTCGAGGGCACCTTGAGCAAGTTTGGAGAATTTTCCGAAACCACCTGCAAGGGTAATCCGGTCAATCGGATGATTGCGAAGATATTTGAGCAACCCACCGACAAAGTCTCCCATGTCGAGCATGGCGTGGTCCGGAAAATTGTAGAACGCGCAGGCAGCGGTTTCCGAAGTGGAACCGGTGGCGGCAAGTACATGGGTCTCACCAGCGGCGCGGCTGACATCAATTCCCCGGTGAATGGAGTGTATCCAGGCCGAGCAGGAGAAGGGATGAACAATGCCGGTGGTGCCGAGTATCGAAATACCTCCGACAATACCAAGGCGCGGGTTCCAGGTGTTCTCCGCCAGTTTTTCTCCGCCGGGGACAGATATGGTGATGTTGAAATCTGCAGGAATCTTGTGCTGCGAGCAAAGCGCTTCAACTTCCTGGGTCATCATTTGCCGGGGAACGGGATTGATCGCAGCCTCACCAACGGCGATCGGCAATCCGGTTTTGGTGACGGAGCCGACACCGCTTCCAGCATGAAAGCGGATGCCGTTTCCAGCTTTGCCACGACTGATTTTTGCGATGATGGTGGCACCATGGGTCACGTCGGGATCATCGCCGGCATCCTTAACTATGCCGGCCTCGGCAAACACATCGTCGATTTTTTCATGCGTAAGAGCGAAGGCAGGTGTTTCGCCTTTGGGCAAAGTAATCGACACAGGATCGGGAAAACTTCCTTCAAGCAATGCGGTCAGAGCTGCCTTTGTACCCGCAGTAGCACAAGCACCGGTCGTCCACCCCCGACGCAATTGTCCTTCTGGTTTCTTTTCTCTCGCAACCTTGCTCATGCAGCGGTTATAGGTGATGGCTATCGGCCACGAAAGTTGAATTTTGCAGTTTCTGGTGAGTGGGTTGCATGAGCGACTTCATGAAACAGCTGCCTGTGTTTGAACCGGGCCACGTCTGGTTGGTGGGTGCCGGTCCGGGTGATCCCGGGCTTTTGACCCTGCACGGTATGAATGCCATCAAGCAGGCGGAAATTATCGTCTATGATGCTCTGGTCAATGATGAAATTCTGGGTCTTGCCTCGGAATCTGTTGAACTTCATTTTGCTGGCAAACGTGGAGGGAAGCCTTCTCCAAAACAGAAGGACATTACATTGAAGTTGGTGGAGTTTGCCCGGCAGAACAAGCGTGTCCTGCGGCTGAAGGGCGGAGATCCTTTTGTATTCGGCCGGGGCGGTGAAGAAGCGCTAGCGCTTTCAGAAAACAACATTCCGTTTCGAATTATTCCGGGCATATCAGCAGGTATTGGCGGACTTGCCTATGCGGGTATCCCGGTAACCCACCGTGACATCAATCATTCCGTTACGTTTTTGACCGGACATGATGCCAATGGTGTCGTGCCAAGTGCGGTCAAATGGAAATGCGTGTCGAATGGTTCGCCGGTTATCGTGATGTATATGGCGATGAAACACTGGTCCAACATTCGGGGAAAATTACTCGAACATGGCAGGGGAGAAGATGAACCGGTCGCATTTGTTTGTGAAGCGACTACCCCCAATCAGCGCGTGCTTGTAACAACCTTGGGTGAGTCGCTGACGGACCTGGAAAGCAGCGGCATTGAACCTCCAGCAATCGTTGTGGTTGGCAAGGCGGTAAATCTCCGCAACCAACTTGAGTGGTTGAGCAAAGTTTCGCGATGATTGATATCGCCGGAAAATCAGCCTTGATGCTTGCTGCGCCTACATCGGGAAGCGGAAAAACACTGTTGCAACTGGCTTTGCTGCGGATATTGCGTGATCGCGGCGTTGCCATATCAGCTGCAAAAGCGGGACCAGATTATATTGACCCGCGGTTTCATGAAGTCGCTTGCGGTTCGACATCTGTAAATCTCGACCCCTGGGCCATGAACAAAGATCGATTGCAAGTATTGGCTGCAAACCAAACAGGTAGCCATCTTTTGATTGAAGCAATGATGGGTCTGTTTGATGGTGCTGCGGATGGTTCGGCATCGGCGGCTGAACTTGCGAAGACCCTTGATGTACCAGTCGTCTTGATTGTCGATGCAGCCAAACAGTCTCATTCCATCGGAGCGCTGATGCGGGGTTTCCGGGACCATGATCCCAAAGTAAATGTCGCCGGTGTCATTCTCAACAAGGTGGGAAGCCCCCGGCATGAGGCCATGCTGCGTTCAGCGCTGGATGCTGTTGGAATTCCAGTGTTGGGTGCAGTTGTGCGCGATGCTTCCCTTGAGTTACCCGTGCGCCATCTTGGGCTGGTTCAGGCAGGTGAAATTGGCGAGATTGAAGAATTTGTGGCGAACGCTGCTGATACAATTGCCGGATCCCTCGACATGGAACAATTGTTGCAATTGTTTGCAGACATGAAAACAGGAGCGGGCGATCGACAATGTTTGCCGCCATTGGGAAGTCGAATTGCTGTCGCCTCGGATAAAGCTTTTTCTTTCGTTTACCCACATATGCTGGAGGACTGGCGTTACGCCGGGGCTCATCTATCGTTTTTTTCGCCGTTGGCAAATGAAGCTCCGGATCCGTCATGCGATGCTGTTTTTCTGCCCGGCGGATACCCGGAATTGCATGGGGAAAAACTGGCTACAGCAAAGGAGTTTCATGAAGGATTGAGGTTACTTCGAAACAACGGCGCAACAATTTATGGCGAGTGCGGCGGCTATATGGTTATGGGAGACAGTATAATTGATGCAGAAGGAAGCGCTCACCAAATGAGCGGTTTATTGCGACTTGAGACCAGCTTTCAACAACGCAAATTACATTTGGGATACAGGCAGATTGAAACAGTGGATTTTCCGCTGGGTAGAAAGCTGCGCGGGCATGAATTTCACTATACCAGTGCGGTTAGGGAAGAAGGTAATGCTTTGTTTTTCGTGCGGGATGCACTTGGACAGGATATGGGATCAGCCGGTTTGCGCCAAGGCAATGTGATGGGATCATACATGCACGTTATTGACCAGGTTCACACATGAACGGGATTGTTCATGGCGGCAGGCTGGATGCAGCCATAGCTGAGTTCGGTGGCCGAGTCGGGGAGTGGCTTGATCTTTCAACCGGGATAAACCCCTGGCCGTGGCCAGTTGGTGATTTTAGCCCTGAATGCTTCACTCGATTACCGGGGGAGGCGGCAGAAAAAGCCCTGCTCAATGTAGCACGAACCTACTATCAATTGAGAGATGAACACTCAATTGTTGCTGCCAACGGCACACAGGCTCTCATTCAACTGCTGCCGAGTGTTTTGGAAGGTGTAATTGTTGAAATCATTTCACCAACCTATGGCGAACATGCACACTGCTGGAGAATGGAAGGCAGGCAGGTTCGGGAGATTGGGGAACCCGCTGCTGTATCAGACAAATCGGATATTGTGGTCATTGGCAATCCAAACAACCCCGATTGCCGTCATCATGAACCTGAAGAGCTGCGCGGTTTGGCAAAACAACTAAATGAGCGAGGTGGAGTGTTGGTTGTTGATGAGGCGTTTTGTGATGTAACGCCTGAGCTGAGCCTTGTTCCATCTCTGCCAGATAATGCAATTGTGTTGCGGTCGTTTGGCAAGTTTTTCGGACTGGCTGGAGTGCGACTGGGTTTTGCAATTGGAAATCATGAGATCGCAAACCAATTGCATTCGAAAATTGGACCTTGGGCCGTATCTGGCTCAGCGCTGGAAATTGGGCGACACGCATTGCAAAACGATCAATGGATTGGCAGCACACGGGAAAGATTACATGCGGTCAGCAAAAGGCAAGCCAGTGTCTTGGAAGACTGTGGCTTGGCGATATGCGGTAACGCAACGCTTTTCATTGAGACCAGCCACGAACGGGCGCCGGAAATTCACAGGAAACTTTTGGCGGAACAAATTCTGGTTCGGGACTTTCCTGACCGGCCAGACCGATTGCGCTATGGTCTTTGCCCGGATGACGCGTCCATGTCGCGATTGGCGAATGCCTTAAAGTGGGCCACAGGAACCTGACATGGAATACACGTTGTTCATATTGTTTGCTGCATTAATCATGGACTGGTTTTTGGGCGAGCCGAAGCTGGTGTGGAACCGCATCCCACACCCAGTTGTCTTGATTGGCAAGGCGGTTACGTTGGCAGATGACCGGTTAAACATTCAAAGTGATACAGATGATGAAAAAATCAAGAAGGGATCGATCGCGATTGCAATATTGATAATTGCTTCGCTCGGCTTTGCTTTGGTTTTGCAAATTTTTCTGCAAAAAATTGGCGCAATCGGAATTGCCCTTGAGGCTGTGATTGTGTTTGTCTTTATCGCACAACGCAGCCTGTATGATCATGTGGAAGCAATTCAAAGCGCGTTGCAATCAGGCGGTTTGAAGGAAGGTCGAAAGGCTGTTGCTTTGATAGTTGGACGTGATCCAAATTTTCTCGACAAGACCGGGGTTTGCCGCGCTGCAATTGAAAGCCTGGCAGAAAATTTCTCCGATGGCGTGGTGGCCCCGGCCTTTTGGTATGCAGTGTTTGGATTGCCGGGTTTGTTTGCTTACAAGATAATAAACACTGCGGACTCCATGATTGCGTACAAAAACGAGAAATACCTTCACTTTGGCCGAACAACGGCAATAATTGATGATCTTGCAAACTGGCTGCCTGCGCGCATTTCTGTGTTTTTGATTGCTGCCGGGTCTGGAGTAATCAATGGTCTCAAAGCAATGCGGAATTCAGTCAGCGTTACCCTTCGAGATGCCGGCCTTCATCGCTCACCCAACGCGGGTTGGCCTGAATCAGCTATGGCCGGGGGCGCGAACATCGCACTTGGCGGTCCGCGTCAGTATGCAAATGAAACGGTTGATCAGGCTTTCATTAATGCGGCAGGAAAGCGTAAACTTGAAGTTTCAGATATTTCAAAAACCCTTAAAATTTTTTCTGCCAGTTGCTTTGCAGGTTGGGTGATCATTGGCATTCTTGCATTCATTTAGAATTTGATTTTGGTGTTACTGAACATTCAGGCGACTAAATTGCGATTGGTATCATCATAGTTCGATCCTACAGGTAATCAGGAATGAATCAGGGTGGATCACCCAATAAATTCCCACTTCAACTGCAGTCTGGGGGAAAAATTCTGATTGCCTCTGCAAAAGGAGGTATTTGCGCAAATACTTCTTCAAACGTCATGCCTAACCAAGCCATTTGAGCAGCGCGGATTGGACCTGCATGACAAACAATTGCCGTTTCCGGATCTGCATGTTCCAGAGCCTCCAAAACTCTTTTTTGTACATCGAGAAAATTTTCACCACCGGGGGTTGGAATATTCATCGGATCATTCAGCCAGGCCTCACTAATAGTGCGATCAATATCCTTCCACGCAATACCCTCCCACTCGCCCATGTGCATTTCCCAAAAGCGCTCATCAAAATGTAATTCCACCTTATGCAGGGAAGAGAGTTCTTCTGCGAGTTTACGGCAGCGTTTTGCGGGGCTGGCAATAATTCTCTTTACTGGAGGGGTGGATTCAAGCGCTTTGAGTATTTGATTGTGCCCGATTTCCGCAATTCCAATGTCCAGTCTTCCATAGCAAATGCCGGGCTCCACATCTGGTGTTGGATGACGCAGAAAAATCATGTCCAAAAACCTGCCAAGACTATGAGAATGGTTATTTCTGCAACCTGCTCCATGGCACCCAGTCCATCGCCAGTGTAGCCGCCAAGCCTAAAGTTTTGCAATTTTAGCATAAGCCAAGCGGCGATGGCACCGGCAACGAGTGCAATGAGCCCCGGTATTCCACCAAGGAATACAGCAATTGCAGTTGCAACTGAAAAGGCAATCGATAGTGCATGCTTTGGCATTTCACCTTCGACGGAATTTCCCAATCCTTCTGGTCGGGTGTATCGGGAAAACTGCATTGCCAACAGGATCGTCGAGCGTGCGCCAGAGTGACATATCAGAAGCGCGAAAAATCCCGTCGATGCCGTAAAACTTGCAAGTGCGGCCCAACGCAATCCAACACTTGCAATCAGCGCCAAGCCCCCAAAAGTTCCGATCTGGCTGTCGCGCATGATCTCCAGAATTTTTTTGCGGTCACTGGTTGCACCAAAACCGTCGGCGCAATCCGCAAGCCCGTCTTCATGAAGAGCACCGGTTGCCACCAGGCCAGAGGTGATGGCGAGCCCAGCAGCCACAAGGGAAGGTAGAAACTGCGCTGATATAAACCAAATGACGGCCGGGATGACTGCTACGATCAGGCCAGCCAAGGGAAATGTGCTGGCGGCGGAAGAAAGGGTTGAACTGCCCTGACTGTCAATCCATGAGCGCGGAAGGGGAAAGCGCGTAAAAAACCCGACTACGGTTGCAAGCTGTGACCTAAAGTTTTCCATGTTTATCCCGGTGTGTTTTTCGCTCATCCGGTTTTATCGGATACACCGGCACTTTCAAAGGTCGCCATTTCATTCAGCATGGCGCAGGCATTGCGCAGGAGCGGAAACGCCAGCAATGCACCGGAACCTTCGCCCAATCGAAGTTCAAGATCAATGAGCGGTTCTATGCCAAGTGCATCAATAATCAGCCTATGACCAGGTTCTTTTGAGCGATGGGCGAAGACGGTGTAGGGCAGTACTTCGGGGCGCGCACGGATACCAACCATGGCTGCTGCAGATGCTATGAAGCCATCTACCAGTACGATCACACCTGCTGAGGCGGCGCCAATAAGTGCGCCAACCATTGCTGCAATCTCCAAACCACCATAGGCAGCAAGCGCGTCTTGAGGGTGAAGCTTGCCGGGCCGTCTCGATGCAACCTTCTTGAGGATTCCCGCCTTTCGAGAAACTCCCTCAGCATCCAGCCCGGCTCCAGGGCCTGTAAGGGTATCAATTGGTAAACCATCAATTGCGTGAACCAGCAGTGTGGCACTGGATGTGTTGCCAATTCCCATTTCACCAAGAGCGATGGTCTTGGTTCCATCTGCCACTGCTTTTGCGGCAAGCTCTGCGCCAAAATTCAATGCAGAACTTGCTTCCTCAGCGGTGAGTGCATCTTCATGCATGGCATTGCGGGTACCTTTGCGAATTCCAGCACGCAGCAAATCCGGATGGTCTGGCAATTCACCCGCAACACCTGCATCGACAATCGAAATGTCAATGCCGTTGGTGCGGGCGAAAACATTAGCCGCCGCACCGCCGGCAAGGAAGTTCAGCACCATTTGTGCGGTTACTTCGCTCGGCCAGGCGGACACACCTTCTTCAACCAGTCCATGATCGCCTGCGAAAAGGAGTAATCTTGCAGGGTCTGCCGATGGATTTTCGCTTGATTGCGCACCGGCCATCTGGAGCGCCAATTTCTCAATCTGCCCCAGGGAGCCGGGGGGCTTTGTCTTGATATCGATTTGATGATTTACCCGTGAGAGCAGGGCTACATCAATTGCCTTGATCTTGTAATCTTCGAGCATTCGGTTTCCGCAAAATTCAAATGTGCAATTCTTTGCCGTAGTGCAGTTTCCTCATAAAACATTGGAACATCTGTAAGGGCTTTCCAATGCGGCATTTAGGTGACATAGAACGCCGTATGGCCAAATGATAACCAGATTACTCCGTTCTTACAGAATTCCCGGCTCAAAGCGTGCAAAGCAAATCCATCAATCCAGGTTTATTAACCCGCTTAGCACCTGCGTTGTTCGTGTTCTTGTGGTCAACCGGTTTTATTGGCGCAAAGTATGGCACACGTCATGCAGATCCATTCACATTTCTTTCGATACGGTTTGCCATAACATTGGCCATTCTATTTCCAATCATCATACTTGTCCTGAAAAGCGATTGGCGAAACCGGCAATTCCTGCATTCAATTGTATCCGGTTTTTTCGTGCACGGTATTTATCTGGGTGGCGTGTTTTTTGTAATTGATCTTGGCATGCCTGCCGGCATTTCAGCCCTGATTGTCTCGCTCCAACCATTTGCGACTGCCCTGTTTGCATGGATACTGCTGCGAGAGCGGTTACCTGTCAGAAAAATGTTTTGGTTTTTGCTGGCACTTGCCGGAGTCTACCTGGTACTTTTTCCAAGTGGATTGCCTGAGCCTTCACTGCCTGGCATTAATTCATTCACTCTAATGATATCCGCGATTTCTGTTGCGGCGATCAGTCTTGGTGCGGTTTACCAAAAGCGCTTTGTCCAAGACCTTGCTCTACCGGCATCAACGACAGGTCAATATATCGGTGCATTGATCCCGGTTGCGTTGGTAGCCTGGATTCTCGAAAGCGGAGAAGTTTACTTCACTCTGGAATTCGTACTTTCGATGGTTTGGCTGATTTTTGTTCTTTCTTTGGGTGCTGTTGTGTTGCTGATGCATCTCATTCGTCAGGGAAGTGCAGCGTCCACGGCAACCTTGTTCTTCCTGGTTCCGGTATCAGCAGCCATATTGAGCTGGATATTGTTCGATGAGCAACTCACCCTGGTGCAAATTATCGGCGGTTTGGTAGTTGTCACCGCTGTGGGCCTTGCTTCGCGCACTCCAAATAGAAATCGGACCCACCCATAAGGCAGGCCCGAATTACTTGAACTACGGGACAGTAGTTACTTGGAGATATGCAACTGAGCGATCTGGTCTGCGATCTGGTTCATTGCCATCTCCAACTGACCACCATTGACATCGTAGTAGAAGATGCCGCTGGCGATAACATTCTTGCCATCCTTCACACCGGAACCTGAACAGGCTTCCAGCAAGTTCTTTACTGAAGATCCGCTGGATACATCAAACGCGATGGTAAAAATCGAAATACCGTCGTTCTTGATGTTGTTGCATGACTGGTTGGTATGGGCATTCATGATCAGTTCGAAATCGCCGTTGCTTTCAGGGGTCGTATCGAAAGACGCTCCACTGTAAATTGTATCAGTCAGGTCACTTGCGGAAAGTCCATCAAGCCAACGGTTGTGATCTTCTTCAATTCCCTTTTCCTCGAACATAGGATTGTAGGGAGCGCTGGTCCGCGCATAACCCCAAGCACCATATTCGGTCTGGTTTGGTGTGCTATCACCATCAGTGCCGTAAAAGTTGTTGCCGTCGGTCAATAACACGATGTACTTCATGTTTTCCTTGTCATCGTTCTCACGACCTTCAGTGAACGGTTCATTGTCGCTCAAGGTCCGCCACCCCCAGGTCAAACCCTGCTGAATGTTGGTTATGCCGTTGGCATCCATTGCATTGATTGCAGAATCCACTGTGGATTTTGTGGTTGTAAGTGGCGTAATCGGATCAACTGTACAGCCAAAGTTGGGACCGTACCAACTGCTTTCATCATCCTGATCAAACGTGCTGGTGTATGGATATGAATCCTTTTTACGAGACTGATATTTGAACATCCAGTTGCTGCGATTGATCTGCCTGGTTGATCCGCTTTGGTCGTATGCTATATTTGGTTCAGCATTCACAACTTCGATATTTTCCCATATCTGATATGTCGAGCCTGGGTTGTTTTTATCGTAATCACGGAAATCATAAAGATAGCTGTTCTCATAACCATCATCATCAGTTTGATGATTGGTACTGCTTCCAGACTTGTAGGCATATTTGCGATCTGGCTCGTCCGGAGCAAAATAGTGCACAAACAAGGCGTCAACACCGTCGCTTACACCATCGCCATTGGCATCAAGGGAATTGTTAACCGTGTTGTATCCACCCTGGACCCATGCGAAATCATCGGTTGTGTTGTACGGCCAGGGACGCATTTCGACACATCCCTTCCAGTCCACATCCAGCATCTCGAACACATCCATTCGAGTTAACCAGTCCCAACCGCCACCATCTTTTGCCACCTGAAAGCCGGTTTTGCGCCATCGTTTGGTTTTTGTGGTTCTGTAGGTATTCCAGTCGAGGCTTTCATGATGGATAGAAGACCAACCGTTGCGGTCCATGTATCGTCGATTCCAATTGTTTGGGCCGATGTTCACAGTACCAGCAAAAGGCACAACCGAGAATTTTACCGGATCTGGTAGATCGGAGAGTGTTGAAGCATTGAAAATCTTGTCGACCAAATTCTTGGTCTCGGTCTTCATGATGTTAATACGATTGTTTGAACCCATCGAACCGGAATTATCCATCACAAGTGCAACTTCAACTGTACGGTTACCCAATGTTATTTCTGTAATAACCTCGTGGACCAGGTTGGAAAGTTCAAAATAGGGCGTAGTGCCGAGGATCGGATCGTAATCCAGCTCGCCCGACAACTGAATGCGAGTCGGAATGATCGGATCAACACTTGCATCACCCTCAATCAAATCCAGATCGAATGTAATGTCCGCGTAATCGATGCTGTTGTCGAGGTTGGCCTTGAAGTAAGTTTCTGCATACGCCTTGATAGCCGGTTCATCTGCACCGGTGGACGCAAAGCGACCGGCTGCGACTCCGGCGGCATCCAGCGAGGCCTGAATGGATGAAACCTGCATGGAATAGCGTGTATAGTCGACGGTCACTGCAACTGATGCCAATAGCGGGAACATTGCAAAGACTGTTGTGACAGCGACGTTACCGCTTGTATTCGATAGAAAGTTCTTCAGCTTACCAAACATTTGACGCACCCCTTGAGTATACGTATGCATTGCCAACTCATATTTATTTGTCAGCTTTAATTTGGGATGAAACTACCAAGTTCTCTTTAAAACATTGCTAAATCGACCATAAAAGGTCTCGGCTATTTTTTTACCATTTGTTAACCGAGATGACGCCACGGGAGGGCCATTGGCTGCGGGTTAATACTATGTTTACGCTGGTCAGCGAAAATCGGGATCGGGGACCGCCTCTATTGCGCGGTTAGTTAGCATTATGTTTTGTGCCAAGTTCAAGCTCTTGTTTTGCCTTGCTTTTTTGGCTGGATGCCAAAGTAATGAGGTGAATTTTGGTGGCCCAGAAGATCGTCATGAATCTAGTCAAGTCACCTCTTCAATTGCCAAGTCATCAGACACCGGGAACGGTTCATCCGAAAGCCCTGACGATGGCAATGCCCAAGTTGCAGGGCTTGCATCTTCTGGTTCAGAAACTGTTTCAAAGATAGTCATTGGTAATTATCGTCCACCTAAAGCCGGTACGGTATTTTACTGGAAAAACAACTGGAATTCCCTGCCACCCAAACTGGTGCAGCGTGTCAGCGCACAGGATGTTGAATTTGCTGGCAAAAAAGCAATAGCAATGGAGTCTATTGAAGAAACCGGCAATTCAACGACAGCATTTTATGATGTAACGACATCCAATATGCTCGGCCACAAGGACAAAAATGGAAAACCGGTCTTGGTTTTTTCGAAGGTGGAAGAGCGATTGCGTTTCCCAATGAAGCCGGGGGATCAATGGGTAACGAACTGGAAAACTAAAGATTACAGCACCGGAAAAACTACTTCCGGTGGCGGTATCGTCAAGGTTGTTGGTCCGGAAAAACTGAAAGTTGCCGGAAACATGCTGAAAACCATGAAGATCCAGCTTCCAGTTCCCAAGAATACAGGTCGCGGCATGAAGCATTTTATCTGGTATTCACCCAAATTCGGGATTGTAGTACGGGAGCAGGTTGCGAACGGAACTTTCGTCTGGTTGAAGCAACTGGAGAAGGTCAAACTTCCCGGCTAAACGCCAAATCATTACTCACATCGAAGCGTTGCATATGAAGCGTAATTACCCGTGGAAAACGCAAACGGATTATCCGCAATCAAATCTGCAGTGATCCGTGTGATGCTGAATCCTCTTCTCAATCGCGTTGGACTGGTGCCGCGGCGATCTGTAAAATTTCTGCCGCGAAATATGCTTGTTCCCGAAAACAAAGTTGAAAATGCAACACCGGAATCATCAAATCCTGGTGGCATCAATGTAAAGAATGTGGGTGGGTCCAGCCAAAGCCGATAGTTGGTGAAGGAAAATACGTTGGCAGTGCCTCCAACGCCGCCAGGATTTTTCGAACTCAATTGAGTGCCAGCTGCATTTGGTGCCAATGTGCCATCGCTCAATACTACGATAATGCATGCGTTGGGTGCTGCTATGTTTCCACTGAAATTGACAGTCTGAGCGCTTGCCTGGTTGGAAAACACTCCAAAAATGGTTGCAAATGTAAGTGACAAGCCAACTGCAGTTGCGCGAAGCAAATTTCGCGAATTATGCCAACGATTGCTGACTCCAATTTGATATAAATGTTTCATCGTTGTCCCACACAACTATTCACAACGTAACGTTACCTGCATACCATAGTACCCGGCTGGAAAAACATTGGATGTCTTCTCCGCTTTGGCATCCACGGTTATTCGAGAGTTACCCCTTTTTAGTTTCACCGAAATAGTACCCGGAGTTTCTGCGAAGTTGGTTGCGCCATAACCGGAAAAGCTGGATGAATATATTACATTGTCTCCACCGCCGTTTGGTGATTGGCTAAATCCATAGGGGCCGTCCAGTGCAATTCTGTATGAACTATTGGTTGCTGAAACGTCCGCGTATCCGGACAATCCGCCTGGTTCCCGAGATCCGAGAACCTTTCCGTCAAAACGGGTTCCCAACTGTCCCTGAGATGAAATCAATATTTGGCAAGTATGCTTGTTCATTGCGACTGCAGATTCAGAAAATCCAACAAACACTGTGAATGCGAAAAGGCTGCTCGTGCAAAGATGAGCAGCCAATTGAATTGCATTTTTGTTGAGCCCCTTAATCACTTAATCGTTCTTTCCGTCCGTAGACCAGCCTTCGTCATCCCAGCCGCCGCTGGCTGCAGAAGCTGTCTGGATGATATCCTGTGTTTCTGGTGAAATCTTATTTTCGGTAATCGCATCGTATTCTTCGTCTGCTTGTCCGGTAACGGCAGTTCCGACTGGTGCCGATACACCGCGACCAAGACCCATTTGCATTAAACGCAATTCCATTTGCAGTCTCTGAACTTCGAGGTCATACAACCTTGTACAATCCAGGCGTTGAGCCCTTTTACCAAGCGGAATTACAACTCGCCCGTAATGAGAGAAGTCATTTGATGTTGAAGAATCGGGATTCCCGATTACACCTACATCAAGATAAGCGCCTGACCCGGACACCGCCGAGCGACAAGTTGTGCCATCAGCGGCCCGAACTTCGTCATGGCCTTGAGGTAACTGGACACCGGGCAAGTTAAACCCGGAGATGTTCTGATTAACGATCGATTGAGCGCTGGCTGATCCTGCCATCAGCGCTGTAAACGTTGCTACCAACACCGTTACTGCAACCTCGTTCCTAAATATTTCCCACATATCTGAGCCTTTATTGTTGATTTTTGTCCCGGGAATGGAATGGCTTCAGTGCAGATCCGCACCTTCCTGTTATTTTCTCCTTCGAATGGCACCAATACAGTGACCGGGCGGGAGAAATTTGATCCCAGCGTGAATTCCGCTGGTGAAACTACAGCCTTAATCGGCCGAAAATCCTTGTCGTATACTTTAACCTCGATGCGAATTCTGTGTTCGTACGGGTTTGCCGGATATACGCGAACGGCAAATGAGTCTGTAAAGCTGTCGACCTTTGCCTTCATCGGTGACATGGATTGGGCTGTTGCCACGGATGGCAACAGCGCGAATGAAAGCGAGCCGGTAAGAAGTGCCAGAATTGTTTTAGTCTTCATGTTCATTTTCTTACCGTCTCCAATTTCGGTGTTATTCGGAACAGGTCAAAGTTGCCTGTGATGTGTATGCGCCAGTTGAGAAACCAGCCGCAGATGATGCATAGTAATCAACATCAACGTCATTTGAACCAGCGGTAGTCAGTGCAAGCGAAGTCACACCAGTTCCTGAGTTTGGACCAGATGTCACGTCAAAGGTTGATGAAGTGCTGTCTGCAGCAGATGGACCAGCAAATGAAGTCGCAGCAACAGACAATGTGAAGTCTGGTCCGGTGCTTGCAACAGTTGCTGTACCAGCAGAACCGCCAGTCAGTGTTGATGAAAGGTTGTTGTTGCCTGCATCCGGTGCCAGCGTACCGCCAGAAAGTACCGTTACAGTGCATGTGTTGGTTACAGAACCGCCAAAATTGACGACCTGTGCATTTGCTTGAAACGGTACCAGTACCATTGCAGCAGCTGCTAGCTTAACGAGTTTATTCATGCCCTTACTCCTACTGTTTGAGCCATTTTTCCTGTCAGACTTTTTTTGGGAGAATTATTTTTTTGACTGATGAAAATCCCACACAATGAAGACGCCATCACTTGCCCCCTGCAAGTCTGAGGAGAGTTATACAGAGCGATATTTAGAAATTCGTTTAGGGAGTTGGTAAACGACCGGTAAACAATATGGGTCAGAACTTGCCAGTAAATTCTGGAGTATCAATAATCATCTGTTCTTGTAAGAAAAGCCTCTTCTTTGAGCTTCTGGTGACGTGATTTTGAAATTTGTCTCACTTTGAAGCAATGCGTTCGGCATGGAATTTGCTGTTCTTTAGTAAACAAATTCCAAATGCGGATGGCACAAATGAATTCAAATTGCTCACTTCCAGCTTCTTTCAGATTTATCATGACTTGTTTGGCAACCTTAATGTTCGCCTCGGCAAGTGCTCAAGCGGGGCAAGTTCAGTTTACAGGGCAGGTGGGTGGTCAGACCGTTCAGGAAGCACCATTTGTTGGCGTCATTACCAGCTTTGCTGATCAGGCTGTGGTTCCGGCAGTGATTGCATCAAATGACTTGAACAACGGCCAGGCTAGAGTTCGGGTTATGGACCAATCCGGTGATTCTGTACCAAGTACGCTATTTAATGGATATGGCCGCAACGGAACACCGATGGTGATGTTCGATCTTCAGGATCGTTCAGAACAAGACATTGTAGTTTGCGTAGATGAATTGAAATATGCAGGGAAGAGTAGCTGTCTTCGCTATCGTGTGATGCGGCTGCAATAAAGCACTTGGAATTTCCGCTCGTATCAAGATTAAACCGCTGACGGATTGGCGCCAGCGGTTTCACTGTGTCTTATTGTATTAAACAGGGACCTGAAAGTTAGCTGCTCATTACTTTCTCAAGCAAGTGAATGTTACCCTCAACTTCTTCCAATGATGGGTCCAGTGTTTGGGCGCGGTTCAAATAATTGCGAGACTTTTGATAGTCACCACGCAACAGGTACGAAAAACCGATATTGTTCAACACTCGGGCATCATTTGGCTTGAGTTGTGTCACCTGTGAATATGCGCGATCTGCAAAATCAAACCGGCCCAGTTGATCCAGCGATGCAGCGAGGCCCAACCAGGCAGTTGGATTGTCAGAGCGCATTTCAACAGCTTTACGGAAATTTTCCTCCGCCAGGCCGTAATTCTGACTTCGAAAATGTTCCTGACCCGCAACGACTAAATTCCTTGATTTGTCACCCCGACGGCTAACATGGTCGGAGCCTGGAATGCGACGCTCGCCTCTTTCATAACTGTGAGTCCATTCACGACCGTTATGATCCAGCGAGTTGCTATGGGTGGAAACGCCTGACGTGCTGCAACCTGTAATCAGTATAGTCACGGTCAACGCAGCAGCGATGTTCTTGAATCCAGAATACATTTGATGCCCCCAAGGACTTTTTATTGTTGTTATGAGGATTGTAGACCAAAGGCGTTAAAACAAAGCTGAGCAAACTGGTTAAAATTTTTCCAGAAAAGAAGAAACTGTTTACCATCTGAACTCGCGCTATACCGACCAGGATTCGACGGATCAGTAGTTACCGGTGGTTATGCGCACGATAGTGGGGATGAGGGCAACGCCGATCACTATCGGCATGATGAACACCGTAACCGGAATAGACATCTTGGCTGGCAATGCATAGGCTTTTTCTTCAGCTCGCATCATGCGTTTGTGACGCATTTCGTCTGAGTAAACACGAAGCGCGTCAGATATACTCGTACCCAGTTCCTTGGATTGCTGTACCATCGTGGCAAAACCCTGAACTTCGTCCAGATTGAGACGCTCTCCAAATGATCGAAGGGCCTGATCCAGTGGCCTGCCTGCCCGCATTTCCAATGCTGCGATATTAAGTTGCATGCTAAGGTTAGGGTAGGTTCCCGCAATTTCCTGAGAAATCCGCTCAATAGATGCCTCCATGGTCAGGCCAGCTTCGCCGGCAACCACCATGAGATCCATGACATCGGGGAAGCCATTACGGTTTTGTGTTTCCAGTTTTGAGGTCCTTTGCCAAAGATAGACATTTGGCATGAAGTAACCACATGTCGTAATTAGCAGGAGTGTTAGGATCTTGTTGGACGGTTCAGATTCTGCCATGGCTGTGAGGACCAGCAATATGCTGAAAGCCGCTGCCAGAAAGGCAACACCAAATCTGACGGCAATGAATTTACCGACAGCTCCTGGATCAAGATATCCGGCTTTCATTAATTTCATCTGGAGTTTACGGACAGATTTCGGATCAGAACTTGCATAGAATTCGTTTGCACGTTTTGCGACTTTCTTGGAAAGCTTTTTGTCATCAGACTTGGCTGTGACTACGGAATCGTTTTTTTCTTCGGCCGATTTGTATTCTCGCTTTGTAGAAAGGCGTTTTTTCACCTCTGATCGCGATTTCTTTTCAGTAATTGATTGATAGGTGAAAAACAACAGCGTGAACAACATCAAACCGCCCGCACATACGAGTAGAAGAAGAGGATCCATGATTTCAAAAAGTCTAGCCATCAGAATTTCAGATTTACCATTTTCAAGATCATTGCGTTACCGATGCCCAACCAAATAAGCAGGATACCAACCAACCAGTAGGTCAACTCCTCATTCCAGATGCCAACATAATAGTCAGGTGCAAACAGTTTGAGAGCACCCAACAGCAAAACAGGAAGGCCAGACAGTATCATCGCTGAAATTCGCCCTTCAGCGGAAATTGCTCTAACCTTGCGGTTCATTTTCATTCGATCACGAATAACGCTGGAAAGACCTTCCAGAATTTCACGCAAATTTCCGCCGGTAGTGGCCTGGATGGAAACTGAAGCTATCAACAACGGAAGCTCGGTGTTGCCGACTCTGTCGTAAAGATTGTTGAGCGCTGTCACCAAATCGGATCCGTAGGTGACTTCATCACATACCATTCCAAATTCTGTGCCTATCGGGTCGGCCATTTCCCGCGCAACCATGTTTACCGCCACGGGAACTGGATGTCCCGCTTTCAATCCACGGGTAATCAGATCGATTGCCTCTGGCAGTTGCAAGCCGAAAGCGTCCAGTTTCTTGTTGCGGCGACGTCTTAACAGGAATAGCGGAATGCCGACGGCTGTAAACGGAAGCGCCAGCACACAGTAAATTGGAGTAAAAGTCAGGAACAATATGATGAGCGTCGAAAATGCCAGATAAAGCACGTAACAGATAGCTAACTTCTTGATTCCAATAGTTATTCCGGCCTGAACGATCAAGCGGTTAAGCCAGATCAGCGGAAGTAACAGTTTACCCTCACTATCGAGACCACGCTCTTTGCGAAGCTGGATCAAGATATCCTTTTGGTTTGTCTTCTTATTCTCCGAAGCGCCCATACGACGATTTATCCGCTTGCGAGCTGCATCAGCCGGGGAAAAGACAGCGTAGCCCAATTCCACTACGATTGCGGCCAGGCAGACAGAAAAAATCAATAGTATGACCAGTGGAGACATTAAAAACCTCCGTCATGTTGATTGCTCATGTCAACTCAACCCCTGGTTCAAAGTAATCGCCTGGAATTGAAAGACCCATGGACTGGAATTCTTCAAGAAATCTTGGGCGAACCCCGGTTGCTTCAAAGTGACCCTGAATTTTTCCATCTTCAGTAATCCCGGTGCGTTTGTAGCGAAATATCTCCTGCATCTGGATGATGTCACCTTCCATTCCGGTGACTTCGGTGATGCTTGTAACCTTGCGCTGTCCGTCCGAAAGACGGGTTAGTTGAACAATCAAATGAATGGCGCCGGAGATTTGGCTTCGTATGGATTGCACAGTCATCGGCATGCCGGTCATGCCCAACATTTGTTCCAACCTGGAAATGGCATCCCGGGCCGTGTTGGCGTGAATGGTAGCCATAGATCCTTCATGGCCGGTATTCATCGCCTGAAGCATGTCGAAGCATTCTTCGCCGCGAACCTCACCGAGAATTACACGGTCTGGCCGCATGCGAAGGGCGTTTTTCACCAGATCGCGCTGTTTGATTTCACCGTTACCTTCGTTGTTCGCGGGGCGTGTTTCCATGCGCCCAACATGGGGAATTTGCAGAGCCAATTCGGCTGCATCCTCAATTGTCAGTACACGTTCCTTGGGTGAAATGAATGCAGACAATGCATTGAGCATTGTAGTTTTACCGGTACCAGTGCCGCCAGAAATGAGGGTTGTCATGCGCGCAAATACAGCCTGTTCCATAACTTCGGCCATTTGGGGCGCAATTGCGTTAAAGCCAACCAGCTTTTCCAGACTGAGTTTGTCTTCGGCAAATTTACGAATTGAGACGAGAGGACCGTCGATTGCAATTGGCCGAATGGCTGCGTTGAAGCGTGAGCCATCTGCCATACGGGCGTCACACATAGGATTGGATTCATCAATTCTGCGCCCCACATTTGCAACGATCTTCTGAACGACCCGCAATAGATGGTTTTCATCCTTGAAAGGAATGTTTACCGGTTGCAGTACGCCTCTGATTTCTGCGAAACAGTTCTTGTGCCCGTTGATCAAAATATCGCTGATTTCCGGGTTGCGCATCAATGGTTCAAGCGGACCTAAACCGGTCATTTCATCAACCAGGGTTCCAACAAATGTTTCCAGTTCAGCATTGTTTAACGGAAGACGTTCCGATTTCACATGGTCTGAAACGAATTTGTGAATTTCCCTAACCAATTGGTCGCGCGGCAACTGTTCCAGTGCAACCAGATTAAATTCTTCAAGCATCTTGCGATGCAACAGAACCTTGGCATCCATGATTTTTTGTTTGGATGCGGATACAGGTTCTTCAGCCGAATTTCCTTCAATGGGTTCTGGTGCCGGGGGAGGGGTTACTTTAGATTTTGTCGCTTGTTCGATTGGTCCGTCTGTTTCCACGGCGGATGCAGCCTCACCATCATCAGGTAAAATATCGAAGTCATCGTCAAATTCTTGCAATGCGGAAAATCGGTTATTCATGGTTATTGATCCTCTGGCTTAACCAGCTTTCCGTTTGAATAGTTGTTTGCCGATGCTGAGCAATCCGCCGGCCTTTTCGTTTATTGACCGAATTTCATTTTGCTCTTCGTTTTCAAGAATGATGCCGGAAAGGGCTTCAGTCACATTGTTGTTTGATTCAATTGCCTGCAACGTCATACCCCGATCCACAGCGCTACGAACCAGTCCATAGTTATTGGGAATTCCGCCCGCGAAATACCCTTCCAACGCATCTTCGACATCCTTGGCATTGAGACCAGCTGGATTGTTGTTCCGCATGTCCATGCGATTTACGATGACTTGCGGTGCGCTTTGTTTGCCGATTTTTTCTTCAATTGCTTCAATCAATCGCTTTGAGTGGCGGATTGATGGAACTGTCATGTCCGCTACCAAAAAGAGGCGATCCGAGCCCGCCACCACGGTTTGTGTCCAAGGGAACCAAATCCGCGGCAAATCGATAACCACATTGTCAAAGTAAGCCGAAACCAAATCCAGCAACCTCACAACCAGTGCTGGCTTGAATGTACGCATTTCTGATGGTTGATTTGGTGCGGAGATAACAGAAAGGCCGCTCTGATGCTTGGACAGCATCACATCCAGAAGTTGGCGGTCGAGGCGCTCCGGTGCATTTTCGATCTCCGAGATATCAAAACGCGGTTCAATATCGAGATATTCTGCACAGGAACCGTGCTGAAAGTTCAGATCAACTACACAGGTGCTTCTACCCAGTTTCTGGCCATGCGTGTTGAGAATTGAAGCGGCTTCCAATGCAACAGTGGTTGTGCCGACACCGCCAGATGCCGGCATAAAGCAAAGAAACTGAGGGTCGACTTGCGCTTCCTCGGTGTTGGCTTTCACGGAATTGTTGCAGGCCCGGACCAGATCAGAAGTTTGTACTGGCTTTACCAGAAAATCTGCGACCTTGAGCTGGATGAAAATTCTGGCTGCCGCCGGGCTGAATGCATGGGAAATGACGATGATTGGGGTGTTTTTTGGCGCCATCCGCTTGATTTTCTGAAGATGCTCGAATTCAGCTACCACCGACGCATCCATATCCAAAACAAGAATTTGAGCATCCATATCGCGCACCGAAGAAATCACTTCCCCAATCGGTTTTTGTATGATTGTCAGCGTTTCCTTATCACCGGATGCAATTGCACCGCGCGCCAGGTTGATCAGTTCACCGTCTGTTGAAACCAGCACAATGTTTCTGGCTTTTTCGGATGAATTTTTTTCGCTCATGGTTTTTGCTCTTCTATGTCGGCGGTCATTCAGCGCGGTTGTTAACTGGTTTCCGTCGGGCCCTTATTGGGATACCGGTGTACCCAGCAGGGCGCCGAGAGTTGTTGGTTGTGTTTCATCCACTGGAGACTTGGCATCCTGGTAATTACCGTGCACGTCGGTCATCCGTTTACCGTTGGCTGGAATATCCGTGTTGTCGACATTCGGAGGCCAGGGGTCCACGACCATGTTGGCTTCGTTTGCTGCAAGTGAATTGCCTGCAAAACTCGTAACGCCTTCTTTGCGTTCGATGTATTGCTGACAACCGGTTGCGCCTAGGCAGGCAGTCAGAATGATCCCTGTAAGTATTTTGTTGTTCACTTTTCTTACTCCAACTCAATTACGTGGCCGGATTTCAGTACGTCCGTCCGCATGTCAGCCAACTTGCGAAGGTGAGCGCGGTTGACTTCCAGATCGCCGTTCAAAAACAGGTCAACATCATTTGCAGGTGCAGTTGAATCCAGTGGTGTTGCAATTTCTGTTCCCGGTGCGATCGGCTTCACCAGCCGTGGTGTTACGATTATGACGAGGTCCGTTTCGTTTTTTCGATATGCACTAGAACGGAACAGGGCGCCGAGGATCGGAATATCTCCGAGCCATGGAAATTTGCGCACATCATACAAACCGGATGATTGAAGCAATCCGGCCATAACAAAACTCTGTCCGTCGCGCAGCTCTACAGTTGTTGAGGCTCGCCTTACAATGAGACCTGGAATTTGAATACCACTATCGCCGAAGCTGACTGAATTGGTCGTGTCAATCGCGCTGACTTCCGGTTGAATGTTCAAATTGATCAAACCATTATTCAACACTGTCGGGCGAAACCCGAGACTTACGCCGAACTCCTTGAATTCAATGGTAATTTGACCTTCATCCTGGGCAACCGGAATTGGAAATTCTCCACCTGCCAAAAATGAAGCTTCGTCACCTGATAATGCAACCAGGTTTGGTTCTGCCAAGCGGCGGGCAAATCCTTTTCGTTCGAGTGCCTGGATTAATACGTCCACATCAGCACCACCGGCGATCAGGTTACCAAGCACCTGTCCGAATGGTGTGCTGCCACTGATCAACGCATTTGTGATGGTGGAGCCGGTCAAACCAAGACCACCGGTTTGGCCAAGCAAACGCCCGTTGGTTTTACCGCCACCAAAACTGACTCCAAGCTCTTTGCCAATGGAGCGCTGTGCCTCAATGAAACGAACTTCGAGCTTGACCTGTTGAGAACCTTCAACCTGCATGGTGTTGATAAGATCCTCGTCAAATTTCTTTGCAATCGCTTGAGCTTTGGCCGCATCGACTGAATTTTTTGCCTTGCCGCTCAGAACCACACTTCCGTTCGAAGTGGTCGCTTTAACATTGGAAGCGGGGAGTGCCTGTTTCAATGCGTTGTTCAACTGATGCGTATTTGCACCAACTTCCACATCAAGCATGCCAACCAACTCGCTCTGTTCATTGTACAAAGCAATGCCGGTTACTCCTGACGACGATCCAACCACGTAAAATGAACGGTCGGTCAGTGGGCTTACAACTGCAATTTCTGGATCTCCAACAACAATCTCAGAGAAAGATGCATCCGTACGGATTGTTTTTGGCTTTCCCTTCGAAACCTTGATTGTTTTGGTATTTGTCGAAGAGGAAAGGTGAATGACACCGCTTTCAGCATAGGCTTGGGGTATCAGCCCCAGTGGAGGTGTTGCGGCACTCGCCGTAACCATGCCCACACCCAAACACAATGCTCCCACCGCCTTGCGAATTTTCAAACCTACCATACTCATTCCGTCACCCCGGCAACCTGTTCAGGTCAACCGCCTTTAGTTTTTGATTTCTTCTTCGTTTTCGAGTTTTTCAATTCGAACTGAAAACTCATTTACTTCATCTCCAGCAACTACACGCACAGATTTTTCTGTCTTTTCCTTTGGTCCGAATATGGAAAGGAGTCCGCCGTTTTGTGATCTTTTCTGGTCAAAATCATTTGCCGAAAGGCTTTCCGAACCGCCAGCGCTTCCGTCTCCGGCGCTGCGTAGAAGAAGTGACACCCTTCCCACGTTGTTTGCCAATGCAAGTCTCTGTGCACCGGATGCATCTGCCTCAAGCGTTACTGATTTTGCTACTTTCGCAGTGCTGCTTCTTGTATTTGCGTCCTGGTCGACTGAAAGAACCTTAACGTTCTCCATTATGATCTTTGCGCTTTTTTCATCTGTTTCGGAATCTTCGCGGGTTAAAAGGATGTCCACCCGGTCACCAGGCTGAACAAAACCGCCAACACCATTCACTGTGTCAACAGGAATGGTTACAGCGCGCATACCTTCGCCGATAATACCAGCAAGGCCGGCCCGGCCATTTTCACCGGTCAGCTTAACGGCAAGGACCGGTTCTCCCGGTTCAATTGTAGATACAGCGCGACGGTCCGCGTCCGTCATAACTTCCTTGATTGTACTGTAACTGCCTTCAGGCCTTGCATCCTTTGGCCACTCGACTTCCTTGAACATTTCTTCGTTCAAGGTTTCGCCAAAGCGAATTTGGGTGGTCGCTACAACCACAGTGGAAAGTTCAACTCCAACATTGTTGCTTTCAAATTCACTGAGACGAGCTTGTGTCTGGCTTTCAAGATACTGGTCGCCTACGTAATAGCTTGTAGCGCCAAAAACGAGCGTCAGTCCTGCCATAACGATGAGTTTAGTGCTCACTGGAAATTCCCCTTACCGCCTTACAATTCCAGGGCACAATATGTAATGCAGCTTAATAATCCGGTTAATTCGGCTGGGGATTTGAGTTAAATTTGCCTAAAATACAGTCAAAAATGGTTCTTTTGGACAGTGTGGTAAACGAAACATTTCGTTATCTGGTACCTACAGACTGGAATTAAACACATTGATAACCATGGCCTTGCGCTAATCGTTGTAAACGGTAAAGCTTGCGCTTTGACCGGGAGCAATTGTTGCTCCATTTACAACAAAGGATGCGAAGATGGACCTTTTCAGCCTCGACAATTTACTGACCCTCGCCATGTTGATCCTGCTTCAGGCAGTTCTGGGTTTCGACAATCTTTTATATGTGGCAATTGAATCAAAGCGTGCACCGGCGGAGCATCAAAAACGCGTTCGGCAGTTGGGTATTGGTTTGGCAATTGTTCTTCGCATCATTCTTCTTTTTGTGGTCACCCAGGCGATTTCACTGTTTCAGAATTCATTGTTCGCAGTCCGCCTTAAGGGAATTGCCGAGGGAGATTTCAGTGGGCATTCGTTGATTGTTTTGTTTGGCGGCGGATTTATCATCTACACAGCGTTGAAAGAAATCATGCACATGTTGGCGATCAAAGACATCGAGCATGAGGGAGAGGGCGACAGAAAGTCTGTTGCATCTGTCATAACCGCGATTGTGCTGATGAACCTGGTATTCTCGTTTGATTCGATCCTCTCGGCAATCGCGTTGACAAATGTCTTTATGGTAATGGCAATTGCGATCATTGTTTCCGGTGTCTTGATGATTGTAATGGCGGACAGTGTGGCGGAATTCCTCAAAAAGAATCGAATGTACGAAGTGTTGGGATTGTTCGTGTTGTTTATCGTCGGTATCCTGCTTGTGTCAGAGGGCGGCCACCTCGCACACATCAAGTTGTTGGGATACCCAGTGGAAGCGATGTCCAAATCTACCTTCTACTTCGTTCTTATCGTGCTGATTATCGTCGAGGTTGTGCAGAGTCGGTATCAAAAACGGTTGATGGCGATGCAGGAGAAAGAAGCATAATGGTTTTTTCTCTTTCCAACATTCTTGAAGCTCGCAAGGTGATCACTGGGGTTGCTGATCGCACGCCGCTGGTTCCTTCCCCGTATATGCAGGAAAAATTCGGCCAGGAATTTTTGCTGAAGCTTGAGAACATGCAACCGATTGGTGCCTTCAAGTTGCGAGGCGCCATGAATGCTATCATGAACCTTCCAGATGATGTGGCGGGTGTCACCTGTTGCTCCACCGGAAATCACGGTCGCGGCGTGGCTTATGCAGCGCGTCAAAGGGGCATGCGTGCAGTGATTTGCATGTCGGCGCTGGTTCCAAAGCCTAAAGTTGAAGGCATCAAGGCGCTTGGTGCGGAAGTCCGGATTATAGGTGAAAGCCAGGATGATGCACTGGTGGAAAGTCAGCGATTGGTAGCTGAGGAGGGACTGGTTGAGGTTTCCCCGTTTGATGACCCTTATGTCATTGCCGGGCAGGGAACCATAGGGTTGGAGATATTGGAGGCGAGGCCTGACATCGAGACAATATTGGTTCCGCTTTCCGGTGGAGGGCTCGCGGCAGGAATTGCGGTTGCAGCAAAATCAATCAATCCTGATATTCGTATGATTGGGATAAGCATGGACCGAGGTCCTGCCATGCATGAATCGATCAGAGCGGGAAAGCCTGTTGAGGTCGAGGAATTTCCAAGCCTTGCGGACAGCCTTGGCGGAGGCATTGGCTTGGACAACAAGCTTTCGTTTTCACTTTGTCGGAAATATCTGGATGATACAATTCTGGTTTCGGAAGAGGAGATCTACCGGGCGATGCAGACACTGTACTATGAAGACCGGATAATTGCGGAAGGTGCTTGCGTGGTCGGGATAGCTGCAGCGCTGTCCGGAAAGTTGCCTAAACTAGAGGGTCCTGTTGCCGCCATAATTACCGGCAGGAATATGGATATGGAGATGTTCACCCGGATCGTAACCGGCCAGTCGATTGAACTTGGAGATTATGTCATTGACGGTATGCCGTATGGCTCATGAGATTTTAATCGTCACGGAATCGGAATTGAAGCAGGCTGTCAGGTTAAACCTTGATGCAGTTGACTGTGTGGAGAAAGCCTTTTTGGCATTGGCAACCGGCAATGTAGTTATGCCACCAATCCTGTCTATGGAACTTGCCGAAGTAAATGGCGAGGTTGACGTGAAGACAGCATACATCCCGGGATTTGATGGATTTGCAATCAAGATTAGTCCGGGTTTTTTTGATAATCCCAAACTTGGCCTGCCTAGCGTCAACGGATTGATGATCCTGTTTTCCGCAAAGACCGGGATGGTGGATGCGCTCTTTCTGGATAATGGTTATTTGACTGATGTCCGCACAGCAGCAGCGGGCGCTGTTGCGGCCAAACACCTGGCTCCTGACGACGTAAATACTGTTGGAGTAATGGGCACTGGAGTTCAGGCGAGATTACAGGTCGAAGCTGCGCGGTTGGTACGATCATTTTCAAAAGTACTGGTCTGGGGTCGCGATGATGAAAAGGCAGTGGCATGTGCTGGTGACCTTTCAAACTCACTTGGGATAGAAGTGGTTGTTGAAACAAATCCCGCGAAACTTGTTGAACAATCGCAATTGGTCATTACAACAACTCCGTCGCGCGAACCGATCTTGAAATCTGACTGGCTTCATTCAAGATTGCATATCACTGCTATGGGGTCCGACCAGACCGGAAAAGGTGAGCTTGATCCAAAGGCGCTGTTAGAATGTGATTGCTATGTCGCTGACCGTGTTAGCCAATGCAAGACCAGTGGAGAGTTGGAAGCTGCATTGGAAGCAGGGTTGTGGGATCGCGGTGATCCGGCAGAACTCGGGGATATCATTTCTGGAAAGGTGCAGGGCCGTCGAAGCAAAAATGATGTTACCATCTGTGACCTGACGGGAACTGGTGCCCAGGACACGGCAATTGCTACTTTGGCACTGGATGCAATCCTGAGTTCTGGCACTGGCAGGAAAATTGCCACATGAAACTTGGAATCTTTCAGTCTGCAGGAGCTTATTTGTCGCCCGAAATGCGGTTCGATGAATTGCACAAGGCAATTGCCGATGCCGAACTGGATATGGTCATTTGCCCGGAGTTGTTTGCATCTGGCTACAATGTTGGTGAACAGTTGCGAGACCTGGCTCAACCACCGGACGGATTGTATTTTCAGCTTGCCAGCAAAATTGCATTGGATACCGCAACAGCAATCATCTTTGGATATCCAGAGTATACAGACGGTGTATTGTATAATTCCGCCGCTTTCATTCTGGATGATGGCACACTAGCAGCCAATCACCGCAAATGTGTACACGCACCGGAGTCTTTTGAGGCGGAGTATTTCACCTTAAGCGATGCCAGACCGGAGTTGGTTGATTTCAAAGGCATAAAGATCGGCTTGCTGATTTGCTACGAGGTTGAATTTGCAGAAGCCGTACGTCAATTGGCAGTTATGGGAGCTCACCTTGTGGCTGTCCCGACCGCACTTGATGAAAACTGGGCGGTGGTTGCAGAAAACGTTATTCGCACAAGGGCATTGGAAAACGGGATTTGGGTTGCGTACGCCAATCATGCGGGAGAAGAAAACCGAACCACTTATTTGGGTAGCAGCAGCATTGTTGCCCCGCTGGGTGAGGTAATGGCAGCGGCTGGAAACGGACAAGAATTGATAGTGGCAGAAATCGAAGTGGATCAGGTTCAGATTGCACAAGGTCGGTTGCCCTATTTGCAGGATCGAAAAGCATTTATAGATGTAATTAACTCTTGGCCTTGACCAACGTGCCCAGATAATCGGGGGAGAACGATGCAGGATTTTACCAATCAGACAATAATCGTTACCGGTGGCGCCAGTGGTATTGGACAATCCATTGCCCGTCAGCTGGTGGAGGCGGACGCAAGGGTTGTAATTGTCGATCGCGATGCAGATGCGGCCAGGGCGATGGGTGCAGAGCTTTGCGGCACGGCTGGTGACAGGGCAATCGCAATTCCTGCCGATATTTCAATTCCATCTGATGTGGACGCCATGTTTGCTTCAGCGTTGGAGTTTAGTGGTGAACTGTACGGAATTGCCCATTGTGCCGGGATAGGGATTGAAAGAACCATTCTTGATACGTCACTGGAAGAATGGAACCAACTGATCTCGATCAACCTTACCGGTACGTTCTTGTGTGCTCAGGGTGCGGCAAGAATCATGACGCCACAAGGTTACGGGCGAATATTGTTGATGGGTTCAGCTGCTGGTGAACGCGGAGGCACCGGGCGGACCGCCTACGGCGCTACCAAGGGAGGTGTGCATGCAATGACGCGGGTTATGGCGGTTGAATTGGCAGAACTTGGCATAACCGTTAATGCGATGGCGCCAGGTGCAATTGAAACCGAACTTGTCAAAAAAATGCATGACGATGAAACCCGCCAATCATATTGCGATCGAATTCCAGTCAACAGATACGGCACTCCCGAAGAAGTGGCATCAGTTGCGGTGTTTCTTCTCAGTCGGGAGGCAGCTTACGTCAGTGGGGTGGTTATGCCGATAGATGGTGGTTTTATGGGTTCAGGCGTGATCAAGCGGCAAATGAATCCAGCTGGAAAACATTGATGCTCAAACTTGATGATCGTGATTTGGCAATCCTGCGTGTTCTTTCCACAGAGGGAAGAATTTCAAATGCAGCATTGGCGGAACGGATTGGACTTTCGGCCAGTCCCTGCTGGGAGCGTGTCAAACGACTGGAAAAAGCAGGTGTCATTGAAGGGTATAGTGCGCAAATCAACCTTAAAAAATTGAGTTCACACGTTACAGTATTCGTAACAGTGGAGCTAGACGACCATACTGCCGAAGCGTTTGAGAAATTCGAGAAAGCAGCCCTGGATTACAGTGAAATAGTTTCTTGTTGGGCTCTCGGCGGAGGCTTTGACTATATACTGCAAATTGTAACCAGGGACATTGAATCCTACCAAATGCTGATTGACGAAATGCTCGTCAAAAAAATTGGATTGGCACGATATTTCACTTATGTCGTAACGAAACCGGTCAAGGCAAGCGGAGCGCCGCCCTTCGGTGATTTGTTGCCAGAGTGAATGAATCAGGGATTTCGCCCACAGAAGATTCTTCTGTGCAATAATGGAAGTTCAGCTGAACATTTTTTTTAACCTGTGCGATACTCCGCAATGAACAAACTTGTGTCTTCGGTTGGTGACCCAGCCTTGTAAACAACATTCCGCTATTTGTCTTGAAGAGGAACTGAAATGCTCAGAAATGACCAACTTGATCAGTGGGATCGCGATAACTTCTTTCACCCTTCTACCCACCTTGCCCAATTTGCCCGCGGTGAAGCTCCAAGCCGTATCATGACCGGTGGCAAGGGCTGTTATGTGGAAGATCGCGAGGGCAACAAACTGCTTGATGCATTTGCCGGGCTCTTCTGCGTGAATGTGGGTTATGGCCGCCAGGAAATTGCCGAGGCAATCGCCGATCAAGCCCGAGAGCTTGCTTATTACCATGCTTATGTCGGACACAGTACCGAAGCGAGTATTACCCTTTCCAAAATGGTTCTCGACCGTGCGCCTAACCATATGAGCAAGGTCTATTTTGGTCTGTCTGGTTCGGATGCAAATGAAACCAATGTGAAGATGGTTTGGTACTACAACAACATTCTTGGTCGACCCGAAAAGAAGAAGATCATTTCGCGCAAGCGGGCTTATCATGGTTCTGGCCTCGTTTCGGGATCGCTTACCGGCCTGGAACTGTTTCACAAGAAATTTGACCTGCCACTACCGCAGTTTTTCCATACGGAACCGGCCTACTATTTTCGTCGGGAAAACACTGACCAGAGTGAAGCGGAATTCGTCGTTTATTGTGTTGCCGAACTGGAAGCAATGATTGAGCGCGAGGGTGCTGATACGATTGCTGCTTTCATCGGGGAACCCGTAATGGGAACTGGCGGGATCGTGCCGCCCCCTGCCGGTTATTGGGACGCTATTCAGGCCGTGCTGAACAAGCATGATATTTTGCTGATTGTCGACGAAGTTGTCACCGGTTTTGGTCGCCTGGGTTCGATGTTCGGATCGGATCATTTCGGTTTGAAGCCGGATTTCATGACTATCGCCAAGGGACTGACTTCGGCTTATGCACCGCTTTCCGGTTCAATCATCAGCGAGCGGGTCTGGAAGGTGCTTGAGCAGGGAACTGATGAAAACGGACCCATGGGCCATGGCTGGACCTATTCTGCTCATCCGATTGCCGCTGCAGCTGGCGTTGCCAATCTGAAACTGCTGGATGAACTCAAACTGGTGTCCAATGCAGCCGAATTTGGTCCGTACCTGAAGCAGGCATTGACCGATGCGCTGGGTGGCCATCCCAATGTGGGTGAGGTTCGCGGCGAAGGAATGTTATGCGCAGTAGAACTGGTCAAGGACAAGGATACACGAACATTTTTTGATCCGAATGACAAGATTGGGCCGCAGGTTGTGGCGGCACTTGTCGAGCGGAGCAAGATTATCGTCCGGGCAATGCCACAAAGTGATACGCTCGGTCTATCACCACCACTTTGCATGACCAAAGAGGAAGCTGATAGCGTGGCTGCGGGCATTCAGGATGCAGTGAAAAGCGTGCTGGGGTAGGGGTACCAAGATCGCTAACTCCAGCGCTCATCCAGCCAGTCGGCGAAATTTGACATGATCTCGTCCCGGTTGATCTCGTGGAGGCTTTCGTGGCGGGTATCCGGAAATATGGTTTTGGTTACATCGGTCAAACCTGCCCGTTTCAATCGTCTGGCAAGAATGGTAGCAGCCTTGCCGTGTGATGAGCAGGGGTCGGCACTACCTGCAAGGATATGAAAAGGAAGAGTCCTGGGAAGCTCAGTCAGCTTCTTGCGATCCGCCATTCTTTGTATTCCCCCAAGAAGATCCAGCCATGCGCCTAAGGTTATGGGGAAACCGCATTGCGGGTCTGCAACGTATTTTTTGACCTCTTTAGAATCGCGAGATAGCCAATCTGAGCCGGTCACGTTTGGGTCGAACTCCCGGTTCCAGCTTTCGAATGTCAAAGCGTCACCCCAGCGACTTGGAACATCAGAGCCCTTCAACATGCGTTCGATTTTCAATAGAAGTGCCAGTGCGGCAGGACCAAAGCCCGGAATGGAGCCATTCCAGATAGCAGCGCCATCGACCTGGCCTGGATGATCGAGTGTGTAGTTCATTGCTATGGTTGAACCCATCGAGTGACCAAAGCAAATCACGGGAAGCGTTGGATGTTCTTTACGAATATATCGGTTAACCGCGTCCACATCTTCCAGCACAATTTGCCATCCGTGCCGTTTGGAAAACATGCCTTGGAGTGCATCTGGTGCGGTGGTGTGTCCGTGACCACGATGATCATGGGCGTACACGTGATAACCACGTCCAGCCAAAAACACAGCAAACTGCTCATATCGCGCTGCATGTTCCGACATGCCATGATTGATTTGAATAACGGCACGGGGGTTTTTGGCTAGCGCGAAGTACAGGTTTAGTTGCGCACCAGTTGGGCTGTTCAGCCAAGTTCTGGAATACAAGAGTTTGTCCATCCTTGAGATTTGCTGCTTTCGGCATTGAATGCCAAATCAATCCGATTTGGCAAAACTTGTCCATATCCGGTTCCGTTGCCAGAAGCTGGAGCTTGAATTCCTTTCGTCCAACCGTTACACCGCGACCAACCAAATTACCGCAAGAAAAGAGCAAAACTTAATGGCGAGACAGTTCATCTATCACATGGCAGGTCTGTCCAAGACCTATGGTTCGAAAAAGGTTCTGGAAGATATTCATCTGTCCTTCTATCCCGATGCCAAGATTGGCATATTGGGACCCAATGGTGCCGGTAAATCCACCGTGCTCAGGATCATGGCCGGGCTGGACAAGGAATTCTCTGGCGAAGCGTGGTTGGCCGAGGGTGCAACGTGTGGATATCTTCCGCAGGAGCCGCAGCTCGATCAATCCAAAACCGTGATGGAAAATGTCATGGAAGGGGTTGCCTCCAAGAAAGCCATTCTCGACCGATACAACGAACTGATGATGAACTATTCAGACGAAACAGCGGATGAAGGTGCTGAGCTTCAGGACAAGATCGACGCCCAAAACCTTTGGGATCTCGACAGTCAGGTTGAAATGGCAATGGGTGCGCTTCGCTGTCCTCCGGGCGATAGCGGCGTTGACAGTCTCTCCGGTGGTGAAATCCGCCGCGTCGCGCTTTGCAAGCTGCTGCTTTCACAACCGGACCTGTTGCTCCTCGACGAACCGACCAACCATCTGGATGCGGAAACCATTGCGTGGCTGGAACGCCATTTGCGGGAGTATGCGGGTTCCGTTTTGATGATCACCCATGATCGGTATTTCCTCGACAATGTAACCGGCTGGATATTGGAACTCGATCGCGGCCGCGGTATTCCTTACGAGGGCAATTATACCGCTTATCTTGATGCCAAATCCAAACGGATGAAGCAGGAAGGTCGTGAAGAGGCGGCTCGTCAAAGAGCAATTGCCAGTGAAGCGGGCTGGATTGCATCTTCGCCCAAGGCTCGTCAGGCAAAATCCAAGGCGCGTATCAGGGCTTATGATGAGTTGGTCAAGGCCGCCAATGATCGTACTCCGCAAAATGCACAGATCATCATTCCAGTAGGGGAGCGTCTTGGTGATGTGGTGATCACGGCTGAGGGGCTTTCCAAGGGGTATGGCGACAAGCTGTTGATTGATGATCTTTCCTTTAAACTGCCGCCGGGGGGTATTGTTGGGGTGATCGGTCCCAACGGTGCCGGTAAAACCACGCTCTTTCGCATGATCACCGGGCAGGAAGCACCGGATGGTGGTAAAATTACGGTAGGTGATACAGTCCAGCTTTCCCATGTGGACCAGAGTCGTGATGCGCTTGATGGCAACAAGACCGTTTGGGAAGAAGTTTCTGGCGGAAATGACATCATCAAGCTTGGCAAGCACGAGGTGAATTCCCGTGCCTATTGCTCGTCGTTCAACTTTCGCGGTGGCGACCAGCAGCAAAAAGTTGGTACGCTTTCCGGTGGCCAGCGCAATCGGGTACACATGGCGAAGCTTCTGAAAGAGGGCGGTAATGTTCTGCTGCTCGACGAACCGACCAACGATCTCGACACGGAAACACTGGCAGCGCTTGAAGACGCGCTTGAAAGTTTTGCTGGCTGCGCGGTGATCATCTCACACGACCGCATGTTCCTCGACCGCCTCGCCACGCACATTCTGTCCTTCGAGGGTGACAGCCACGTGGAATGGTTTGAAGGTAATTTCGAGGACTACGAGCAGGACAAGATCAGGCGACTTGGGCCGGATAGCGTCAACCCGAAACGGGTGACGTATAAGAGGCTGACGCGGTGAGGGGAAATTTAACCTAGAACTCGATAATCACCATTCCCTAAGAATTCCAAATAACCGTTATCACGCAAAACTTGAAGTTGTTGCCTAATTTTCGGTCTTATATTCTGATTGTTTGGATACGTCTGCCTGAGAATATTTTCAAACTGATAAATTTCTTGTAGGCTAAATTCTGGTTTGTTGAGGCGTTCTACGCACCCCAATACCTCGAGTAGCCACCCCCTTGCGTCAACTTCCTTATTGCGCATAAAGACGGTCTTTTTCCATTTTGAGAGTACGAACTCCTTTGGGATTTCATGTCCATCTTTGACACCGTAAATTCTTCCAATTTCAGGAATGCGATTCAGCAAAATATTGGAACCAACCCAGCCGGCACGTCTTGCTGTTGACGCAAGTGGATTTCTCTTTTCCACAATCGAGGGAACAAAAAAATGCTTAGGTACAAAGAAAATGTTTCTAACCACTGCAGCATCCTTGTCATAGTTCATCAAGATCAAGTTGGGTGAGGTGTCAGAATTCAAACGTTCGATCTTTGTCGTATATGCTCCATTGGCCAATTTTTTCCCAAACTTCTTTTTCTGACATTTGAGTTCGAACTGATCATTGCAACTAGCACAGTAGAAATCCGCTACAGGCAAATTGGCTGGAAATTGGTTCAATTGGGAATTCCCACAATTTGGGCAATACATCCATCTTGCGACCCATTTTTCAGACCATACTCTGGCGGTTTGCGAACCACTGTCATACGCGGCCTGAGTTTCTTCAAAACCAAGTTCCATTAATGATGCTAAACCTTTTGGTAGTTCAAATATCTATCTGGTAATTCCATGGCAATTTTCTTCAACAGTATTGCGAAATCTTTGCTTGGGGTGATTGCCAGAAGACGGTAATCAGGCCCATGCCCAGCAGTGGACGGCGACACGTAAATGTAAAAATCATCCTGATCTGTTTCAACTATTGCCGATAAATCTTCAGATTCGGTTGGTGAGTAATCAGATGCTCCGCAGTTTGGACATTCGTCATCGCACGTACAAGACCATTGATCTTCCCACTGGGTTCCGCATTCTCCACAACTGTATTTATTATTGTACCACGCCATAGCTGTTCCCACACTGAATTGTTTGTTTTGCCAGGTTAGGATCCATACTTATGTGATGTCAAATTGGTGTTAAATGTGCTTCCTAAACTGATGTTCTGATTACTTGATCTTTGTGCGGACCGATATTTTGTTTTATGGTGAGTTTTGTAGAGGAATGCATTTAGGCTCATTGTTCGACCTGAAAACTAACGGGAAATTTACAGATGACAACCATTCTCATAACGGGTGCGGGGCGTGGAATTGGGCTTGAGTTGGCAGGTAGCGTTTGGTTGCTGCAACAATTCTTCCTCCCGATATGGTCCACAATTGAATTCAACTTCAACATGCTATACATGTATAGCAAAGGAGAATTACGATGCTCGCATTGCGTTTGCCCAAGGACATTGAAGAGCGGTTGGCTGCATTGGCCAAAAAGACTGGACGTACCAAAAGTACGATTGCGCGTGAGGCTCTGCTTGAGCATATGGAAGACCTTGAAGATATCGCCGAAGCAGAGGCAAGGCTGCGTGAAGCCGGTGAAACCATCGGTTGGGATGAAGTCAAGGCAAGACTGTTCTCGGATGATTCACCACAAGCTGCTGAATGAGCGAATGGCAATTAAGGTTCGATCGGAAAGCCTTTCGTAGCTTGGAGAAACTGTTCAAAACTGACCGCGAACGGGTTCGAAAATTCATTGATGAACGGCTGTTGGTCACAAAAGATCCTCGAAGACTAGGTAAACCCTTATCCGGCAATCATTCAGGACTGTGGCGTTACCGGGTAGGGAATGTGCGATTGGTTGTTCAAATCAAGGATAGTGAATTGATAATTCTGGTATTGAAAGTCGGACACCGAAGGGAAGTGTACAGATGACCACCATTCTCATCACAGGCGCAGGGCGCGGGATCGGGCTTGAGTTGGCACGGCAATCTTTGGCGAAGGGTTGGCGTGTGTATGGTTCCGTCAGAAGCGTTGATGTTGCTGCTCAACTCAAGAATGAATTGCCGGGGGTTGAAGTTCTCCAGTTTGATGTGGTCGATGGAAAGGCGATTTTGCAAGCTGCCGCCAGCCTGGATCAGCCGATTGATATTCTGATCAACAATGCCGGGATTTACGGCCCCGATGAAGCCGCGATATCGACAACGGACTTTGAGGGATTTGCCAGGACGCTGGAGGTCAACACAATTGCGCCGCTGAAGATCGCCCAGGCTTTTTTGCCCCATTTGCGCAAAGGCAGCAATCCTCGCCTCGTAAACATCTCGTCGATTATGGGCCGAATGGGGCATTCCAGTTCCAACCGGATTGCCTACCGGGTCTCCAAAGCGGCGCTCAACAAGGTGGTGCAGGCCTTGTCGAGCGATCTAAAACCTGGTGGCATTTGTTGTATTGCCATGCATCCGGGCTGGGTGCGGACTGACATGGGTGGGTCCTCAGCCGATATCAGCGTTGAAGAAAGCGCATTGGGTATTTTGAATGTAATTGAAAATCTGAAGCTTGCAGATACCGGGCAATTTATTGACTGGGATGGGACACGCCAACCTTGGTAGGGATTGTGTTTTTGTAACGAACCGGATTTGCTGATTGTTCATTTCTGCAAGAGGTAATTCACTTGTCCCTCCACCAACTCCTCCTCGCCCGCCAATCAGACAACAATCCCATTCGTGCGGGAGTGATTTATTCAATGGCGTATGGCGATCAGCCAGCAATGACCTGCGGTCTCGTGGATTGAGCGAGAACTTGCGGGCTCAAGGTTGCGGCTGCGGGCAGGGGACACAAGTGGAAGCCGGAATACCGGTTTTCAACACCCGATACGGTCCGGGATCATTGGGGGTGCCGCGTGAGGTCGCGGAGCGGGGCCGTTTGAACCCGAAAATGTTCAATTCCTTTTTGGATGGGACCAAACCGGCGATTGAATCAGCGGCAATCGCAAATGCTTGTGGTCTTGATGTGCCTACCAATGGTCTTGCCTATCCATTGGGCGAAATTGATGACATCCCGACCCTGATGCGCCCGAAGGAAGTTGGCGGTGCGCTTGAACGCTCTGGCATGGTTGAGGTGATTAACGGGATGAAACCTGATGGCACGGAATTTGACCACAATATCCGCATGGGTGTTTTTGTCGTGGTGGAAGCGGAGACTGACTACCAGAAGAAATGCCTTGAGGAATACAAGGTCAGGACTGACGACACCGGACGCTTCATGTGTCTTTACAAGCAGTGGCATCTGATTGGCCTGGAACTTGGAATGTCGGTTGCAAGCGTAGCGTTGCGCGGCGAGGCGACGGGTGTTGCCACAGAACTGCGAGGTGATGTGGTGGCCGTTGCCAAACGTGATCTTGCGGCAGGAGAGATACTGGATGGCGAGGGTGGATTTACGGTGGCCGGTCAATTGCGGCCTGCTACCACTTCGCTTTCGCAAGGAATGCTGCCGCTGGGCTTGACCGGGAACATCAAATTGAAGCGCGATGTAAAGGTGGATCAAGTTCTGGGCTACGGGGATGTGGAACTGGATGAGACGCTTAGCGCGGTGAAATTAAGGCGGAGTATTGAGAAAGAATGATGTGAATCAATGCGTCTTGGGCGAATTTATTTGCCTTGGATTATCCATCTTCAAGCTTGCATATCATCCGGTAACCTTTCACACATTGGCGGATCAGATTTGATAACCTTCAAAGCAGAAAGCAAATCTCACCATGACCGTTGGAACTGCCGAAACCCCACAAGTTGCTCTTACCCGATTACCATTTACGTTCAAGGGTACGGCAGTCGAGTATTTCGGAATCTGGATTGTAAACCTGTTGCTCAGCATCATCACGCTGGGGATTTACACCGCGTGGGCAAAAGTGCGGCGGTTACGTTACTTCTATGGCAACACGTTTCTGGACGGACATAATTTTGAATATCACGCCAGGCCGGTTCAGATTTTGATTGGCCGAATAATTGTTGTGGGGTTTCTGATCCTGTTCAACGTACTCAGCACGTTTTATCCGCTCGGCGCTTTAGTTCTCTTAGGTCCTTATCTGATTGCAATACCCTGGATCATCAACAAGGCGATCAACTTCAACGCGCGCATGACAAGTTACAGGAACGTGCGACTGGGATTTGCCGGGAGGTATATGTCCTCGTTGGGAGTGTTTGTTCTGATGCCGATACTCGTCATGCTGACTGGTGGATTATTGGCGCCGGTCGGTTCCAAACTGAGCAGCAACTACATCGGCAACAATTTACGCTACGGGTCAGCTGAATTTGAAACAGATGCACCACTTGGCAAATTGTACAAGAACCTTGGTGTGACCATTTTGTTTGTGATTGCCATGTCGGTGGTCGTGTTTGCAGTGGCTGGTGTGATCTTCCTCCTCTATAGCGGCGGAAACATTAATGGATTGCTGGGGCAGGCTGACCTGGCAAATGAGCGAGACCCGGTGCTGGTGGCGATCGGGATTGCCGCCGTAGTGCCCTTTTACATTACGCTTTTCTTTTCCTACCTCTTCTACCGTGCAGGTGTGCGCAACATCGCTTATAATGCAACCAGGCTTGATAAGGTTCATGGATTTGAATCGACGGTTTCGCGTTTGAAATATTTCTGGATTTTGATTTCCAATTTCTTCGCGGTAATACTCACAATAGGCCTGCTGCGGCCTTGGGCTTCTATTCGCACATGGCGTTATCTTGCGAATCAAACCAGCTTCCTCGCTGCAGGCCCGCTGGATACATTTGCTGCTGCAAGCCAGCGAGAAGGCAATGTGGCTGCTGCGGAATTCCTTGATATCGAGGGCATCGATTTTGGACTGTAACCGGGATGCATTTTGTGAAGGGATGTAGCTGAACGTGCCGGATAAACTGGAAGGTCGCTATTTCGCTCAGGGATCGTCGGGCAGCGTATCGGCAACTCTGTCCAGATCCCCTGACGGACCGATGCTGCTTGAACTCGAGGATGGCAAATCAAAAAGAGTGACGTTTGTAGAGGCTAGCGACCGACTGGGTTCGGTCGCTCGAAAAATCAATTTTCATGATGGAAGCGTATTCGAATGTGCTGACAATGATGCAGTTGATCTGCTGTTTGACACAGGAAACAGTTTTTTCGGCCGGTTGACGCGTTTGGAAGGGTCACTCAAGTTTGTGATTATTGCAGCAATTGCGTCTGTTGTCTTGTTGGTTGGACTTTACCGATACGGCTTGCCATTGCTCGCCACAGCTGCCGCCAACGTGACGCCGCCAGCGGTTATAACCCTGATTGACAATGGCGCATTGGATACGGTGGATCGGGTGTTTTTCTCAGAAAGCAAACTGGAAGCCCAACGCAAGCAGGAATTGTCGGTAATTTTTGATGAACTTGTCAAAATTTCCGGGCAAGCAAATCCACCACTTAATCTTTACTTTCGGGATGGTGGCCGTATTGGTGCCAATGCCATTGCGCTTCCCGGTGGTGCAATTATTCTGACAGATCAGTTGGTCGCACTTGCCAAAAGTGATGATGAAGTTGCAGGAGTGCTTGCCCATGAAATCGGCCATGTGGAGTATCGGCATTCCCTGAAACAGATTTACCGTGTTCTGGGTGTGGCATTCATGTTGTCTGTCGTTGGCGGTGACAGCGGCCAGATTGTCGAAGACATTGTCGCTCAGGCTGTCGCAGTGGACAATCTTTCATACACAAGGGAATTCGAATCTGAAGCTGATCGCCACAGTGTATCAATGATGATTGCCGCAGACCGGGACCCGGTTGCATTCGTGGATCTACTGGACCGGATATTGGGCACGGTCGGTGAGAATGACAAAACAGGCTGGCTATCAACACATCCGGGCAATACGGATCGACGCGAGGCTGTTCAAGCCGAGGTTGAATCAATTACGGGTAGCCGATAATCGGAAAATCCGCATTCAACGTGCCATCGAATGATACTCATCGTTGGGCTGTTTGTCAGTGGCAGCACTTATCCGGTTTGACATGTTGAAGAAGGCAGCAACTGCCGCAATGTCCCAGATTTCACGATCAGACCAATCTGCATCACGTAGCGCCTGACGATCGGGTTCATCTATCGCTTCGGGTTCTTTGGTTAACCGCCACGCAAAATCGAGCATTGCTCGTTGTTTGGGTTCCAGCTCTGCGGTACGATAATTCATGACCAACTGCTCACCAAGCTTGGGATCACCGGAAAGCTGACGCACCGCAGCACCGTGTGCAGTCAAGCAATAATAGCAGTGATTGGCTGAAGAAACGGTGACTGCAATCATTTCGCGTTCGAGTTTGGACAAGCCGGAATCGCCCAGCATCAAATCGTTGTACATGGAAGTGAAAGCTTCGAACTTGGTGGAATGCCAAGCATACGCTTTCAGCACATTTGGAATGAAACCAAGTTTTTCCACGCACACATCAAGATACTTTTTCTGGCGATCTGTTAGTGGCTCTTCTTTTTCTGGCATGTCCAGCGCGACAATGGGTTTTTCAGTCATGTGGTTTCCTGTAAAGTTTGTTGTGACGATATCCGGCAATGATTGCTGGTTCAAGCGATGCCCAATTGGAAAGCACTCAAGGAAACATGATGAAAATTGAACCTGCAAAGAAACTTGAAGGAGTTGTATCTCGCGTCCTGCATGCAGGAGGTGATAATTTCATATCGGCAAAGGCCAGCAGTTTGTCTGTCACTTATGACGGGATTGTGGGAGATTATCATTCAGGGCTCACACGGGATTCTGGCGCGCGAGAACCGTGGTATCCACGCGGCACTGAAATGCGTAACGAACGACAACTCTCCATATTGAGCGAAGAAGAATTGTCCGAAATCGCTCATGCTATGAGCCTGGAGATTGTGGACCCGGGTTGGATTGGGGCAAATCTGGTATTCAGTGGAATCCCCCAACTCAGTTTCTTGCCGCCGCGTACACTTTTGATGTTTGAAGGCGGGGTAACCTTGCGAGTTGATGGTTATAACGCACCTTGTACCGACGCCGGGGGCGCCATTGCAAAGAACATAGGTGTTGAAGCGAATGACTTCCGGAAAACGGATGAGGCATTTGAATTTGTCAAAGCTGCTGAAATGAAAAGAGGCATAGTTGCCTGGGTGGAGCGTGAGGGGGAAATCAAAGCAGGTGAAAATTTTGTTGCACGGATTTGGCAGCAATGGATTTATTGATAGCAACCACTAAGCCAATCCTTTTCAGGCGACGCTCAACCTCTACCTACAAATGGCATTTTGGTAGCCATGATGGTCATGAACTGGACGTTTGCTTCCAGCGGTAAATCGGCCATGTTGTAAACAGCATCGGCAATCAGGTTCACATCCATGACTGGTTCAGCAGCGATTTCTCCGTTTGCCTGGAGAACGCCGTCGGGAAATTTTGCAGTAAGTGGAGTGGCGGCGTTTCCAATGTCTATTTGCCCGCAGGCAATGTCGTAAGGTCGGCCATCCAGCGAAAGGGTTTTCGTTAAGCCGGTAATCGCATGTTTTGTTGTGGTGTAAGGAACAGAGCCCGGACGTGGAGCATGGGCTGATATGGATCCATTGTTGATGATGCGACCGCCCATTGGCGCCTGGTTCCTCATTAGTTTGAACGCTTCGCGAGCGCACAGAAATGCGCCGGTCAAATTCACGTCCAGAACCTGTTGCCATTCTTCAAGTGAAATTTCATCAATCATCCGACCGCTTATGGTGCCGCCGGCATTGTTGAAAAGTACATCCAGGCGACCGCATTCATCATTGATTGTTTTATAGAGGTCCAACACATTTTTTTCCTGGGTAACATCGCAAGGGATCACAAATGCCCTGCCATCCTTTCCCATTCCGGCAGTTTCTTCCAGCGGTTCGCGCCGTCTGCCGGACAGAAAAACAATATAACCTTCATTCAGAAACCTGAGTGCTGTTGCCCGGCCAACACCGGTTCCGGCACCGGTTACAAGGACAGTTTTTGGATTAGGCATGTTTTTATCCATGGAGTCTTTGGTCTTGCGGACAACCCTAACGCAGAGCCCAAAAAATGACTACCTTCTGATCGTGGCAGGTGTTCAGTTTTCATCCATCTCGATTTGTTGTGAACAACCCCATTCGGCAAGCTTTGAGTTCATTTCCCCAAGCAGGAAATGCCGCGCCGATTCCTGATCATATCCTTCGGCCAAAAGCGCATCGTAATCCGTATGCGCATGACGAACCCGACTGGTGATCGATTGCCAAACCGCAATTGATGGCGGCAAGTGCCTGAGATGGCCGGCAATTGCGGCGGTTTCAATGGCGGAAAAATCGGCAAGTGGAGCCAGAGGAACCATTTCCCTGATTCTTCTCTTTATTTCTTTTTGCCGACTTGTTTTCTTCACGTCTGGAGTGCCCTATATGCCTTTGAAATGAACCAGTGCCCAAGAGGGGATGACATCTTTATGAATGTTTCGGAAGACCGGACTGCCAAGTTTGTTCACAAATTACCAATCTTGAAAAATTTTGATGAAGCGCTTCCGGCGAAAAACTACAAGCCTTTGCCGCAGAACTGGTTTGTGGCGGTGACCGATGTGGTCAAGTCACGTGAAGCTATCCAATCCGGTCAGTACAAAGCGGTGAACATGGCGGGTGTTGCGATGATATCGGCAATCATGAATGCGATTGGACATCAGGATGTTCCCTATATTTTTGGTGGAGATGGAGCAGCGTTGGCATGTGCTTCGGATGCTCAGGAATTGGTTGAAGAAGTGCTGGCCAAGACAATTGGCTGGGTTGCCGATGAACTCGGATTGGAACTCAGAGCCGCACTGGTTCCAGTCACGGAAATTCGCAAACAAGGCAGTGATGTGCTGGTATCTGCCGTCAGCGTTTCATCGGCCGTCGTCAACTTCGCTTTCATTGGCGGGGGAGTTGGGCTGGCCGAGAAGCTGATGAAGAAAGGAAAGTATCGCGTCAAAAGAGCAGGTCCGGGGAAGCATCCGGACCTTAATGGATTGTCCTGCCGCTGGATGCCCGTGGAACAGCAAGGCAATTTGATTGTCTCCTTGATTGTGGAGCCACCGAAGAATGAGACAAGGGTAAATGGTACTATTGTCAAAAACATCCTGAAGCTTGTATCGAAGGACAATGCCGGTGGGCATCCGATCCCGAATGACGGTCCGCGAGTTCCATCACCAACAGCAGGTCTGGATCTGGAAGCCCGGGTGACCAGAAGTGGCAATTCATTGCTGATGGAAAAATTGCGGCTCATCCCGTTCAGACTGTTTGTCTGGTTCTTGTTCAAGACCGGAATGTCGATTGGTAATTTCAACCCGGAACATTATCGCCGATTCACGGGCCTGAATACGGATTACCGAAAAATACAGGATGGAATTCGCATGACTGTGTGTGTTGCCCCGGATACAGTTTCTACCCTGAAAACCTATCTTGAAAAACAGCGCGAGGCGGGCCGAATTCATTATGGATTAAGCGAACAGGACAAGGCTCTGCTCACTTGTTATGTGCCATCGGTTGAAACGGATACCCATTATCATTTTCTGGATGGTGCAGGCGGAGGCTATGCTGCGGCTGCCGATGTTCTGCGATAGTAACTACAAGCGGATTCTTAGCCCTGGAGCTTTAACCATCGCCAAGGTCCAGGCTTGTAAATTATCTCCATCAAATATAAGCATATGTTTATATAAATCACGGGCGGGGCAGCCTTGTCGCAATTGTTAACACTCGATCAAATGGTCAATCTACTGCGAGCTGCCGGAGAGCCAACCCGGTTGCGTCTTTTGGCGTTGCTGGCCGAGGGCGATTTGACGGTCTCGGACTTGATCGAAATTTTGGGACAGTCCCAGCCGCGAATATCCCGCCACCTGAAGCTCTTGAGTGAAGCCGGTTTACTGGAACGTTATCAGGAAGGTGCCTGGGCGTTTTACCGTTTAACAGATCAGGGATACGGCAGTGGATTTATTACTTCTCTCGTTAAGCAGATCAATTCGGATGATCCGCAAGTAGCGCGTGATCGCGAGCGTCTGGAAGTTGTGCGGGAAAAGCGATCACAAAGGGCTTTGGAATATTTTTCACAAAATGCCGCTGCCTGGAATCAAATTCGTTCCCTGCATATTGATGAAAAACGAGTGGAAGCCTCCATGCTGGAATTGGTTGGTGACGCCAAGATATCCGTGATGCTTGACCTGGGAACTGGAACGGGCCGCGTTCTTGAACTTTTTTCGCACCTCTTTGAAAAAGGTATTGGCCTTGATGCCAGCCGCGACATGCTCTCGATTGCCCGTTCAAGCCTTGATAAAGCCAATCTTTCACGTGTTCAGACACGACAAGGTGATATGTATCATTTGCCGGTTCAGCCCAATTCGATTGATCTGATTACAATTCACCAAGTTCTTCATTATCTTGATGATCCGGCTGGCGCGATACGAGAATCCGCCAAGGCACTTTCACCGGGTGGACGTTTGTTGATTGCAGACTTTGCTCCTCATGAGCTGGAGTTTCTTCAGGTAGATCATGCGCATGTGCGATTGGGCTTTTCAGATCAACAAATGCGGGAATGGCTGGAGGCTGCCAATCTCGAAGTGGTGAAAACTGCCAAGCTGGAGCCCGAAAACAATGACTCTGAAAAACTTACGGTCTGTTTGTGGTTGGCCAAAGACAAGCGGGAAAATTAGCAGTAACGGGCTTAAATACAGAAAATCCCGACCTCTATTGGCCGGGATTATGTTGGATGTGTAGTGTCTGTTAGCCGATCCACCCAATTACAATTGCGGCAACGAAGACAAATGCCACACAGACAACGGCCAGGTTGGCCTTGTTTGCAAGTTCCATTTGACCCTCCTTCATATTAGCCAAAAGTCTAAAGGCTTTGGCGCTTCTGGCAAGAGCAATGACACAAACACGTTGCCTGAACTGTTGATAGCTTCTGCGAATACTCACCAGAGCCCCCGGTTTTTAAAGACTGTTTGGCAAGCGAAATGAAAGTGAAATAATTTTCCAGTTAGTGTGTATCGGGGTCATTTTGTATTGAATCGGGCCAGAATGTGGCGGTGAAATCGCCCATCAATCAGCGTCAATCCCATTGCGATTAATGATATTCCTGTTAACTGACTTCCTGTCAGGGTTTCGCCCAGTAGCAGGATTCCCAACAAAATGGCGGTGACTGGAACCAGGAAAGTCACCAAAGAGAGATTTACTGCACCAGCGCTTGCCAAAACCTTGAAAAACAAGATGTAAGCAAAGGATGTGCACACTACAGCCAATGCCAGGATCGACAGAACGTTTGTGAAACCTGACAACTGGATGGAAAACGGGTTTTCCATCATCAAGATTACGGGCAGCATTAAAACGCTTGAAGCTGTTAGTTGACCAGTTGAGACAACCACTGGATCACGACCACGAAACCGTTTGCCGAAAACACCGGCTACTCCATAACTGATCGTCGCGCCCAAAACCGCTGCCTGTGCCCAAGCGGATGCGGCCAATCCATTGAGAATGTCAGCCCCCATCATTGTGGTAACACCGGCAAAGCCAAATACAATTCCCAGTATTTTGTTGGCGCTGAATTTTTCATCGGTCGTGAAGAAATTGGCGATGACAAGCGTCCAAATGGGGGTCATCGCATTTACCACGGAAGCAAGGCTGGATCCGATTTCCTGCTGGCCGATGAGGATCAGCGAAAACGGGATTGCGTTGTTCACCAGGCCCATAATGACAATGGCCACAATAAACCCACCTTCCAATGGAAATTTTCGCCGTGTTGCTGCAAGGAATATCCAAAGTGCAATTGCTGCGAGGAATACCCTGAGAAATGCTGTGGTCAGCGGCGGCCACTCAAGCATGAGAACCCGGCCCAACAAGAACGAGCCGCCCCAGATTGCAGCAAGTGTAATGACCATCAGCCAATCTTTGGTGGACATTGATGTGGAGGATTGGGTGTTCATTGAGGTTTTCTTTTCTTGATCAGATCGCCAAAAGTAGTGCCTGGAGAGCGGCCATTCCACCCGATTCCTGCATATTTCAATTTTTCAACCCTTCGTAAACCCTTTGCCAACCATAATAGAGTCTTAACGGACTGAATTGTGCTGAAATACAATAATTCAGGATGCCGCAGATTTGTATATCGGGGATATTTCAACCCTGAGTAAATAATGAGGGTAGTATGTATCGCGTAATCCTCCCATTCACCGCTGCTCTGGCGGTGTCCACCGCCATGTTGAACCCGGCCCATGCCGTTGAGGTTTACCTATTCAAGGGTGCAGGCGATTTTTCTTTCGTCAATGAAAACCTGCACTTTTCTCGCGGGCTGGATCGTATCGCCGACCAGCTGAATTCCGATGGCATACATGCCAAGGTTCGTCGCTTTGGCGCTACGGGAGACGCCTTGCGGGATATTCGCCAGCGCAAACCGGAAAGCGTTGCATTCATTGGTCATTCAATGGGTGCACTTGCTTCATTATCCATGGCTCGCCAGATGCGGGAAGAAGGTATCCGTGTTGCATACCTTGGTTTGATTGATATTCCCGGTCCGGTTGGCGTTGCGGGAGACAATGTTGAGTGGGCGGAAAATTATTATAGCATCTATCCTGTGTACGGCCGATTGACTAACGCAGACACGCACCCGAATGCCCACAATATTCATGTGTTTGGGCAGATTCACACCACACTGGATGATTCCAGGAAGGTGCGCGAAGGAATGTTGGGTGCGCTGCGCAAAATACATGAATCCGAGCAACAGCAATCTCCAGATACCGAAACGCTGATGGTTCAAAATACAGTGCCGCTGGATAGTGGTTATACGTTATCCACGCCGCAGGCCCAATCAACACAATTGCCGCCAATCGAGCCGGAGCAATATGCGATCCAACCGATAACTACTGCGCAGACAAATGTACAGCCAGTCCAGCAACCCGTTCAGGTTGTTGTAGCAGGGGCCAGCAATGCCGCCACAGGTATGGAACCGATCGCGCTTCCTTCTGTGCAGTCTCAGTACCCGCAAGGCACTGTTCAGGTTCAACAGCCGCAGGTTATCCAACCGATAGATCCAACGACCACAGCTTCAGTAGAAGAGCGGCCGGTAGATCGCGTGGTCAGCAAGGTAAAGCAGGGTGGTCGCTGGATTGCAAACAAGGCACGCGGGCTGGTGAACAGGATTAACAGTCGCCGGGAAGCACGGGCGAAATCTTATGAGCGGTAGGTGCCGCGTCAATTTGCTTGCCACAAGTAACGCACCAATCGCGTCAATTTCATTGTAGTTGCCAAGTGCATCATGATAGTCAGAAGATAAATTCTGAACTATCAAAGGGCGTGGTTTGAGATGAATATTCGGGTGCTTTTATCAATTTTTTTGAGCTTGTTTCTTGCCTCCTGTTCCGGCAGCGCGGAGCCGGTTGCGGACGATATTGTAGTTGAACAGCCAATGCTTCGGGCGACAGTTCCAGGTGCACCTGTTGGTGCAGGATATCTGGTTATTCGAAACACCGGCAAGGGTAGTGATCGTCTCGTCAGTGCCTCCTCTGAGTTCTCCGAAAAAGCAGAAGTGCACAATATGGAAATGGTCGACGGTGTAATGAAGATGCGTCCTGTCGACGGTGGGCTTGAGATTGGACCAGGCCAGACTGTGGTCCTGGCAAAGGGTGGATTGCACCTGATGTTCATGAAACTTGGCAGTCAGTTGAACGAAGGTGATACCCACAACGTGATCCTGAAATTTGAAAAAACCGGTGACCGGGTTGCTGAATTTTCCGTGGGTCCGATAGCTGGCCACTGATAAATAATTTGAAATATGTCTTGCAATCATCACATTGACATCGCATGTAAACCCTGTTCGGGCATATTGCGAACTTGAAGAAGACTGGAAGACCGAGAAAAAATACTGGGATTGTACTGATTACCGTATAATCGCAGAATAATAAGCGCTCCGGATGCGCCAATACCAATCCGGGTGAGACTCCGTTGTTGCGGTGTAAACGCTGCATTGAATACAAGGGAAACACGGGTTTCAACCTTTCCTCGACATTCAGCATGCCTGCAGTGGTCAATCATGGCCAAAATTTGCATTGCTCATTTACGGCAATGCGGCGAAGATCGATGAAAGGATCTATAAATGTCACAAACAGGAACCGTAAAGTTTTTCAACGGCGATAAAGGCTTTGGATTCATTACACCAGATGACGGCAGCAAGGACGTGTTTGTCCATATTTCTGCTGTTCAGGACTCTGGTCTGGAAACTCTTTCTGAAAACCAGAAAGTTAGTTTCGACACCGAGCCTGACAATCGGGGTAAAGGACCAAAAGCGGTAAACCTTTCTGCTGCTGATTAATTTTTAGCCAGCAGGCTTTTAAAGATGTGAACCGGGCGTTCCTGAATGGAATGGCCGGTTTTTGTTTGGGAAATCCAGAGTGCCGTCATCCTCGGGTCAATTCTGAGTATGACGGTTGTGATCGTGGCAAGCTCTCCTGTTCACGCACTCCTTTGTTTTAGCCTTGCTCGCCCTCCGACGAGCGCGCGTTCGCGGGCTGGCAGTTCCGCTAGTCGCGGAACTTTGCCCTGCCACGCAGGGGAAATCATTCACTCGAGCCTTTAAGCCCAGCGTCATGAACTTTGTTTGGTTTCCGCCGCGCCTTCGGCGGTCGTCCGTTCGCGGGCTTACACTGGCTTCGCCAGCTTGCCCTGCCACGGAGAGGCTTTTGTTTGATCCGCCGTCACTCGCTACGTTCGCTTCCCGGGAACCCCCGCCTATTATCCATGAGCCATCTCTCCCCCGTCATTCTCGGGGGTCCGTTCGCGCACTTACGCCTCGGCTAGTCGCCTCGTCTTGTGCTGCCGCTTTGTTTTGCCTTGCTCGCCATCCGGCGAGCGCGCGTTCGCGGGCTGGCGAATTTGTTAGTCACAAATTCTTGCCCTGCCACGCAGGGAATCTCTCCACCGTCACCCCTGTGCCTGTCACAGGGGTCCATACCCGTGAGTTCACTGGCTAACGTGAGGGTCATTGTGTGGAAAGTGAAGAGGTATGGATTCCTGTGCCAAGCACAGGAATGACGGGGTGTCTGAGGCACCATCTCTCCCCGTCATCCTCGCCCTTGAGGCGAGGATCCACCCCTCAATCGGCATGAATCATAGATAATCGCAACGCCACGCGCCAGCTCCCGCTGTTTTTTCTCCGGCAAATGATCAAGACTATCGCGCATGGGGTTGTTTTAATCGCGTGGCGCGATTCGGGGAAGGGGTGAAGATGTGACCAGTGTCAGAGATCCACCGAAAACAAACATTTCGATAGCCCTGTTTGGCCTGCCTAGTATGTTAGTTTTCGCTCTTCCAGTCCGAGTATCTTGACGAAGTACTTGATACGATGCGGCATCGTATTCAATACAAAATCGAAATCTGCTTCGGAAAGCGACTTTGGGCGGAAATACACCGCGTAGAACAATACCATGCTTTCTGCCAAATCTTCTCTCTCCGTGAAATCGCGTGCGTACCAGGAAATGTACTGACCATCCTTCTTTTGGGCGCGTTTCCAGGCTGGATCATGCTTGTACTTGTCGTCAAATCCGGCATGCCCTGCCTCATGGAGCAAAGTCTCTTCCAGAATACCCATCGAAGTCAGAAAGAATGCATCTCCTGTATTGATGATGATGTTGCCGCTGCCACCGCCGATGGTGCAATTTTTCAACAGGATTGAAGCTGAGTCGACCCCCTTGCGAAACAAATAAGGTATCTGACCCAGTTTCTTGGCATATCTTTGCGCTGCAACTTCAGCGGACGCATTGTTCAGGAATTTGGATTCCAGCTGTAATTCTAAGGTTTGATTATCGGAATAGGTTGCCTCGAACAAGAAAGCATTGTCCTCATACCAATCCTTCTTGCACATGTTATACACGTCCAACACTTCCCGGCCCTTATACTTGATGGATGAAAATGCCGAACGATCAAAGCTGGTAATAATGTTTGGGCTGGCATAAATGGCACCCTTGTTGAACCAGGAGGGCTCGGCAAGGGTGGGGGATGATAGGAGCAGGAGGGATAGGAACAGAGCGGTTAAGATGGGTTTCATGGGATTGTTTACTTCCGGAGAAGGCTATTTTTGGAAGTCATGCTAGAATTCAGTTAAGTGGTTCAATTATAATTCGATTTCCCTTCAAAATTTCATTGTTAATCAAATCGTTACGTGTTTCCTCGCTATCTCGACCTGTATACTCGATAACAGGGTCTGCATTGTCTTCAGACGAGCTAAATGTTGACAGGGTTTCAGCATCCAGTTTGGATGCGGTTGATGGCTGTTCTAACGTCGGAATGTTTTCCAGAAAGAACTCGTCTCCTCCAATGGATGGAGTGGTGAAAAGTGTTGCAGTCGTCAAAAATACAATCATCGTATTAGTTTTGATCATCGCAGTTGTTCCATTCATATTCACCAGTTGCAAAAGTTAAGGGCAGTTTGTGGCGAAATTACATATTATTGAGGTTTCCGTTGGCGCTGGATCTGTCATTTGTGCTGCTGATTTCGGTCTTTGTATTGTCAATTGAATGTCATGTTGATCTATACGTTGCGCACTGAGATTTCCTGATATGTTTACAGTGCTTCCAGTCACCGGAACCAATTTCAGACTTGGTTTCAGACCGCCATCCAATTGTGTTGTAAAAGTTATCTTGTCTGAAAAAGTGTCATCTTTTCCCTTATTTTTGTTGTTTTTCCTGATTTCAAAGAATTCTGAGATGAAGCTATCAACACCAGTATCGCCCGTAACTGGGTAGAGCTTTGGTGGCTGGCCTACGGATACAACGATTGGGACCGAGCAATCTTTTTCAATGAGTTGATTGAATGTTGCTTCAACCTGAATGGTTTGGATACCCTTTCGCGTCAGGTCGGCACCTAAGCTCGGATCCAAGTTCTTGGTACCGTGCGTAATTGGCCATCCAAGAACCGCACCAAGAGAAGCACTATTTTTTTCAGTAATGTCAAACTGCAGTCTAAATTGGATTTTGCTACTCAAGTAATCAATTAAATCGGTATGGTTTTTTGTTATTGTATCTTTCAATGAAGTGTAAATTTTATTTTTATCTATTATTATTTTATTTTCTTTGTTGAAATTTATTTTTTTAAGTTTTAAAAAATTTATTCTATTTTTCAATTCTTCCTTAATTAGAAACTGCTTTCTTATTTCCAATTGTAAGTTTTCGATTAGTATTTTGTCTTTAAAATATCTCTCGTCACCTTTAATATCGTTGTATAATTTAAGTAATGAATTATATTTTTCACTTTCATTATTTTGTTCATTTGTTACACTAATTAATAATTTTTCGTAAAAAGTTTTTGATCTTTCGTATTCTTTGAACTCATCTATTGTTGATTTGTGTTTTTTATCAAATGCCTTTGTTTGGCTGTTTGTTAATTTCAAATTGTCAACACCTGCATTGATTCTGTAATGTTTGCTGGCGTAAGCAGCTACCGTATGAGTGGCTTCACATTTCACCTTTTCGACAATGCTGGATAGAGAATAGTCAATTTGGTCTGTAATTTGCGGTCGATTATGCGTCGCACATCCAGCAACCGCCGCTCCGGCTACACCACAAGCCAAGCCTATCCTGCCGATTTTGGCGGAAAATTCTCCCCAAGCCATTACGCCCGTGCCCCCTCAGCACTACCCCGATACTCTTTTACTTGTTATTATTGAGGTCAGCGAAACAGATTTTGACTTAAGATGCAAGTTATTGATGCCACAATCAAGTGAACGTCGAATATTATTAAATTGTACTAATTCAAGATTATAAATTCTAACTTCTAAACTTCCCCAAATCCACCCGCGCCTGGTGTATTCACAATAACTGCTTCTCCGGCAACTACTGAAGTCTGGTCGCAGTGTTTCAGAGTTTCCATGGTGCCGTCCAGTCGGCGGATGATTGTGGAACCGACTTCGCCGTCACCACCGCCATCAAGTCCCTTGGGAGCGTTGTAGCGGGAAGACGAAAGGATTGCGCAGGTCATGTCTTCCATGAAGCGCAACCGCCGCGTGGTGCCGCAGCCCCCTTCATGCTTTCCCTTGCCGCCGGAACCTTCGCGGATTGAAAATTCCTCCACCACGATCGGATAACGCATTTCCAGGATTTCCGGGTCGGTCATGCGCGTGTTGGTCATATGGACATGCACACCAGATGGACCGCCGAACGAATGGCCGTTGTTGAGATGACCGGCGGGCGCACCGCCGCAGATCGTTTCGTAGTTCTGATAGCGTTCATTGCCATAGGTGAGGTTGTTCATGGTGCCCGGCGCATTTGCCACCGCTCCCAGTGCCATCAGCAGGCAATTCGTTACATGCTGGCTGGTTTCGGTGTTCCCGGCGATAACGGCAGCGGGATAAACCGGGCGCAGCATGCAGCCATCGGGAATGATGATGTTGATTGGTTTCAGGCAACCAGCGTTCATCGGGATGTTGTTCTCGACCATCAGGCGGAAGACATAAAGGACCGCAGCTCGCGCTACTGGTTCCGGTGCGTTGAAGTTGTTTTTGGCAATGGGTGACGTGCCGGTGAAATCGACAGTTGCCTCGCGCTTTTCATTGTCGACCGAAATCTTCACTACGATCTCCTGGTCATTGTCCGTTGGGTAGGTGTATTCGCAATCGGAAAGTGCATCGATTACGCGGCGCACGCTTTCCTCGGCATTGTCCTGCACGTGGCCCATATAGGCTTCGACAACCGGCAAAGAGAAATGGCTTACCATTTTTCGTAGTTCCGCTACGCCTTTTTCGTTGGCGGCAATTTGAGCCTGTATGTCGGCCATGTTCTGATCCGGGTTACGGGCAGGCCAGGGATGGTCGGTCAGGATTTTGCGCATACCCGCATCATCAATGATGCCGCGGTCGACCAACTTGAAATTGTCGATCAGCACGCCTTCTTCATCAACGTGGGTGGCGCGTGGTGTGGCGCTGCCCGGTGCCATGCCGCCGACATCTGCGTGGTGGCCGCGAGACGCGGTGTAGAAGAGAATGTCTTTTTCCTTGTCATTCCTGGTCCCTGTCGCGCCGCCGGCGCCCTCCGCCTCTTGTTTGAATACCGGAGTGACAACCGTAATATCGGGCAAATGGGTGCCGCCATTGTAGGGCGCGTTCAAAATGAACACGTCACCGGGATTGATGTTGCCTTTGTTGAGTTCGATAATCGTTTCGACCGAGCGATCCATGGAGCCCAGATGAACCGGCATGTGTGGTGCGTTTGCGACAAGCGATCCGTCGGCAGCAAAGACGGCACAGGAGAAATCCAGGCGTTCCTTGATGTTAACCGAGTAGGCAGTGTTTTGAAGTGTTACGCCCATTTGTTCAGCAATGGACATGAAGAGGTTGTTGAAGACTTCGAGCATTACCGGATCAGCCTTGGTGCCGATTGCGGCGGTACGTTCAAGCGGGATGGCCCGGTCCAGAACCACATGGCCAAGGGCGTTCAGGGTCAGCCGCCAGCCCGGTTCCACGACGATTGTCTGGTGCGGTTCGATAATGAGTGCCGGGCCCATTACGGAGTTACCCGGCTTCAGATTTTCACGCTGGTGAATGGAAGCATCGTGCCATCCGCCATCGGAGAAGAAGGGCGTTGATTGATCGGAAGTTACTTTGGTGCTGTCGAGTTTTCCTTCTTTTTCAATGATGCCAGCACCACCACCAACCGCTTCAACTTCGATTGCTTCAACGATAAATCCCTTGTTTTCGAAAATGAATCCAAACTGTTTTCTGTGTGCAGTTTCGAACGCCTCCTGCATCTCTTTGGCACTTCCAAGCGTCACCGCAATGGGCGTGTCTGTGCCGTCATAGCGAATGTGCGCACGGGAAAAAGTGTTTATATCTCTGTCGCTTATGCCCTGATCTTTCAGTTCAGATTCTGATTCAAGCTGCAGTTCTTGCTGAACTTCTTCAAGTCTTGATTCAACGCCATCTGCCAGCTTGATGATCAGTGCGCGCGTGCGGTTGGCACGGACACGGGCAAGACCCATGCCATAGGCGGACAGAATTCCCGAGAAGGGGTGGATGTGAACGGTTTCCATTCCCAATGCATCGGCAACCGCGCAGGCGTGTTGGCCACCAGCGCCACCGAAACAATTCAACGCATATTCGGTTACATCATATCCACGCTGAACGGAAATTTTCTTGATCGCATTGGCCATATTCTCAACCGCGATCTTGAGAAATCCATCGGCAATTTCTTCAGACGGCGTTCCGCCGACTTCCTTTGCGAGTGCTTCAAATTTTTGACGTACTACATCTGCGTCAAGATGTTCGTTTTGTTCGGGGCCGAAAATTGCCGGGAAGAATTCCGGTTTCAGTTTGCCGACCATGACATTGGCATCTGTAACGGCAAGGGGGCCGCCGCGACGATAACAGGCAGGTCCAGGATTGGCGCCCGCACTTTCCGGACCAGCCTGAAAACGACCATCCTTGTAAGTCAGAATTGACCCACCGCCCGCGGCCACTGTGTGAATGCGCATCATTGGTGCACGCATGCGAACACCGGCAACTTCGGTTTCAAAGGTGCGTTCCAGTTCACCATCATAATGGGAGACATCGGTAGAGGTACCGCCCATGTCGAAGCCGATCATTTTTTCGAAACCAGCAAGGCGGGAAGTTTCGATCGCGCCGACAACACCGCCAGCAGGACCGGACAAAATCGCGTCTTTTCCTTGAAAGAGATCAGCAGCGGTCAGTCCGCCTGATGACATCATGAACATCAACTTCGTTGATGAATTCTCCTCGCTCACGCGAGTAGCTTCGCTACCGCTCCGCGTGGGCGGTGCATTACTTTGATCCCTGTCAGGCGTGCCGCCTTCCACGCCTCTTGTTGCGCCGGTCGCCTCTTCGGCTCCCGCGCTTCGCGCGAAGTTGCTAATCCCAAGTTCTTCTGCCACCTGTTCCACATAACGGCGCAAGATCGGAGAGAGGTACGCGTCCACTACTGTCGTATCACCTCGGCCAATCAGTTTGACCAGTGGAGAAACTTCATGGCTGACGGAGACTTGTTCAAAGCCGATGGAGCGGGCAAGTTCAGCAACCTGTTTTTCATGTTCGGAATATTTCCAGGAATGCATGAAGGCGATTGCAATGGAACCGTAACCGTCATCGCGAATTGCCTGGAGGGATGTTTTGAGGGCTTTGAGGTCTGGAGCAGCTTCTATAGTGCCATCGGCCAGGATGCGTTCATCAACTTCCAGTACCCGCGAATAAAGTTGCTCAGGAAGAATTATTTCCTTGGCAAAGATATCCGGTCGAGCCTGATACCCGATACGCAACCCGTCGCGGAACCCTTTGGTGATTAGAAGCGCCGTCTGTTCACCTTTGCGTTCGAGCAATGCGTTGGTGGCAACAGTTGTTCCCATCTTGACATCGCCAATCCGGTCGGACGGGATTGGCTCGCCTTTTTTGATACCCAGCAAATCGCGTATGCCCTGAACAGCCGCATCGCGGTAGGCTTCCGGATTTTCTGACAAGAGCTTGTGCGGATGCAGGCCGCCATCAGGATCGCATCCAACGATGTCTGTAAATGTGCCGCCGCGGTCAATCCAGAAATCCCATTTACTCATGCCAAATCACCTTCAAACCAGAAAAACTTGTTGTTGGAACTTGCACATCAACAATTTATCGATAAAATGTCAATGAATATTTTGCTAACAATTAAGGCGGTGAAGGCATGGCTGATAAAAATGCGCGGTCAGGGGTGGGACCGGTTGTTTCTGCGGCCCATCTTGCCAGTGGGGCCATGCCGGAACTTTCTGAAGTTGAGTATGCGCTGATAATCGCCAGCAACGCGATGCAGCGCTGGACCGTTCGCTGCATGACAGCCAGCGGATTGGCTGGACTGACCGCCATGGAGGTTCAGGTTCTGCATTCCGTCAATCATCGCAACCGGGAAAAAACCCTGGCCGATCTGTGTTTGATGCTGAACATCGAAGATACTCACCTCGTCAATTACGCAATCAAGAAACTGGCCGAGCAAGGCCTTGTTGAAACCGGCAAGCTTGGCAAGGAAAAGACCGTCAAAATTACCGCTGTAGGTGAGAAAGCCTGCGAAGCGTATCAGCACACAAGAGAGGCGCTGTTGGTAGAGAGTGTTCAGGCGCTCGGTTTTGATCCCGAGGAGCTTTCAAAGTCAGCAAGATTGCTGCGGGCAGTCTCAGGGCAGTATGACCAGGCAACCCGTAGTGCCGCCAGTTTGTGAGGTGAGCGGTTCAATGGTTGAAACTCGACACCGCAACCATACCGCTGGAAGATTCACAGAGATGTATCAAACTCCGTTCTAAAGCCATTTTGTGCCAATTGATGAGTCCTGACCCTAATAATTGCCTTGTTATTTATTTATATATATGTAAAATATATGACGAACTTTGTATCAATTTAAATGAGTAGAATTAGGATGTCATGACCGAATTGCCATCAAGTCCACCTGTTGGTGGAAACTCACAGCAAAATGATAATTCACAGCGAACGCAAGACGTGTTCAGTAACACTATAAGCCGGGCAATATCGGAAGACAGGTCTGGAAATGCTCGCGTCGGTTCCGAGCAAGCTTACATCAAATTATTGAATCGAAACTTTTCCCAGTTTGATCGCCGTTCAACAGGTGAAAAAACCAGAGTTCTTCAGCATGTGATTAACAAGGTGAATGAAGAAAACGACATACTTGGTGCCGTTGGAGAAGATGTTGACGGAAATGAAGATGGTAATCTGGTTACTGCAACCCAGCTAAAGAAAGTATATGGCATCAGGGATGCGAAATCCGGCCAGGAACGTGATTATATTGATTATTTGGAAGATAACTACGCAGATTTCGCAGGCCTTTCAGAAGACGAACAAATAGCAGCCATTCAAGCTTCGATTGATGCTGTTAACACCCAGGCTGGCGTTTCAGGTGATCGGAGTGTTTTGTCAAAAATTACCGGGAGAATTGCGGGAGAGGATGATGGCAGTTTGTTAATTGCCGATGAACTTAACAGTCTGGAAGGTGTTGAGAATGCCTACCGTGGCCAGATTCAAGATTACCTGGAATATCTGACGGAAAATTTCCCACAATTCATACTCCGTTCTGAAAGTGAGCAGGTTGAGCTGCTTCAATACGTCATTAACAACGTCAATACCGGCAATGAGGATGAAGAAATTTCAGCACCTTCAGACGATCTTTCCACGGTTAAGGAAGAGGTTGGAGGAAATGAAGATGAAGATCACGTAAAAGCGGATGAGATCAACAGTCTGGAGGATGACAAAGTTTCAACGCCTTCAGACGTTCTTGCAGCGATTAAGGAAGATGTTGGCGGAAATGAAGATGGAACCCTCGTAACAGCGGATCAGCTCAACAGTCTTGATGGCGTGTCTGGTGCAAGGGCCAACCTTGAGCAAGCCTATATCGACTACCTCAAGGAGCACAATGAAGGATTTGGTGATCTCACGGAAGATGAACAGACTGCTGCAATCCGGGATGCAATCTCTGTGGTCGGAATTAGATACGGATATTCTGGCACGCTTGGTCAAGTTGGGATGGAAACTTTGAAATCCATAGACAATAGCGTTGATACAGATAGTAATTTTTTTGATGAATGAGCAGTCAAACGGCTTGATGATGAAATCGGTACTGCCGGTGCGCGATATCATCCGGCAGGGTTGTGTGCGTTGAAAGTCGGCCTTTTCAGGTGTGCGTCTCATCAATGGCAGCTTTGGGGCGCGGATAACGAATACACAACCATGGAAATGGCCAAGTAATTTCAACAGCAAATTGTCCCTGTAATTCGATTGTCAAACCGCCTAAAAACCAATTAATCCCCAAGCTGAGACGTTTAGTGAAATCTTTGGTTACCAATTCGTTAACCCTGTCAACGCAAGGTTTCCCTGCTGACAGGTGAATTGCGGTGATCCTTTTCGTTCAAACCCAAGTCAAACCTTAATAATGGATGAAGATTCCATTGACGCCCAAATTTGCCCATGATATCCCGTTAAGCGTTACTAAGGGGATTACCGCAGGCGGGTGAGCGCATGGCGCTTGTTTTCGGGCGGTTGGGTCGAGAGGGCTGCAATCCATTTCCCGTAAATGCGTGTTGCAGAAGGTGAAAGGTCAATGATGGATCGGTTCTTGTCGAACGCCATCAACAAGGTAGATAAAAAGGGCCGGGTTTCCATACCCGCATCATTTCGTCCAGTCCTTGGCGATCAAGGGCGATTGTATACGTTGGCTGCCATTGATCAGCCAGCGATTGAGGCTGGGGGGCCCCAACTTGTCGAGCGCGGCGAACAACAACTGGCGCAGATGGATCCATTTTCCACTGAGTATGAGCTTTACTCTTTTGTTCTTCATGGCGATTCCGACCATCTCAATGTTGACGGGGAAGGACGGATTATCCTCACAGACAATATTCGCGAACATACCGGTATAGACGACAAGGTTGCCTTTGTGGGTCGCGGATATTTTTTCCAGATGTGGGAACCGGAACGGTTCAAGGCCTACCGAGAGGAGGCACGGGAAAAAGTTGCGGAAATGCGGCGCAATCGACAAGCCATGACCGGAGGCAAGTTTTCTGCGGACAAGGAGCAAGGAGGAGGATGACGCAAAGCAATGAACCCATTGCTGGCGGACCACAGCGTCATGTGCCTGTCATGCTCAACGAGGTTTTATCCGCACTGAAGCCAGCTTCCGGTCAGCGGTTTGTTGATGGAACATTTGGTGCGGGAGGGTACTCTTCGGCAATTCTCACCGCTGGAAGTTCGGTTCTCGCGATAGACCGCGATCCCAATGCCATTCGAGATGGCCAAACTTTGGCAAGGCAGTCAGATGGGCACCTGAAACTGGTTCAGGGCGAGTTTTCCAACCTTGATAAAATTGCTATTGAGCATGGATACGAAAATCCCGATGGTGTTGTGCTGGATGTTGGCGTTTCTTCCATGCAAATCGATGAAGCAGAGCGCGGATTTTCATTCCAGAAAGATGGTCCTTTGGACATGCGGATGTCGCAGGAAGGGGTTAGTGCCGCCGACGTTGTAAATCAGGCGCGCCAGCAGGATCTTACCCGCATCATCGGAATTCTGGGTGAGGAGAAAAAGGCCTCCAGGGTTTCAGGTGCCATTGTGAAGGCTCGCGAAAGCGGGACCATTCAATCCACAACAGAACTGGCGAAGATCGTGGAGAGCGGTCTCGGTGGTCGCAAGGGAGATCGCATCCATCCGGCAACCAGGACTTTTCAGGCATTACGGATATTCGTGAACCGAGAGCTGGAGCAATTGGGCGCGGCATTGTTTGCGGCAGAACGACTGCTGAAGACTGGTGGTCGACTGGTAGTCGTTACTTTTCATTCGCTTGAAGACCGGATTGTGAAATTGTTTTTTCGGGATCGCGCCGGAACAACCGGCGGATCAAGGCATTTACCCGAACAGCATCAGAAGTCAGCCAGTTTTGACCTTGAAGGCAAGGGCTATCAAAAGGTGAGTGCTGCCGAAGCGGAAGTCAATCCAAGAGCCCGATCCGCGAAACTGAGATGGGGTCTCAGGACGGAAAACGATTGCCGGCCCGAAGATTATTCAATCTTTGGATTTCCCAGATTGGCGACACTTGAGAGTATCGCAGGAGGTGGAAATGTTTCGCAGCATTGATGTGATCATGATCGCCGTTCTTGTGGCAATCGTTTCATGGACTTTTAAGGTAAAGCATGATTCCCGAATAGCTCTCGACCGGGTGCTGGAACTTGAGCAGAAAATTGCGGCTGAGAAAACCGAAATTGGACTCCTGAAATCCGACTGGAGTTTGCTCACTAATCCCGCCCGCCTGCAAGCGTTGGTGGATCGCTATGAAGAGGAACTGCAACTAAAGCAGATGGAACCGCATCAAATCGGACGGGAAGATGAGCTGCCCCGACGAAAGACAGGACCGAGTTTCGAAAACTCTCCATTGTTTGAAGATGTTGTTGAAGTCGACAAGCTGACCAAAACCGGTTCCATTGATTCAGGCGAAGAGGGGCAGCAATGACGCAGATCCATGATCGCGCACCGAATGCCTCTCATATCCAATTGGACGGAACTCAAAAACGCATTGCGGAGCAGGCCCAATCACGGGTGGCGATGACAATGTTTCTGGTCTGCATTGCCTATGTTGTGGTTGTTGGGCGACTTGTGATGCTTGGCTTTGCTGAGCCGGGCGAAGCGCGTTACCATTCTGCGCACGATCCGACGATCACCGCTGCAAGACCTGACATACGTGACCGCAATGGCATTATACTCGCCACTGATATTGTTACTTCTTCCTTGTATGCGGAACCGCGCCGGATCGTGGATGCGGATGAAGCCGTTGAACTCCTGTCCTCTGTTCTACCGTCGCTGAATGTGGAGAAGGTTTACAAGCGTCTTACAAGTCAGGCCGGTTTTGTCTGGCTGAAACGAGAGCTTTCTCCCGCAAAGGAAAGTGAAATTCTGGCGCTGGGGATTCCGGGCATTGGTTTCCGCACAGAAACCCGCCGCTTTTATCCGAAAGGCGAAACTGCTTCACACATTGTCGGACATGTGAATATCGACAATGTCGGGATCGCCGGCATTGAAAAATACATCGATGATCGCGGTCTGCGAAGCCTCCAGAATTTGGGGTTTGCCCGAAATACCAGCATGGAGCCAGTAAATCTGTCTATCGACCTTCGCGTGCAACATTTTGTGCGGGATGAGTTGGTTCAGGCAATGGAGCGATATCAGGCGATTGCGGCCGGTGCAGTTGTACTCAATGCCAAGACCGGCGAAGTGGTTGCGATGGCTTCACTTCCAGATTACGACCCTAATGAACCAGCAACGGCTCTAAACAAAGAGAGCTTGAACCGGATTTCCGCCGGACTTTACGAAATGGGTTCCACATTCAAGACGTTCACCACTGCGATGGCTCTGGATAGTGGATTGGTTTCGATGAATGATAGTTTTGATGCGCGCCAACCTCTGCAAATCGGCGGGCACACAATCAATGATTTTCACGCAAAAAAACGTGTGCTGAGTGTTCCGGAAGTGTTTATCTATTCATCCAACATTGGGACAGCCAAGATGGCTGATGTAGTCGGTATAGAGAACCATCGAAAGTTCCTTCACCGGATAGGATTGCTAAAACGGGTGCCGTTTGAATTGCCGGAGGTAGCAAGCCCTGTCGAACCAAAAAAGTGGAAAAAAATCCACTCGGTTACGATTTCCTACGGCCATGGCGCCCAAACAACTCCATTGCAGACAGCGGTTGCCGGAGCGGCACTGCTTAATGGCGGCAAACTTATTCCACCCACTCTGTTTCCCAGATCAATTTCTCAGGCACAGGACTTGGCGGATCAGGTCGTGTCACCAAAGACGAGCGACAATATGCGTTACCTGATGCGACTCAATGTGGAAAAAGGCTCTGGCAGTCGGGCTGAAGTGCCTGGATTTAGGGTTGGAGGCAAGACCGGGACTGCTGAAAAGGTCATTAACGGGCGTTATAATTCTGATTTTCGCTTTAATGCTTTTCTAGCAGCGTTTCCGATTGATGATCCGCAATATGTCGTGCTGGTAATCATTGATGAACCCAAACCGGCAGAAGGTCAGAAGAGCGCAACGGCTGGCCTTAATGCTGCCCCGCTGGTCAGCAATATCATTCGACGATCAGCACCAGTGCTGGGCGTGGTGCCAAACTTCGACAAGGGGTCCCAGCCAATGCTAGTTTCACATTAACACAGGCTGATTCGGGCATTGTTGGGAAAGAAACGAAATGAAACTGGAGACACTGGCCGGGGATGAGTTGGAACTTACCGGCGATGCGGGAAAGGTAACAGTTGGCGGAATTACCGCAGACTCTCGCAAAGTCTCTGACAATTTTCTTTTTTTTGCACTCGCCGGTTCCAGTAATGATGGTGCGCAATTTGCCGCTGATGCTGCAAGCAAGGGTGCATCGGCAATTGTTGCTTCACACGATGCTACAATTGATGTGGACAGCATTCCAGTCATTCGCGTTGATGATCCACGGTTGACACTGGCGCGTCTTGCCTCCCGGTTTTTCCCATCCCAGCCGGAAATCCAGGTGGCAGTGACCGGTACCGCGGGAAAAACCTCCGTTGCGACTTTTACCCGACAAATTTGGGAAGCAGATGGAAAGAAAGCGGCCAGCCTTGGAACCACGGGAATATCCGCACTGGGCAGGGAAGAATATGGAAATCTTACCACACCTGATCCGGTCGAATTGCATTGCTTGCTGGATGAACTGGCAAGTGCTGGTGTAACCCATGCAGCGATGGAAGCGTCTTCACACGGGTTGGATCAACGCAGACTGGACGGAGTTCGCCTTGCTGCAGCTGCCTTTACCAATCTTGGCCGGGATCACATGGACTATCATCCGACTGTTGCACACTATTTGGGAGCCAAGTTGCGTTTGTTTTCTGAACTACTACCGGAAGGTGCTCCAGCAATCATTAATGCCGATGATGACAGGACCGAAGAAGTTGTTGAGGTTGCTCGTGAGCGTGGTGCGGACGTCAAAACCGTTGGCCGGAATGGTGACTACCTCTCACTCAAGAAAGTTGAGCACCAGCAATTCAAACAGATTGTGGAGATTGTGCATGCGGACAAACTGCATCGTATTGAATTCCCCCTGGCGGGAGATTTCCAGATTTCCAACGGGCTTGTTTCAGCTGGCCTTGCAATTTCAACCGGCACTTCAGCGGATACAGCAATAGGCGCACTTGAAAACCTTAAAGGCGCATCCGGTCGGCTGGAACTTGTTGGCAAAAGCCATGTTGGTGCGCCGGTTTACGTTGACTACGCCCATAAGCCGGAGGCCCTGGAGCAAGTCTTGTTGGCACTTCGTCCTTTTACCACGAACAAACTCTATGTGGTGATAGGCTGCGGCGGAGACCGGGATCCGGGCAAGCGCCCCATAATGGGAGAGATTGCTGCGAGATTGGCCGATGTTGTGGTCGTGACGGATGACAATCCGAGAACTGAAGAGCCGCAATCCATTCGATCACAGGTCATGGAAGGTGCTGTGGGTGCAACGGAAATTGGAGACCGGGAAGAAGCAATTCACTACGCTTGTGGAATGTTGAAAGAAGGGGATTGTCTGGTTGTTGCCGGCAAGGGACATGAAGAAGGGCAAATTGTTGGTGATAAAGTGTTGCCTTTTTCAGATCATCAAGTAGTGCGGGAAGCGCTAGGGCTGAACAAATGAGTGAGCCACTGTGGACAGCAGATGAGTTCCTGGCCGCAACCAACGGTCGGCCTATTGGCGATCTGCCCGATGCGATTACTGGTGTCTCGATAGATTCGCGATCGCTGGAAAAGGGCGATGCCTTCTTTGCCATCAAGGGTGACAGAACTGATGGGCACAATTTTCTCGTTAATGCCATGGGTGCCAGTGCAGCACTGGCTGTTGTTGATGAGAGTCGATTGGCTGCATTGGGCCAGTTGAAACTTCCCCTGATTGTAGTTGGTGACGTGCTTGAGGCCATGTCCCGACTTGGTGAAGTCGCAAGGATGCGATCCAAGGCCCAAATCATCGCGGTAACGGGAAGCGTGGGCAAGACCACGACAAAGGAGATGCTTCGTGCGGTCCTGAGTGAAAGCGGAAAGGTTCATGCGTCCGCTGCTTCCTTCAATAATCATTGGGGGGTGCCGCTAACCCTTGCAAAGATGCCGAGGGATACGCGTTACGGTGTGTTTGAGATTGGCATGAATCATGCTGGTGAAATTCTTGAACTGGTAAAGTTGGTTCGACCGCACATCGTGATGGTGACTAACGTGGCTGCAGCCCATATCGGCAATTTTGATTCAATTGACGGGATTGCCCATGCCAAAGCGGAAATTTTTACCGGTGTGGTGGCAGGCGGCTATGGAGTTATTAATCACGATGACAAGCGTTTCCCATTGCTCAAAAAACTGGCAGAGGAAGCGGGCGTAGAAAACATTGTAACATTTGGTAAAAAGCGCGGTTCTGATTTCTGGCTTAGAAGTGCTGACTATGACCCCAATGGGTCACGCATCAATGCGCGTATCGCCGGGAGAAATATTGAATTCAGGTTGAAAGTGGCTGGCCAGCACATGGCACTCAATGCGGTTGCAACACTAGGCACTGCTGAATTGGCCGGGGCGGATTTTGACAAGAGTGTCGATGGGGTTCGAGGTGTGTTACCACAACCGGGAAGGGGAAACCGGATAATGATCAGCCGTTCTGATGGCGGGTGCATTTTGATGATTGATGAAAGTTACAATTCCAACCCTGCATCGGTTGGCGCGGCATTAAAGGTTTTGGGTTCATTCGAAGATAACACAACGAAACGAAGAATTGCCGTGCTGGGCGATATGCTTGAGCTGGGTCGACAATCGCGAAAGCTGCATGAGCAACTAGCCGGACCGATTGCTGCAGCGGGCGTCGATCTTGTATTTCTGGTTGGCCCGGAAATGGAGTATCTGGCAAAGATCTTACCTCGGGACAGACTTGGTGGCCACTTTGGCGGGGCCGACGAACTTGAGACCGCTTTGAAAGCGGAACTCAAGACTGGTGATGTTGTTGTTTTGAAGGCGTCAAAGCTTATTGGCCTGGCAGGAATGGCGCAGTCAATCGCGGATTCATTTGTAAGTGATGAAGCTGTCAGCTAGCTCCGAATGGAACTGGTTCGGCAAGATGTTAGGGGAATGAAATGTTATATTATTTATCTCAAGAATTTTCGGCCCAGTTTTCGGTATTTAACGTGTTTCGATACATCACGTTTCGAACTGGCGGAGCATTGATCACATCGGCATTGATTGTGTTTCTCTTTGGCCCGGCGATAATTTCATCGCTGCGTTTGAGGCAGGGCAAGGGTCAACCGATCCGGGCGGATGGGCCAGAAAGCCACTTTGAAAAAGCAGGAACGCCCACCATGGGAGGATTGATGATCCTTTGTGGTGTGCTGGTGTCTTCGATCCTTTGGGCAAACCTTTCCAGCATATATGTTTGGGTGGTTTTGATGGTCACGATCGGATTTGGCCTGATCGGATTTTACGACGATTATCTGAAGATCAGCAGCGCCAACCACAAAGGGTTTTCGGGTCGAATTCGTTTAGTGCTGGAGTTCATAATCGCGGCATTTGCTTGTTACGCCGTCATGAGCGCCGGGGAACAACCCTTTTCATCCTCCCTGACATTTCCCTTCCTGAAAGATTTGATCATCAATCTTGGAATTTTCTTTATCCCATTCGGGGCTTTCGTAATTGTGGGCGCTGCAAATGCGGTGAACCTGACCGATGGACTGGATGGATTGGCTATCGTTCCTGTCATGATCGCGGCGGGATCGTTCGGGGTCATCGCTTATCTTTCAGGTAATGCGATCTTCTCGGGTTATCTCCAGATCCATTTTGTACCGGGCACCGGTGAAGTTGCTGTTCTATGTGGCGCGGTGATTGGCGCGGGATTGGGATTTCTTTGGTTCAATGCGCCACCGGCCGCAATCTTCATGGGTGATACGGGCTCACTGGCCTTGGGCGGAATGTTGGGAGCGACTGCCGTTGCAGCAAAGCACGAAATCGTACTGGCGATAATCGGTGGGCTTTTTGTGGTCGAAGCGCTCTCGGTGATTATTCAGGTGGCGTCTTTCAGGATTACCGGAAAACGCGTCTTCAGAATGGCACCGATTCACCACCATTATGAAAAGAAGGGCTGGACGGAGAGTCAGGTAGTAATCCGGTTCTGGATAGTTTCCGTTCTGCTTGCCCTTATCGGGTTGGCAACCCTGAAATTGAGATAGGTTAAATTGGCAACAAAAATGATACCGGTCACAACATGCAAAGGCCAAACGATCGCCCTTTTTGGATTGGGTGGATCCGGTCTTGCAACAGCGCAGGCCCTCATTGCAGGTGGCGCAAGGGTTCATGCATTTGATGACAATCCGGACAGGGTTTCACAGGCCGCGAAATCCGGAGTGACGACTGCTGATTTTCGGGAACTCGATTTTGCGACGGTTTATGCGTTGGTGCTTGCGCCGGGAGTGCCTCTAACACACCCAAAACCGCATTGGTGTGTGGAACTTGCCAACGATGCAAATGTTCCGATAATTGGCGATATTGAACTCTTTGCAAATGAGCGAAATACAAGTGCACCGAACAGCAACCTTGTTGCGATTACTGGCACCAATGGCAAGTCGACAACGACTGCTCTCGTCGCCCACATTTTTTCGCATTGCGGCCGCGATGTGGAAATGGGTGGCAATATCGGGCGAGCCGTCCTGACCCTTGATGAGATGAGCAATGAAACGAATTACGTTGTTGAATGCTCATCTTACCAGATTGATCTGGCACCGAGTATCAATCCTGACATTGGTATCTTGTTGAACCTCTCTTCCGATCATCTGGACAGACATGGTTCCATGGAAAACTACGCTGAGATAAAATCCCGATTAGTTGCGGGCAGTGTTCGGGTCGCCATTGGTGTTGATGATGCATACTGCCAAAAAATTGCTGATTGCCTCGAATCTGACGGGAAAGAAGTTTTTAGAATTTCGGTAAAGGGTCCGGTTAAATGTGGGGTATATTCAAATGGCGAAAAACTCATCAGCAACATTGACGGCAACGAAACCGAGGTTGCTGGTCTGGAGGGAATTGCCTCTCTGCGGGGAAGTCACAATCTTCAGAATTCGGCAGCAGCCTGGATTGCCTGTCACTTGTCAGGACTTTCAAACGAGGAAATTCAATCTGGGTTGAATTCGTTTCCGGGGCTGGCGCACCGCATGGAGGTGATTGGTTCAATCGGACACACGAGTTTCGTCAATGACTCCAAGGCCACCAACGCTGAATCTTCATCCATGGCTCTTGGCAGTTTCAAGAATATATACTGGATCGCTGGTGGACTTGCCAAAGATGCGGGTATTGAACCTTTACGGTCCCATTTTCCTGATGTTGCCAAGGCGTATCTTGTTGGTGAGGCTGCACCGGAATTTGCCGCTGCGCTTGGAAACGAAGTTGCGTACGAGATTTCAGGAACAATTGAGGCGGCGGTTCGTCATGCGGCCAAGGATGCGGGAGATGCCAAAGGAGATTCCAATGTCGTGTTGCTTTCTCCGGCCTGTGCCAGTTTCGACCAGTTTCCAAATTTCGAAGCAAGAGGTGAAGCTTTTCGTGAAGCCGTGACCAGGCTGGATGGTCTTGTTCCATACGGGGAGACACAAAAATGGTAAGTCGTACTGATCGCAGCCTGTTAGCTGAATGGTGGAGAACGGTTGACCGCCCCCTTTTGGTGTCAATCTTGTTGTTGATGCTTAGCGGCTTTCTTTTGTCATTTGCAGCCAGTCCGCCGGTGGCGGATCGAATTGGATTGGACGAATACCACTTCGTAAAACGGCACGCGATATTCCTGATCCCCTCGCTGGTTATTCTCATCGGATTTTCGATGCTTTCACCGAAGCATGTCCGGCGGGCGGCTTTTGTCTTATTTGCGATTTCCATCCTGTTGATGCTGGCAACACTGTTTGTTGGATCCGAGGTAAAGGGATCGCGCCGCTGGTTGAATATTGCCGGGTTTGGTTTGCAACCATCAGAGTTTGTAAAACCGGCATTTGCGGTCATTACTGCCTGGCTGTTTGCGGAAAATTCCCGGCGAATGGATGTTCCAGGTAATCTGTTTTCGATCATACTGTTTGCGATAGTCGCTGCATTGCTGATTGCCCAACCCGACTTCGGCCAAATGTTGCTTGTTTCCATCATATGGGGCGCATTGTTTTTTATGGCGGGCATGTCCTGGATATGGATAATGGCGCTAGGTGCAATGGGTTTGGCAGCCTTTGGACTGGCATATTCATTTTTCCCGCACGTTGCCGGGCGAATTAACCGGTTTATTTCAGGAGAGGGAGATAATTTTCAGGTTGAAACTGCGCTTGATGCGGTAATCAATGGGGGATGGTTGGGTCAGGGACCGGGTGAGGGAACGGTGAAGAACATCCTTCCCGACGGTCATGCCGATTTTCCATTTGCAGTAGCAGCGGAAGAGTTTGGTATCGTCGCCTGTATTCTACTTGTGTCCATATACGCGTTCATAGTTTTGCGGGGATTCAGCAAGGCGCTTTCTGAAAAAGATGGTTATGTACGACTTGCAGCCGGAGGATTGTTGATCCTGTTCGGCGCACAATCGCTCATCAATATGGGCGTAAATTTGCAGTTGTTGCCTGCCAAGGGAATGACATTGCCCTTCATTTCCTATGGAGGGTCATCGCTGGCTGCCATGGCAATCAGTATGGGTTTCCTGCTTGCTTTAACGCGCAGCAGGCCCGAATCGAGAGCAAAGCCAACATCGGGATTTACGGTGGGTTTTGGGCAACCAGCGCAATAGTCGGAACATCTGCATGGCAATGAAAAACATTCTTCTTTGTGCCGGTGGTACGGGTGGACACCTGTTTCCGGCTGAAGCACTTGCCCACGAACTGGTCAAGCGTGGTTACACAATTCATCTGGCCGCCGATGAACGGGTTGAACGTTTTGCCGGCAATTTTCCGGCTGAGAAAATCCATACAGTTAAATCTGCAACGCTTGGCTCCAAAAACCCCCTGAAAATACTAAAAACGATAATGACGCTGTTTGCCGGATACCGGCAGAGCCAGGCGCTCCTAAAGGAATTATCACCTTTGGCTGTTGCAGGATTTGGGGGGTATCCGACAATTCCGCCTTTGTTCGCGGCGGCGAGATTGGGGTTGCCGACATTAATTCATGAGCAAAACGCGGTGATTGGCAGGGCAAATCGCTTTTTGCTACCTCATGTGACACGGGTGGCAATGGGATTTGAGGCAGTTTCGGGTGGCGGATCGAAAAGTGCAATCATCACCGGAAATCCAGTAAGACCTCAGGTAGTAAAGGCCGCGTCAAAGCCATACAGGTCACGCAAACCGACGGATAAATTCAATTTGCTTGTATTTGGCGGTAGCCAGGGTGCAGCCTATTTCAGTGGAGTCGTTCCGGCTGCCTGTGCATTGTTGCCAGAGGATCACCGGAAACGCCTTAGAATTGTTCAGCAGGCAAGACCTGAAGGCATCGCAGAGCTTGAGCATCGTTTAGATGATGTTGGTGTTGCCGCAGAAGTAAAGCCTTTCTTCGACGATATGGCTTCAAGAATTGTTGATGCACACCTTGTCATGTCGCGGGCAGGAGCCTCTACCGTGAGTGAATTATCGGTTATTGGAAGACCGGCGATCCTGATACCGTATCCTTATGCGCTTGATCATGACCAAGCGGCCAATGCCGCAAGCATGGCAAAGGCTGGTGGTGCGGAAATAGTTGCGCAGGCGGAATTGACAGCTGACAAACTCGCGACGCTTCTCAAGTCTGCCATGGACGAACCAAAAAGACTTGCACTTGCCGCCGAAAAAGCCAAAAAGACAGGAAAACCGCAAGCCGCTGCAGAGTTGGCGGACTGTGTCGAACAAATCATAACCGGATAAATTCAGGATTACCCGCCATGAAAATGCCTGAGAAAATTGGCCTCGTACATTTCGTTGGCATTGGTGGAATCGGCATGAGTGGCATTGCCGAAGTGCTGCACAATCTTGGCTATGATGTGCAGGGATCTGACCAGGCAGAAAGCGCAAACGTTCAACGCCTTCGGGACAAGGGTATTACCGTTCACATCGGGCACAGGGCTGAAAATCTGGGTGATTCGGAAGTCGTAGTCGCTTCAAGCGCCATCAAACAGGACAATCCCGAACGGGTTGCTGCGCGGGAGCGAAACCTTCCGACGGTGCGCCGTGCGGAAATGCTGGCGGAACTGATGCGTTTCAAGAGATCGATTGCCATTGGCGGCACTCACGGGAAAACGACTACTACTTCGATGGTTGGTGCCTTGCTCGTTGCTGGCGGTCTTGATCCGACAGTTATCAATGGTGGCATCATCAATGAATATGGCACCAATGCGCGCATGGGTGACGGCGACTGGATGGTTGTGGAGGCAGATGAGTCAGACGGCACATTCTTGCGTCTTCCTGCCGACGTTGCGGTCGTCACGAACATCGATCCGGAGCATCTTGATCACTATGGGGATTTTGAAGCGGTCAAGAGTGCGTTCGCTCAGTTTGTCGAGAATGTTCCGTTTTATGGATTTGGAGTAATGTGCCTTGATCATCCGGAAGTCCAGCGCCAAGTCGCGAAGATAACGGATCGCCGGGTTATTACCTACGGCCGGACAAGACAGGCGGAAGTTCGCTTCAGCGATGTGAAATCGGAAGGCGCGAAGTCGATCTTCACGGTTGAACGCCGCGAGCGCAGAACCGGGAAAGTTGTACGCCTTGAACGTCTGGAATTACCAATGCCCGGAATGCACAATGTTTCGAATGCAACTGCTGCAATCGCGATTGCATTGGAATTAGGTGTTTCTCATGATGACATTCGCAAAGGTCTGGGATCATTTGGCGGAGTGCGCCGGCGCTTCACCCATGCGGGCAGCTGGAATGGCGTTGAGATTTTTGATGACTACGCCCACCACCCGGTTGAAATTTCTGCAGTACTTGCGGCTGCCAAGCAGTCAAGCAACGGCAAGGTGATAGCGATAAAGCAGCCGCACCGCTATTCCAGACTAAAAGATTTGTTCGATGAATTTTGCACCTGTTTTAACGATGCCGATACGGTAATGATAGCGCCAGTGTATCCTGCCGGCGAGCAACCAATTGTTGGCGCTGATGCTGAACATCTGGCAGCGGGCCTTGTGTCTGCTGGGCATCGAAATGCCATGGCAGTTTCCGGTCCGGAAGTGCTTGCAGGCAAAATTGCAGAAATCGCACATCCGGAGGACTACGTGATTTTTCTCGGTGCAGGAGACATTACCAAGTGGGCGCATTCGCTTGAGGATGAATTGAAAGCACTCGGAGGCTCCAGGAAATGAGCGGCGAAGCGCTGCTTCAAAAATTGGGTGACCGCGTCGGCAAAATTAAAGGCCGGCTAACGCCTGATGCATCCATGGCGAAACTTACATGGTTCCAGGTTGGTGGGCCAGCTGATCTTCTGTTTCAACCCGCTGACGAAGATGATCTTGCAGAGTTTTTTAAGTTCTTGCCTGCTGATATTCCGGTGACCGTAGTCGGTGTCGGGTCCAACTTGCTAGTCCGCGATGGCGGCATTGAGGGTGTGGTAATTCGCCTGTCCGCCAAAGGATTCGGCATGGTGGAAAGTGCAGGAGAAAACCGCATTTTGGCTGGTGCGGCTGCGCCTGACAAGAAACTTTCCGCCAAGGCGCTGGAGTTGGGACTGGGCGGATTTGAATTCTACCACGGTATTCCAGGTTCCATTGGGGGTGCATTGCGGATGAATGCCGGTGCCAATGGAACGGAAACTACAGATCGCGTGGTCAAAATTCATGCTGTTGATCGCCAAGGCAACAAGCGTGTGCTTTCGCATGCAGATATGGGGTACAGCTATCGGCATTCAAAGGCTGCATCTGATCTTATTTTTACAAAAGCTGTTTTTGCAGGGTTTCCAGAAAAGCTTGAAACCATTCAAAAAACTATGGATGAGGTTCAATATCATCGCGAAACTGTCCAGCCAATTCGCGAGAAGACTGGCGGTTCCACTTTCAAGAATCCTGAAGGTACGAGTTCCTGGAAGGTTATTGATTCAGCCGGGATGCGCGGAGCGCGAATAGGCGGTGCCAAAATGAGCGAATTGCACTGCAATTTCATGATAAATGACGGTAACGCAACAGCCTATGATCTTGAATCTCTTGGTGAAATGGTTCGCGAAAAGGTCTTGGCAAACTCAGGAATTTCGCTAAAGTGGGAAATCAAGCGCTTCGGGCGATTTGCCCGGGGGCAAGAAGTTGAGTCTTTACCGGAACAAAAAGAATAACCGGAAAGATTGAGTAAGGCCAGAATTCGAAAAAATCGAACGGTCTAATTCCATAACAGGCAGGCGTATATGGTTTTTTGCGATTGGAAAATCGCGAACACGGGGAAATTGGGATTCGGATTTCAGGTTCTGAATTCAAACCAGGGGAATGCCTTATGGCTAACAAACATGTTGCGGTGTTGATGGGTGGATGGTCAGCGGAACGGGAAGTTTCGCTTTCATCGGGAACGGCCTGTGCGCAGGGTCTGAAAAACGCTGGTTACAAGGTAACCGAAGTTGATGTTGACCGAAAAATCAGTTCAGTCTTGCGGGAGCTCAATCCTGATGTGGCATTTAATGCACTTCATGGCCCTTTTGGTGAAGACGGTCTTATCCAGGGTGTGCTGGAATTTCTGAACATTCCCTACACACATTCAGGTGTGCTTGCCTCCAGTCTGGCGATGAACAAGGACATGGCCAAGCGAATAGCGAAGTCGGTTGGAATTCCGGTTGCGAATTCCGTAATCGCTGATCGGGCCGAAATTGCCGAAAAGCACATAATGAAGCCTCCATACGTCATCAAGCCGGTTAGTGAGGGTTCTTCATTTGGAGTTTTCATGGTGCGCGAGGATATGAGCAATCCGCCGCAGGAATTGCACTCCAGTGACTGGCCATATGGCGACCGATTAATGGTCGAGCGATTCGTAAACGGGCGTGAAATGACGTGTGCGGTAATGGGAGATGTGGCCCTTGCTGTGACGGAAATCATCCCGCAAGGTGCACAATTTTACGATTATGAAGCAAAATACCGTCCTGGCGGCTCAAAACACGTAGTTCCGGCAAAAATTAAACCAAATATTTACCAAAACATTCAGACACTGGCTTTGAAGGCCCATCAGATCATTGGATGTCGGGGTGTTACCCGCTCTGATTTCATTCTGGATGACGGGCTTATGGGGACCGGGGAACTTGTTTGGTTGGAAGTTAACACCCAACCCGGCATGACGCCGACCTCCCTTTTGCCGGAACTGGCCCAGCATGCGGGTCATTCTTTTGAGGAACTCTTGAGTTGGATTGTGGAGGACGCTTCGTGCAATCGCTAGGGAAAAAATCCCCAGATAGCGCCGGTACATCCGGTTTGCATGAACCGGTAGCCAGTGCTTCCGGTGCTCTTGTCTTGCCGCGTTTTATTCGGCGTCCTTTCAGGAGTTTGTCCGGGCTCTCACCGCTGAAACTATTGCGCTCCAAACGTGTGCTTACGGTTGTTACGCTGTTGATCGCTTTGCCTGCTGCGGGATATTGGGCAAGCAACAATGATACAGCAAAGAGTTATCTTTCCACTACTGCGACGGCGTTAGGGTTCAGAATTAACAATCTTGTTGTGCGGGGTGGTCCAAACGTGGATCGGGAAGCACTCAAGTTTTTGCTTTCAGCCGAACTTGAGAAATCCATTTTCGCATTTGATGCCGCCAATGCAAGAAATCTGCTGAAGCACAATTCCAGAATTCAAAGTGCAACGGTGCGCAAAGTCTATCCGGATACCGTTTCCATCGACATTATTGAGCGCGAGCCATTTGCCATCTGGAAGAGCGGTGGTGAAATGAAGCTCATTGCCAGCGATGGTACGGTAGTTGTGGATATTAATGACACGCCGCCGCAACTGCCGCAGGTGGTGGGTGAAGGTGCTGAACTTGCGGCTGGAGAGTTTCTGACCGTTATGGCCAGTTATCCCATGCTGGCATCGAGAGTTCAGGCCTATGTACGTGTAGGCAAGCGGCGATGGAACCTTGTGCTGAGGGATGGCACGAAGGTTTTGCTGCCTGAGAATGAATGGGAACCAAGTATTGCTGAGTTGTATGATCTGCAAACCCATCAGGAAATTCTGGATCGGGAACTCGTTCAAATTGATATGCGACTGACAGACCGATTGGTATTTCGCCTGAAATCTGGCCAGGGTGAAATCCGACGCTCATATATTGAAAAGCTGATCAAGAATGAGGGGCAAAGCACATGAGTTTGCTCCGAAATGGTCAAAGTCTACCAATCATGAAGCCGCTCTCGGACAAGCGTTCGACCATGGTCAGTGTGCTTGATATTGGCACTTCAAAATTTTGTTGTTTGATCGCGAAACTAACGCCAAGACCCGAAAGTGAAGTGCTTCCGGGAAGAACTCACAAGATCAAGGTGCTTGGTATCGGGCATCAACGGGCGCGGGGTATCAAGTCTGGCGTTGTTGTCAATCTTGATGCGGCCGAACAAGCGATCCGCAATTCGGTGGAAGCAGCTGAGCGAATGGCTGGCGTGACGGTCGATTCCCTCATCACCAACGTTTCCTCCGGTCGTTTGGTAAGTGAAGCTTTTTCAGCCGATATCTCGCTTGGCGGACATGCAGTTGAAAGCGGTGATATTTCGCAAGTTCTCCAGGCTGGAGCGGCGCACGCTTTGGCACCTGAGCGTTCAGTCGTTCACTCAATTCCAATCGGTTACTCGCTGGATGGAGAACATGGAATTGGTGATCCGCGTGGCATGATCGGTGAACGACTTGGGGTCGATATGCATGTGGTGACGGCCGAAATTGCGCCACTTCGAAATTTGGAACTTTGTATAAACCGTGCCCATCTTTCCGTGGAAACGATGGTTGCTACACCCTATGCAGCCGGGCTTGCGGCTTTGGTCGATGATGAAATGCAGATGGGATGCGCCTGTATTGATATAGGCGGCGGCACTACTACGCTTTCAGTCTTTATGGATGGGCGGTTCGTTTATTCAGACGCCATTGCAATCGGTGGCCACCATGTGACCATGGATCTTGCGAGAGGTTTGTCGACCCGCCTGGAAGACGCCGAATTGTTAAAAATCAAACATGGCTCGGCATTGCTTGGGTCAAGTGACGCTGAAGCAATGGTTACAATACCTCCGATAGCAGAAGAAGAAATGGATGCACCTACGCAGGCTTCCAGGGCGCAAGTCACCAGAATAATTCGTCCGCGGGTGGAAGAAACCCTTGAGATGATACGTGATCGTCTGGTTCGCTCCGGCTTTGCCAATGCGGTAGGCAAGCGTCTGGTTTTGACTGGTGGTGCGAGCCAGTTGAACGGGATGTCCGAGGTTGCCCGCCGGATACTGTCACGAAATGTACGACTCGGGCGCCCAATGGGAATTGAGGGTTTGCCGGTGGCTGCGAAAGGCCCTTCCTTTTCGACAGCGGTTGGCCTCGTGATCTACCCACAAATGGCACAAATTGAGAATTTTTCAGGTTCAAGCGGCTTTGGCAGTCGCCTTGGAACCGGAACTGACGGACCAATTGGCCGGTTTGGAAGCTGGCTACGAGAGAATTTTTGAATGCGGCACGTCGGGGTTGCGGTCCCGGCATAAAAATGGAGACAGAAAATGACTATCAACCTGCAGAAGCCTGACATTACAGAGCTGAAACCAAAGATTACCGTGTTCGGTGTCGGGGGCGGTGGCGGGAACGCTGTCAACAACATGATCCAGGGTGGATTGCAGGGCGTAGACTTTGTGGTTGCCAATACCGATGCCCAAGCATTGTCCATGTCATCTGCTGACAAGGTTGTTCAACTGGGTGTAGATGTTACTGAAGGATTGGGGGCTGGCTCTCAACCAGAAGTTGGTCGTGCAGCAGCAGAAGAATGCATTGACGAGATATGTGATTATTTGACCGGTACACACATGGCCTTTGTCACGGCCGGTATGGGTGGTGGTACGGGAACCGGTGCCGCTCCGGTTGTTGCCCGAGCCGCCCGGGAAAAGGGAGTTCTTACGGTTGGTGTAGTCACCAAGCCATTCCAGTTTGAAGGTCAACGCCGCATGGAGACCGCAGAAGCTGGAATTATCGAACTTCAAAAGAATGTGGATACGTTGATCGTAATTCCAAACCAGAATCTTTTTCGTATCGCCAACGAGAAAACCACGTTTGCCGATGCCTTTGGCATGGCGGACCAGGTTCTTTACTCCGGGGTTGCGTGCATTACTGACCTGATGGTCAAGGAAGGCCTAATCAATCTGGACTTTGCAGATGTTCGCTCAGTCATGCAGGAAATGGGCAAGGCAATGATGGGGACCGGCGAAGCAAGCGGGGATGGCCGGGCCATGCAGGCTGCTGAAGCTGCGATTTCCAATCCGTTGCTGGATGAAACCTCCATGCGCGGTGCGCAAGGCCTGTTGATTTCGATTACTGGTGGTCGCGATCTTACCCTGTTTGAGGTGGATGAAGCAGCCACGCGCATTCGCGAAGAAGTCGATCAGGAAGCCAACATCATTCTTGGTGCCACGTTTGACGAAAACCTGGAAGGTGTCATTCGGGTATCTGTAGTTGCTACCGGAATTGATGGAACTGCAATACGGAGTAACCGACCGGCAGCAGAGCGTCGTGCCGAAGCGTTAATGAGGCAGACCATTGCAACACCTTCAGCATCCAATTTTGAAGAAGATGCGAGTAGGGTAGCTGAGTTGAATTCACAAACTGAAACACAGACCTTTACCGAGGCTGCCAAAGTTGAGCGGGTAGAACGCGATGGTGTTGGTCTTGAACCATTCAAACCTGCTTCCAACCTGTTTTCAGATCCGGTAGTTGAGGAAGAGTTCAAGGCAGCACTCGAAGAAGAGTTGATGCCGAATGGTGAGTTTGTTCCGGCAGCCGCAGAGATGCCGGAAGGCCGCATTGAAGCGACCGTCATGCCAGACGTCGATGATTTTCCATCTATCATAAAGGCGGAGGTAGCGGTGTCACTGAAATCGAGACCTGCACAACCTGAAAGCGATGCTCATGGGCCTATGGGATTGCTGCAAAAGCTCAAGAGCGGCTTTGGTGCCAAAGATGCAGATGATGATTTGGCGCAACCCTTGCAGTCGCAAGACACCCACGATGACCTTCCAGAAACTCCGGAAGCACCGCGTGTGGACAACAACCCGTATGCACCTCGCAGGACGGAACTCAAAAGTGATGGAAGAATCAATCCTTCTGAAAAACAATTGAGTGAGGATGACCAGTTGGATATTCCGGCATTTTTGCGACGACAAACGGGCTGAACTTGTTAACAATTTTTTATGACACTCCCTTGTAACAAATGTTGCAATGGAGTGTTTTAAATTAAACCATTGAATACAAAGGATAAAAATTAACCCCCATGTTGGGGATAGTAACAATGAGTAAGAAAGCGTGATTTGGTATGTTAACTCAACGTGAGTATGTTTGCGGCGAAAATAAGACGGATCAGACCGCATACAGGGAAGGTTGGATCCTGGGCTGAACAGCAACAAGCTGGGTCACAATAATACAGGACGGGCGAGCGACCATGGGGATTAACGTGCTGGGGTACCAGACGACACTTAGAGAGAAAATCAGTTTTTCTGGCGTAGGTGTACATTCAGGGCAGGAAGTTACCATGACACTTCTGCCAGCTGAAGCAAATTCAGGCATTATCTTCAACGTTTCAGACAATTCCGAGAGCGGTGACACTGTTGACCTGCTGGCCAATCTCAAGATGGTGGGCGCCACTGATTTGTGTACAGTACTGGGTAATCCTGCTGGTGCGCACGTCGCAACAATTGAACATTTGATGGCTGCCTTAAGAGCGCTCAATGTCGACAATGTGATTGTTGAGATGGATGCCAGCGAAGTGCCGGTGATGGACGGTAGCTCAACTGTATTCGTTGAAGCAATCAAGTCTACTGGTTTGACTTCTCTTGCTGCGACTCGTTGCTACATTCGGGTTAACAAGCCGATACGTGTTGAAATGGGAACTTCATGGGGTGAGTTTGTGCCTTATGAAGGAACTCGTTTTGAGGTTGAAATCGATTTCGAATGTGAAGCTATTGGCAGACAGAAATTCGCTTCCGACATTACCGAAGAAGTATTCTGCAACGAATTAAGCCGGGCGCGCACTTTCGGATTTATGAAAGATGTGGAACGGCTTTGGGCAGCAGGTTTTGCGCTTGGCTCCTCACTTGAGAATTCAGTTGTTATTGGCGATGACAATCGCATCATCAATCCAGAGGGCCTGCGATACGAAGACGAATTTGTTCGCCACAAAACACTTGATGCGGTTGGCGATCTGGCACTTGCCGGTGCGCCGATTATCGGTTGCTTCCGTTCTTATCGTGGCGGGCACAAGTTAAATTCCATTGCCCTGGAAGCGCTTCTTTCAGACAAGAATGCTTTCGATTTTGTCGAATCGCCAATGACAAGGCCACAAGTACGGCATGGTGAACTGGTTGCTGTGAACGCACCCGCCTACGCCGCATCGTTTGTGTAATCAGGTATAACAAGACAATTGGACTTCAGCAGAACTGGTACTTTGCCTTTTGGCTGATTCATCTTGTCACAAAATTGCTTGAATCACGGGTGATATGATCTGGCGTTTTTCTACTGATTACGCTATTTGAAGACCTGATGGCAAATTGCCTGAGCACTACGGGACAAATGCATGCGTTTCACGCTAGTGACTGACAAACCGGGAATGATCTTTGGAGCAGTGCTCAAGGGGATGCTGATCTGCGGCCTGTTTGGACTTGCCGCTTGCAATACATCGGAAACTACAAGCAGCGATTTTGTTGATGACATCGAACCTGCAGATACTTTGTATAACCAGGCTCTCGCGAACATGGATGCGGGTAACTACAAGGAAGCCAAGCAGAAGCTCAGCCAGCTTGACCAGCAACATCCATATTCAGAATTTTCCAGACGTTCCTTGATCCTGATGACCTTCATCCACTACCGTGAAGGCAATTACGCGGATACGACAGCAACCGGAAAGCGTTTTGTTTCGCTGTACCCTGGAGACAAGGACGCCGCTTATGCCCAGTATCTGGTTGGTATGGCATACTTCAAGCAAATACCGAGTATTACCCGGGATCAGACGATTACCGCACGTTCATACAACGCAATGAACGAGGTTGTCGAAAATTACCCTGAGAGTGAGTATGTCGAAGATGCCAAGCGCAAGATGCGGGTAGCCTTTGATCAACTAGCCGGCAAAGAAATGCTGGTTGGGCGCTATTATCAGGAACGTCGCGAGTATCTTGCTTCAATTAACCGCTACAAAGAGGTTGTGCAGAAATTCTCGAGCACGCGTCATGTAGAAGAAGCATTGGCCCGGCTGGTCGAGTGTTACTATTCGCTTGGATTGGCAAGTGAGGCGCAAAATGCAGCTTCTGTCTTGGGCCACAATTTCCCGGACAGTCAGTGGTACAAGGACAGCTATGCATTGTTGGCTGAAGGCGGCCTTACTCCGCAGGCAAGCCAGGGCTCCTGGCTTTCAAACACTTTCGACAATGCTGATCAGCCAAGCTGAGGAAACAATCGTCCAATGCTGAGGCAATTATCGATCCGGGATATCGTTCTGATCGAGCGCCTCGATATCGAGTTTGCTGCCGGCCTGTCTGTACTAACCGGCGAAACGGGTGCCGGTAAATCCATTCTACTCGATTCTCTGGCGCTGGCACTTGGTGCTCGTGGTGATGGGGCACTCGTGCGAAATGGTGCTGAAAGCGGAAATGTTACAGCGGTCTTCGAGCTGGATACGGGACATCCAGTGAACAAGCTTCTTCTGGCTCAGGAGATCAAGAATTCAGACACATTGATCCTGCGGCGTATGCAAAATTCTGATGGCAAGACACGCGCCTTTGTCAACGATGAACCCGTTTCGGTTGGTCTGATGCGGGAAATTGGTGCTTTGTTGGTTGAACTTCATGGCCAGCATGATGAGCGGGCCATGCTTGATCCCGCATCTCATCGCGGACTACTTGACGTTCATGGCGGCTTGGAGGCAGATTGCAATCTGGTCTCGAATGCCTGGAACGCCTGGAAACAAGCCGAAAAGAGCAGAGATGAACTGGCCCGTGATCTGGAGGCAGCCAGTCGCGAAACAGAATATCTGAAATCGTCATGCGAAGAACTGGCGAGGCTTTCACCGGAAGTGGGCGAAGAAGAAAAGCTCGCGGAGCGCCGACAGCGAATGATGAAGATCGAGCAGATTGCCAGTGATCTGGGAGAGGCGAACGAGACCTTGTCCGGGAATGCGTCTCCGGTAATCACCATTTCAAACCTTGCACGGCGCCTGGAACGAAAGAAGGAGCATGCGCCGGATCTGATAGAGGCGATCATTGGCAGCCTTGATACGGCACTCAATGCGCTACATGACGCACAAGCGTCACTTGAAGCTGCATACAATGAAACGCAGTTCGATCCGCGGGAGCTTGAAAACGCTGAGGAGCGGTTGTTTGCACTTCGGGCGGCATCCAGAAAATATTCCACCCCGGTAGAAAATTTACCCGATCTGGCGATCAGGATGGCAGATAGTCTTTCCACGCTGGAAGATGGTAGCGAAAGGCTCGCAAACCTTGATAATCAATGTTCACAACTCGAAACAGAGTATTTTCAGCATGCTGAGCTCTTGAGTGAAAAGCGCAAGACGGCAGGCGAGCAATTCTCAGAAGCGGTAATAAATGAATTGCCGGCACTAAAACTGGAAGCCGCCGAGTTCATGGTTGAGATCAACTCGGATAATGGGCAAGCTGGTCCCAACGGTATTGACACTCTGGAGTTTTGGGTTCGTACCAATCCGGGCACAAAGGCCGGTCCAATGCGAAAGGTGGCTTCTGGTGGCGAACTTGCCCGCTTCATGCTTGCGTTAAAGGTGGCATTGGCAGACAAGGCATCTGCGCCGACACTGGTGTTTGATGAAATTGATTCCGGTGTCGGTGGCGCGGTTGCTGATGCGATTGGAAAGCGGCTTTTGCGCCTGGCGGACGGATTGCAGGTGCTCTCGGTTACTCATGCACCGCAGGTGGCGGCCAGGGCAGGTGGGCATTATCTGATATCCAAGATAAATGTAGCTGATGGTTCGCGCGTGGCTACCGCAGTGGAGGCAATTTCGGGTAATTCCAGACTTGAAGAAATTGCGCGAATGTTGTCCGGTGCTAGTGTAACCAATGAAGCGCGGGCGCAGGCTGAAAAGCTAATCAATCAACCCGCTGTTTGAGGGCGGTTGTGACTGATAAATCGTTTTCCGATATTCCCGTGGATGATCTGTCTCGCGAGCAGGCTGAGGTGGAACTTGCGCGGCTTGCATTGGAGATTGAGACGCATGACGCGCGCTACCACGGAGAAGATGCACCACTGGTCAGTGATTCGGAATATGATGCGCTGCGCCGTCGCAATCTTGCAATTGAACAACGTTTTCAAGAGCTTATTCGAGAGGATTCACCTTCCCGGCGGGTCGGTTATGTTGCTCTCTACAAATTTGACAAGATTACCCACTCTGTTCCGATGTTGTCGCTCGATAACGCGTTTAGTGATGGCGATGTGCGAGAATTTGCCAATCGAATTCGGCGGTTCCTCAAACTCTCGCCGGATTCACCACTTGAGCTGACAGCCGAACCCAAGATCGATGGCCTTTCCCTTTCAATTCGGTATGAAAATGGGAAGCTGGTGTCTGCTGCAACCCGGGGTGATGGTACTGTCGGCGAAGACGTTACTGAAAATGCCCGAACAATTTCTGACATTCCCAATGTGCTTGGAGGTGATAATATCCCGAATGTCGTTGAGGTGCGCGGCGAAGTTTACATGACGCACAAGGCTTTCACTGACTTAAACAAGCGCATGGAGGATGAGGGGAAACCGACCTATGTCAATCCGCGCAATACGGCAGCTGGTTCACTGCGTCAGCTGGACAGCGCAATTACGGCGCAGCGACCATTGAAGTTTTTCGCGTATGCATGGGGTGAGGTTAGCTACCTCCCGGCAGATACGCAAATTGGAGTTGTTGAAGCGTTTCGTATCTGGGGATTTGAAACCAATCCGCTGATGAAGGTATTCTCAGATGTTTCAGTTCTGATCGCCCATTACCATGCAATTGAAGAAGAACGCGCTGGCCTTGGTTATGACATCGACGGTGTTGTCTACAAGGTGAATGATCTTGCTTTGCAGGAAAGACTTGGATTTGTATCGCGCTTTCCACGTTGGGCCATTGCCCACAAATTTCCAGCAGAAAAAGCCTGGACCATATTGAACGGCATAGACATTCAAGTTGGTCGCACGGGCGCACTTACTCCTGTGGCAAGGCTGGAGCCGGTGACGGTTGGAGGGGTAGTTGTTACAAATGCCACGCTGCACAATGAGGACTATGTGCGCGGGATCGGCAACAATGGCGAACCCATTCGTGATGGCAAGGATCTGCGGATTGGTGATCATGTGATGATCCAGAGGGCAGGGGATGTTATTCCGCAAATTCTTGATGTTGATCTGGAAAAACGGGAACCGTCATCAAAGCCCTATCAGTTTCCAGTCCGTTGTCCTGCTTGCGGCAGCCATGCTGTTCGTGAAGTAAACGCGAAGACGGGTAAGACGGATTCCGTGCGGCGGTGTACTGGTGGACTTATTTGTCCGGCTCAGGCGATTGAGCAATTAAAGCATTTGGTTTCGCGTGGCGCGCTTGATATTGACGGGCTTGGTGACAAGCAGGTTGATGGATTTTACCGCGACGGTCGCATTGCAGATGCTGCGGACATTTTCACCTTGCGGGAGCGGGATGAACGATCGCTCAAAAAATTGAAGGATGCGGATGGATGGGGAAGCACCAGTGCTGCCAAGCTGTTTGATGCGATTGATGCGGTTAGAAGTGCAGATATGTACCGTTTTATTTACGGGCTTGGTATTCGGCATGTGGGAGAACAAACGGCCAAAGATCTGGCACGAACCTATGGTTCGATGGAGGCATTTACCGAGGCCATGAAAAATCTGGATGACATGATGGTTTATTCTGATCTGATTGCGGTCGATGGAATTGGTGAAACCGTGGCATCTGCGTTAAGGGAATTTTTCGGTGAAGAACGCAATCTGGATGTGTACGAGCGATTGCTGGAGCAAGTTGATCCAACTCCACCTGAACAAACTTCATCAGATTCACCTGTAGCCGGAAAGACTATTGTGTTCACTGGTTCCCTTGAACAGATGACACGCGATGAAGCCAAGGCAATGGCCGAACGATTGGGTGCGAAGGTATCCGGTTCGGTTTCGGCCAAAACTGATCTGTTGGTTGCTGGTCCGGGCGCCGGTTCCAAGTTAAAAAGGGCCGCTGAGTTGGGCGTCGACACTCTTGATGAAGACGGTTGGTTCAAGTTGATTGGGCGTTGACAATGACACTCCATACATACAAGGGTTCTTGCCATTGTGGTGCTATTCACTTTACCTTTGTTGGCCCAGAGATTACCTCGGCGATGCGATGCACCTGTTCAATCTGCGAACGCAAAGGCGCCTTGCTTACCAATTTTACAGTGCCTCGAGAGAAGATTGCAATTGATGCCAGGGATGGAAAATTGCGCGATTACCGGTTTGGAACTGGTGTTGCCAATCATCATTTCTGCGATACCTGCGGTATCTTCACATTTGTCGAAACCCGCCTCAATCCTGGCGAGTATCGTTTCAATCTCGGATGCCTGGAAGGCGTAGATGTTCTAACCTTGCCGATAGAAGTTTTCGACGGCGACTCAATATGAATTCATACAGCTTTCGTTGCCGACAAAAGCCATTTCCTCGAGGCTGCGTCCAGATGAGGTGACAATTCTTGTCTTACCCGTTTGTGGTAGATGTTGAGCCAATCGCGTTCATCATTCGACAAGAGTTTCAGATCAATCAACCGGAGATCCATGGGCGCCAAGGTTAGAGTCTCGAAGGAATGCGTTTCGGTGTTTCCGCCAGGGATCGGCTCCGCCTTTTTTACCAGAACCAGATTTTCTATGCGGATGCCGTACTTGCCCTCAACATAATATCCGGGCTCGTTGGAAACGATCATCCCAGGCACCAGGGGCTCCATTCCGCGCCTTGAAATCGATTGCGGGCCTTCGTGGACATTAAGGTAAGAGCCAATTCCGTGCCCGGTACCGTGGCCGTAGTCTTTGCCACGCTCCCAAAGCGCCTTGCGGGCAAGGACATCCAGATCCACACCTCTGCTGCCTTTTGGAAACCGCGCCACTGCAAGGGCAATGTGCCCTTTCAGTACCAGTGTGAAATCTTCAATCGCCTGCTTGGGCGGATTTCCGATTGCGACGGTTCGGGTAATGTCGGTCGTACCATCGATGTATTGACCGCCGGAATCGTTCAGGTAAAGGCTGTTTTTCCCAAGTTTCCTGTTTGTGGGCTCCGTGACGCGGTAATGGACAATTGCGCCATGCGGTCCCGCTCCGGAAATGGTGTCGAAAGAGATTTCAAGCAATTCGCTTCCCATCGCTTGAGCGGTTTCTGACCGGAACCGTTCCAATTGTCTGGCTGCGCCAATCTCGTCAATTTTTCCGGGCTTCTGATCATCCAGCCAAGCAAGAAAACGGCAAACGGCAACTCCATCTCTCAAATGGGCGGCTCGGGTTCCCTCAATTTCGGTTTTGTTCTTGATAGCGCGGGGCAAGACGACCGGGTCGCGACCACGAACGATTCTACCACCCGCTTTTGTAATGGCATCTGCCAGTTTGACTGAAACCAGATTTGGGTCACAGAGGATGGATTTTTTGGAACTTGCCGCTTTTAGTTCTCTCGCAAGTTTCGCTGGTGAGTGAAGGTCTGAGATTTTTGAGAGTTCATTACGAACTACATCGGATAATTTTCTCCCATCCAGGAAAAGTTTCGGTTTTCCTTTGGCCGGTACAATTGCATAACCCAGTGTGAGCGGATTGTGAATCAGGTCATTTCCCCGGATGTTAAACAACCAACAAAGTGAAGCCGGGTCGGTGAGGAGGCAAAAGTCACAGGCCTTGCCCGCGATCGATTTCTGGATTTCACGTATTTTATCGGAGGCAGTCTGTCCTGCATGGGGTTTTGAATGAAGGCGAACAGGTGAATGGGGTTGAGGTGGTTGGTTTTCCCAAATCCGGTCAATCAGGTTTTGTGTCTGAACCAACCGTGCGCCACAAGCTTTTGCTGCTTTTGAGAATTTTTCCGTTTGGCTAACTGTCAACAACCACGGGTCAAATCCGATACGGGCTTTCTTTGATACATTTTTGGAAACCCATTTCGAAGGCGGATTATCCACCAGACTTTCTCCGCTAAAGCAGGAAAGATCAACCTGGTCGCGCATTTGCAGGGTGTAACGCCCGTCAACGAAAACAATTGCTTTCTTCAATCCAACTATCGCGAAACCGGCAGACCCTGTAAATCCGGTTAGCCAAGCGAGTCTTTCAGCGCGTACCGGCAGATACTCGTTTTGATGTTCGTCCGCATGCGGTACAAGGTAGTAATCCAGTTTTCTTACGCGCATTTCCTTGCGTAGCGCAGCGAGTCTTTTTTTGCCGAACGCGCCTTCGGACTTTGCTTCAAAATTCTGGAACATGTGTAGCTTCCTGATTGCTCCGTTCTTTTCCCTCATTCATGCATTTCCTGCAAGGCTGTCATGCGCCAAAACACCTGCCAAGTCATCGACGCCGCTCCTATATGTTGTTGCATAGGCTGGTGAGGAACCGGCCAAATGCGAAAGGAAATGAACATGTCAATTTTTTCAGGTTTTGGTAGTGCAGCAAAAGCACAATTTTCAGGTATAATCCGCGCACGGGAAGCCCGCGTTGAACGCGATGTTCATGCATTTCTCGCAAGTCTTGATGATGCGACCCTGGCAAAGGGCGGTTTTAACAGAAGCAGTCTGAAAAAAGGCGGTACTTTTACAGGCTTTTAGGCCTGCTGATCTCCGCTGGGCAATTGTTTCAAATCAGAGTTTAACGATCTTTTAGCCATAAACTTTGGTCTGCGTCCATCTCAACGATTTGTTTGCAATTTTTTGTTAGATTCGTCGCATGGAACGAGCATTTATCTTCGATGTTGACGGAACGCTTACCGGCCCTCGCCGGTATATGCACGAAGATTTTGCCCGGTTTTTTCGAACAGTTGTCGCGTCCGAAACGGTTTATCTTGTTTCAGGCAGTGATATGCCGAAACTCGAAAACCAGTTACCGGTTTGGCTTATACAGTCTGTAGCAGGCGTTTTCACCTGTTCCGGCAACGAGTTCTGGCAAGGTGGAAACATCGTTTTCCAGATGAACCACACATTTCCCGAAGAAATGTTTGAGCTCGCTGAGGACATCATAAGCCAGTCAGCCTATGAGGCGCGAACCGGCAATCACTGCGAACCGCGCATTGGCGCGCTCAATATTTCTGTAGTCGGTCGCAATGCCAACCCTATACAGCGCAATGATTATGAGCGCTTTGACCAGGAAAGTGCTGATCGCAAACGTATGATTGCCTTGATCGAAGCTGCTTTCCCGGAATATGAAGCCAATAGTGGCGGCCAGATTTCCATCGATGTATCTCCAAGAGGCTGGAATAAATCCAGGGTTCAATCAGAAGTCAGGTCACGTCATCCCGACGCTGTTTTGCACTTCTTTGGCGACAATATTTTTGAAGGTGGTAATGATCTACCACTGGCGGAGGCCATCGGTAACGACAATTCACAAAACAAGATTTACCCGGTTGCAGATCATTACGATACCTGGCGGATACTTCAGGATGAATTCATCCTCGCCAAACCCAAGGAAAGCGGTCAGGTAGCCTGAAGCGTCAGGGTTTTCTCAGCAGCAAAGACAACCAGCCATCCCGTATATGGGCGTGCTCAAAAACGGCACCTTGCAATCGGTAGCTTGCGATGATGAGCGCTTTTTGTTGTGGCAGCAATCCTGAAAGAATAATTGTTCCACCAGGGGAGGTCGCCTGAACCAGCTTTGGCGCGAGCGATTGTAATGGTCGGGCAAGAATGTTTGCAATAACCAGATCAAATGGCGCATTGGCAGCCAAGTCCGGATGATTGAAACCACTTGCCGTTATGCAGTGAATCCGGTTGGCAACACTATTTTCTCGCGAGTTGAATCGTGCAGTTTCGGTTGAAATGGGGTCGATATCACTGGCGACAACCACCTGACATCCCGCTTTTGCAGATGCTATGGCCAAGACTCCGGAGCCGGTTCCCAAATCCAAAACATTTTCAAAATTACTTCGTTTAAGTACGTGATCCAGCATATCCAGGCAACCCGCTGTGGTTCCGTGATGGCCGGTGCCAAAAGCAACACTGGCATCAATTTTGACAGCGATTTCATGTGGTTTTGGCTCGCGGGCATCGTGGCTGCCATGAACGATAAAGCGGCCAGCTCGCACCGGAGCCAACTGCTGCAGGGTAGTCGCAACCCAATCTACATCCGGCAGCAATTCTGTTTTGAATGACAGATCAATGCTGTTGTCTGACAAGAGACTTATGATCTGGTCTGAAATTTCGCTTGCAATGTTGGTTTCGCAGTAAATCGAGACTTCCCATTGATTTGGAATCTCATCACTTTCGTATGCGGCTACCGGCAGACCAACATCACCAAATTCTGCGCCAAGCAAACCGGCAACTTTGCGTGCCAGTGGTTCTTCGGTGATTGCGATAATTCGGGATTGGGACAATTGAATGCTCGTTGCAGTAATGGACCCGGCTTTCCTACCTGCGAGGCATTCAAAATGCAAAAGCCCAATCGAAAAATTGCCTTCATTTGCCTGTTAACCAACTTTTTACCCTAAACGTTCATTCTTGTGATGACACACATAAAGAGCCGCACGTTCATCACTTGGTGGTGCAGTGCTGATGCAAAACCATGCGTATTCTGAAATTTACAAAATATTTGAGCCTGGCCCGAATTTCTTCCGGGGCAACCGTATTTGTTGCGGCAGCCTTTCTAGTGAGCGCAATATTGACAGACAATGGCGGGACCATCGAATCGGGCGATGATATATTGGCCGAGGAGCAAGGCTGGATTGATCCGGTTATTACGGGTGATGTGCCTGACAAGAATGACCAAAGCTTGCGGCGCATTTACAGTGCGCATGAACCGTCTGTCATGAGCCTGATTGATGCGCATTCGCAAAGTGTGCCAAGCTCAAGCGTAGGGCGGATCAGCGTTACCGTTCAGCCGGGTGATACTTTATCATCTATTGGTCTTCGTCACGGTCTCAGCGCAACAGAAGTCGCCAAACTGAATGGAATTGGTGCCCCTTTCATCATTCAAGTTGGACAGACGCTTTACATCGCCAGATAGATTTTGGCGACCTACACCATATTCACAGCATTGCAAATTCTGAAAGTTGTGGCATCCTCATTATAATAAGAGGAGAGTCCCATGATCATTTATCCTGATATTGAATTGCAGGGTGGCAAATGTGTGCATCTTTACAAAGGTGCAGCAGAAGATCCGATCGTTCATAGTGAGACACCATTGGCAGCCGCAAAGCGATTTGTTGCCGAAGGCGCCGAGTGGCTTAATGTTATTGACCTCGACAAGGTTTTCAACAAAGGAAACAACACCGAAGCCATTGCCGAAATCATCAGAACTGCCGGATGTAACGTTCAAGTGGGAGGTGGTGTTCGATCAATCGAACAGGTCAGGAAATGGGTGGATGCTGGTGCTTCCAGAGTGGTTATTGCTACTGCTGCGGTGAAGGATCCGGATTTTGTAAAGGAAGCCGCACTTGCTTACCCGGACCAGATTGCTGTTTCCATCGATTCATATGGAGGTCATGTGGCCATTGATGGTTGGCGCAATACTACGGTATTCACACCTAGTGAGTTTGCAAGCCAGTTTGGTGAAGTTCCGTTGGCGGCAATCATACTAACAGATATTGATCGTGACATTGATCAACCCCACGCGAGCATCGCGCATGTGACAGAACTGTCTACACACATTCGTACACCTGTAATTGCAAGCGGTGTGGTGAAAACACTGGACGATGTTTCTACGCTGAAGTTTATGCCGAATGTTTCCGGTGCAGTGGTAGGTCGTGCGTTGTTTGATGAAACATTCACTCTACCGGACGCATTGCATATCGCGATGGAACCCGCCCAACCGGTTGCGCAGTTTATGTAATCTTGAACTAGCCGGTAATTGGCTCGAACACGTATCCACTGCCATCTTTTGTGACCCGGCCGGCATTGGGAAACCCGAAATGGGAGCCGGCAATGACGGCGTTGTCGGTAATAGCACGTTCCAACAACTCTATCCGTGTTCTTGTAGCTGCCTCCGGATCCTGATCGAATACTGCCTGCCAAGTCGGATTGGCAAGGAATAGGGCGGGGACATTTGCGATGTCACCAACTACCAGCAGTTGATCATTTCCTGATGAAACATGGTATGCTGTATGGCCCGGTGTGTGACCGTAAGCAGCCACGCTTTTTACACCGGGAGCTATTTCTGTATCTTCTCCAGTCAATGTTACATTTTCCCAGTTTGGGAACGTTGCCTGTATTCGCTTGGCCAAGCCTTTTCGATTGTCTGGAAGTTTTTCAATCAGGCCAGGATCAGTCCAGAAATTGTATTCCTTTTCAGGTAGCTTGATTTCTGCATCTGGAAATATTTGCTCGTTTGTATCCTTGGCCATCAAGCCGAAGATATGATCTGGATGAAAATGTGAAATTGCGACGGTATCAATTGAAGCCGGATCAATGCCGGCTGCCACCAGGTTTTCCAAAGTACTACCAGCGGTTGGAGCGAGTTGACCACCGGTGCCCGCATCGATCAATAATGTTTTGCCGCCTGATTTTACTACGGTTTGAGCAAATTCGATTGGAACGAAATCAGGAGAAATTCCTGCCTTTGAAAGGGCTGCCTTGGTCTCGTCTACGCTGGCATTGCGAATAAAGTCTTCATCGTGGTCTCTTTGCCAAATGCCGTCATAGACTGAAATGCAATCAATATCGCCGATCTTGTAGGCCAAATAACCTTTATCACCTTCACCGTTTGCAGCGGCTGGGCGCAATAATTCCATTGGGCCGGACAGTCCAAGTGCTGCGGTTGCACTGGCTGACAGGACAAGTTTTCTTCTGCTGATATCGAACATTGTTACCTCCCTCTACCTTCAAATGTTATACTGAATGATAGCTGTATTGTTTGGCAATTGCATGACGGGAATAAACATTTTTATGCACATGTTAAGATCCCAAGCTGTGCGATACCCACTTTTGGAATTCAGAAAAGTACGAAATGTTACCGCGCTTTATATTTATTTTGGTATTCTGGGAAAACAAATTGCAAATAATAATTATATATATTAAAAATAGATTTTGTTGGCGGAAATTCCGCTAATGCAAGCTTTTAGAAATTTTAAAACAACGAGGAATCCAAATGATATCGAATATCAACCAACAAGGTGTCAGCAATACAAATATCGAAAATGGAGTACCCGGCACCACTAGAGAAAACCAGTCGCGGACATTCAGTACATTTTTGAACTTTGCAGGGCCCAATACCCGTTCAAATGGCGAGATCGTAAATACCAGCCGGCGCAACGAAAAGATAGCGGCCGGTGCGGGGAGGGAAACATTTCGCTTTGCGATGTCCGGTATGGAGTTCAGGGAAGACACTTTCGCTTTTACGGGGTTTGGAGATGACACAATCGAAAGCTTTGAACTTGGCAAGGATAAAATCGACATTGGGGACTACCTTCATCAGGGGCACAGCATGTCGGTTTCCGAGAACGAGAACGGGGATGCCGTAGTTACTGTTGAAGACAAGTCCTATCCTGGCTTTGGAGAGCAACAGCCATATACGGTTGAGGGCGGCACGATAACATTGAAAGGTGTATCGAAAGAAGAATTCGAACAGAGTGATGGATTGTTACGTTCCTGAAAAATAGAATGAATTGTGTAACGTTTAAAAGGCCGACTAGTGCGGCCTTTTTCTCACGCACCCATATTGGCCTAGGCCTGTGTAAAATTTATCTGTTTTCCGCTATTAGCGTTTGTGAATAAGTGTAAGAACAACTCCAAGCCTTGAGGTTTCCGATGTCCCACATACTGCACCGAAGTTCCAAAGCAACACCACCGGTCGTTTCCAGAGGCGAAGGCGTTTACCTCATCGACGTGAATGGGAAACAGTATTTTGATGGCAGTGGTGGTGCAGCAGTGTCGTGCCTCGGGCATTCAGATGAAGATGTAAAAAACGCCATGCGAAAGCAGCTTGATGCGTTGGCATTTGCCCATACGGGATTCTTTACTTCAGAAGCGGCAGAAAATCTGGCTGACAAGTTGATCAAACATGCGCCGAAGGAAATAGACAAGGTGTATCTTGTTTCCGGCGGTTCGGAAGCGATGGAGTCAGCCTTGAAACTGGCGCGCCAGTATTATCTTGAGATTGGTGAAGAGCAACGCCATCACGTAATCGCCCGCCAACAAAGTTATCATGGCAATACGTTGGGCGCATTGGCGACTGGCGGAAATGTCTGGCGGCGCAAGCCGTTTGCGCCCTTGTTGATGGAAACTTCTCACATTGAACCCTGTTACGAGTATCGAATGCGGCAATCAGGTGAAAGCCTCGCAGACTATGGTATGCGGGCGGCCAACGAACTCGAGCGGGAAATTCAGCGATTGGGTGCGGAAAATATCATGGCATTTGTGGCTGAACCCGTTGTCGGAGCAACTCTGGGTGCAGTACCGCCAGCTTCGGGATATTTCAAGCGCATCCGGGAGATATGCGATCAGTACGGTATTCTTCTAATCCTTGATGAAGTCATGTGCGGTATGGGTCGAACCGGCACCTTGTTTGCTTGTGAACAGGAGGGCATTTCGCCGGACATTGTCGGGATCGCAAAGGGTCTTGGTTCCGGATACCAGCCGATTGGTGCCATGCTGTGTACAAAAAAGATTGCAGACGCAATTGAGAGTGGATCCGGGGCATTCCAGCACGGGCACACCTATCTGGGCCATCCAATGGCTGCAGCAGCGGCAAATGCGGTGCTAACCAAACTCACTGATGGAAAGCTGACCGAACGGGTTGGCGTTATGGGTAAAAAGCTTGATGCTGCGCTTCAGTCCGCTTTTGGGCAACATCCGCATATTGGTGATATCCGCGGACGTGGTTTGTTCCGTGGCCTGGAAATTGTTGAAGATCGAGAAACGAAAGAGCCCTTTGCTCCATCCCTTAAATTGTTTCAACGCCTCAAGGCGGCAGCCTTCGATGCGGGATTAATCTGCTATCCAGCAGGCGGCACCGTGGATGGTGCGCGCGGTGATCACATTTTGCTGGCTCCGCCATTTATCCTGGAAGACCAACATATCGATGAAATCGTCGACAAGCTGGATATTGCCTTCAAGACCGTTTTCGACGAGGTTTCCAAAGGGTCATGACACCGGCGACCCTTCCAACCCTGATGGTTGCTCCCAATGGGGCCCGCAAGGGTAAGCAAGACCATCCTGCCTTACCGATTACCATTGCAGAAATTGTTGAGACAGCAATATCGTGCCATGCCGCAGGTGCTGGTGGAATTCATGCCCACGTACGGGATGCAGAAGGTGGACATGTTCTTGATGCGGGGCTGTACAAGGAACTGATTGTTGAACTTGGCAATGCAGTACCCGAAATGATGGTTCAGATCACTACAGAAGCCGTTGGCATTTATTCACCAGATGAGCAGATGCAACTGGTGCGGGACATTATGCCAAAGTGTGTTTCGATATCTGCACGCGAGTTGCATTCGGCGGATAATGCAAAAACCTGTCCTGAGTTTTATGAGTGGGCAAATGACGTGGGTATTGCCGTCCAGCATATATTGTACTCGGTCGATGATCTGGAACTGCTATCGCAAACATTTTCAAAAACTTCGATAAGTCCTGATGGCCTCCAGATTCTCTTTGTGCTTGGGCGATATACCAGCAACCAGGAAAGCGAACCACAACAACTTGATTCATTCCTTGCATGGGCGAATGAGAATGGCTGGAAAGCTGATTGGGCGGTTTGTGCATTCGGCAGACGTGAAACCGATTGCCTTGCCTACGCAATTGCAAATGGTGGTAAGGTTCGAGTGGGTTTTGAAAACAGCTTCTGGAATTCCAACGGTTCGGTTGCTGCTAACAATGCTGAGCGAGTGCGGGAGATCAAAGCACTGACCGCATAATTCATTCGCGGTGAAAATTGGAAAATTTTTCGCGCAACAATTTCAACTTGGGATCAATGTAAGCTTTGCAGAATGGACGTTCCCGGTCGTTCGCATAGTAGTTCTGGAACCGTTCATCAGAGAGTTTGAATCCTCTATGACGAAGCGTAAGCGTTATGAGCGGAACGTCGAATTGTAACTGCAATTTGCCGAGAACATCTCCAGTTTCCTTTACCTGGTGCTTGCTCATTCCGTAAACAGCACTACGGTATTTTCCGCGCATGGAATGATCAGCAGTACTTGCATGTGTGCGCAAATGGATTTCTATCAAGGTTTCAAGCGGAACCAGTTCCGGATTGAATTCAACTTCAACAGCTTCCGACCAGCTATCATGGGGAGTGTCGGATTTCATGAATCCCTGCCGTACTTCGATGACGCCACGGAGATTTTGAAACACTGCTTCCGTACACCAATGACAACCACCACCCAGGCCAACAACACAAGATTCAAGTTCCAAAAGTTTGGTGATCATACTGTCTCAATATTAAAGCTGCATACCATTCAGCGTGTCTATCTTAACCCGGAGATTGGACACAATCCATGATCCAGACTATTTTGTGAGATAACATAACTCGCCTGAAGCAGGGAGGATCGAAATGAAAAATGTATTTGCATTGGTTTCGATGTTTCTTGCTGTTGTCATTTTTTCAAATAATGCGGACGCCAATGAATTGTTGAATGCCGCACTTTCAGGAGACGCTGACAAGGTCGAAAAATTGCTTGCAGAAGGTGCTGAAGTGGATCCTCTTGGACCTGCTTCGCCTCTGTATTTTGCCGCTCAAAACGGGCACTTGGATATCGTCGAAATTCTTGTGGAACATGGGGCTGATGTTAATGCCATGTCCAGCAACGGTACGCCATTGCATATTGCTGCGCGGAGAAATCGAGCAAAGATTGTAGAAGTCCTGCTGATTAGTGGCGCTGATCCTCACGCAGTCGGGGGCAATTATCGCCATACGCCACTTCACATGGCAGCAGGTACCGGTGCAATAGATGCCGCGCGCGTATTACTGGAAAATGGCGCAGACATTAATGCGCGCACAAGATGGTTCGAACCGCCAATCCATTTTGCCGCCAAAAAGGGAAAATCCGAATTTGTAGAATTTTTACGCAAGGCTGGAGCAATGCCATTTCCGGTGCCTGGCATAACAGCGAATATTGCGTCAGCGGGTTTGGAAGCAGGTAGAATTCGAGCAATTGAGTGTACCAATTGTCATTTGCTGCAGCTTGGGCAAACCTGGGGAAGTGAAGTGCCGCAAGTTCGTGGACCTAGCCTGTGGGATGTCGTTGGCAGGGATATTGCCAGCCTGGATGATTTTAAGTACTCAGAGGCTCTTTCTGCTGAATCAGGCACTTGGACTTTCGAGAAACTGAACGAGTTTCTAGCCGATCCGACTGGATATGTACCCGGCACTGAAATGTTTGCCGGCCATGAACAGGATCATGAAAAGCGAACTGCGTTGATCGCTTATCTCCGCAAATTAAGCGAAAATCCGGTTCCTTTGCCGTAGTTCACTGTTAGCAATTCGATTTTTGGATAATGGATTTTTCGGGTTTGGAAAGTCTAATTTTCTTTCGTCGAAATTTTGATTGGCTCGTTTCAATTTCGTTGGCCGGTTGACGTTAACCCACAAATTAGGCCAGAATATTGCCAGATCAATTCGTAATTGACCCAGAGAGGTCATACGAATTGTCTTTTGTAACCAGGAGGAGAATATGAAAAAGTTTCTAGGAGCTGTTACGGCAATCGGCCTTACTTTCGCTATGGCGGGAATTGCCCAGGCCCAACAGCAGTTTATTTCAATTGGTACCGGTGGTGTTACCGGTGTTTATTATCCTACCGGCGGCGCTATCTGCCGATTGGTAAACAAGGACCGGAAAGAACACGGGATTCGCTGTTCAGCAGAATCCACTGGCGGATCTATTTACAATATCAACACTATCCGTGCAGGCGAACTCGAATTTGGCGTTGCCCAGTCAGACTGGCAGTATCATGCGTATCATGGAACTTCAAAATTCGAAGATCAGGGCAAGTTTGAAAATTTGCGGGCTGTGTTTTCAGTCCATCCAGAGCCGGTGACTGTGATTGCCTCTGATGCTTCAGGTGTCAACACTTTGACTGATGTAAAGGGCAAGCGCCTGAACATCGGCAACCCAGGTTCAGGTACTCGTGGTACCTGGGATGTCATTGAAGAGGCGCTCGGTTGGCAGCGTTCTGATCTGAAACTGGCTGCAGAAATGAAATCTGCTGAAACCGGTCAGGCGGTTTGCGATGGCAAGATTGACGCTTATTTCTGGCTCGTGGGACACCCATCTGCATTGACCCAAGAATCGCTGGCAACTTGTGATGCACATCTTGTATCGGTTGAAGGCGAAGCTATCGACAAGCTCGTTGCTGACAATTCTTTCTACCGCAAAGCTACCATTCCAGCCGGGATGTACAACAATGACAAGGACATCCAGACCTTTGGTGTAGGCGCCACATTTGTTTCAAGTGCAGATGTGCCAGATGAGGTCGTTTACGTTGTTGTCAAAGCGGTGTTTGAAAACTTTGATGATTTCAAGGGACTGCATCCTGCTTTTGCAAATCTAAAGCCGGAAGAAATGATCAAGGATGCATTGTCGGCTCCACTACATCCTGGTGCTGCAAAATATTACAAGGAAAAAGGCTGGATGTAATTCCGGCAGTATTGAAAACCACAGCAAGGCCATCCGTGGCCTTGCTGTATTTTCTTGCACTGGATTTGAAAATCCAGGCCAATGAGTGCCAAATTAACGGCAAAAGGTTCAGGGGAGGAACCGGGGATGAACAATTCAGAGACCGCTAGTGCGGAAGAGCTGGAGAAATTTACCGCAACTGATACCGGTGGCCGCAATCCGATTGGCTGGCAGGGGAAGCTGATATTCTGGACTGCATTCATTTGGGCTTTGTTTCAGCTTTATATCGCCTCCAATGTACCTTTTCTTGTACAGGAGATGATTGGATTTGGCGTTGTAACAAACTCCAATGCGCGTTTGTTTCACTTGGCTTTCGGTCTTTTTCTGGCTGCGCTGGCCTTTCCGCTTTTCAAGGGAAGTTCCTCAACGAAAATCCCGTGGTATGACTGGTTATTGGCCGCGCTAGGTGTGCTTTCGTGTCTGTACATCGTCTGGTTTCGCAATGAAATTGCGGTTCGGGCGGGTCTACCCACAACTGGTGACCTTGTCATCTCGACCGTGGGTATGATCATTCTTGGTATTACAGTCTATAGGGTGCTGGGACTGCCCCTTTTGATGGTGGCCAGCGTGTTTGTCCTCTATGTATTTTTCGGTGATGCGCGTTGGCTGCCCGATGCAATGCAATGGAAAGGTGCGTCCTATGGCAAAGCCATGTGGCATTTCTGGATGCAGAATGAAGGTGTGTTCGGGGTTGCGCTAGGCGTCTCGGCCTCGCTGATATTCCTGTTTGTTTTGTTTGGCTCCATCCTGGAGAAGGCTGGGGCAGGCAATTATTTTATCAAGATTTCCTTCGCCTTGCTGGGTCATTTTAGTGGTGGACCTGCCAAGGCAGCTGTTGTCGCATCAGCATTGAGCGGGCTGTATTCCGGTTCATCAATCGCCAACGTGGTGACGACAGGTACATTTACAATCCCGCTTATGAAGCGGACAGGTTTTTCTGCAGAAAAAGCGGGCGCGGTTGAGGTTGCGTCCTCCACCAATGGTCAGCTCACACCGCCGGTTATGGGAGCTGCTGCATTTTTGATCTCTGAATTTACTGGTGTCAGCTACACGGAAATAATCAAACACGCTATTGTTCCAGCGCTCGTTTCATACATCGCCCTGGTTTATATCGTTCATATTGAAGCAAGGAAGATGGGTCTGAAAGGCCTTGAAAAACCGCCGTCAACCATGACATTTGCCGGAAAGGCAATCGGATTTCTGAGTGGATTTATCGGAATTGCGGCCCTGGGAGGTGCGGTCTATTACGGCCTTGGATGGGTGAAGGTTGCCCTGCCGGATCTTGCATTTCCTATCGTGATTTTGCTTTGCATTGCTGGATATCTCGCACTCCTGTGGCTTGCTTCGCGACAGGATGATCTTGTTGTTGATTCGCCAGATGCGCCAATTCTTGAATTACCAAGAGCTGGTGAAACCGCGATTACCGGCCTTTACTACATTCTGCCAATCGTCATCTTGATCTGGTGCATCATTGTTGAGCGCCTGTCTCCCGGTCTTTCCGCATTTTGGGCGACCATCGCAATGATAATAGTTGCGCTGACGCAACATCCCATCAAAGCAATCATGCGTGGAACCGGCGATATTGAGGGTAGATTCAGGCTTGGTGTCAGTGAGTGGATTTCAGGGATGATTGCCGGTTCACGCAACATGATCGGTATTAGCGTTGCTACCGGTGCTGCGGGTATCATTGTGGGTACAATTTCCCTTACTGGTGCACATCAGGTTGTCGGTGAACTGGTTGAGTTTTTATCCGGCGGCAACCTTATGGTCATGTTGATATTGGTGGCGTTTATGAGTTTGATCCTGGGAATGGGTCTGCCTACAACCGCAAATTACATCGTGGTATCTTCCTTGATGGCACCGGTCATATTGGCACTTGGCGCCAAGAGCGGATTGATTATCCCGCTGATTGCGGTTCATTTGTTCGTCTTCTATTTTGGTATTCTGGCAGATGACACGCCGCCAGTGGGACTTGCCGCCTTTGCAGCGGCTGCAATATCCAAAGGTGATCCGATCAAGACCGGTATTCAGGGTTTTGCCTATGATATTCGCACAGCACTTCTACCGTTCCTGTTCGTTTTCAACACTGAATTGCTGCTAATTGATGTAAGTCCGGGAAAGGCGGTGTTTGTCTTTATTGTGGCTGTGATTGCCATGCTCTTGTTTGCTTCGGCAACACAAGGGTGGTGGCTCGTCAAGAACAAGATATGGGAATCGGCCCTGTTATTGCTTGTGGCGTTCACCCTGTTCAGACCGGGATACTGGCTCGATCAGGTTTATCCGCCGTACAGGGATACAGAACCAGCAAAGGTTTATGAGTTGGTCGGTGATATTCCGCCGAACGGAGCGTTGACAATTGAGGTAAGTGGCCCGGATTTTGATACCGGCAAGATGACCCAAACCACGTTGCTTGTCTCGTTGGGCGACAGGGCTGATGCCATAGAGCGGTTAAGAAAAGCCGGATTAAGTGTTGTGCTGGAAGATGGTCTGGCAAAAGTTGAAGAGCCATTTCCGCAAACACCGTTCTTTGAGACGATAGGAAACCTGTTTGATTTCTACGGGGATCAACCAGTCGTTCTTTCCAAGGTGCGCCAACCCGCCGAACGTCCAGCGAAGGAATGGTTCTACATTCCTGCGGTGTTCTTGCTTGGGTTTATCTATCTGCTTCAGCGCAGGAGAAGAGACGCTGCCTGAACCAGGAACTTCGGTTGTGGACAGGCCTGAGAGAATAGATGGCCCGGCTGCCTGGTTGGGTCACGAGATGGCAGACAATCCTGAGCGTTGGCTGGTTCAACTTTCGCCGGATGATGTTGGTGAGCTGGAAAGTGCTGCCAGACACTATCTGTCACAGAACAAGGATATCGGGGAGATTCAGCGGAATGAGTTTCCACTTGATCAATTTGGACAGCATCTGCAAAAGTTGAGATCGAAACTGATCAATGGTGTAGGCGTTGAAGTTATTCGCGGTTTGCCCATTGCGAACTACTCGACTGAATTTGCCGCAACGATCTTCTGTGGCATTGGCAGTCATCTGGGCAGCGCACGTTCGCAAAATGCCCAAGGTCATATTCTTGGCCATGTTCGCGATGTTGGTGCGGATTCCAAAGACACAAACACTAGAATCTATCAAACTTCCGAGCGTCAAACCTTTCATACAGATTCAGCAGACGTAGTCGGATTACTGTGCATTCGCGAGGCAATGGAGGGCGGAAAATCCCTGCTGGTGAGTGCGGTTTCCATCTACAATCGAATGCAGGCGGAGCGGCCGGACCTTGCCGCATTGTTGTTTGATCCAATCGCAACCGACAGACGGGGAGAAATCCCTGATGGCGAAAAACCATACATGGAAATTCCGCCATTGAGTTGGCATGAAGGCAAGCTGACGGTGTTTTACCAACGTCAGTATATCGACAGCGCACACCGATTTGATGGCGTGTTGAAGCTGACGTCAGCGCATGTGGAAGCGCTCGACATGTTCGATAGCCTTGCAGATGATCCAGAATTGAACTTTGGAATGCAGTTGCAACCAGGTGACATGCAATTTGTTTACAATCATACCCAATTGCATGACCGGACCGGGTTCGTTGACTGGCCTGACCCTGACAAACGCCGCCACTTGTTGCGCCTTTGGTTATCCATTCCAGGAGATCGACCATTGCCGGAGTGTTTCAAGCAGCGCTACGGTTCAATCGAAGTTGGCAATCGTGGCGGAATAATCACCAAACGTACAAAGCTGCATGCGCCGCTTGATTAGTGATTGCGGGATAGCTGAAGTCTTATGAGAAGAGATGCGTTAGCTGGTCGCGCTGATGTTTGGAGAAATCGGTTTTGCGTGCGACCAATACCAAATCTCGCGAAAGCCCCTCTTTACTCACTGACCTAACAGAGAGGTCATTTCCCGCACAACGATCAATATCCGGCATTGGCAGGATTGTGAATCCGATCTCCTGCTTTACGCACTCGATAATGGATTCCATGCCATCCAGCACAATGATTTTTTTTGGTTTGATCTTGAGATTTTTAAGGTGCCTGGAAATCAGTTGCCCAATGCCTGTTGCAGGTGAAAAATGCAGAAACGGAATGTTTTGAAACAACCAGTTTTCATCGTATGCGTTCAGGGATTTCGGGATCGCATAATTTAACGGTTCAGTGCGAAGCGTATTGTATTCGAACAAATCCGAGTTTCGCTGCGTGGCTGTCAGCACGGCCAGATCAAGCCTTCTTTCCTGAACCTTGGTTTCCAGCTGCTTGGAAAGACCGGTTTCAACTTCAAAATGTGCGTTTGGACAGTGGGTCCGCACAGACTTCAGGAATTGCGGCAAGATACGCACACTGGCGCTATGGACAAAGCCTATCCGGTAGGTTCCCTGTAGTGGGCCGGCTGACTGGCATGAACGAACAAGCTCCTGTTCTGAAACCAGTAAATCCTTTGCCTTCGCCACTACCTGGCGTCCTTTTGCGGTGAGTATCGGTGGGCGTTGGGTGCGATCAAAAAGCGATGCATCGAGTTCCTGTTCCAGCATTTTCATCTGCATGCTTACCGCCGACAAGGTCATGTTCAAGCGCTTGGCAGCCTCGTTGAACGAGCCGACTTCGGAGATTGTAACCAATGTTCGAAGGGATCTGGTTTGCATTATAAGTTCAAGATAATTGAATTTAAAGTAATAGTAAATTCGTTTGTAATGAATATTTTGATACGTAGAATCGAGTCATGGAACACAGTCCAAGCACAGAATTTTACCGGGAATTGGCGAGAAAACTCGCAAGTGATTTCGCCCCTCGCGCTGCCGAATGGGATCAAACGAGGACTTATTGCCGGGACAATGTTCGCGATTTGACTGAAGCTGGCATTATGGGAATGTCAATCCCGACAACCTACGGTGGACTGGGTGCTTCGCTTGAAGACGTTTTGGTTGTCATTGAGGAGATAGCAAAGACTTGCACGCTGAGCGCGCGAATTGTTGTGGAAGCCAACATGGGTGCGGTCAGCGCAATCATGGCGTATGGCAGTGAACAGCAGAAGACCCTGTGTGCCCCGATAGTACTTGCTGGCGATAAACCGGCCATATGCATTTCCGAGCCCGATGCTGGCAGCGCGGCAACCCAAATGACGACGACAGCTCACAAGATTGGTGACCAATATGTCATTAACGGAACCAAGCACTGGATTACTGGCGGTGGCGTCTCGAAGCTCTATTTGATATTTGCCCGCACATTCGATGAATCTGGTACAGAGCTCGGTATTGGTGGGTTTATTGTGCATCGTGATCCAGACTCTAGAATCGATCCTGACGGATTTGAAATTGTTCGCTATGAACGCACAATGGGCTTGTGCGGCATGCCGGAAGCGGAACTGGCTTTTCGGGAATTGAAAGTCGGCGCAGATTGCCTGCTTGAGATACCCGGCGGACTTAAACATGGATTTGCAAAGCTAATGAATGCCTACAATTGCCAGCGACTGGGTGCTGGGACGGTTGCCATGGGAGTAGCTGCTGGTGCACTTGAACATGCGCGCCGCTATTTGCTTGAGCGGGAACAATTCGGCAGACCCATTGCGGAATTCCAGGGCCTGCAATGGATGCTGGCGGACATGGATGCCAAGGTTCATGCTTCCCGCCTCATGCTACAGGATGCGGCTCGCGCATGTGTAATGCAAGGCAAGCAGTTTCCCGATGTGATGATGGCGGCTCGCGCCAAGGTTTTTGCCACCGAGGCAGCCATAGAAGTTGTCAACAATGCGCTTCAGATGTTTGGTGCCAGAGGATATGGGGATTGTGTGCCGCTGGAACGCATGTATCGCGACGTCAGAATGTTTACCATCGGAGGGGGCACCGCGCAGGTTCTTCGAACGCAAATTGCGGAGAATTTACTGGGTATTAAATTACCGCAAACGCGTGACGGATTTTCTTCCAATCAATAATCTGTTCGTTGCAATGACCTTATAAAACTGATCCATTGACAGGAAGCCAATTTGAGGGAACCGACCTGATGGTATCAGAAGATTCATTTAGACGAGAGTACGAAAAATTACCGCAACTCGGGAATCAACCACGCGCAGAATTGGGCTTGGTCAAGACAAGTATTGATTCACTCCCGAGGCTGAGCGCAGAATTGGGCATCAATTTATTGATCAAGCGCGATGATACCCTGCCGCTTGCGATGGGAGGTAACAAGCATCGCCAACTGGAGTACTATTTTGGCCAGGCACAAAGTGCGAATGCCGATACAATCCTGATTACCGGCGCCATTCAGTCAAACTTTGTTCGTCTGTGTGCGGCAGCGGCAATAAAGACAGGCCTTCATCCGGTAATTCAACTGGAAGACCGGGTGCCAAGCACCGACGAGGTTTACAACAATTCCGGGAATGTAATGCTGGATCGGTTGATGGGTGCCGAGATTCACTATTTTTCAGAAGGTGAGGATGAAGCTGCAGCGGATGCCAACCTTGATGCAATAGCTGACGGTTTGAGAAAAAACGGTCGCAAGCCATATGTCATTCATCTTGGTATGAGTCATCCGCCATATGGTGGGATGGGTTATGCGCTGTGCGCTGCGGAGACCATGTTGCAGTTGTCCGACATCGATCAAGCAGTGGACCACGTTATCGTTCCAAGTGGCAGCGGCCTTACCCACTGTGGATTTGTTTCCGGTGCGCGTGGAATGGGTTGGGACGTCGATATTCACGGGATTTGTGTCAGGCGACCCAAGGATACTCAACAGGTCCGTATTGCGAAGCGATTTGGTGAGCTCATGGAGTTGCTTGAGATTGACTATAAAGCTTCAACTGATGACCTGCGTGTCGACGATACGGTTCTGGCGCCCGGCTACGGGCAATTGAACAAGCATGTTGTTGAAGCCATAAATCTTGCCGCGAGAAAGGAGGCGATATTTCTCGACCCGGTCTATTCGGGCCGAACGATGGCCGGTTTGATTTCCAAAGTCCGTAGTGGAGAAATCAAGCCCGGACAATCAGTTCTGTTCATTCATACTGGGGGAGCTCCCGCTATTTTTGCTTATGAGAACAAGCTGCGCAGTTATCCCGGTTAGATAATTTCGTATTGTCCGTTTCTGGCTAGTTTCCAACGTAAAAATGCCCACATCATTGCTGGATGTGGGCATTTTTATTTGGCGCCACAGGGGATGGGGATTGCGTCAACTGGAATGACGGAAATCGACCGTCTTGGGAGGAATTTGGAATTGGTCAAATTGTTCCGTTCATCCGCGTTTCGGGTTTTCGAACAGACCGGCAACCACAGAATGGATCTGTGAGCGGTTTATCCCGATGTCCTTCAGGGCTTGAATACTCAATCCATTCAATGCACGAACGGTTTGCCGTTGCTTGGTTGCGGTTCTGTGACCTTCCATGAAGCTCACCAGAAATGTTTTTGCTGCACTGGTCATTTGTCTGCTCCATTAATCTGTTTGATGCAGCGAATATCAGTGATTTTCATTTCAGTTTGATGTCTGAATCAAGCTGAGAATGTTACAATTGTTTCAGGATGCCGTTTCTCAGGAAACGTTTGAAACGCCTGTCCCTCATTTTTGACACTCTGGGATGTAGCGCAAAAGTGCTATGATGAGTGAGGGGCCATCGGTTATTTCGCTTTTTAGAGAGGTCTTCAAAAGCTTATGGGAGCTGTTCGTTTAAGCGATAAATTGCTGCGTGAACTGGAGCAGATTTGTAAACATCGAGATTTTGCGCCCGGCGAAAAGATGACCATCAAGGGTGAAGAACACAAAAGCATGTTTTTCATTCTGTCAGGGTGGGTTGATATCCGCTTCCTCAATGAAAGAAGTGAGGCTCAGAGTTTGCGGGTTGGCGAGCGTTCTGCTTTGGGTGAAATGGGGTTTCTCTCCGGCGAAAACGCGGTTGCTACCGCAGTCGCGGTGGGTGCAGTTTCTGCACTCGAACTTGAGCCAAACACAATTAGAAAGCTTGAGGCGAGAAACCCGGCTGCAGCGGCCGAGTTCTCTGAGTATCTGGCTCAAACTATCGACAAGCGTCTTCGGCCCTGATCCAACGGGAACAAATGATTATCAGCGGGCTCCTCAACCCAGCAATCCTCGCCTGAGTAGATTTGCGCCCATCAGCAGGAAGAACAGGAGCAATATGTTTCGGAACTGCTCGGTATCCAGTCTTTTTCGAAGCGCCTCACCCAGCGTAAAACCTGTCACGACAGCGATTGTCATGATTGCTGACGCCAGCATGACTGACTGCGAGAACAAACCATTTTGCCAATAGCCAATGATTAGCGGGAGGAGTCCAAGCACCAGAAGAATTCCCATGCTTCCTACCAATTCATCTTTCGAAATTCTTGCTGCCAACAGGTAAATCACCATTGGAGGTGCCCAGATTGCGGTGAGGCCGCCCATCACCCCCGCAATGCTTCCGAATGTGACTTGGAACAAGCGATCCAGTCTCTTTGGTATGGGCGGAAACCGGGAAAACCAGGTCGTCAACACAAAGAGGATGATCGCGATACCAATCAGTGCCAAACTCAAATTAGCGGGTATTAGTTGAGCAAATCTGGAGAATATCCAAATTCCAATCATCATGGGCAGGGCAAAAGGCCAAAGACGCAACAGCTTGTCGATTTTAATTTTGCTTCGATATACTTGCCACGAATTGCTGACCAGCGCGGGGATCAGCAGCATTGCGATTGCGAATCGCGGGTCCAGGATTTGCGAAAGCAAACCAAGGATGATTGTTGGAAGTCCAATTCCGATTGTCCCCTTGATGGTTCCGGCAAATAAAAATGTCGCAAAAACCAGGTAAATCAGCGGGATATTCAGTGGACCTGTTGATTCCAGCAACTCATGCATAGGAAAACCTAGCACGGTTGATCAGTACGGGCATTAGTTCCTAAGCCGCGACTTTTGTTGCCTGAAAATCATACACCCTAAACAACCGCGCGTTTGTAGAGATGCCAAGTTGCATGTCCCAAAACCGGAAGCACGACCAACAACCCTAGGAAAGCAGGAACTGCTGACAGTATTACCGCCACGACAACGCATGCGCCCCAACCGAGCATTACCATTGGCGATGCCGCAACTGCGCGAATACTGGTAATCAACGCAGTTACGAAATCTATTTCGCGCTCAAGAAGAAGTGGACACGAAACGACAGTCAGTGAAAACAGTACCATGGATATGATCGCACCAACCACATGGCCTACCAGCAGGAATGTGAGACCGTTTGTGGTGGTGAAAACCACATCCATGAAGCCCTGTAACGTTGCGAACCCCTGGAAGCCGAAGAATACGGCGACCAGTGTTCGTATCTGATACATCCACACCCAGAACACAAACAGCATTACGAACGCCATCCAACCCAGTTCGCGGCGATGTTGCTCCCATACCACAAGTAATATGCCGCTCCATGTCAGCGGCGTTTTGTTTTCCAGTCGGCGGCTTGTTTCATAAAGCCCTGTCGCAACGAAAGGACCGATCAAGGCAAAGCCAATGACGAGGGGATAGATCATCCATGCCATGTCGAAATGAAGAACGCTTGCTACCAGAATTATCCCGCCGATCGCATACACAGCACCAAAAAACATCCCGTAAAGTGGAGCTCTGGAAAAATCCCGCCAGCCAAGTGCAAGTATTTCTTTCAGGTCATGAAACCGGATAGCGCGCACTTCCGGCAACCCGGAACCTTGGGGTTGCGGATCCCTTCGGGTGGGTTTTTTCGGTTTGCTGGCCATACGTATTCCTCCACCGACAAGATTACGTTAAAAATACAACGACATGCCTTGATCCAGAACAAATAGATGTTCGCGTTTGCCGACTGGCGAATCGTAAATCTGTGATGATACTCATTCGTCAAACTCAGGATAGTAACTCACCCCGGGCAAAATCATCACAGTTGGGCGTGATGGCAGATTGTTGAGAGACAGGAACAGCTTGCTCTCTTTTACCTGCTTAATTCCGAAGTTCTCACCCAAATGAGTCAGGAAGAGCGGGAGAGCATTTCGGGATCGTATATGCATGGGCAGCACGACTGATGATCGCAACCGGTCAAGTAATTCTTTCAACGAGATATGCGACAAGGTTAGTCCACCATCAACTGGCACCATGACCACGTCAAGACGACCGATTGCGGCCAGATGCTCCTCACTCAGCCGGTGATGCAAGTGGCCGAGGTGACCAATGCAAAGGCCGGCAACTTCGAAGATGAAAATCGAGTTGCCGTCAGGAACCGTCATATAACGCATAATATCTGTCGTGACATTGCGGATCAGGACGTCGCCAACGGTCAAATGATGCCGGGCGATGCCTCCATCGGGATCCCAGCCGCGGAGGATATGAGGGATATTGGAATCCGGGTTTGAAGTGTAGTGAGTGGAATGGGCCTGGTTCATCGTCACCACATCGGGGGTGATGTTCGCAATCAGGTAGCCTGAATAGTCAGTGGCGATCCGCACTCCGCTACCGGTTTCAATCAAATAGGTGGAGTGACCCTGAAAGGAAATCGTCACCTCGTGGGGCGATGGGCTTGCTGCTTTGCGGGTGTCGAAACTCGCGAATTCTGCCCTGGCAAAAGCATCATCAGGAAGCTGCTGCGCAATTGCGTGGCAAATGCTGGGTTCCTGCTGCTGGGCGAACGCACAAACGGGCAGGAGTATTAGCGCAGTTATTGCCAGGATTAACCTTGTCAGGCAGTTGGGCATTGAATATCTCCCGCTATACCAATTTCCATAAGCCTATCCGGCGAGTGAAATCTGTCAATTCACGGTTTGCAGAGAAATGAGCAGCTTCTGAGTTCTTTTAAGCAAGGGTATAAAGTCATTGTTGTTTATAGGCTCTCAACTGGATGGCCGGGAATGCCGCGAATGCAACTTGGCCAAGAATTCCCAAAATTGCAGACAGACTTCGGTATTGGTCCAAATGTTGTGTCAGTGAGCGGTCAAACATCAGCGCTGATAACGCGAGCTCTGCCGAAACAAGCAAGACGAAGGCGACACCGCCCATAATTAGTCTGGCGGACAATTTTGCGGGTACACTGAAACGAATTATCAGCCATTGGGAAATTATCCAGGAAAATGCGATCATGAACGGTAGTTCCAACGCGGTTGCCGCGATATCGCCAAGACCGGGAACAAGTACGAGAACTCGAAAAGTGCCCAAGAGGAATCCAATCCCAAATGTTATTGCGAAATAGGCAACCCCTGCGGCAATGATCATCATCAAACTTCTCCGATAAATATTTCACGATCCTCAACTGATACTCTTTTCCTCTGACTGTCTGCAGGTATTTAGGATTTGCGGGTATTCGCTCCCTTCACAATTTCTGCAATTTTCTTGACTGTTGCCCCTTTCCCTGCGAAGAGAAGCCAGCTTGAATACAGGCCCAATTGGCGGCTGGCTGCAAAGCAGCATTGGAACTAACTACTCCTGAATTCCGGTTTAATTGAAAATTGAACATGCGCTTTTGCCAAGTGTGGCGACGGGGCGGGTGTTTCACGACTTCACGAAAGATATCATTTTGGAATTCGAACAATTGGGCCTTGAGGGTTCTATTCTCCGTAACCTCAGCGCTATGGGCCATTCACAACCCACGCCAATTCAAATCAGTGCAATCCCGATTGCGCTGGAAGGAAGGGATATTGTTGGTCTCGCCCAGACCGGAACTGGCAAGACAGCAGCTTTTTTGCTTCCCATGCTTCAAAATTTCAACAACTCAATTCCGCGCGGCAAGTTCCGACCCATACGGGGTTTGATTTTATCGCCGACGCGGGAACTGGCGTCACAGATTTTTGACAAACTCAAGGAATATGCCCAGTCCCACAACATACGCGCGGTCTGTGCCATTGGCGGTGTCCCGATCTTCAGGCAGGAGAAGTCCCTGAGCAAGGGAACCGACATACTGATTGCCACGCCCGGGCGCCTGCTTGACCTTGCAAAGCGAAAGGCAATCCGTCTCGACCACGTGGAGACGCTGGTACTGGACGAGGCGGACCATATGCTGGATATCGGTTTCCTGCCCGATATTCGCCGCATCATCGCACAGTTGCCAAAGAAGAGGCAGTCGATGTTGTTTTCCGCGACGATGCCGCCGCCGATCCGGGAACTGGCCGAGAAATATCTGGACAATCCTGCGGAAGTTTCAGTCGTGCCGACAACAGTTGTTGCCGACAAGATTGAACAACAAGTCCGGCATCTGACTGGCGGAGAAAGGCCGGCGGCCCTTGTTGATCTGCTGCAGGAACATGAGGGCAAACGGGCTCTTGTCTTTACCCGGACAAAACACGGTGCAGACAAGGTTGTCCGTAACCTTGGTGCCAAAAATATCGAGGCCGCAGCGATCCATGGCAACAAGTCCCAAAACCAGCGTGTTAGAGCCCTCAAGGCGTTTCACACCGGAAATTGCAAAGTTCTGATTGCCACTGACATCGCTGCACGCGGCATAGATATTCCCGATGTTGGCCTGGTAGTGAACTACGAATTACCGGAAGTGTCTGAAGTCTATATTCACCGGATTGGCAGAACTGCCCGCGCCGGGGCTTCGGGTATGGCCGTTGCCTTCTGCACCGTCAATGAAATCGGCCGCCTGTATGCAATCGAAAAACTCCTGAAGCAGGCCATCCCTGCAGAAGGTAAAGTGCCGCAAGTGCCGAAAAAGGGCGAATTTGATGCAACTTCGAAATCAAGGCGGAGACGCCCAAGCCGCAACAGCCGCCCACAGCAGCGCCGGAAGAAGTCAAACAAAGTCAAAAAAAGCGCGCACTGATAATTCAATACAGTGTTCCTAACCTCTGCTTCGGAGTAGAGGTGGAATTTTTGAGCAAGTGCAATAATTTAGTCTTGCCGACCCTCCGGGTCGCCGCGCATTCGCGGGCTGGCACTTCGGCTAGTCGCCTCTTGGTTGCCCGTTCGCGGGCTGGCGAATTTGTTAGTCACAAATTCTTGCCCTGCCACGCAGGGGAAATCATTCACTCAAGCCTTTAAGCCCAGCGTCATGAACTTTGTTTGTTTTCCGCCTCGCCTTCGGCGGGCGTCCGTTCGCGGGCTGGCAGTTTGGCTAGTCGCCAAACCTTACCCTGCCACGGAGGGAATTCCTTTCCCATGCACCATTTTCTCCCTGTCATCATCGGGCACCCTCTCTCAACTCGTCACCCCTGTGGTTCCGCCGGGCAAACAATTCTCAATTGTTTGCTTGTCCGGCTCCAATCACAGGGGTCCATACCCGTGAGTTCACCGGCTAACGTGAGGGTCATCGGGTGGATAGCAAAGAGGAATGACGGGGTGTCT
>JAJFHU010000037.1 GCA_021775455.1 Hyphomicrobiales bacterium | reverse complement strand
CGGAGGTCTGTTTTTTGATCAAGCATGCGCCGACCATCGTTTAAAGGTCCCGCAGTTTGTGAATTGGGGTGGAAATCCCCTCCGTGGCAGGGCAAGCTTTCGCGACCAGCGAAAGTGCCAGCCTGCGAACGGACGTCGGCCAAAGGCCTGGCGGATACCAAAGTATGACACGGCGGCAATGCTGGCGCGTGAATGATTTCATGTGGGCAAATTGGCGGGGGGGGTCCGGGGAAGCGAGCGTAGCGAGTGACGGCGGATTGTACAAAAATTAAACTACCAGCCCACGAACGGCATCAAAAGGCGCGACAGGGCGAAGCACTGGAGGGGATAAAAATTGCCGAAGGTTTGGCGGAAAGAAAAAAAGAGCCTGCAACGGCGTATTAAAGTAAGGAGCACGTAAACCATGATGCCGGTTAATATGCAGTTCAGAGTAAAACAAATTGCGCTGCTTCAGTTTTTCCTTGAAAATTGGCCAATCTGGCGTATAGCGGCTTGATGCCTTTTTCTATCTTCCTTTATCAAAATGTTCGCTGGCTGCTGGGTGGCTTACTCCTGACGTTTTTTTCTTCGTTTGGGCAAACGTTTTTCATTTCACTATCGGCAGGCGATATTCGAAATGAGTACGGGCTTTCCCACGGTGATTTTGGTGGGCTTTACATGCTCGCCACGTTGGCAAGTGCATTGACGCTTCCGTATGTGGGGAAGATTGTAGACCGGATTTCAGTAAAGTTGACGGTACTGATTATAGCACCCGCACTTGCAGTTGCCTGTGTTTCAATGGCATTTTCGCACTCTTTGGTTTTGTTGGTTTTAACGATCTATGCACTTCGCCTTTTTGGGCAGGGAATGATGACCCATACATCGATGACGGCCATGGGTCGCTGGTATTCCGCACAACGGGGAAAGGCAGTTTCCGTAGCAGTGGTAGGGCATCAGGTTGGGGAAGCAATTCTTCCGATTGTATTCATTTATACGGTACTTTGGGTAGGTTGGCGTAACAGTTGGCTATTGTCTGCTGCTGCTTTGCTGTTCGTGGCGCTGCCTGTTGTTTATTTGTTGATGCGGACGGAAAGAGTGCCCAGGGCAAGCGATCCCGCAGAACGCCACACAGCCGCAAGGCACTGGACGCGGGCTGAAGTGCTGCAGGACAAGTATTTCTGGCTGACAATGTTGGGCGTTTTGTGCCCGAGTTTCATCGGAACAACCATTTTCTTTCACCAGATTTATCTGGTCGAATTGAGGGCGTGGGATGCAGAAACCTTTGCGCTTTCATTTACTGTCATGGCCATTTTGACATTCGCATTCGCCCTCATTAGCGGTTACCTTGTGGACCGGTTATCCGCTGTGTCTCTGCTACCGGTATTCCTGATACCCCTTGGCGCAGCCTGTCTGGTCTTGGCATATTTTGACCAAGCCTATGCAATGTTTATCTTCATGGGTCTTCTGGGAATTTCCTATGGTGTATCATCAACTTTGTTCGGAGCGCTTTGGCCGGAGATATACGGTACGAAGCATTTGGGTTCCGTGCGTTCAATCGTAATTGCGATGATGGTGTTCGGTACGGCGCTCGGCCCCGGCGTAACAGGTTTTCTGATCGACATCGGGATAAGTTATCCGCTACAGGTTGGCACAATGGGCATCTATTGTCTTGCAGCCAGCGCATTAATGCTGTTTGTAACCCGTGGCGTGACAGCGCGCCGACTAGTAGTTTCAAGCGTGTGAGCATTTCATAACATGACGACCAGAGTACGTTTTGCCCCTTCACCAACCGGCAATATTCACATTGGCAACGCAAGACCTGCCTTGATTAACTGGCTGTATGCACTCCAGAACAATGGAGAATTTATCCTTCGTTTTGACGACACCGACATTGAGCGTTCGAAGGAAGAGTATGTTCAGGGAATTCACCGTGATTTGACCTGGCTCGGTATCAAGCCTCACCGCATTGAACGTCAAAGTGAGAGAAAATCGGTTCATGATGCGGCTGCGGACAAGTTGAAAGCGTCCGGCCTTCTTTATCCATGTTATGAAACGCCAGATCAGTTGGACCGCCAGAGAAAACGGTTGGCTGCAAGGGGTCTTCCTCCGGTTTATGACCGGTCTGCACTACGCCTCGATGACGAACAAAGAAAAGAGCTGGAAGCAGAAGGCATCAATCCGCATTGGCGTTTTCTTTTGCCCAACTATAATCGGGATCCCTTCAATCCAAAGAGAACTGAAATTCACTGGGACGACGTAATTCGCGGAACCCAGACAGTCGATTTATCTTCGATTTCTGATCCGGTTTTGATACGGGGCGATGGTACTTACCTTTATACGCTTCCAAGCGTAGTTGACGACATTGATTTTGAGATATCGCATATAATCCGGGGTGACGACCATGTGACCAATACTGGTGTTCAGATAGCGATTTTTGAGGCCCTTGGCGGGAAAGTTCCAAATTTTGGCCATCACAATCTTCTTACCACCGAAAGCGGCGAGGGGCTGTCAAAGCGGCTGGGTTCTCTTTCGCTGCATACATTGGCAGAAGCGGGATACGAACCAATGGCGGTAGTTTCTCTGGCAGTCCTGACAGGAACATCGGGACCGGTGGAGCCAATGTCTGACATGGCTGAACTTGCGGAACGCTTCGATCCGACATCGATAACAAAGTCTGCTGCCAAATTTGATCCGGCGGAACTTGCCAGCCTGAACAGGCGTCTGGTTCACAATCTGGAATTTCAGGATGTTTCTGAACGACTTGATCAACTCGGTGTTGTTGGAGGTGAGACGTTTTGGTTGGCTATTCGCGACAATCTCGTTTTCGTAAAAGAAGCGCAGGACTGGTGGGAAGTTATAGAGAAGGCGACACCTGTCATTGATCCACAGGATGCCGAATTTATAAAACTGGCCGCCGGATTCCTGCCAGAAGAACCCTGGGATAGCGAAACCTGGTCTGGCTGGATTGCCAAAGTTAAGGATAAATCCGACCGCAAGGGAAAATCTTTGTTCATGCCTTTGCGAAAGGCATTGACGGGTAAGGAACATGGTCCGGAACTTGATAAAATCCTGCCACTTATTGGACGGGATAAAACGCTGGTCCGACTATCCTGACTTTCCGGTTTTCAGCCAAATCAGTCTGATTGGAATTGCCGGATTCTGCAACTGTGATTGAACGCTCAATCATCAACGCAATTTGGGCAAGTGATAAATTACCGGCCTTGTTTTCACGGCTGTCGGGATCCAGCGCGATCAGGGGACGCGAAACCGGAACACCAATTCTAACCACCGGTTTGTTTGGGGTGGGATCTGCTGATTGTTCAGCACCAGCAATCTCGGTCAGGTTTGAAGTTGCAAACCGGCAACCGCATTCCTTGTTGATCTCTTTGCGATAGCTGAATGCAAACGGTTGCTCCGCATAGGGGAGGGAAGTCCGGTATGAGATCATCTCTTCACTGTCCTCAAGCGGCATACGGTGATGAAATAATTCCACTTCAGTGCCAGGGCACATCGCGCTGCACACAGACTCATCATAGTTGAAGCGTTCAGGTACCGTCGAAAAACTAATCGGGAAATAGTACCCGTCACAGGTGCGGACACACAAGGTTCTAAACGTGTTGTATTTATTGGCGATACCAAGATCGACGCCATATTCGTCAACACCTCGGCGCCCGTCATCACCGTAAGTGCGGACACCAAATATCTGTTCAACAAGCGATCTGCGGCGCGGTTTTGTTGACGCCTCTCTAGTGTCCACAACACCTGAAACATTGCATCGCCGCTGTTGCATTTCCTTCAGAATTTGATTGCGTTGCTGGGCCGCGTTTCCGCCTGAGGATGAGTATTGATTCCTGGTGTTTTGAAGGTATTGCAGATTTTCTTCCATGCGCTCGATGCCATCCAGAATTCTGCCGCATCTACCGCTCTTTTTTCCAAATCCAAATAACGTGCGCCGCAAACATCCGCTTCGCTTGGCAATTTTCATGGTTTTGTTAAGTTGGATCTTTTGCTGTCTGATAGCATCGTCATACTCACGGTACTGAGGTGACGTATCTGCATTGTTTCCGACCGATACCGCTGACAACCGAGCTGCCAGTTGCCTGCATGCATTGCTTTGGGCGTGTGCTGGTGGAACAAACAGGAGCGTCAAAATCAATCCAGACGCAATCACTTGAAATACATTGTATATGTTCAGCAGTATTATCCGCCTGATTTGATACATGTCTAACCGCATTAAATGGCATACACTCGCATATTTGACCGGTTGCAGAGCGAAGAAAACACATCCCCTGACCGAATCTTGCACCCTGTGTTTAAACCATACTTGTCGATTACGACAATTCAATGCATTTGCTGCAAATCTGCTGAGCATGTCTTGTTTTTAGAACAATTTGTGTTGCTTGGTTTGCTCCTCCATCTGGATGGCTTGTACTGCTGCCAGCGCACTCATGTTCAATACACCACGGGAAGTAACCGCTGGGTTGAGTATGTGCGCTGGTTTGGCTGCACCGATAATTATCGGTCCCACATGAAGAGAATCGGTCATTGCCTTCACTACGTTCATGGTGATGTTGGCAGCATCAAGATTTGGAAACACCAGCAGGTTTGCTTTACCTTTTAGGCGACTCAGGGGATACACCTTGTTTCGAATGATCTCATCGAGCGCTGTATCACCGTGCATTTCGCCGTCTACTTCAAGATTCGGGTCAGTTTCAAAAAGTATCTCTGCTGCCTGGCGCATCGTCTTTGATGTTGGCATTGGGCGAGAGCCGAAATCAGACGCAGACATCAAGGCGGCCTTTGGTACAATCCCAAATCTTGCTATTTCCTTGGCAGCCAGCCTTGTCATTTCGGCAATTTGTTCGGCATCCGGATCCTCCGTGATATAGGTATCAGTCATGAACAATGCGGTTCGTTGATCGATCAGCAAGCTCAAGGCATACAAAGATCGTACACCCGGGTTTCGACCAACAATTTGATCAATAAACTGGTAATGCCTTATAAAACGCCCTTCCAAACCGGAAATTAAGGCATCTGCATCGCCACGAACCAGCGCAATTGCAGCAATGACGGTGGAATTTGTCCTTACAATGGTTTCTGCAGCACTGGGCGTAATACCGTTACGACCCGCAACCTCAAGAAGCGTGCTCACATAATCCCGGTAACGATCATCCTGTTGTGGATTTATTACCTCAAAATCTTTTCCCGGCTTAATCCGTAGCCCAAACTGCTTTAGCCTCATGGAGATGATGTCAGGCCTTCCAACCAAAATCGGCTGACAAATATGATCTTCCATCGCGATCTGGATTGCGCGCAGTACCCGTTCATCTTCTCCGTCCGAATAAATCACCCGCTGGAGGGTAGAGGATGATGCCTTCTCGATGATTGGTTTCATCACCATTCCGGTTCGGAAAACAAACCGGTTCAGTTTGTCGTGGTAGGCATCGAAATCTTCAATCGGTCTCGTGGCTACTCCAGTATCCATGGCAGCTTTTGCAACCGCCGGCGCAATGCGCATGATCAAACGCTGGTCAAATGCCGATGGGATAAGATAGTCGGGGCCAAAAATCGGTGTTTTGCCTCCGTAAGCTCCGGCAGCAGCTTCAGATGGTTCTTCCCTCGCCAGACCTGCAATCGCCTCAACCGCAGCGATTTTCATGGGTTCGTTAATGGTCGTTGCACCAACATCGAGGGCGCCGCGAAAAATAAAAGGAAAACAGAGGACATTGTTGATCTGATTGGGGTAATCAGAACGACCGGTGCAGATCATCGCGTCTGGACATGCTTTCCTTGCCAATTCCGGCATGATCTCCGGTGTCGGATTGGCCAACGCCATTATTAGCGGCTGTTTGGCCATCTTCTTGACCATTTCTGGTTTCAGTGCGCCCGCTGCCGACAATCCAACAAACACATCCGCATCGCCAATAACATCGTCCAATGTTCTGTGATCAGACTTTTGCGCATATGCCTTTTTGTACTTGTCTATTCCCGTATTTCGACCTTCGTAAACCAGACCTTCACGGTCACAGACCCAGATATTCTCTTTCTTGGCGCCGATCGATTGCAGCAAATTTAGGCAAGCAATGGAGGCTGCTCCCGCGCCAGAAGCTACTATTTTGACTTTGCTAATATCTTTACCAGCTTGTTCCAGTCCGTTCTGGACACCGGCTGCTACAATAATGGCCGTGCCATGCTGGTCATCGTGAAATACCGGAATACCCATTTTTTCACGCAGGCGCTCTTCAATTTCAAAACATTCAGGTGCCTTGATGTCCTCAAGATTTATACCGCCAAAGGTAGGTTCAAGCGCAGCAACTACATCGCAAAAGCGTTCTACATCTGTTTCATCTACCTCGATATCGAATACGTTTACGTCCGCGAATTTCTTGAACAGTACCGCTTTACCTTCCATAACCGGTTTGGAGGCAAGGGGGCCGATGTTACCGAGGCCAAGTACGGCTGTTCCATTTGATACAACGGCTACAAGGTTGCTGCGTATCGTATAAACGGCGGCCATTTCAGGATCAGCTTCGATGTGAAGGCACGGTGCAGCAACACCGGGCGAGTAAGCCAGCGCAAGATCACGTTGGTTGCCCAACGGTTTGGTAGCTGCAATTTCCAGCTTACCCGGCTTTGGGTTGGCGTGATAAAACAGTGCACCTTCTTCAAGTTCGTTAGAGGGTTTGTAGGTTTTTTTGCTTTTTGTCATAACCGTTCCAGAATAAGGAATGTTGATTCCTGTAAAATACCAATTGTTTGGTTTGCGATTGCTCCGCAAACATCAAGAAATATGCAGTCTTGTTGAAGATAGTGATGTAGCCCGGTAATTGGAAACACACAAGCATGCAATGGAAAGTTGAATGCCAATGAAAGAGTTTATTCCAAATTTTGAAGACGTGCAGAATGCGGCCGAAACATTGCAAGAACAGGCATACAAAACTCCATTATTGCGTAATCCGAAACTTGATGCGCTGGTTGCTGGAAAGGTTTTTATCAAACCTGAAAATCTACAACGAACAGGCTCTTTCAAATTCAGGGGCGCATTTTACGCCATTTCCAATATCAGTATCGCGGAACGTAAAGCCGGTGTCGTTGCATGCTCGTCCGGCAATCATGCCCAAGGTGTAGCCTCAGCCGCTCAAATTTTCGAAATCCCGGCAACAATCGTAATGCCGAAAGATGCTCCCAGGATCAAAATCGAACGAACACGCAGTTATGGCGCTGAAGTGGTTCTATACGACAGAACAAATGAAGATCGAGATGAAATTGCCAAAGGCATATGCCAGCAGACTGGTGGTGTCTTCATTCATCCATATGATAACGGGTATGTCATTGCAGGGCAGGGAACAGCCGGTATGGAAGCGGCACGGGAATTGAGGGAAGCAGGTTTGGTTCCAGATCGCGCTTTATTGTGTACGGGTGGAGGCGGACTAACAGCAGGATGTGCTCTTTCATTCAGTCATTACTTTCCGAAAATGAAAATTCATTCAGTTGAGCCCTTGGAATTTGACGATTATCGGCGCTCGCTATTGGCCGGCGAAATTTTGCAGAATGAAAAATTGTCCGGGTCTGTTTGTGATGCAATTCTGTCCCCAAGTCCCGGTCAGAAGGGCTTTGAAATAAACAGAAAGTTATTGGCTGATGGGCTCACCGTCACAGACAAAGAAGCATTGGGTGCGGTCAAATTTGCATTTGAAGAATTAAAGCTGGTGTGCGAACCGGGTGGAGCTGTAGCTCTGGCAGCCCTGTTAAAGCATGCTCTTGGCTGGAAGGGTGAAACAATTGTCGTTGTTGTCTCGGGTGGAAATGTTGATCCGGAAATTTTGGAAAAAGCGCTTCGTACTTGATATTCTTTATCCGTTACCCAGTCTGCCAGAGGCATGTGCAAGCATGGTATAGACTTTGCCAGTGTCTGAAGTCAGGTAGGTTTGAGTCATCATGTTGTCACGATCATTTTGCGCAACATCGCTAAGAAGTTGCTCAAAATCGTCAACGTAACGATCCACAGCAGCGCGAAATTCTGCTTCCTGCTGGTATTTGCCGGAGATTTCATCAAATGCCTGCTGCCCTTGCATGGTGTAAAGCTTGCGAGTGAATACGTTTCTCTCACCTCGCTGATAGCGCTCCCACAAATCTACAGAAGTCTCGTGATCAATTGCCCGCGCAATATCCATCGAAAGTGAATTCAATGATTCAACGACATGGAGTGGTGAGCGTGCAGGGTTCTGCGGTGCCGACTGCGGCGTTTGTTGTTGCGTGCTATTTCCTTGTGAGTCTGTGGTGGAAGCGCGCCGCAACAAATCACTGACCCATCCTTCCTTTTGCGGATTGACCGGTGCTTGTGGAGGGGCATAAGCAGTAACTGGATCTGCAGATCCCCGCAATTGGGTTCCAACATTTGGTGCATTTGCCGGTGCGGGTGCTTGCTGACTAACGGGCCTTAGCGGAGTATTCCTTGGTGGCATAGGCGGTGGCACGGACTGACTTGATAATGCAGTGCGTGGTGGAAACTGCCGTTGTGCAGGGGCTGCCGCCTCGGATGATTGTGCTGATTGCGGTGGCGCGCTTAGCGTTGGAGCGGCGGTTGCGTCCAACATTTTCCCTGATTTTTGAACAATTTCGGAAAGCTCCTGCAATGCAGCAACCTGATCGGCGACAACCCTGCGCATTGCTGTAGCACTTTTGTGTGTTTCGTCCGGTAGTTCCAGAACTCCACGACGCATCTGGATGCGGGTTTCATCAAGTTCATTGCGAACTGTTGCCGCTGCACCTCGCATTGCTTCAACTGCTTCAGAAAAACGACCAGTTGCATCGTCAATTGCCGCAGAAACTTCAGCTGAAACCGCACCACCCACGCCCGCGGTTCTCTGGTTTACGTCATCAATCATCGCTGTGATCATGTTGCCAAACGACGACATGGTTTTGATAATTTCATCACTACGGGCAACCAGCCCAACCGCAAGTTTCTCCAAATCTTCCTGTTTTGATTCCAGTGTCGATTCAAAGTTGGTTTGGGCGGCATCAATTACGCGGGTTGCATCCTGAAGGAAATTGCTTTGTTCATTTAAATTATCTGCAATTTTTTGCATACCTTCCAGCAAATGGGATGACGTGGCGGACAGGTTACTTTCAACGGTTTGTGCAATTTCGCTGGATTGCTCAATCTTCCTTTTGGTGTCTACAACTGACTCTGCGAAACGTCGGGAACCGGCGTCCAGATCCTTTTGCATCTTGCCGAGGTTGAAGGATGATTTCTCAATCAAGGTCTTGAGTAGATCTGTCGAATCTCCCAATCGTGCAAACAATACATTTGATTCATTTGCGATTTGATTATGCGTGGAGGTAATCTTGTTGTTAACTGCTTTACCTGCGCTCTCGATTGCAGTCACCACCGGCTTCGCATCATTCTCAATGATACCCGAAAGTTCATTCATGCGGTTGGAAAGGAGGTCGTTGAACTCTTTTGTTTTATCTTCCAAAGTTCGTTGAGAAGCAGCAAGATTCTCACCCAGGCTTTCATGAATGGCATTCGCACGTTGCGCCAACACATTCGTCATGTCAGTGGATTTGGTGGAAATCATATCCACGCTATCGTCAATGGTCTTCGCGAGATCAATCGTGCCTTGCTTAATAACGTTTTCAACGCTTTTTGTTCGCTTCGTTATGATATCACCAACTGCACGGGTGTTTCGCTCCAAAGTCAGCGTCTGCGCCTGCATTTTCTCAACAGCGCTATTCACGTGCCCGGTTAGCGCGGTATCAAAACCTGAAAGGCGGCCTTCCATTGTCTTGCCAATGGCCTCACTGCTGTTTTTCAGTACTTTATCAAGTTCTTCTGTTTTAGTGCCAAGTGCAGCGACCAACTGACTGCCGCCTGATTTTACACTTGCATCAATTGCATCAAGTTTTATGTCGATCTGATTCTGAACTTGCTCACCGGCTTCGGCGATACGGCTGCTGAATTCGGTTGAACGAATTTCAAGCGCTTCTCCAATCGCGTCGGTCCTTTTTTTCAGTAGCTTGTCCAGTGCTTCACTGCGCGTACCAAGCGCAGCAACAAGATTGCTGCCACCGGTCTTGAGACTGGCATCAATTGCATTGAGTTTGGCATTAAGAGTTGCTTCAACTACTTCTCCGGCTTCCTTTACGCGGCTTTCAAATTCGCTGGAACGCATTGCCAGCGCATCCTCAAGTTGGCGGGTTACCTGGTTGTTTTGTTGTTGTAGATTGACCGACTGTGTATCAATAAGTGTGGCGACTGCATTGCCAGCGCTCTTAATTACTTCCGAAATTTCGCCCGCTTTTAAACTGATGTTGGATTCCAGATCTGACCTGCCAGCTTCTATTCGCTTATTCAGCTCTTCGGTTGTCGTCGTCAGTGTTGAGATAAGCGTCGCGCCAGTTTCATTCAGGCTGGAGGACAAGGTATCTCGTCCCATATCCAGGGATTGCGTCAACTGATCTGCAATTTGTCTCGCGGTATCCTCAATCTTGCCACCAGCAGTCTCCAGTTCACTCGTTAGCCCCAAGTGGCTTTGTGATATTGAATTCTTCAGCTTTTCTGCATGTCCAATAATCTCTTCGCGTTCTGCTGAAATCTCGTGCACCAGATTTTTCAACCGATATTCAGAGTCTCCGTATGAACGCTCAAGATTCATTACTTCGTTTTGAACGAGGTATTCCAACTCTCCGGCTCGCGCAATCGCCCGCTCTACGCCATCTCCAATCGCCGCGACTTCGCGGCGGATTGCACGACCAACGGATGTAATGGAGTCGGTTGCAACTTCATCTGGTCTTAGAAGTCGCAGTGCTGCCTCGCTCATCGAAGCGGCGGCATTTCGCATTTCCTGGGTTCGGCGTACTAAAATTGCAAACGCCCAGAAGAGCATCAGCGGTGCGACAACTGCCACTGCACTCAGCTGAAATGTTGGATCGCTAATCAAATTGAGGAGTGGCTTCCCGGTATCCAAAGTCGGAAGTAAACTGCCATAAATGTAGTAACCGCAGATAGCCAACCATATGACGGATAGAAATGAAGCTATCCAAAGCGGACGCGCGGATGCCTTTTTCTGCAACAGATGATGAAGCCGCGCGAGTTGTTCGTCGTGTTCATCATTGGCGGGAATTGGTGTCATATCAGAAGGAAAAACCTTCTCGGCAGCGACTACTCCAGATTGGGGATTTGGATGGGTAAGAGCTGGATCTTCAGTTGAAGCAATGTCCAATTCACTGTTCAGATCCATCGCGGCGGCTGCAAGTTTGTCTTCCAGATCCTGAAAATCCGGTTCTCCAACAGAAACTTCGGGGAAAATTTCCCGGGAATTATTTTCCGCATCATCATCAAAGTTGATGGTCAACGCTTCCTCAAGAGCCTTGAGAGCTCCTTCATCAGGTTTTTCCTGCTTTTTGGCATCACGCGCCATACTATGCCTCGTTGAAAAATTAAAACCCACCACGGGTTAATACCGCATACGGTGTAAATGGCACATTTTGAAGATTTGAACAAGAAAATCGCCTTTACTTGTTCATGCAAGTTAAAACTTGGTTAACCATGTTGGGCACCACAATACCGGGAAAACCCTTCTTGCCCGGGTAACTAATCAAAAATTGTTAACCTGTAATTCACGCTAATCAGGGTATTTAAATTTGGTGCAAGGGTGTGGCTTGACCAATGCTAAGTTTGAATATGGACCCAAAATGACGAGCCGAATTGCCAATCCAGAAGATCCAGTCGATCTTGAATTTCTTGCGCACCAGACGATGGGGGACGAGAATCTCAGAGACGAAGTACTAGACCTGTTTTTAAGTCAGATTCCGATCTACAAGAAGATGGCAATGGAGGCGCTTGATTCAATTGAAATCAAACGGGTTGCACACATGATAAAGGGTGCAGCCAAAGGTATTGGTGCAACAAAATTGAGTGAACTTGCTGCCGCGGCTGAAAGAAGCGCCAAATTCAAAAATTGGGAATTGGCTGCGGAGTTGGACCGAATAGCAGTATTTGCCAACGAAGTCCGGTGTAAATCGTCTCGATTAGCCTGATACCAGGGCAAATTGTCTGAGGCGCTTGAAGATGTGGGTTGACTCAAACCCACAAGTGTTTAAATCCGCCTTGTTTGGGTAATCTCTCTATTATCAGCTAGGTGCGTCAATGGCCAAAATCACATACATCACCCATGATGAAAATAGTTTCGAAGTTGAAGCCGCAAATGGCGCGACGGTTATGGAAACGGCAATCAAAAACTCTGTGCCGGGAATCGAAGCAGAATGTGGTGGTGCCTGTGCCTGCGCAACCTGTCATGTGTATGTGGATGATGCATGGAAAGAAACCGTTGGTTCACCGGAAGCAATGGAAGAAGACATGCTTGATTTTGCCTGGGAGGTTCAACCCAATTCACGATTGTCCTGTCAGATCAAGGTCAGCGATGCGCTTGATGGACTTATAGTTCGCGTACCTGAAAAACAGGCTTGATTATCCAATTTTTCTATATCCCGGTTGGGAATTGAAATTTGACGCCGGTAATTGAAACCGATGTTGTAATAGTTGGTGCAGGGCCGGTAGCGCTTTTTGCTGCGTTTCAGCTTGGTTTGTTCAAATTGAGTTGTCATCTGATTGATGCAACAAGCCATGCAGGGGGGCAAATATCTTCATTTTATTCCGATAAACCGATTTACGACATTCCGGGATATCCAAAAATTACCGCAGAAGATTTGGTTGAACGACTGTTGGAGCAGGCAGCGCCATACGATCCGCAATTTCATTTCAACCGGCAGGTATCCGCAATAAACTCAACCGGCAATGGAAAATTTGAAGTCAAAACTAACGATGGAGAAGTGTTCATTTCTACTGCAGTTATTGTGACTACCGGGATTGGAATTTTGGGAACCAAAACTGGAAAATCATCAAAAAACAATTCGGTAAATAATTTTGGATTGGAAATTCAAGAGGGTCTTGTCAAGGTTGACACCGAGAAGTTCCAGACTTCGGTGCCTGGCATTTATGCCATAGGTGATGCGTGCACATATCCTGGTAAATTGAAGCTCATCTTGTCGGGTTTCCACGAAGCTGCTCTCGCCACCCAGGCAGTTCGGAAAGTATTTGGTTAGTGATTATCGGGTTGCTCGACCCCTAGTCCCGACCTGTCCTTGACCTCGTATATACACCGTGCCAATAAGCGGGCGTTTCCTGCCAAGAAGAATTGGTTCTTCATAACATGTCGACGTCAATTAATCAGATTCTTTCAAAGGCGAAACGGCTTGCAAAAAAAGGTGAGGCCTCAGCAGCTGCGGAGCTATACCAGTGGGTTTTGCAACGATTTCCGCAAAACAAACGTGCCGTTCAGGGGCTGAAATCTCTTTCTATGCCAAGTCAGAATTCCGGTAACCCTGGCAAGGGGCCAACGCAACAACAAATCAACAATCTTCTCGGTCTGTTTCAGCGCGGTAATTTTAACGAAGTGATCCGGGTCGGTGGAGTTCTTGTCCGACAGTTTCCGCTGTCTTTTCCGGTGTTCAACATATTGGCGGCTGCCTATGTATCAATGAAAAATTATGAAAGAGCGATAGCCTGCTACAAAAGGGTAATCGAGCTTCGCCCCAATTTTGCCGAAGCTTACAATAATCTTGGGACTACGTTTCTCAATGCAGGTGATGGACAAACTGCAGTGCCCGCCTTTGAAAAAGCACTGGCATTAAGACCCGATTATCCCGAAGCACACAACAATCTCGGTACGGTTCACAGAATATTGGGAGAACTTGAAGAAGCTGCAACCAGTTACAAAAAAGCTATCAAAATCAATCCCCGATTTACAGATGCGTATGTCAATTTGGGAGGAGTGTTGAGATTGCAAGGCAAATCCGAGGAAGCGATCAACACCTTGGAGATGGTATTGCAATACAATCCGGATGATCCAGATACACATAACAATTTTGGGTTGATCCACACCGATGCCGGTAATCATGATATGGCAATTGATTTTTATCGGAATGCTTTGAGAATCAATCCTTCCTGTATTGAGGCACATCACAATTTGGGTAATTCGCTCAGAAACCTTGGCGAATTGGAATCTGCGATGGAAAGTTATTCAAATGCTATTCAGGGGAATCCGGAAAATATTGATATAGAACATCTTTACTCGACTAGCCGTCTTCCTGCCCGATTTATAAACGTAGATATCCTGCCGCTGATTGACAAGGCATCTCCGAATCCTGGTCAGGATCAGGAAAATTTTGACTCGATTGCCGCTTTCACAAAAGCTGCAATTTACCACAATCAAGGACGTTACAAGGACGCATGGGAGTGTTTGATTCAGGCAAACGAGCTGCAATACAAACATCTGAGCGAAATTGCCTCCAAAGAAATGAAGGTAAATGCAGGAATTCTCGAGGAATGCAAATCGCAGGGACCTGGTGCACCCACAAGCAGCGAATTAATCGAGGGTATCCCAATTTCACTTCACATATTAGGGCCTTCAAGGTCTGGTAAATCTACGCTGGAACTCATTGCAAACAGTTTGCCCGGAGTTAAGCGGGGTTTTGAAAATGACATACTGGAACGCGCTGTGGTAAGTGGATTTCAATCAGCCGGTTTGCCTATTGAAGGCCCGTATTCAATAGATGCCGGTTTCGAGGTTGAGTCTTTCAAGGTTGATTACCTGACAGAATTGAAATCCCGTGTCGAGAATGATTCTATTTTTACCAACACATATCCTCGCAACATCAATTATGTTGAGTTTGCAACAAACCATATTCCAAATAGCCGATTTGTATTCATTAAACGCACATTGGAAGACGTTATGCTACGGATATTCATGCATCGGTTTGTGTATGGAAATCCATATGCATATAGCTTGGTAAATATCCGCGACCACGTTTGCTGGTACTATGAAATGATTGATGTATTTTGTAAAAAATATCCTGAAATCAGTATCATGATCCAATACGAAGATATGGTTGCAAACCCAAAACACGCCCTTGATGCAGTTGCCAGGCTTTGCGGCATTGCCACACCGGATTTGGAGGTCACATTATCAGGCGATGATCGTGACAGTAGCGCACCTTATCGCGATTTTATGGCCGCTGTTCTGTCCGGTTAACTGACTTTGTAACAGAATGTCGTTCATCGGACGGAAGTGCCATACTTTCGTAAAAAATTGAAGCTCATTTTATCGGGTTTCCACGAAGCTGCATTGATGACCCACGCAGTTCGGAAATTGGTTTGCTCTTGAATCCGGTTCCGGTGTTTTGCACATCTTAATCGATTGGCAGCACCATATTAGCCGAATCTTCAATACAAGAACATTGACTTGAATTTATTCTTGATCAATTTATTGAAAGAGTGGGTTGGGAAGTTGAAAGTTATCGACAAGGTGGAGCCCTTGCGAGAATTTGTTGAAATAGCAAATGGTGGTGATGTCAAAGTCATAATGAATGGCATTTAAACCGGCACTATTAGATTTGTATCACTCTATTCGGAATCGGCTCGCGTTTTGCATTGCGGGGTTGTGTCCACAACAGCCTCAAAATCGCGTTTTGTCACCGCATCATCCAGAAACCTGATCCGCTCAGCGCTGAGCATAGGTTCGAGGTGGGAAGTATCGCGGTCTTGTTCAACATCTTCGGCAAACGGATATATCAGCTTGCGGAAATAATATTCGATGTCGGGGTTGAGATCGATTACATGATCTTCACCTTGAGAAGCAACAAGCGTTGTCACTGCAGACCAGTGTCCGGTTTTTGCATAGGAAATTGCTTCTTCAATCAACAAGTAAGCATCGTGTTCCAGCGGCGTGTACGGTATGCGTGAATATTGCCCGCAAAAATAAAAATCCTTTCTCACGTATGGCTCGAAAGTAATTGCATCCAATCGTCTGAATGGCACTTTATACATGCATAGGGTGCCGCGATTTTGTTTTTGGTGAGCGATATAATTTTTCCAATTGGTAAAATTGGTTCGAGCATTGCCCCTTTTTTGAAATCCCGGATACCGGCGCAGATAAATTTCGTAAGTGGCCAGCAAATCAGCCTCACAGGGACTCATTCCATCAAGCGGATACTCTGCGAGCACGTCTGAATTTTTTTTCTCTTCTTCCGTCAGTTCATCGTAAAGCGGATGCGGATGTTCTTCAAAGGACCAAGTCGAATTTTGTGATGCCGCTGCCGGAGAAGTATTCAAATGAAGCGTGGCAAATGCAGTTACCGCAACTGCCAAGCTTAACGAGTATGCAATTGTTTGGAAAAAAATCGCACTAAATTATCCCCACACTCAAAACCGATTGTATTCTTGCTCAGTGTAAGCATAACAGGAGTTTTATTGTGAACAAGAAAGAAAAAAATCCATCAAGATGTAGGGATTTACGACAATTTGACAGGGATATCGAGGATACGATTAGGCAAATAAAAAGTAAAAATGAAACCGCGACATCAAAGGCTAACCAACTTGCTAATGAGCTGAGAGGAAAACGTGAAAGATTCTCCAGTTTGGAAAAAGCAAAAATTGCTGCTGAAGTGGGCTCAGCAATTCCGGGGCCACAAAGTGGAACAGCAGGTGCAGTTGCAACAACCCTTGAAATTCAATTGAGTATATTGGGCAGTGAAATAAATGCCCTTGAAACGCAACTCAGCATAGCTAAAGAAGAAAAACATAGATGGCAACAGCAACACGACCAATTTACTGGAAATCAAAGGCGCAACTCCGAAGAAATGCGGCAGTTGCTATGCGTCCGAGCAGGGTTCTAGGACCAGGAGTCGCGGGTTCAATTAGACGTAACCTGCGGCCATCCCCTCACTGTTTCGGGAAATAATCCTCGCAGGTTCCCTCGCGGTACACATCTGCGGTACAACAGTGCAATCCACCACCAAACGCGTAGGCATCACGAAGCCCAACTGGAACCACCTCAAAGCCAAGTTTGTCGAGCTGGTCCATCTGGTGAACTTCAGAAGCCTCAACGCAGATGGTTTTGCTGTCCAGTGCCAAAACATTCATGGAAAGCCAAGTCGATGAATAACAAAGTGGCGGCGGTGAATTGTGTGCAGGGCGCGCTGAGTCCACAATTTCCCATCCATTGCGTTCGAACATTCCACGCTGATCATCAGGCAGGCGACGCTCCGGATTATTCATGATCAGGCCGGGCCTCAAGGGCGTGAAAGTTGCATCGATATGGATCGGGTAAGGGTCACCAGGAAAATTTACCGCATGAACCCGATGATCCGGGAAGTGGCGCCTCAGCCATTCGATTGCTTTCAAATTGGTTGTGAAACCATGTTGCACTACCAGATCTTTGCCAAAACGCAGTACGTCCGCAGCATCAAACAGCGGTTCTTCCTCGGTGGTTACGAAAAACTTGTCCGCAGTCCATTCAAGACGTTTTTCAACGCCGATCTTGTCTGAAAGATAATCCGGGCGGTAATCCGCATCAGTCAATCTTGGCTTGGGAGCTGACTCATGGCGCATCTTTGGATCTTCTTCCCAATATTGCTGCAAAAGCGGCCGGTAACACAGATACTCAAACCATCGACAGCGGTACGACATTGTGGCTTCAAGGATTTCACTACCAACAGTCAGCAGCACATCGCGCGGCGGCATGCATCCAAACATGGTATCAGTTTGCCAATCCGGTGTGGAAGAGTGTTGATTGAAATCCATCGGAGTAGGGCGGTCTACCCGAATTCCGCGTTTACGAAGTATGTCTGCAAAATTGTCCAGAAGTTCATTTGCCTTGTCTACTGTTTCCTGAGGGCGGGGGCCGTATTGACCGCGCATGTCACTGTCTTCAGGAACCTTTGCGTCCAACGCGGGTTCTGGTGGGGGAATACAACAACCGTCGGCCTTGCCTACGATTACATGCTTTAGGGGATCCCATTCATTCCATGAATTGACGACAGTTTTTTCGCTCATGATTTACTCAACTGACCTGAAACAACATTGAAGGCGGTCAATTAAGAAAAACGGCAACAAAAGGCAAGGAGTTTACTGAATAAAGCCCAACAATCTTGGAATAGTTCTACAATCAGGTCAGCTGTTTTCCTGCTTTGTGATAAGTTTCTTGATGCGTATTTGTTCGTCATCGTCAAATTTCTGCTGGGCTTCTTCGTGCTCCAGCATAATTTGTTTTGAGATTTCCAACACTTTACTGCGCATTGCATCGCAATTATTTTGCGGTTCCAGGATTTGAATTGCTTTTTCCACCTTAAGGGCAAACTTGTCTGCAATCGCTACATGAACGGCCTCATGTAATTCCGCGTAACGCTTGAGATTGTTCCAGGCTTTGCGCAGTTCACTGCGTGCGCTTCTCAAATTGCCGTGTCGGGGAAGAGTTACTTTTGCTTTCACATTGATTCGGGCCTTTTTGACTACGCATTGATCACCAAGCTCCGCAAAGTGTATGTCTGGAACCATTCGAATGTTGGTTGCAGCGAGTGCCTTCCCGACACCGTCTACATTGGGACCATGCAGTAATATTTGCCGATCAAGTTGACTAAATGTTTGCCCTTCCACGATATAATAACCAACGCTCAATTGGGTGCGTTGCCCAACACTGGTACAGGCGGCAAGTAATGCAAATCCGCAAATTACACCCAATCGTCTCACTATTGCCTCGCTTCGACCGCGTTTGGAGAGCTTGTTAGCCTTTGCTCCATACAAATTCATTACCTGTTTCCGGTGATATTGGTACCATGCGGGCAAACGTCAACGACACAAATGCCATGGCAGCCCCTGCCAAAAACACTGCAGCCGGGTTCCATATCCAGATCAATCCGAATATTACCGGTATAAATACGGCAGCTATGTGGTTGATTGTAAACGCCACGCCTGCTGTTGGGGCTATATCAGCCGGATCTGCAATCTTCTGAAAATAGGTTTTCATGGATATGGCAACCGCAAATAACACATGATCGATTAGATAAAGCCCGACTGCTATCCACCAGTTTGGAACCCAGGCATATGCAATAAATACGGCAATCAGGCCCATATATTCCCAAGTCAGCATCCGCCGCTCACCAAAACGTACAATCCATTGTCCGATAAGAGGTGCAAAGAGCATCGTCAGAATACCGTTGGCGATAGCCAGAGCCGCGACTTCATGCAGTTGAAAACCAAATCGTTCAACCATCATGAATGTGGCGAACACCATGAATATCTGGCGTCGAGCCCCGCCCATGAAGGTCAGGGCATAATACAACCAGTAGCGTTTTCTCAGAATGATTTTCTTGTGTTGCGGAATGCCGTCCTTAAACGATGGAAACATTACCCACATGGCAATGACGGCAACCACAGTCGCCAGGCCGGTTACCAAATATATGCTGCTGAAATGCATTCCAATCCAGAACCATGCAATAAATACAAATCCGAAACACACCAATTGTGAGATTGATCCAATTGCCAAAATCTTGCCCATGATCGCAGGTGCAGTAGCTTTTGGAAGCCATTGCAGCGAAAGCGATTGATGCATTGTTTCGTAATAGTGAAATCCGATTGATGAAATAAATGTGGTTATCAAAAAGCCGGTAAAACTGGGGAAGTACCCGGTTACCGCAGCAGCGCCACCAAGCAGTATGAGCGATATGTAGGCCAATGTCTGTTCACGAGCCAGAAATAGAAGAAACACTGCTGCAAACGACAAAAATCCGGGGATTTCCCGTACACTTTGCTGGATACCAATCTCGCGTCCAGTGAATGACAGCGTCTCGTAAGCAAAGTTGTTGGTCATCAACATCCAGGCAGCGAATGCTACCTGCATGGCCGCTGCCATTGCCATCAAGAGACCCGTAGGCGTCTGCCACGATCTTGAAAACGTCATCTGTGTGTTGGCGTTGGTCATGGCTCCTGATTAAACTTCTTGCCAAACAATTGAAAGCGGATTGATTGCTTGACATCCAATCCGAATGTTGCTGTTGCAGGTGAACATTTGGAATTCAACAAATGAACTGGATGGAGCTTTTAGACAGCTCAACATCATTCATGAGTAGTGACATAAATGACAAAGAATACGTTTGATCCTTTTGCCATGCGGGACTGGCAACTCGCACACGGAAAGTCTCTGACGCTTGGCCCGGCGGCTGTCATTATGGGAATTTTGAATGTGACACCTGATTCATTTTCTGATGGTGGCAAGTTTGATCGTGTTGACGCGGCGGTCAGCCAGGCTGAGCAGATGATCGCGGAAGGCGCATCGATAATTGATATTGGTGGTGAATCGACCCGCCCCGGCAGCAAGGCAACTAGTGTCGAGGAGGAGCTGGAACGTATTTTGCCGATCATAAGGAGGCTTCGGGACCATAAGAATACGATTCTTTCCGTTGATACATACCGGGCAGAGACTGCAAAGATTGCAGTGAAGGAGGGGTGCCATATCATAAATGATGTCTGGGGGCTTCAGAAGGATTCTGGTCTGGTCAGAGTTGCAGCAGAGCACAAGACCGGGCTGTGTATAATGCATACCGGTCGCGAGCGCGAGCGCGATCCCGATGTCATCAGGGATCAGCATGAGTTTTTGGATGAATCATTGAAGATTGCCGGAAACGCGGGAATTACAGACGGCCAAATCGTACTGGATCCCGGATACGGCTTCGCAAAAGACCCCGATGAAAATGTGGCATTACTGGCGCGCATGGAAGAATTGCATGAATTTGGTTTTCCGATATTAACGGGCACTTCCCGGAAGCGATTTATTGGCCATTACACAGGACAAGAGGTCGACAATCGTGATATTGGGACGGCGGCTACTAGTGCAATTGCACGTATCAAAGGTGGGGCACTGTTTCGTGTCCACGACGTAGCGGTTAATCGCCAGGCATTGCAAATGGCAGATGCGATATTGGAACAGGGTAGGGCATAACATAATGACAACTTACAATATCACGCTAAAGAATTGTGCCTTTTTCGCCCGTCATGGTGTTTACAATGAAGAGGAAACGCTCGGGCAACGTTTCTTTGTCGACGCTGTTCTTGATGTTGACGGCGGTAAAGCTGTGGAAGCTGACGAAATCGATGGCACAGTTGACTATGGAACTGCCTTCAAGATTATCGAAGGGATAATTACCGGCAAGCGGCGATTTTTGATAGAGGCGTTGGCATTGGAAGTTGGCCGGGCAATTTGCGCAGAGTGCCCCATTGTCGAGCGAGCAGCAATCACTATTCGTAAACCCAATGCACCGGTTCCAGGTGTTCTGGATTATGTAGAAGTCACCGTGAAATATCCGCAAGAGTGATGGTGAAAAGCAAAAAACCGGTATTTGTTGGCTTGGGTGGCAATGTAGGCGATGTATTGTCGAATATGGCCAAGGCTCTTGATGTTCTGGATAGTGAACCGGATGTTGAACTGGTTGCTGTTTCGCCTGTCTACAAGACACCGCCATGGGGAATTACCGATCAGGATTGGTTTTTAAACGCATGCGCCAAGTTTGAAACAAGCCTTGAGCCACAGGCATTTCTCGATAAGTGCCTGGAAGCGGAAGAGAGCCTGAAACGCACTCGTTCCAAGCGATGGGGGCCAAGAACAATTGATCTGGATATTCTGTTGTTTGGCGACGTGATGGTTAGCTACGAGAACCTGACAATTCCGCATCCAAGAATGCAGGAGCGGCAATTTGTTTTGGAGCCATTGGCGACGCTTGATGACGGTCTCAAAATAGGCGGGAAATCAGTTGGTGAATTGCTGACTGGACTTGGCGAACCTGCGCTGGAAATGGAATATGAAGGAACCGATTGGGTTGCCAAATTCAGTTAACTGACCCGGTAACGATTGCATCGGATTTTCGGTTCAGACTCATGCCAATGACAGGTATTAATTTACCCTGGTGCTTCACTGAAATCGTAACATTAAGACGATTCGGGTTAGTCAGATTTGCAACCATGATACCATCCAGGTCTTTTCGCTTGATGTCTACCACCAGCCTGGAATCTGTATAGCGACCGCCGGTAACATCCATTCCGTCACCTTTTGCCCCATCCAGAAACTTGCCGATATAGGCTCCGGCAGTTTTGGTAATTTCAGCGTTCATGGGTTGGTTGAAAACGCCGACCCTGCAAGACCCGTCGACTTCCATACCGGATTTTGGTTTGACCGAATCACCACCAAAGGTGCAAACGAACTTTGTGCCTTTGTATTTCCCGGCGACGATTTCGCCTGGACCCGACCAGCTCCCGCGGATTAACTTAAAGAATTTTTCATCAGAGGCGTATGCCGAAGCGACACTTAGGATAAAATAGCAGACTACTAGAAGAAAGCCGGAGATACGCATTACAAAAACCCATTATTGCTCAGGTTAATCCTTGCAAAAAATGGTTAACCAACGGTTCACGTGGATTATTTACAATTCAAGAAATAAAGCCCGATTACTGGTCTTGCACCAATTTTCTTGGCATCATGCAGGCTTTTAACTCACCAGTACCGCCTTTGATTTCTGACCATTGTCCAATATCAAAATCCAGTACACTCAACGTACCCGTTGGATACTTCAAAGCAATTCGTGCGAAATATTTTTCGCTTCCGGAACCATAGAGATTGGCTACGAGACTACCACACATCGGATTGTGACCGATGATCATCAGGCTTTCGGGTGTTTGGTGAGATTTAATAATATCCAGATAATCGTTGGTACCGCCAGAATAGAGGCGCGATTCAAAGGTGACTTTTACATCGGATTTGAGTGCTGATCTCAAACCCTCTAGGGTCTGCCTGGTGCGAATTGCGGTCGAACATAGGACATGATCCGGTTGAAAACGCTGTTCGATAATTGCTTGCAACATTTTTTCGAGGTCAGTAAATCCACGCTCATTTAACTCGCGCTCCATGTCAATTGCCCCGGGCACTGCCCAGGAAGATTTCGCGTGACGTAAGACAAATAGTCGGAGCATTAATAATTATTCCACAATAGCTTATCCAGCGAGCAGGGCAGGCATTCCATAGGTGCATTTTTGGCAATGTATTTCAATGTCAAACCTGGAATCAACGATCCGTGACTTTAGTAGCTTACCGATAAAAAAGAAATCCAATCTCACAGGGCAGTTGTTTGAAGTAGCCAAATTCTCCATTCAAAGTCCAGCCATGATGGCCTGGCGGGATTGAAACCAAAAGAATTTGCCCGGTAACAAACTTTCGACTTGTGAGAATTTGAATCGCGGTCTATACACCGCTTCAGTTCACATCAGAGGAGCTATCCGTGGGCAAAGTTGATTTGGATATTGATTATCGCCCGAGCGAAAAAGAGCGGTTCATGAATGAACTGCAGAAGGAATATTTTCGCAAAAAGCTGGAAACCTGGAAGTCAGATATTCTCAGAGAAACTCGATCCACAATAGCAGAATTGCAGGATCACAGTGACAAATTGCCTGACTCGGCTGACCGCGCGTCATCAGAAACTGACCGATCAATCGAATTGAGAACGAGGGATCGTGAACGCAAGCTGATTTCCAAAATTGATTCTGCCCTTAAACGGATTGAAGAGGGCACCTACGGCTACTGTGAAGAGACAGGAGAGCCGATAAGTTTGAAACGACTTGATGCCAGGCCAATTGCTACTCTTTCTATCGAAGCACAGGAACGCCACGAACGGCGCGAAAAAGTCTATCGCGACGATTGATAAACAATGTTAAAAGGATTGATTGGCGAATTTGGTAACCGGCTTTTCTAAGCTGGCTCTTTAACTTCTGATGCAAGTTCGTCCAACAATTTTTGCATTTCATCTTCTGATTTACTGCTATCGGATTTTGAAACTACCGAGATTTCACCACCATCGTCACTGCTTTGTGATGTTTTATCATCGTTGTCTGATTTAACCTCGATGGTCGCCAACGTATCGTCCAATTTCTCTGAAATTTTTGATTCCAGATCAACATTTGGATTTTCAGGCGATTCGTCACTCTCTCCGTCATTACGAGTAGCAGCAGTCAATGTTGGTTCTGATGCAACAGGAGCGGAATTTTCAACAGATTTAATTTCTGGTTGTGTTTCTTTCTCAGTGGTATCTGGTTTCCGACTTCCAAAAGTTACATCAGAACCCGCTACTGTTGCGGTGGTAACTACACTTTCCGGAGTCGAAAATTTGTTGCTTTCTGCAACTGCACTATCTGATTTCGCTGCTGGCGCAATCGAACGCGTGTCTCTTTGCTGCGCGCGCATCACATTTGTCTCGACAACAACATCAGATGGCCCACCTATCAGCAACAAATGCTCTACGTCATCACGGCGAACCAGGATGAGTCGCCGTTTTTCATCAACAACGGCGGCATCGGTAACGGAAAGTCGCGGAATTCGATTTCGGGCAGCTCTGCTTGCCGGTGTGCCCACAATTTTACGAAAAACCCAAAATAGCACGATAAGAGCTATCACCAGTCCGATTGTTATCAACACCAGTTGAATTGCGCTATCATCACCAATCAGCGCCTGTAACCAAGCCATAAGCAATTACTCCTTTGATGGCCACACCATTACTTGCAGATCGGAATCGCTGTGTATTTAGGATGCCCAAGCCGCACTGTTAACCCTTAAAATGCCAATATTTGCATTAACACCAAGTTAAATGTGCATCTAAATTGCGATCATGTCGATACCGAGGCGAACTTGAACATTCTAATGCGGCAAGATTTATCTAACACTGCTAAAGTATGTGCTACGAATCACAGCCCGGAGCAATTGGTGTATGACTGCAAACAATGATACCGCGGTGATATCAGAGCCGGTGGTTGACAAGCTCGGAAAATCGTCTGGCGTTGGCCGGTTACTACTGTTGGGTATATTTCTGTTTGTTGGCGTGACCGCTCTTGGCGTATTCGGTCAGGAACGGTTGGGTGCACCAATGTTTCTGGCAGTGCTTGGCGTTTTTGCCAGTGTTGGTGTATTTTTTCTGTTTGCTCTCCTTTTGGGTATGGTGCAGCTCTCATCCAGCCGCAGATCTGACGAATTCCTGAAAACGCTCGTGGGTGACATGGATACGGGTGTCGTTGTAACCGACTTTGAAGGGCGCGTGGTCTACGCCAACCGCGCATATGCCGAAATGACAGGTGCCGAAATGGCGAGTGATGTTGGTAGCGTTGAGGCTGTATTTTCCCGCGTTCCCGATGCCGCCGACATAATCTATCGCTTATCGAATGCAGCCAAGGTATTGGACAGTGGAGTGGAGGAGTTCCGTGTACAATCCGGTTTGCTGAACGACCAGGAAGGTGCCCGCTGGTTTAGAATGCGAGCGCGGGGTATCGAAGTACCGGGTTATGCAAAGCCTTTGAGTGCCTGGTACGTCTCAGATGTGACCATGGACCGTCAACGGCACGAACATGCGTTTAAGGAACTTCAGGATGCCATCCATTATCTTGATCACGCGCCGGCAGGGTTTCTTTCAAGTGAGACGAACGGCAAGCTTGCATATATAAACGCCACACTGGCGGACTGGCTCGGACTTGATTTGGCTCGCTTTGAATCTGGCTCGGTCAACATGAGTGACATAATTGTTGGCGACAATGTCGCTCTGCTGGAAGCACCCAAGTCTGATGATGGTGGTCCGACAACACTCGTTGTTGATCTGGACATGATTAGAAGCGATGGCACTTTGCTGCCGGTGAGGCTTTATCACAAAATTCCGACGGCAGAAGATGGCGCCCCGGGTTCGAGCAGGACGCTTGTTTTAAACCGAATGGTGGATACCGGAATAGAGGATGCGTTGCGGGACTCAGAGGTTCGGTTTGCGCGCTTTTTCAATTCTACACCGCTGGCGATTGCCAGCCTGAACAAGAGTGGTGAAATCGTTCGTTCCAACGCGGCATTCCTGAAAATGTTTGGGCCGATCGTGAAAGATGCCGGTCAGTTCTATGGAATGAAATACACAAAGATAGTGGCAAAGGATGACCGCGCCAATTTCAAGGATATCTTCCAGCAAGCCCTTGCGCATCTTGGTGATATAAAGCCGGTGGATCTTGCAATTGAAGGCAACGCAGACCGCCATGTTCGTTTATTCGTGAGCCCTGTTGCCGATACAGAGAGTATTGAAAAGAAAAACAAGGCTAACAAGGATGACGAAAGGGTCATTATCTACGCGATGGAAACGACCGAACAAAGAGCGCTTGAAGAGCAGTTTGCCCAAGGACAGAAAATGCAGGCTGTTGGCCAGTTAGCAGGCGGTATAGCGCACGATTTCAACAATGTCCTTACCGCAATTATTGGATTTTCCGATCTTCTGCTATCCAGTCACAAGCCTTCTGATCCATCATTCCAGGACATCATGAATATCAAGCAGAATGCAAACCGGGCGGCGAGCCTGGTTCGCCAGTTGCTTGCATTTTCCAGGCGCCAGACGCTTCGTCCACAGGTTTTGCAATTGTCAGATGTTCTTTCGGATTTGAGGATGTTGCTGGATCGATTGCTGGGTGAGAAAGTGGATTTGGAAGTGAAGCACGGTCGCGATTTGTGGCCGACGAAAGTGGATATTTCGCAATTGGAACAGGTTATTGTAAATCTCGCGGTGAACGCCCGTGACGCCATGCTGAATGGCGGCAAGCTCGAAATCAGGACGTCAAATGTTGATGCGGAAAGCAGTAAACAAAACTACTCATACAAAGGATTTTTGCCGGGCGAATACGTACTGATTGAAGTTGAAGATCAGGGAACCGGCATGAGTCAGGAGGTGGTAGACAAGATTTTCGAACCGTTCTTTTCCACTAAGGAAGTCGGGAAGGGCACTGGTTTGGGGTTATCTACCGTATACGGTATTATCAAACAAACTGGTGGCTACATCTTCCCCGAAAGCACGCAGGGCAAGGGGACGATCTTCCGGGTATTCCTGCCTCGCCACGAAGTGACCGAAGAGGAAGAAAGGGCTCAGGCAGTTGTAGAAAAACCGGATGAACCAGCCAAGGATCTCACCGGCAATGCGACCATATTGTTGGTCGAAGATGAAGATGCGGTTAGGGCTTTTGGCTCCCGGGCACTTGCTGCACGTGGATACAAAGTGCATCAAGCTGCAAGTGGCGTAGAGGCATTGGAGGTTGTCGATGAGATCGGAGACGAGATTGACCTTGTTGTTTCTGATGTGGTGATGCCGGAAATGGATGGTCCAACCTTGCTCCGGGAACTTAGAAAAACCCGCCCGGACTTGAAGTTCATATTTGTCTCCGGATACGCAGAAGAAGCGTTTTCAAAAAACCTGCCGGAAGAGGAACGTGGTAATTTCGGATTTTTAGCAAAACCGTTTTCACTCAAAGAATTAGCGGAAACAGTTAAAGAAATGCTTGAGAAAACTTAGGATGAAACTGCTAATCCCACCACCGATTGTCGCCATGTTTTTTGCTGCTGTTGTCTGGTTATTGAATTTGGTTTTTCCATCGTTTGGAATTGAGTTTTCAGGCCAGACACCGTTGGCAATCTTGTGTGCAATCATGGGATTCGCAGTGGCAATTCTCGCGGCGAGAACCTTCAAAAAGGCTGGCACCCAGATAGATCCACGTGATCCGGAAAAATCGAGTGAAATTGTTAAGTCCGGAGTTTTCGGCATATCGCGAAACCCGATGTATCTTGGGTTGCTGCTTGTGCTGTCCGGGTGGGTAATTTGGATTGGAAATTTTTCTGGTGTCGCTGCGCTTGCGGTGTTCGTTTGGTATATCACCTGCTTCCAGATAATTCCTGAAGAAGAAATTCTTGCAACCAAATTCGGTAAGGAATTCGACGATTACCTGCTCATGGTACGTCGTTGGATTTGAGACTGCGCTTTGCGGCCGTCACAAGGGATTGAAGTTTGTTGATTGGGCGGAATACGGCAATGATGCAACGTGGTTAATTATTCGCCCAAAATCTTTTCAAGGCAATTTTATGCGATTTGGCTCAATTTTTCTGTTGATGATGGTTCAACTTATATCCAACTTTCCATCGAGTACTCCTTCAGTCGCCGAAGAGCGTTGCGTCGGGCAAATTGTCTGCCCAATTGGGAGCCGTGGTTATCATGCACTTGAACCAGAAAACTGGGATGGGAAAACCAAACTGCCGGTTCTGTTGCATTTTCACGGATGGAAACGGCAGGGGACAGTTGTCGTAAAGCACTCGCGAATTGCGCCTGCAACTCAAGAACATGGATTTCTGTTGATTGCACCGAATGGGCTCAACCGCAGTTGGGACTTTTGGGAAGCTGATACCGATGATGTGCCATTTGCCCTTGCGGTGCTGAAGGATGCGCAGCGGCGTTGGCCAATTGATACATCGCGCATATATGTTTCCGGCTACTCCTGGGGCAGCTCAATGGCCTGGCGGCTGGCATGCCAACATGGCGACAAGATTGCGGGCATTCTTGCGATATCAGGGACTCTTTCCAGTCAGTACGAAAAATGCCCGACCGGACCCGTTGATGTGCGTCATGTACATGGACTGAAGGACAATGTGCTTGATTATCCATTTGGCCCCAATGGGGAGAAAACCCATACAGTCCGTTTGTGGCTGGACAAGAATGGTTGCGCCGATGGCACCGATACAGTTTCCGGTTGGAGTGTAACGGACAAAGACCAGTTTACCCGTCATGCATGGGAAAATTGCAACGGCGGAAAGCCAGTTCGCCTGGATATACATCAGCGGGGTCATTTTATTCCCAGTGGCTGGATTGATCGCCAGCTACGTGAACTTTCCGCAAGTTGGGAACTGGCATCTGAATAAAAATAACCCCGAAACACTGTTCCGGGGTTCAGGTGGGAGAATGTGGAGCACCGAATTGGCGCTCCAAATCGGCAAATTTTTACACTGAATAGTACATGTCGAATTCGACCGGGTGAGGGGTCATTTCATAGCGCATGACCTCCTCCATTTTCAGTTCGATGTAAGCATCGATCTGGTCGTTGTCGAATACGCCACCTTCAAGCAAGAATTTGTGATCCTTGGCGAGGTTCTCTAATGCCTCGCGCAGGCTTCCGCATACGGTTGGAATACGCTTAAGCTGGCTTGGTGGAAGGTCGTAAAGATCCTTGTCCATTGCTTCACCGGGATGGATTTTGTTTTTGATACCGTCCAGGCCAGCCATCAACATGGCAGCAAATGCAAGGTACGGGTTCTGCATTGGATCAGGAAAGCGAATTTCAACACGCTTGGACTTTGGTGATGAACCATATGGAATACGGCAGGAGGCCGAGCGGTTGCGCGCAGAGTAGGCAAGAAGAACGGGTGCTTCATAACCAGGCACCAAACGCTTGTAGGAGTTGGTTGACGGGTTGGTGAACGCGTTCAATGACTTGGCGTGCTTGATGATGCCGCCAATATAGTAAAGGCATGATTCAGAAAGACCGGCATATTCATTTCCAGCAAAAGTAGGTTTGTCATCTTTCCAGATTGACATGTGCACATGCATTCCGGTTCCGTTGTCGCCAAATACAGGCTTTGGCATGAACGTGGCAGTTTTGCCATATGCATGGGCAACCTGATGTACGCCATACTTGTAGATTTGCATTTTGTCAGCGTTGCGCATCAATGTGTCAAACTTGATACCCAGTTCGTGTTGAGCTGCGGCCACTTCGTGGTGGTGCTTTTCAACTTCAACACCCATGCCGGTTAGAACGCTCAGCATTTCGCCACGATAGTCCTGACCAGAATCAATCGGAGGGACCGGGAAGTAACCACCTTTGGTGCGCGGGCGGTGACCCATGTTACCGGTTTCATATTCGGCATCCATGTTTGATGGGAGTTCAGAGCAATCCAGCTTGAAACCTGTATTGTACGGGTCGGAAGCAAAACGCACATCGTCGAACACAAAGAATTCAGCTTCCGGACCAACGAAACAGGTATCACCGACGCCACTTGCCTTAAGATACGCCTCCGCCTTACGGGCAGTGCCGCGCGGATCGCGGTTGTACGGTTCTCCGGTTGTCGGGTCTAGTACATCACAAAAAATGGCCATGGTTGACTGGGCAAAAAACGGGTCCATGTGGGCCGTTGCAGGGTCCAGCATCAAATTCATGTCTGATTCATTGATCGCCTTCCATCCGGCGATTGAGGAGCCGTCAAACATGACGCCATCTGCAAACATGTCCTCGTCCACCTGGCCTGCATCCATGGTGAGGTGCTGCATCTTGCCTCTTGGATCGGTAAAGCGCAGGTCGAGAAACTTGATGTCCTCGTCTTTCATCTGTTTTACAATTTCACTGGCTGAACTCATTGGGTTTGCCTTTCCTTTAAAAGTTTAAATGGCATCGGGGCCGGTCTCGCCGGTACGAATACGAATTACATCCTCAACATTGGAAACGAATATTTTGCCGTCACCAATGCGTCCGGTTTGGGCGGCATTGCGTATGGCTTCGACAGCTCTTTCAAGTGCGTCGTCGTCGATAACGATTTCCAGTTTTACCTTGGGTAAAAAATCGACCACATACTCCGCTCCGCGATAAAGTTCTGTGTGGCCTTTCTGACGACCAAATCCCTTGGCTTCGGTAACGGTAATTCCCTGAAGACCGACTTCTTGCAGGGCTTCCTTTACTTCATCAAGCTTGAAGGGCTTGATGATGGCTTCGATCTTTTTCACCGGTTACCTCCATAAATAATTATACTGACTCCCCAAAACCGGGAGTAAGATGTGTTGGTTGAGAAACTGTCCCTCCAATTCCAAATACTCAAGAAATTCCAGACATCCATGTCCCGGTTTCTTCAAGAAATTTGTCAGAGAGTTTTGGTTTTTGACCGCTTTGCACAAAAATTAGGCAGGTTGCGTAATTGAGAGGCAAAATTGATATGAATAGCCGCGGAAATTCACCAGGAATTTTATCTGGATATCGACAATCAATTTCCTTGGAATCCAGTTGAAAGCAGGTTATAGAGCGCGCCGGGTGTTCACACCGAAGGAGTCGAACCATCCGGTTCGACTGTCTACAATGCGGGTATGGTGAAATTGGTAGACACGCCAGATTTAGGTTCTGGTGCCGCAAGGCGTGGGAGTTCAAGTCTCTCTACCCGCACCATTAGTTGACGTTTGGTTTGGCAAAATTCTTTCGGACGTTGCGATTTTGAATCTTAACTGGCAGTTTGCCAAAATTCTGAATCAGCGAAGGCAATGCCATGACTGTGCTCTATCTGCTGCCGATAAATCCGCCGGTCATTGAAGGCACGGAAGCGGTTATCAAGGAGATAGAACTTTTACGCCAGGCTACAGATGGCACAATTCTGGATATATCCCCAAAGGGGCAAATTGCGCGGGTCATTCGGACCCGGTTTTGCGGAATGAATAAACTTCATAAAATTTGGACTTATGAAAAAACACACGCAATAAACCACGTTCATTTTCCGGCTTTGTATCCATTCCCATTTATGCGCCTTGTGAAAAACCCAATTGTGTACACAGTCACAGCGTCACTGAATAAAGACAAGAAACCCAGAGATACTGGATTTTTTAAACGACTGAAAGCGATTGTGGTTTCCAATGAACGGGATCTTGGAACACTCAATTCCTGGGGTCTGACCAATGGTCAGATTGTTCACCCGGGAATTCCGTTGGATCATATAGTCCGTTGTACAAAGAATAGATCACAAAAGAAATTCCATCTGTTAATGGCTTCTGCTCCGTGGTCCGAGCAGCAATTTGATGAAAAAGGTGTCGACGCTATTCTTGAAGCCGTGAAACAAGATAGAAATTTGCATCTCACATTGCTGTGGCGGGGGCTTCTTGAGCAAGGCCTGCAATCGCGGATAATTGCTCTTGGAATTGCCGATCAGGTCAATGTGGTCAATCGGGCAGTTGATATTAATGAACATTTCTCAAAGACGAGCGCTACGATTCTCGCATCGAAACGGGGCGACATAATCAAGGCTTTTCCCAATTCTTTGGTGGAGTCCCTGATGGCGGGTAATCCGGTCATTTTGAGCAATGCGATCCCGATGGCTGATTTTGTCAAAAGCAATAATTGCGGTGTAATTCTGGATGAGGTTAATTCGGGCTGCATACTTGATGCCATATCGGCAATCCGCGATGATCAAAATGCTTTTTCAAGGCGCGTGGCAAAATTGGATATGGAATATTTTGATGCTCGGAAGATGGTGAATTCCTATCAAACTATTTACCGTGCCTGAATGATCTGGCTGAACTAATTCAGTCGATCATTTTGATTGCCAAACCGGCCGGCTATTCCGTCAAATCCGCCCATTGCGATGGCCCTTGCCTGGTGGAATTTTCCCGATGCGACAGACTTTGCAATATCCACCAAACCGCGAACTATCCATATCGAATAGAACCACAATTTCCGGTGATTTTCGTGTTTTTGGATAAACAGGAAGCGGTTCCTGAAATTGTAATAGGTATAGATGGTTTGTCGTATACTTGATGATGTCTTGGTAACATCGTGAGTGGCGGTTACGCCTGTCGCGATGCAGTTCTGAAATCCCGCATCCTGCGCTCTCCTGCAGAAATCCGCGATTTCACCGCTAAAGAAATATTGCTCATCAAGTTCGCCGGTTTTTTCCAAGGCAGGCCTGCTGATCAGGCATACGGTTCCTGGCACATAATCAACATCAATCGAATCCCTGAAAGTCCGGTTATCGAATTGTTCGGGTGAAAGAACCGTTCTGGTATGGCGATGTTCCGCAATGTTTCTTCCGCCAATCATGTAACTGTTTTGTCCGCGAAAACGCTCCTTGAGAACCGGCCCGATTACCCCGATTTTTCCGTTGTTGGCGATTGACTGCAAAAGGTGTTCAATACAATTTTCATCAACCTTGGCGTCGGTATTCAGAAGAAGGACAAAATTCGCACCATTTTGCAAGGCATGGGCAATGCCTTGGTTGGATGCGCCTGTGTATCCCAAATTAATCTTGTTTTCCAAAATGTTCCTTGATTTGAGTTCTGAGAGAAACGCTTGTTTGCTTTGGGGTGTTGATTCATTGTCCACAACAATGATCTGCGGTTTCAACCGTTTCCAGCTTTTCAGACCCCGAATACATTCCAGCGTCAGGAGTTCGCTTCGCCAGTTGATGATTACAATCGCCAGTTTCAAAATCGACCCACCTGGATTTAGATTTGATTTATCCCTGCAATGAATTAGACAGGGACACAAGGGCTTCGGCAGGTATGTCAGGGCCCAACCGCCAAATTGCAATGGAAACGACCCGCCACTCTTATAATTTCTGGTCGGTTGTTTATCTGGGTTGAATCTTTTGGGCTGTCATGAGTAAGTCGCGTTCGAGACCACAAAAAGATGTACCGGTAACAGTGGTCATTCCCAACTGGAACGGGAAAAAGTGGCTGACCCCCTGTATCGAAGCTTTGGACAGGCAAACGTATCGAGAGTTCAAAATCATTGTAGTGGACAATGGTTCGGTCGATGGATCGGCTGATAATATCCAGTCCGGATCAATTCCGGTTCATGTGGAAAAATTAAACGAGAATACTGGATTTGCGAATGCTGCGAATGTTGGTATCGAGCGATCGGATACCCCATACGTTGCACTTTTAAATTCAGATACAGAAGTATTTCCAGACTGGCTTTCAAGTTTGGTCAAACGAATGGATTCCTGCGGCCCGGAAGTTGGCGCAATTAATTCACTGATGATCCAGATGGACAATCCGTCACTGGTGGACGATGCCGGAGATTCACTGAGTTGGTATGGAATAGCGACCAAGAACGGGCATGGCGAACCAGTTGAAGATTTTCAACATGAAATGGAAATATTTTCCCCATGCGCAGGTGCAGCTTTGTATCGTCGTGATTTTTTGAATTCCGTTGGTGGTTTTGATATTCGTTTTTTTGCATACCTTGAAGATGTGGATTTGGGATTGCGTGGCCGTTTGCTTGGTTACAAATATCTGTTTTCGCCAGCAGCCAGGGTTCTTCACAAGAGCCATGGGTCTGGCATCAAGTCTGAGCTTTACGTCGAACTGACGGTTCGAAACAGATTGTATATATTTTTAAAATGCATTCCTGCCCGGCTTCTTTTGTTGCATGCGCCAAAGCTTTTGTATGGGCAAGTGTACATGTTCCTGCATCTGCGCCATCCATTATCCATAATAAAGGGTTTTCTGGGTTTTATTCTGGAATTGCATCCACTTTTGAAAGATAGGCGCAAAATTCAAAAAGAAATGACCATATCGATTTCTGACGCAAACCAACTTTTAACTATGGAAAAAGCATATCCGACGATGTGGAAGCTGTTGTCAGAAGGTTTTAAGCGGCGATTATCCCGGCAAAATTGATTTTATCAAATATCTATTTATATAAGGTTGTATATCCATTTATAAAATGTAAATACCATTTTGTGTGATTGTGGGAATCAAATTATAATGGTTAAAGTGAGCGGAAAAACCAAATTTAAAACATCAAGACAAGTTTCAGGGAAAAGGACTTGCTTGCTGGTGCTCGGAATGCACCGTTCCGGAACAAGCGCACTGACGCGTGTTCTCAGCCTAATGGGCGCGGATTTGCCCAAGAATTTGATGGGTTCGAGCGCCGATAACGAAAAGGGGCATTGGGAACCACAACGTCTGGTAGATTATCACGACCAATTGTTGGAGGAACTGGACTCCAGTTGGCATGATTGGAGACCGCTGGATTTCACCAAACTCACAACAGCCCGGCGGGAAACAATTCAGAGCGACATTTTGGAGATTGTAAATTCAGAATGTCCAGATAGCGAACTGTTTGTCATAAAGGATCCGCGAGTTTGCCGATTTGCAGGTTTTTTCATCGATGCATTGCAGCAAGACGGGATTGGGGTGAAGCCGGTATTGTCCTTTCGAAACCCGTTGGAAGTTTCCCGTTCACTCGAGGAAAGAACGAACAACTGGTTTGACAAATACACACGGACCGATGCTGCATTGCTCTGGTTGTCGCATATTCTTTGTGCCGAAAGAGAAACACGGGCACACAAGCGAGCAATCGTTGGATATGATGAAGTTTTGTCTGACTGGAAGGGTGAGGTCAAGTCCATCCAGAAACAATTTGGTATGGAGTTTCCTCATTCATTTAGGGAAACTGAAAAAGAAATCAACGAATTCCTGGATGCAAGACTGCGGCACCACACTCGCAGTGATGAGGAGGTATTGCTGGATCCTCATCTGCGTGGGTGGGCCGGTGATGCCTATTCAGCAGTTAATAAGTTGCGCTCTGCAAAAGGAACACGGAATGCCAAAGAAACTTTGGACCACATTCAATCGGTAATACTTTCAGCGAAACCGGTTTTGAATGCTGTTCTTGAAGAAGCTCATCTGGCCAACCGCTCCTTGGTCGAGCGACAAGCGGATGTGGAGCAGTTGCAAAAAGAGGTTTCTGGCAAGAAGGCAATTGAACGCAATCTAACCGAACTGCAATGCGAACTTGAAAAAGCAATCGCCCAACAAAAAGCTCTTGAAGCGGGGTTCGGGGGGTTAATTGATGCAAAGGATCAAGCGCTTGTCGATGCGCAAGCGGATGTGGAGCAACTGAAAAAGGAGGTTTCGGCCAAGAAATCAAATGAACGGAAATTATCAAAATTGCAAGTGGAGCATAAAAATGTAGTTGCCCAACAAAAAGCTCTTGAAGCTGAATTCAAGGGGCAAATTGATGCAAAGGATCGAGCACTCGTCGACGCGCAAGCAGATGTGAAGCAACTGCAAAAAGAGGTTTCTGGCAAGAAGGCAATTGAACGCCAACTTACTGAACTGCAATGCGAACATGAAAAAGGAATTGCTCGACAAAAAGCTCTTGAAGCTGAATTCGAGGGGCAAATTGATGCAAAGGATCGAGCACTTGAATTAGCGTGGGGGAAACTTGAAACAACCCATCAAGCCTATCGAAATTCGACAAGTTGGAAAATTACTAAGCCCTTCAGAATTCTGAAGGATATCGGCAGGCTCATTGTATTATGCGGTCCCAATTTGTTTGAATTAATCAATAGAGGTGATGGTTTGAATTCAAGCGTTGCAAAAGCCATGGAAGTGTGGCGAAGCAATGGATTTGTAGGACTGAACTCCGCAGTAAAAGCAATCCTTCTGAGGCAAAGATTAGTCGGCAAAAAAGACGATGGGCAACCCAATGCAAGCAATTTTTCCAGCTATATCATACCGTATCGTCAAGAAGTATTAGGGTCCAAATGGCACATATCATATCGAGCAAACAGCAAAACTAAATCCGAAGGAAATACAAATATAACTGTAAGCGCGGTTACATATAACTCAAAAAAATGGTTGGAAATTTTTTTCAAATCTTTGGAAAAACAATCTTTTCCTACAGAAAACATTAATTTAATAATTGTTGACAATGGATCGTCGGATGGAACGAATAAATTTTTAATTGATTACAAAGAGAAAAATTCCAAGCGTTATAATTCCGTAAAATTACTGAAATTGAAAAATCAGGGATTTGGTAGTGGTCATGATATGGCGATTCGCAAAAGCAGAGATGAATTTGTCCTGGTCACAAATGTCGATCTGGAGTTTCATAAGGAAAGCATCCAGGGAATCGTGAATCATGGTATTGCTGATGACTTAAACGTCGCAAGTTGGGAATTGCGGCAATGTCCATATGAGCATCCGAAGTATTATGATCCGGTTACATTGGACACCAGTTGGTCTAGTCACGCGTGTGTATTATTGCGGAAATCGGCATATTTACGTGTAGGTGGATACGAAACCAAAATCTTTATGTATGGAGAAGACGTTGAATTATCGTATAGACTTCGTGGAAATGGGTTCGGGCTAAAATATATACCTTGGGTTACAGTAACTCATCATGTGGATCTTGAGGATCAGGCTGTTCGCCCGCATCAACTTTCTGGCTCAATAGCAGCAAATTTACTTATCCGCTCTCGTTACGGCACATCAGAGGAAAGAGAAGAAGGACAGGCTATAATCGAAGGTTTGCTTTCCACGGAGCAAGATGCAAATCGACTAAATTCTTTTCAAATAGCGTATTCAAAATTTCAAGAGGATAAAGAGCACTTTGTTAATAGCAACAGACCAACGTCCATGGTGCCGTTTCCATTTGCAGGTTTGGATTATGATATGTGCCGGGATGGTTACAATGTGCCATTATCGCGGGATGCAGGAAAAGGAGCTATCCCAAAGGTTTCCATAATCACTAGAACTCACGGCCAAAATCTTTACTATCTGCGTGAAGCAATTACGTCTGTATTAAATCAAACATACGAAAATATTGAACATATAATTGTTGAGGATGGAACTTGACCTGCCCCAATTGATTGGTCCAGTTTGAATGTTAGTTCATGGTTATCCTTTCATGCAAGTGGATGATGGATTCTGGTGCTGGCGGTTTGTAGCCAAGCGATGAATGTGGGCGTTTTGTATTGTAGTGGATACGCCATT
>JAJFHU010000036.1 GCA_021775455.1 Hyphomicrobiales bacterium | reverse complement strand
CGTGAAAAGCCGGTTTCATCTCATCGCCTTTGCCAGATATTGCACCATCAATGTAGTGCTGTACGGTCTGCGCGATAGCGGTGCTCTCATCTATTGTTGTCTTGCTCATGATTGTCTCCTTGTAAATTTCATTCAAGCAGCTTCGGCAATGGCGTCGACACGAGGAAAATCAATTTCTGTGCCAGCAAGATGGTTGAAGTAGTTGGTGAACAAGTTGGCGGCGACATTGCCAAAAATCTCAAGCATCTCTTCCTCTGAGTAACCAGCAGCCTTAACTGAATTAATGTCGGCGTCGCTGACATGGCCACGGTTAACGACTAGTTTACTGGCAAATGCCAACGCTGCTTGTGTTTTGGCATCAGAGGCATTGCCCGAAAGGTTGCGTTGCATCTCGTCTGCTTCAAGCCCTGCCATTTTGCCGAGTGCGCTATGCGCTGAAGCGCAATAATTGCAACCACTGTGACCTGCCGTAACCAAAGCAATCTGTTCACGCAAAGCTGCGGAAAGTTTCCCCTCGGCGAAAGAGCCAGAGAGCGCCAAATATCCGTTCAATACGGCTGGTGATTGTGCCATGGTTTTAAAGATGTTCGGTACCATGCCGAGCTTGGTCTTTACGGCGTCGAGTGTTGGTTTTACGTTTGCCGGTGCATCTGCCGGGTTCACTTGATTTATGCGTTGCATGATTATCTCCTTGAAAATATTGATGTTGGCTCATTTCGTCATGAAATGGCTAGGAGACATAATTGGGGTGTTATTGGAGATTTGATTAGGTTGAAATAGCGCAATTAACAGTTGCAATTTATGAAACGCAAAATGGTTTGATCGCATTTAGATACAACTATGGCACAAAGCTAAAATTCAAACCGATCCGAGATACTACACCTATAGGAACAAATATGGGCTGTAATGTCTGGAAACTAATATCATGGCGATCCGGTCGTTACACAAACACGTGACACCGGAATTGTTACTCATAAATCGCGGCGTACGCCGACAAAGAAGCCATCGAAGTCATATGAAGTGCGGGGCAGATCCAGCGCACTTGTTCCATCACCGGCAGTGTTATCCACTTCGCCGAAGAAATATGAAGCACTGATAGAAAACAACTCAACCGGAGACCAGGTAAGACCGACTGATCCAATCCAGGCGTCCCCTTCCCCTCCGGCTACACCGTTCAGGGTTCCGCCATCGTCTCCATGTGCAAGAGAATACTGGGCGATAACCTTGAATTGGTCATCGAGTTTTATTTGACCAGCAATCTGGAAAATGGATTCCATGTCGTTCACCATCGCATAATTATGCAGATAATCTGTATTGTACTCGCCATCCCACATATACATGACATGAATCGAACCACCCGCCAGCCACTCGTCAAGCTTCAAGTCCAGGCTAGTCTTATATGCCCACCCGCCAAAATTAGCCCCTACACCACCAGATGCTGCGTCCGTGCCTGAATTATCCGGTGCAAGTGAATCATGTACCGCGGTAAATGCCAGATTTCCCCAAGAACCCGAGTAATTGAAGCCGGCATAAAAGTTGGCCCGCCCGTCCCTGCCGCCATTGTTGGTTGCGTTTCCACCGCCCCCGCCGACTGAAATACGAGGATCCTCTGCCCCAATTGTAATTGCAAGGCCATTCGTCGCCAGAGTGTAGTCAATGATGGTGGCGTCATCAAATCCATACCAGCCTTCATCCAGCAAACCACCAGAGAAAGTGCCTCCAATGCCCGGAAAATCCGTCCCTGCATAATTATGGTTGGAAATCCAATAATTATCAGTAAAACCAAACCGAAATCCGGCAATGGAAATTAGCGCTCGATCCATGTCGATATCGGCATCGGTGTTTGAATCGCCCGCTTCAAGTCGATACTGAGCTCGAAGCGTTCCCCAGTCGGTTTCATTTCTTGTATCCAAATTAAGCCTGGCACGCTGCCCCCAAAAGGTAGAACTAACGCCGTTGACAACGCCACCCGCATTTGTCGTGTCGGTGTCATAATCGCCATCAATATGAACTTTTTCGTAACTTGAGCGCACGAAGCCATTGAAACCGATACATGTTTCGGTGCCGGGAATATAGAAGAAACCATTTCCATAGGCATCGCAGATACGGACAAACTCAACCGGCTCTGGCTCATACACGATTACGTCTGCAGATTTTGCACCTGTAACCAGTAAGATCGACGTCATGGACCCTATTAAAAGTGTTTTCGGATTCATAATTTTTCTCGATTCTGTTTTGGTATGGGCGGATTTCGCGGTCTCCGGACAACGGGCTTTGAGTGTTGGAAATGCCACCTAATTCAAGTCAACATATCCAAATGGGACTGCCGATATGCGGTAAGTGAATTTGGTAGTTTGACAGCCCCACCGTGACTTAGCGGCAGGGCTCTTCAAGTTTTAGGCAGCGTAGGCAGTTCGAATTTTCGCAACTGTCGTTTCGGTATCTGCAACGTGGCTGGCGATCATTCGAAAGTTGGTCATTGCAGCGGCATAACCGTCCAGACCGGGTACCTGGGCGGCAGCGGTTGCATCAGAAACCACCATGACGTCGAACCCCTGCTCTCCCAGCTCTCGCAAGTGGGACTCGGTGCAAAGGTTTGCTGACATACCGGCAAGAATGACCTTGTCGATACCGCGCTTTCTCAACTGCAACACCAGATCATTGGTTTCTGGTCCAAACACCTTGTGCGGGCTTGTAACAATCGTGTTGCCATCTTCAATGTGGTGCTTGTACCGTTCCAGCCAATCAGCACCTGATCCATCAAATCCTTCAGTTGACAATGGGTCTGGTCGATCGAACATTCCTATTTTGTGCATCAAAGCCTCAAGCGTGCCCTCAATTTTCCAACCATGGTCGTGCGGATAGTAATAGTGCGGGGACACGAAAACCGGCATGTCGACGGTTTTTGCTATGGTGAACAACTGATCAATGTGGTTGACAGTATCGTTGGCTAAAACGCTTGCACCAACAACACTCCAAGCGACACCGTCCGGACTAAGAAAGTCATTTTGCGGGTCCGTAACAACAAGAGCTGTGTTTCCTGGAGTTACATCAAATCCGGTATCCGGAATGCCGGCCGCGCGAACGGATCTCAACGGAGGTCCCGCCGTGCCAACAGCAAGGGCTGCTAAAGTTGCGCCCTTGATAAAATCGCGCCGGTTTGTTGAGCGAGATACCACCGGGATATCTTGCTGTTCAGTATTTGCTTGAAATTGTGTACTCGGGACGAGTTTGTTTTTGGTAGTTTCCCGGGTCATGGCTTTTCTCCATTCATTTTAACGGGGGTTGAAAAGTCAGTGCGCAGAAAAAAATAACTCCACGCACTGAACATCTCATAGTTCGGATGCAGCGATATGCTCGATAGTTGGCCAGTTTTTTGCAGCCTGAGTAATTGTTCCACTTCGGTCTTTCTGGAACAGCGCAAAAATTTCCTCATTCAGAAAGACGTAAAGTTTGCCATCAACAAGTGCTGCATATTTTGGATCACCGTCAAATTTCTTGCCCTTGGAAACACCAAACGTACAGAACCCGCCGTTTTGCGGCAGGTAGTTGGTGGGATTCGCCTTGAATGCATCAAGATTATCTTGAGAAGCGAAATAGTAGGCAGCACCCTCGTGAACAGCGGTAAACTTAGCAGTTCCACCGATACGATTGCCTAAACTCACAAAGGCAACAGGATCAATTCCGTGAAGACCAAGTGGCGCTCCAGCCGCGGTCAATCCAGAAGAGACATTGTACTCGTCAACAGCAAGAGCACCCTGTGACAGGCTCAGCATGCTGGCAACTGTAATGGCGATGAGAGAGAATTTGTTTTTCATTTTCGATTCCTTTCAAGATTCGAGTAGGGTTGGCGCGCGCAAAATGCGCTTGGTTGGGGGCACGATTGACAATGCGCAAATCGTGCAAGCATTGGTCAGATGGCGAATTTCGCCCCTGCCTCTGCTTCTATCGGGAACGTTATTTCGGTTCCGGCGATATAGTTGAGATAAGTGTTGAATTGGTCCGCCCCCAAATCTTCAACAGACTGGACAAATTCTTTGTCTTTGAACAAATCAGCAAGTGCGATTTGGAGTAGTCGTGTTTCGTTGCGAAGGACAATTGCAGGCGCGCCCATCTTGGTTAATTTTCTCAAGCGTGCACTACTAAGGAGCACCCGATCCATCTGACGATTTACCTCTTGAGTTTCCACGATGTTCCTCCTTTCTCGTGGCCAAAATTGGCCACGGCTAATCAATTTAAATTGGAATGAGTTTTGAATGAATGACGTTTGCCAACTACATCACACACGTGCTGGCTTTCTTCTGTGGTTCTCGATTCGCGATGTGTCGAATTACGAGCAATCACCGCACCAACCCCCGAGCTTGTGAGATTGACCGGATTTTTAACAGCACCGATTTCGATGCTCGCAACGTCGCAGCTGTGCACATGAATATGCTGGCTGTGTTCGATAAATGTCAGATCAAGCGGAAGGCAGGCCATCTCCGCTGAAGCTGCTGTGGCATTCATTGCTAGGATACTCCCAGCAATGGCAGCGCTCATCATTATTCGCGTATTTGTAATCATGGAAAGTCACCTCGCGTTTAGTGACATCCAAGATATTTCTCGCCTGCAATTTTGATAAGGAAGATAATCTGAAAGAGACCATTTCAGTTCTCAATAATTAGTCGGACCGGCAGTCTTGTTGATGCACTGCAGGGGGTCCGATTAGTTCAGAAGCAGAAGATGGTTCATTGCAGCGCCTCGTGTTTTCTGAGGTGCTCAACGCAGTGATCGACTACCGCACGGACACGAGTTGAAGTCTGGCCCGCTTCTTTATGCATAACATGCACTGGTATGGGTGGCATTTCGAAATTTTCCAGCACTGCCGCCAGTTTCCCCTGAGCCAACTCTGAAGTCACCATGTAAGAGAAAACACGAGTTATGCCACGCCCTGCCACAGCGGCGGTTATTGCTACATCAGCTTTATTAACGTGCAACTGTGATTGAGGTGTATAGCTTATGCTGCTACCGTTGCTTTGAAAATTCCATTCCCCATTTGGTGCCATATTCACGAAGTCAATTACTCGGTGATCAACAAGCTGGCAGGGATCATCTGGGACCCCGTGCTTCTCCAAATACTCTGGCGACGCACACAACATGCGGCGTACACTTCCCACTCGCACAGCGGAGAACGACGAATCCGGCAACTCCGCGATGCGAACGGCCACATCAACTCCTTCTTCAAGCAGATGAACAATCCGATCATAGAGTTGAAAGGAGACTTGAATTTCAGGGTATCGATCCATCATGTCAAACATTATCGGCATAAGAACCATGCGCCCAAATGGAACAGATGCGGTTACTGAAACGACACCGCGGGGAGCGGAATGTATCCCGGTCGCATTCAAGCCCGCTTCTTCAAACTCCGCAAGAATACGTCTGCAGTCCGTTAAATAGCGTCGTCCCGCTTCAGTTAGTTGAAGCAAGCGAGTAGACCGGTGGAGCAATCGGGCCCCAAGGCGCTCCTCAAGTTCTGAGATTGCACGCGTCACGGTAGGTGCAGACATGTTGAGCTTCCGTGCAGCGGCCGCAAAACCTGACTCGTCTGCGACGCTGATAAACACTGACATGGCCTGCAAACGATCCATCAACATTCCACCAAATGAAACAATCAATTTCGGATTATGCTTATTCTCGCTTTTATTGCAATCAGCCAGTATCGAATAGACAAACAACGCATCATCATCTAACCCAAAGGAAGTTGAAAATGGCGGAACATCCCTTAACACTAGGCGCGCATCACATCGGACTTACCGTTCCTGAACTCAGCAAAACAAAGGCGTTCTTTCTCGACGTGTTGGGATTCAATCAGGTGGGAGAAATTCCCGATTACCCTGCGGTGTTCGTAAGTGACGGCATCACCATGATCACTCTCTGGCAAGTTCGGGACCCCGAAAACGCAGTACCGTTTGACCGAAAAAACGTGATCGGCCTGCATCATCTTGCACTCAATGTTGGTGGAATGGACAATCTAAAGGCATTGCAGGCCACACTAGAGTGCCAAAGTGACATCGAGATGGAATTTGGCCCGGAATCGCTTGGTGGAAGTTCTACGCAGCATATGATGTGTTTTATTCCTGGTGGAATTCGTGTCGAGTTTATTGCGCCGGCCGCTTAGGCAATTCCAAGTAACGCCTCCCGGGGTTTTCCAGAGGCAAACAAATCCCGATTCGGCCACCTCCCTCCCTGACAGCCGGATCGCCCGCGGGTGGTAACCTTCCCCTGTACCACTCGCGGGCAGCACTCACCCACTGGAGGATCTATTATGAACAGGAACCAATCATCAAAGGATGATATTTCGCCATTTCACGATGGCGAGCATGCCGTTCAAGAAAGGCTGGGCGTTCGTCACATTGAAGATTGGGCACGCAAAGTAGTGCACGATTATCTTCCGGAACAACATCGAGTATTTCACACAGCCCAACCGTTTCTCGTGGTCTCGGCGCGAGATGACCAGAACCGCCCCTGGGTTACTTTGCTGGACGGGCCAGATGGTTTTGTAACATCACCCGACCCCAAACAGCTCGTGATTGGCGCAACACCTTCGTCTGGTGATGCGCTTTCAAAAGCGTTCAATGCCGGGTCGGATGTAGGCATCCTCGGTATCGAGCTTGCAACTCGGCGCCGAAATCGAGTCAATGGCCGCGTCATCTCAAATTGTTCAAATTCAATTGTAGTTGGGGTGGAGCAGGCCTTTGGCAATTGCCCGCAATATATCCGCGAGCGCAAATGGCAGCGGGTGGATAAGATGCCTCCCGCAAGGGACAAACGCGCTAACTTGCTGACCTCTGCACAGCGGGAATGGATCGAGAACTCGGACACATTTTTTATTGCAAGCGGATTTCGCGGCGAAGGAGATAGCCCGGCGTTCGGCATGGACGCATCACACCGGGGCGGCGAGCGTGGATTCGTCCATGTCCTCGATGACCAGCGATTGCAGTTTCCTGACTATGCTGGAAACAATCACTACAACACAATTGGTAATCTTGTTGTTGATCCCAGAACGGGATTCTTGTTCATAAATTTTGAGACTGGAAGCTTGCTGCAGCTTACAGGTACGGCTTCGATAGACTGGGATTCCGATGCACTCAGAGAGTACCCAGGTGCTCGACGTCTAGTGAGCCTGCATATCGAAGAAATCGTCGAGATTCATTCCGCTGTCAGACTGCGTTGGGACGCGGACGCGGAGTCTATTCGATCTCTACGACTGGTGGGAAAAGTTCCAGAGAGCAAAGATGTGGCATCATTTATCTTCGAAGCGCGTGATGGTGGTCCACTCACCGCATTTGAGCCAGGGCAGCATTTGCCAATCGAGATATCCCTACCAGGTACAAAAGAGCATGCCCGCAGAACCTATTCACTTTCCAGTTCTCCGACTGATGATCGATACCGGATCACCGTAAAACGTGAACCTGAGGGTTTGGTGTCAGGATATTTGCATGGCAGCATTGAGCCAGGAGCCATCATTGATAGTCGTCGGCCGGCCGGCGATTTCATGATGACATGCAACATTTGCCCACTTGTTTTGGTAAGTGCCGGAGTAGGTATAACACCGATGGTAAGCATTCTTCACACCGTGGCGAAAGAAAACAGCAACCGGCCGATCTGGTTCATTCACGGTGCCCGTGATGGAGATCATCATCCACTTGCAGGCGAAGTTCGCAATATTGCTGCGGATGTCTCGAATATCACTGTTCATTTTGCCTACAGCCAGCCCGGAGCTACAGACGAACAAGGTATACACTACGACAGCGAGGGGCGTGTTACCGGAGCACTTATGGCCGATCTCGTACAAAATGTCGATGCACACTATTTCCTCTGCGGTCCAGCGCAGTTCATGGCAGAAATTCAGAACAGCCTGGAACAACGAGGCATTCCTGCAGACCAGATTCATTTTGAGACGTTTGGATCAGCGGGTTGAGGCCGAAACGTCCGCTATTGATGCTGTGGACGGGTCCTGACCCTAAGTCGAAGGCCGCTTAACCCTCGCCAGCGATACCAAGCAGCGCGGTATCCAGTTGATGTAGAAACGCCTCTATCAGACGGGCGTTATAGCCAAAGTCATGGGTGCCGAAGCGCGACGAAGAACGTATATCCACCAAGGTGTTTTCATCCTCACTCACAATCCTCACAACTACATCGTGCTTGAAGCCAAAAACCGTGCTTTCAACAAGGGCTTCCAACAGAATGTCGGCCGGCGTTTCCCCGCCCTCAAGCGCGTTTCCTTCCTGATCTTGACTATCGCTGTGATCGGCCAACTCCTCATCCGACTCCGGCTTAGATTCTGGAACACCAATTGTGCCGGTCATCGGCCATTCATTGTCTGCAAAAATCGCCTTGACTGCCTCAAGCACCCTTTCCGGCCCTGCTGGATACCGGCGAGATTTCAACCTTGGATAGGCCAGGACAATCGTATCGGCATATTCCAGGGTGTATTCTTCAACCGGATTCATTCCTTCAACGTTACCCGGAACCCTCGTGATACTGGCAGTGACATAGTCCGGCGGATTGAATGTATCGGTGGCAATATCATGTGCTATGGGATTCGAGAGTGCCAGATATGCGTGATAGGCAAACGGTATCAGAACCAATGTGGCGAGAAAGGTTCCCCGAACGGTGGCCCGTCCTCCCTTGTTGCCTTTGTACCAAAGTTCAGTACCTGCACGGATTGCCAGAACCAAAGCGAGTATCGCGACGACAAATCCGAGCGCAAGCAACGAAAATACCTGCAGCGTTTCAATTTTTGCAAATCGGTGCAGGAGGATTATGAGCGCAAAATAAGGAACCAAAAAGAATGCAAATCGCTGGCACCAAACAGCAGCGTTCGACATTTTGCGTTCGTAGATCCCTGCCATGTTGGTAATTTCCGTTAATGTAATGTGATGCCAATTTTACACTGGCCGAACAAATATCATGATTTTGCCCCAGAATCGTCACGAGGCAAGGTTTCACTACTCCTAACAAAAAATCGGAACAGGGAGAAGAAATTTGCCGTACAAAATTGAAAAGGATTTAAAAGAAGATTTCACACCTGCGGGAAAAGCGGATCGTAAATTTGCCAATTCAATGTTTTGCCTGGAAGAGGCATTTAACCGGCAAATTGATGAAGCCGGATTTTTTGAAGCTGTGATCAAGGCCGCTGACAATGCCGGATGTGAGTTTCTGTTTGAAATCCCTGCAATCCTTTTTGGTGAGGTTCATGCCCGTGCGGCCGCAATCCGATGTGGTGATATGAAATCAATTGGTGAAGTGTTCATATTGCACAGGGAGGGTGACGACCTCGTGCAAGTGATCAGCGGTGAAGACGTTCCCGAAAAAGTAACCCAGTTTGTTCGCTCCTACGCGGCAGTCTTGATTTCCTTGCAAGCCGACATACAGTCACGCCGCATACATTAGGCTAGCCAGCAAATAGAACTACTTTTGGAATGCCGGCGATCGATTCCAGAACGATGTCGCAATGACCGATCAGTTCAGCACGGGAAGCCGGTCCGGTTTCCACTGCAATGGTTCTGGAGCCGGCATTCCTGCCACATTCCATGTCGTGCAGGCTGTCCCCCACCATTGCTAATTGATGGGGTTCGCATTCTATAAATTCTGCGAAGTTAGAAACCATACCAGGATCCGGTTTTCCGCCATGACCGGAATCTGCACCCATTATGAGATCAAACATGTGGTTCAAACCAAGATGTTTCATCTGGCTAACTGCATTTTCCTCTGCATCATTGGTGGCAATTCCAAGTTTGAAGCCCATTTCCTTAAGCTTTTCCAAAGCTAATTTGGTATCTGGCAGGACAACCACCAGATGATTGCAAAACTCGCCGTACATTTTGTCCAGCCGAACGCTTAAGTTCTCAATATCCCAATCATCAATGATTGGGGCAATGGCTTCGGCCATTTGGATGGCCGTCGTACTTACCGCAACTGACATGGGAGAAAATCCCAGTGTTGCCGGATCAAACAACCAGGCCTTTGCCATTTTTAGAAATTTCTCTTCACTTCCAGCGGCCAATTCGCGCAAAACGAGTTCGGTGGAAGGGCCGAAGGTTTCTTCGAAATTGATTAGCGTGCCGTCCTTGTCGAACAAAATACCCTTTAGTTCCAAAATCGATTACCCCCAAGGAAAAGTCACTTTGACAGTTTGGTTTCCGACTGGCAATTATCATGTAACCCTTCCAAGTCAAACCTCGGCGGAAAGCACTAAATGGATATTGAATGGTTTGTAGCTCTCGCCGGCACACAGGAAGGAGAACAACTGGCACTCGGGATTGCCATCTTCTCAGCCGTAACCCATGCGATCTTTGGCGCAATCTGCAAGTCCAGGGGTGATCCCTACTTTAACCGTGCGGCCGCAAACATTGTTTATTCACTTACATCTATGCCGATTATCCTGTTTGTTCTGCCGTTTCCCACACGCGATGTGGCTGTTGTTTTGGCAATATCGTTCATGATTCACCTGTCGTATGAGTGGTTCCAGTCGGCTGCATTCAGCAGGGGTGCCTTTACCCTGGTTTATCCGATAGCCCGCGGCATGGGCCCGGCCATGACCGGAGTATTCGCCGTCATGGTCTTTGGTGAATATCTGGATCCTGTACAATGGTTTGGACTTGTCCTGCTATCCGGCTCGATTGTTTCATTGGGTTTTGTTATGGCCAGCGACATTGCTGCTGACAATCCGGCAAGACGAGGGCTTTGGATAGCTGCAATTCTGGCCGCATTTACTGGCGTCAACACAGCGATTTACACGATTGTCGATGCCTACGGGATACGCATCACGGAAAACCCGCTTACCTACGTGTTTTGGATATTTTTTCTTGGCGGCTTTGGCTTTCCGGTTGTTGTGGCAGTTCGCTGGTACCGCCTGGCTGAACGACCGGCGCTCAAACCTTATGCCATTAGGGGATTCTTTGCCGGATTGATCGGTATAGCCACGTTCGGCTCAATGATGATGGCTACACGGATTGGCAAGGTGGCTGAAGTTGCAGCGATCCGGGAAACTTCAATCATCTTCGCAACCGCAATCGGCTACTTTTTCTTCCGGGAAACGCTCGACGCGAAGCGCCTCTTCGTCATCATGCTGATTGCATTCGGTGCAATACTGATCGAGTATCACTAAGCCGTTTTAAGCACCGGCTAGATTACTTCGCTCAATTTTTCAGCTTCTTCAAGATCAACCGAGACCAGTTGACTAACACCCTGCTCGGCCATGGTCACACCGAACAATCGGTTTACGCGAGCCATGGTGATCGGGTTGTGCGTAATAAGCACAAATTTCGTGTCGGTTGTTTTTGCCATCTCGTCCATTAGATTGCAGAAACGTTCCACATTGTGATCATCGAGTGGCGCGTCCACCTCGTCCAAAACACAGATTGGGGCCGGATTGGTCAAGAATACTGCGAATATCAAAGCCATTGCTGTTAGCGCCTGTTCACCGCCGGAAAGCAAAGTCATCGTCTGGGGTTTCTTGCCCGGTGGACGAGCCAGAATTTCAAGGCCGGCATCCAGCGGATCATCGGATTCAATCAACTGCAAATCGGCAGTACCGCCACCAAAGAGGTGAGTGAACAGGCGTTGAAATTCTGAATTGACCTGCTCAAACGCTTCGAGAAGACGTTCCCGTCCTTCCTTGTTGAGGCTTTGAATACCTGAACGAAGTTTGCCAATGGCGGCAATCAAATCATCGCGTTCCGTTACCAGGTTGTTACGCTGTTCATCGATTTCTGCATACTCGATTTCCGCCCGAAGGTTTACGCCACCAAGCCGTTCACGCTCTGCTTTTTGTCGTTCCAGACGGCTTTCAACTTTCTCGACTTCCGGTAACGTGGCATCCGGCTTGATCTCCGCGAGACCCCGGGCATCAGACGGCTGACATTCGAGCTCTTCGCGGATGCGTCCTTCAACCTCGCCTTTGCGTTCCCTGGCTGCATTTAACCGTTCCTCGGCGCGACCATTGTTTTCACGGGCAAGAGCCAGTGCATCCACTGCAGCCTTTGCCTTGCGATCCGCTTCAGCTCTTTCGTTCTCGGCCTTGGCCAAAGCATCCGCAGCATCGCTTCGCTCAGCTTCGGCCTTTTCGAGTTTGTTCATGAGCTCGCTGCGTTTTTCATCGAACTCTTTTGGTGCAGCTTCCAGTTTCTTGAATTCAGAAAGCGTTTCTTCGCTACGCTTCTTCAGGATTTCAGCTTGCTTTTGTCCGTTCGCAAGACGATTGTTCCAGTTTTCGCGCTCTCCCTTGATCACTTCCAGTCTTCGGCCGCGCGCCTCTGCTTCCCGCGAAAGGCTCTGCGACGCGGCACGAGCTTCTGCCAAAACAGCCCGATCTTCCGCAACCTGGGTACGCAAGGTCTCCAGCTCGGCTTCGCTTTTTGAAATATCAGTCAGGGCAGCGAGTGCTTTTGTGGATTCTTCCTGTCTGGTCGCTGTCTCCTTGATGTCTCCTGACAAACGGGTTTGCGCTTCTTCGAGTGCTGAACGTTTGGCGGTCAACTGCCCGGTTGCCCGCTCCGCCTCACTCAAGGCTTCGCGTTCTTCGGTTAGTTTGTGCTGATGTTCCCGCAATGCCTCACGAGCCTTCAATTCTTTTTCTATCTGTTCTTCAGTTGCAGCCTTTGCCGTTTCGTAGACGGTTTCTGCTGCTTCTTTTTTCTGCCTGGCTTCTTCTATCAGTTTTTCGAGTTCAGCGAGGCGGTTTTTGTGAGCCAGGCGTTGGGCAGCTGCTGTGGGCGCTTCCGCACTTGCGACATAACCATCCCAGCGCCACAAATCGCCTTCCTTCGAAACCAGTCTTTGACCTGCTTTCAATTGAAGAGCCAGTTTGGCTCCAACAGCTTTTTCCACTACACCAACCTGGTTCAGCCGTCGGGCGAGTTCAGATGGCGCTTCAACAAATTCTTTAAGTGATCTGGTATTACCCGGCAGTTTCGGATCTGAATCCTGCGTTCCAGACTTGCCCCAGAAAATCGCGGCAGATGTATCAAGCGGCACATCCAGATCTTCCCCAAGAGCGGCCCCCAAAGCAGCCTCGTATCCGGGCTTCACTGACATCTGCTCGACGACACTTGGAAAAAGATCCTGACCTGCTCTATTTAATATTTGACGAATTGTTCTGGCTTCAGCCTCCAATTCACGCAATTGACCTTCGGCTTCTTCCAGCGGCTTGCGTCTTTGGTCTTCAACTTCCCGTGCGCGTGCAGTTGCTCCCTCCGCGGCAAGCATCGCCGTATCGGAAACTGCTACTGCTTTTTCTGCCTTGGTAATTTTATCCTGTGCTGATGATACACCGGATATGCCTGCAATCTCCTTGATGATTTTCTTTAGATCATCCTCAACAGACGATTGCTGTTCTGTGAGACGTTCCAAGCGTGCAGTTGTTTCCTCAAGCGTCTTTTCAAGTTGAGTACGGCGAGCCCGTTCATTGGCAAGGCTAGCAGTAAGGTCGGTAAAGGCTTTTTCGCTTTTACCAAGCGCTTCGGTCGCCCTTTCCAGTGCTTCTTTGGACTTTTCTTCAGTGTCACCAACACTGGAACTTTCTGTTTCCAGCTGTTGCTGCTCGTTTTCCAGATTTTCCAAAGACTGGCGGTTTTCACCAATCATGCGTTCTTCGCGCTCAAGATCACTCGACAACTGCTCAAGACGCGATTGCAATTCACCCTTGCGACTTTCCAGGCGCGCAATTTCCTCATCGATTTGTCCCCGGGCAATTTGCAGGCGCTGAAGCGCTGCGGCAGTTGAGGCCTCAGTATCCCGAAGCGCCGGAATTTTCTTGCCAGCCTCAAATTCCTCACGGGCAAGCGATGCCTGAACATTCGCTTTTTCACCCATCTGGGCCGTTAGTTTTGAAAGCGTGCTCTCGCACTCTGCTTCATAGTTCTTTGCTGCTGCCCACTTCAGATGGAACAGCAAGGCTGTGGTTTTGCGAATTTCGCCGGAAAGATTGCGATAACGGTTGGCCTGACGAGCCTGACGTTTCAAACTGTCCAACTGGGCTTCAAGCTGGCCGACAACATCGTCAAGGCGTTCCAGATTCTGATCTGATGCCCTGAGCCGCAATTCAGCCTCGTGACGACGGGAATGAAGTCCGGAAATCCCGGCAGCTTCTTCCAGCAACGCGCGGCGGGCAGTCGGCTTTGCTGAAATCAACTCCCCGATCCGGCCTTGCCCGACCATCGAAGGAGAGCGGGCACCGGTTGACGCGTCGGCGAACAGAAGTTGCACATCTTTCGCGCGAACCTCGCGCCCGTTGATTCGGTAATTTGAGCCTGATTCGCGCTCGATACGCCTTGAAACCTGCAATTCGTCTGCATCGTTGAATGCGGATGGAGCGGTTCTATCTTCATTGTCCAAAAACAGTGAAACTTCAGCAGTGTTGCGGGACGGCCGGTTGGCTGCACCAGAGAAAATAACATCGTCCATGCCCGAAGCGCGCATGTTTTTGTAAGAGTTTTCTCCCATTACCCAGCGCAAAGCTTCAACAAGGTTGGATTTGCCACACCCATTCGGACCCACAACGCCAGTGAGGCCATTTTCTATAAGGAATTCAGTGGGTTCTACAAAAGATTTGAACCCCAGAAGGCGTAGTTTATTGAACTTCATGATACAAATCCTGAGGCTCTAAACAAAGCATTGGAAACGGTTGTGGATTTGCTTCCGGCGTTTTCAAATCCAAACAGAGATAAACGTAGATATTCGCTCGACCTAAAGGAGACCGTCGATAACTTCCGACATCTGCTCGGTGGACATATTGCCTTCATATTTTTTGCCATTAATGAAGAATGTTGGAGTCGCCTGCACTCCATAGTCTTCTGCCGCTGTTTTCCTTACTGCCAGCACATTGTCGAAAAGCTCCTGATTTTTCAAGCAGCTCTCAAATCCCTCTTGTGTAAAACCCCCAAGTTTGGCGATTTTAAACAATTCATCTTTCACGTTTGGAGATGGGACCCAGATTCCCTGCTGCTTGAAAAGCACATCGACCATGGCAAAATATTTGTCATCCTGGGTACAACGGGCGAGCATGAAGGCGGCAGCGGCTCGGGGGTCTCCCGGAAATTCACGGAAAATCAACTTGGCTTTACCAGTTTCAATATACTTCTTCTTGATATCTGGAAGTGTGTTGTTGTGAAAGGCTCCGCAGTGGCCACAAGTCATGGATGCATATTCAATGATTGTGACCGGCGCATTCTCGTCACCCAGCATTTTTTCGTCCATTGGGCCGGGGTCCATTAGTGTGGAAAGGTCTTCTGCCTTGGCAGGAGTAACAGGCGAAAACTCACCGGCAAAATCTTCAGCCTTGCTCCAAACGGCGAAACCACCAATTACAGCAGCTGAACCCAATAGCAGGTGACGGCGGGAAAAATTCATCTATCACTCCTGAGATAAAATTGCGATTGTCTGATCTTGTTTGCCTAACTTATCGCGAAAATCGAAGAAATAAATTAGGCAAAGTGCGTATCCAATATCACCATTTGGTGAGGCAGTTTTGAAATTCAATCCCCGAAATAACAATGTCAATATGAATTGGTGATGAATGCTCAACAATCAAATGGCCAAGACTCTCGGTTAAACCTCTTTATGCTTGCTCAGCACACCCCTGCCCAATTTCTTCAGGGCGCCTTTCAATTCCGGATCATCGATTGCCTCCAGCATCGCATCAAGGCGTGCTTCCTGTTCCACCGACAAGGATTTCGCAATACCTGCCGTAGCCGGTTTTGCGGGAACTGTCCTGACCGGCTTTTGGAGGATTTTGATACGGTCAATTGCTCTAAAACCAAGGAAGGTGTTTATCCGTTCCAAAATAGAAGTCTGTTCATGTTGAAGGAACAACGCACTTGACGGTTCGCAGGCAATAACCAGCGTTGCTGGTTTAAATGGATCGTCCTCATGAATACGGCGTGGCCAGTCAATTTTTTCCGGCCTTGTCGTTTCCCGAAATTCCTGACCTGCAATCTCAGGCCAGACCCGCAGCAAGTCCAAGGTCATTCCCGCACGCCGTGCCAGAACCGGTTCCAAAATCGACCCTACGAGCTCGGCTATGGATTTTACCGTTGATTTCCCCCGTTTTTTGGGAGTTTGCTTTGGCGAAGACTGCATCATGACTTGATTTTTTGAGCCGTTGCGCGATTGCTTAATGTAATGGCATTGAGGAATAACATTAATTCGGCAGACACCCAACCGGTCCACGCAAAAGATCTGCTGGACTGGTATCGGCAAAATGCCCGCTCAATGCCGTGGCGGGTACCCCCGGACGATCATGCTATGGGCGTTCGCACCAATCCCTATCATGTTTGGCTTTCTGAAGTGATGCTACAGCAAACCCAGGTTGCAACGGTTCGCGAGTATTTCATTCGGTTTATCAATCGCTGGCCAAATGTGTATACACTGGCTGAAGCTGATGAAGAAGACATTCTCAAGGAATGGGCTGGTCTTGGATATTATTCACGGGCCCGTAATCTCAAGAAATGCGCGGACATTGTTGCTGAAAGTCATAATGGTCGGTTTCCAGATACAGCAGCGAAACTGAAGAAATTACCAGGAATTGGCGACTACACATCCGCTTCCATTGCAGCGATCGCCTTTGATGAACCAATTGCCGTGATAGATGGTAATGTGGAACGGGTAATGGCCAGGCTCTTCCGTATTGAAATACCATTCCCGGACGCCAAGGCCGAGACACGGCAATTGCTTGAAACCATTCTTGATCCTAAATTACCGGGCGAGTTTGCTCAAGCGATGATGGATTTGGGCGCCACGATCTGCACAGCCAAACGACCTTCCTGCAAGATTTGTCCCTTGCAAGATCACTGTGAAGCAAGAGCCAATGGCGATATACTGGATTTTCCCCGAAAATCTCTCAAGAAATCAAAGCCGACGCGCAAAGGGGCTGCCTTCATCCTTGAACGCCCGGACGGAGCGATACTTCTGCAAAAACGCGGGGACAAAGGCATGCTCGCCGGCATGAGCCAGATTCCGACGACAAACTGGAATTCACGACAAGATGGCGAGACCGGAAAAAGCGCAGCGCCAGTTTCTGCTGAATGGAAAAACATGGGAACAGTGAGGCACACATTCACCCATTTTCATCTGGAGCTGGAAGTTTGGTACGCACATGTTGAAAACGCTACGAAACACGATGGATGGTGGTCAAGTCGTAAAGACATTGATGGCGAAGCGCTACCAACACTGATGCGCAAGGTAATTGCGCTGGGTTTGAATCAATGCCTCAAATAGAGCAGACTATTTCCAACACAACTGTCGGCCATGAAGGAAAGGAACCTCAATTGCCCAAACCCATTGCAGATGACTGGTACGAGGTGAAGCCCTTTTCAGATAATGTCAACCTTATAACGGAAAAGCATCTGGCTCCGTGGTTACGCTGCAACATATGGCATGTTCGGGGTCGGGACAGTGACCTTATCATCGACACCGGCATGGGATTGCGCCCGCTGGTGAAGGAAGTGGCCAGTCTGGCAGGGCGGCCACTTACTGCTATCATCACGCACAGCCATTTTGATCATTCTGGCGGACTGCACGAATTTGAGCATCGCTGCGGGCATCCGCTGGAAGCTGCGATCATGGATGCTCCAACGCCTTCCAACACAGTCGCCGACACCGGGTATGTGCGGGCTGAAACATTTCTCGCCCTACCGTGGGAAGGGTTCAGGTATCAGGATTATGAGGTCAAACCAGCGCCCCTTACCCGCCACTTGGATGAAGGCGATGTGTTCGATTTAGGGGACCGGGTCTTCAAGGTATTTCACCTGCCCGGACACTCACCCGGTTCTGTCGCACTATTGGAAGAAGCTACTGGGACGCTGTTTAGCGGTGATGTCATCTATGACGGAGAATTACTCGACAATCTCTATCACTCTGTACCAGAGCAACTGGAAGAATCGCTGAAACGCTTGAAGGAACTTCCCGTTTCAACAGTTCATGGCGGGCATTTTGGATCATTTGGCAAAGATCGCATGGAGCAAATCATTGGCGAATATCTGGCGGGTGGCCGTCGGGTTGGAGAATCCAACGACTGGGTTGAAGCAAGTATCAATGCCGCTTCTAGCGACTAATCCAGATTTCATTCCTGAAACAAATTTGCGTAGGTTTCCCGCAATACATTCTTCCGCACCTTACCCATGGTGTTGCGGGGCAATTCATCGACCACAATCATCTTCTTCGGTTGTTTGAACCTGGCAAGCTTGTCCTGAAAATTCTCGCCAATTGCATCTAAATCTATATCGCCACCTGACTGGGGGACGAGGATACCGACAACGCCTTCGCCAAAATCTGGGTGGGGTACACCAATTACCGCAGATTCCAGGACGCCATCCTGTTCATCCAGGATTAGTTCAATTTCCTTGGGATAAATGTTGTAGCCGCCGGATATTACCAGATCTTTTGAGCGGCCAATGATCTGGATGTAGCCATCTTCATCGAACAGGCCTATGTCTCCGGTAATGAAGAAACCATCGTCACGAAATTCTTCTTTGGTCTTTTCAGGCATTTGCCAGTAACCGGAAAAAACGTTTGGGCCGCGAACTTCAATCATGCCGATTTTTCCAGCCGCCACTGGCGCTCCAGTTTCTTCGTTCACAATCCTGATTTCTGTCTCTGGCAGGGGGAACCCAACCGTGCCAGCGCGACGCTCTCCCTCGTAAGGGTTGGAAGTGTTCATGTTGGTTTCTGTCATGCCATAGCGCTCAAGTATGCGGTGGCCTGTCCGTTTTTCAAATTCGACGTGGGTTTCTGCAAGAAGCGGTGCGCTGCCGGATATGAACAGCCGCATGTGTCTGGTTAGCGCCTGATCAAAACGATCGTCGTCGAGTAATCGCGTGTAAAACGTTGGCACACCCATCATCACAGAGCATTGCGGGAGATGCTGAATCACAGCGTCTGCGCTAAACCCCGGCAAAAAGACCTGCGACGCACCGGAAATCAAAACCACATTGGTTGCCACAAACAGACCGTGGGTATGAAAAATCGGCAGGGCGTGCAGCAACACATCATCGGAAGTGAACTGCCAATAATCCTTCAGCACTTGCGCGTTGGAAAGCAGGTTTTCATGGGAAAGCATGGCACCCTTGGATCGACCGGTCGTTCCTGATGTGTACAAAATTGCAGCAAGATCATCCTTGCTTCGAGGCACCGTCTGAAATTCGGTGGATGCCTCCAAACCGGCATCAGCCAAAGTTCCCGCACTTTCATCATGACTAGTCCATACGCCAAGTGTTTCGAGACGTATACCCAGCTTGGCGGTCAGGGTTTCATAGTCACCATACCTATCTGGATCACATACGAAGAGGGTAGGAGTTGCATCTTCCAGAAAATACTCAATCTCGGAAACTGTATATGCCGTATTGAGCGGCAAAAACACGGCACCGCTGCGCACACATGCAAGATAAAGCATTATCGCTTCAATGGATTTGGGAACCTGTACGGCCACGCGATCCCCCGGTGTAACCCCTGCATCATTCAGTACATTTGCAATGCGTGCAGATACATCCAAGACATCCTTGTAACGATAGAACACCCCGTCCGGTTTGCGCGCAAATTCCCGCTCAGGATCCATTTTCCCCAACAAACCATCAAAAAGCACATTTGTCATGATCCAGTGTTGCCTTTTTCAGCCGCGAATTACACCACCGGCTTCTGCCAGGTGTTTTTCGGTAATATTGTAGTCGCCTGCGGCAAGCCGAATGTCGTAAGCCTTGCGAAGGATTTGTGAATGAGTTGAGCCTTCTGGCGGATCGAACTTGTAGCAAGCAAGCTCCATCAATTGGCCCAACGGATCGCGAAAATATAATGAATCCATGAAACCCCGATCGACCTCTCCAGAATTTGCATAGCCAGCTACTTTCAATTTTTTTGCAGCTGCGTCATAGGTCTTTCTGGATACCTGGAATGCCAGATGATGCAAATTGCCAACGCCGTTAGGATTGGGCTTTCGATCAACCGGCCAATCCTCATGAGTGAAGATCGTAATCAATCTGCCGTCGCCGGGATCGAAATACAGGTGATTGATATCCGGAGCATCAAGGTTTGGCTGTTCAAAGACAAAGGGCATGCCCATCACGCCTTCCCAAAAATCAATCGATGTCTGGCGGTTTGCGCCATTTAGAGTGATGTGGTGAACGCCTTCAGTTTCAACAATGCTCATAATTACCTGCCTGCAAGAAAATTCTTATTCCACAAACATAGTAACTCAGCAGAAAACGCAAAGACATTGCCGGTCAACAGTGCGTTTAGGTATAAATTTCCCACCAAATTCCGAGGGAATCAAGCTCCAGCAGGCAGTACTTCAGAGCGGTAGGTCTTGCGCAGTTCATCAATTGGCACAAGTTTGCGATTTTGCATGACGTGCCAGAACGTCCAACCATTGCAAGCGTCAAGCTCTTGAACCTTTGCGCCCATCCTGTGAATTGAAGCTGTTTCGCCATTAAATTCCAGAGAGCCGTCAATGCGCACCGTGGCTTTCCAGCGTTTCTTGCTATCCATCAATTGTGCGCCCGGTTTCAGATAACCGGTCTCCAGCAACGCACCAAAAGGAACTTTAGGCTCGGCTCGTTTACCGGTTGTCACAACCAATTCGGGGCCTTTTGCGGGCTCAACGGCATCAATTCGTGCAAGAGCCGCCTTGATGTAATCATCTTCCCGTTCGATACCGACAAAGTTGCGTCCAAGCCGTTTGGCAACCGCACCCGTCGTACCAGAGCCAAAGAACGGGTCCAGGATCACATCCCCTGGTTTCGACGATGACATGATTACCCGATGCAGCAAGGCTTCCGGTTTTTGGGTCGGATGCACCTTGCGGCCATCCTCATTTTTCAACCGCTCGCCACCGTTGCAGATGGGAAACAGCCAGTCTGAGCGCATTTGCACATCATCATTGGCCATTTTCATGGCGTCATAATTGAATGTGTAACCTTTTGCGTTTTGGTCACCGGAGGCCCAAATCATGGTTTCATGCGCGTTGGTAAAACGGCGACCACGAAAATTCGGCATCGGATTGGACTTGCGCCAGACAATGTCATTTAAAATCCAGAAACCCAGATCCTGAAGCGTAGTGCCCACGCGAAAAATGTTGTGGTATGAACCAATAACCCAAATGGTGCCGGATGGTTTCAGCACCCGGCGCGCCGCCAGTAACCAGGCACGGGTAAATGCATCATAAGCTTCAAAGGTTGCAAATTGATCCCAATGATCATCAACCGCATCAACACGGGATTGGTCCGGGCGATGCAATTCCCCTTCCAGCTGGAGATTGTAAGGGGGATCGGCGAAAATCACGTCAACGGAATATTCCGGCAGCTTTTCAAGCGCTGCAACACAATCGCCCTTGATGATTGAATTTAGCCAGGAAGGCTTTTTTTCTGAAAGCGGACGAACCTCCGCCAGACTCACTACACCCATTGTTACCACTCTTACGCAAAACTTGATGATCGGTACGGTAGGCTTATGGTTACCGATCAGGGTAAATAGTCTCCTAACGATTCGCAGAAAGTTTTATCGATGGCAGAAATCAAGCTCGTGATCTTTGATTGCGATGGTGTTTTGATTGATTCTGAGTTGCTCGCTTCCAAAGCGGAACTCGAAATCTACTCTGAGTTTGGCATTGAAATGGATGCCCGGGAATTCGCGATACGATTTGCCGGTACCAGGAGCGAAGAAATCAAAATCGAGTTTGAAAAAGAATTAGGCCATCCCTTGCCTGATGATGTTGTAGAACGCACACGAACCAATGTCACCGCAAAGACCTGCGCCGAAGCGGAAATGGTAAGCGGAGCGGATGCAGTGCTGGATCAATTTGATCAGGCACGGTGCGTGTGTTCGAATTCGGAACCGGACAAGCTCAAAAAAATGCTAAGCCGTGCCGGCCTTTACGACAGGTTCAGACCTTATGTTTACTCAGCAAGGGATTTTGACCCACCAGCGCCAAAACCCAAACCTGACATGATTTTGAGAGCGTTGGCCGAGTTTAAGGTGGAGGCTGCGGAGACGCTGGTAATAGAAGATTCAACAACCGGTATAGCAGCAGCGCTGAATGCCGGAACACGGGTTATCGGATTTACCGGTGGTTCGCACACATTCACCGGACACGCAGACAGATTGATTGAGGCGGGTGCAGAAACAGTCATCACCCGTTTCGATGATTTGCCGACAATGATAAAAGCAATGTCCGAATGGGAAGGACTCGTCAACTAGGGTCAGGACCCTAGTTGACCGGCTGCAGCTTTTTCTTTGGTTTTTCGTCGTCAGACGGTCCTTCGTCATATCCCACATAAATCACCAGATTTCGTTTGTCAGGAATTGGGATGTTCACATTGTTGTCGACAAAGCGAAATGTCGCGTTGGTTCTTCCTGGCGGAATTGTGACCACAATATTGTGGAGTTGGGAATACTGCACTTCGACTCCATTGGTCACTGCAATGCGGATAGGGGTTTCAAAAGATCCGGTTTCGCCGACGGGGCCATTGATGGCACGCCCGGCAACCCCAACACGAATATTCAACATTGTTGGACTGTAATTGCATTCTCTGACTGCTTCGGTAATCGTTGCCTGAAAACGCAGGGAATTGAGTGCATCAGGGTCTTCCGCGCTCACTCCATCTGAAAATCTTCTGAGAGTTTCGGTACCGGCGCGAACAACTGACTTCGGGCAGAATGCCCGCAAATTTTCAAGCTCGACCGCTGCATCTGTTTCAGGGTCACTCGAATTGCCACTCACGCCCAGTGTATCAGTTGTATTGCCACCAGTTGAAGAGTTGCAAGCCGCAAGCACCAGCAAACCAGTTGCAACAAACAGTTTTTGAATTGGTAATTTACTCATTTTACACATATTACGATCCGAACCACCCGTAGGAAATTCTCAATGTCGCCCCTTCATATACTAGATGCCGTAGTCATGTTGCAAAGCGTTGTTATAAAGCGCTAAAAGGTGGCGATCAAATGTTCCTTTGAAGGAATTTTCCTATGCGTTACGTAAGCACAAGAGGCCAGGCGGACGAACTTGGTTTCAAGGACGTATTGCTGGCAGGGCTTGCCAGTGACGGTGGGCTTTATGTTCCTGAAGAATGGCCTGTACTGACGCCAGAAACCATTCGCAGTTTTGCCGGAAAATCCTACGCGGACGTAGCCCGTACGGTACTCAAGCCGTTTACCGGAGGGGAACTCTCGGACCAGGAACTGGGCGGCATGATTGATGAAGCTTACGGGACCTTTCATCATCCGGCCGTAACACCAATGGTTCAGTATGACAGCAATCACTGGGTTCTTGAGCTGTTCCACGGGCCAACGCTGGCGTTCAAGGATGTGGCGATGCAGCTTTTGGCGCGGATGATGGATCATGTTCTTGAAGAACGGGGAAAACGCGCAACAGTCGTTTGCGCTACATCTGGTGATACAGGCGGGGCTGCTGCTGAAGCCTTCAAGGGCCGGGCCAATGTAAATGTGTTTGTGTTGTTCCCAAACGGTCGGGTTTCAAACGTTCAACAACGGCAAATGACGACACTGGGCGTTGATAATGTGCATGCGTTGGCTATCGAAGGAGATTTCGACAATTGTCAGGCGATGGTGAAATCCATGTTCAACCATCAGGATTTTCGCGAACGACTGCAACTTTCCGGCGTCAACTCCATCAACTGGGGTCGCATCATGGCTCAGGTTGTGTATTACTTCACGTCTGCAGCCTCACTTGGGGCACCGGAGCGACAAGTATCATTTTGTGTGCCATCAGCAAATTTTGGGGATATTTTTGCCGGCTTTGTGGCCAGCAAGATGGGCATTCCAGTTGAAAAACTGATCATTGCAACAAATCAGAACGATATCCTTGCAAGGGCGCTTGCCAGTGGTCGATATGAAGTACGAGAAACTCGTCCTAGCATGTCGCCTTCAATGGATATTCAGGTTTCATCCAATTTCGAGCGACTTCTGTTTGAGGCCAGCGGGCGCGATGCGCAATCCATCACCACCCAAATGGCGAACCTTGTTCAATCAGGTTCATTTACGATAGATACCGCCTCTTTGAAAACAATCCAGTCGGGTTTTTCAGCTGGAAGTTGTGGCGAGGCTCAAACCCTTCAGCAAATTCGACATTCCAATCTTGAACATGGTTATCTGGCAGACCCGCATACAGCAGTAGGCCTTTATGTGGCGCAATCGCATATCAATTCCGAAACGCCGATGATTACGCTTTCGACCGCCCATCCAGCCAAATTTCCCAATGCGGTGGAAAAGGCCAGCGGTATTCATCCCGACCTGCCGGTTTCACTACAACCCATGATGGACAAGCCGGAAAAGTTTACGGTGCTGCCGAACGATATCAGTGCCGTAGAGTCATATATTGCAGAGCATTCCAAAGCTTCAATGGTGAGCTAAACGCCATTGGTCACACGGCTGTTAACGGGAATTTGCCTTAGCAATGGATTCTTCTTCCGATTTACGTTAAGCCTTTCAGACTTGTAGCTTTAGATAGGCAGAATATGAGTGTCAGCGTAGACAAGCTTCGCAACGGCCTTACCGTCGTAACCGATGCGATGCCCCACCTTGAAAGTGCAGCATTGGGAGTTTGGGTAAGATCCGGTTCCCGCAACGAGCGTAATGACCAACATGGCATGGCCCACCTGCTTGAACACATGGCATTCAAGGGCACCAAAAGCCGGTCCGCGTTGCAAATTGTTGAGGAAATCGAAAATGTCGGCGGCGAACTCAACGCGGCAACAAGCGTAGAAACGACCGCCTACTATGCGCGGGTATTATCGCCTGAAGTCTCCCACGCGGCCGATATTCTGTACGACATTCTTGCCAATTCCACTCTGGACGAGGCCGAGTTGCAGCGCGAGAAACACGTTATCCTGCAGGAGATTGGTGCAGCACTCGATTCACCGGATGATCTGGTATTTGACCAGTTCCAGGACATTGCATTTGGAGGTCAACCGATTGGACGGCCAATCTTGGGCACACCCGAGACTGTGAAAGGTTTTCGGACCAACGAATTGCGAACCTACCTTGCAGAGCATTATCACGGTCCGAACATGGTTTTGGTGGCGGCAGGAGGCGTTGATCATGACGCGCTTGTAAAACAGGCCGAAGAAACTTACGCGAATTTCAATTCAGAGCCTGCCATAGAACCTGTTGAGGCTTCGTATTGTGGCGGTGAACGCATCACCGAGGATGACTTGATGGAAGCCCAAATCATTCTCGGATTTGAAGGGCGCGCCTACCATGTTCGCGATTTTTATGCTTCCCAGCTTCTTGCAACAATCCTTGGTGGTGGAATGTCATCAAGGCTGTTTCAGGAAATTCGGGAAAAGCGTGGGCTTTGTTACTCCATTTCTTCATTTCACTGGGGTTTTTCCGATACCGGCGTGTTCGGCATCCACGCTGCAACCGGAGCAGAAGACCTGCAGGAATTGTTTACTACCCTGCTGGATGAATTGAAGGCCGTTGGGGAAAAAATCACCCAGGAAGAGCTTGACCGTGCCCGCGCGCAAGTTCGGTCTGGATTGTTGATGAGCATGGAAAGCCCCGCAGCCCGCGCCGGCCAGGTAGCCCGCCAGATTTTGCTGTTTGGTCGACAGATACCAAATGAGGAACTGATGGAACGGCTGGACGCCTTGTCAACCGAGCGCATTCGCGATCTGGCATGCCGCTTGTTCCAGAGCGAAAAGGCAACTCTCGCGGCTATTGGACCAGTCAAGGAACTTGACGGTCTTAAGGAAGTCAGTTCCCGACTTGGAGTGTCCTCCTCAATCGCTGCGGAGTAATGTTCTCATGCCTTTGCGATTGCTCAATACTCCCTCGAACAATATTCTATTTGTAGAAGATGGTAATCTCGAACTTCGCCAACCCCTATGGGCGGATTTTGCGCAGTGGCAGTGTTTGCGAAAAGATAGTGAGGACTTTCTGCGTAAATGGGAGCCCCGGTGGCCGCACGATGATCTGACCAAGGCTGGTTACAGACGGAGGCTTCATTCCATCAACCGACAATGGAACATGGGAGTCGGAAAAAGCTATTTCCTGTTTCAAGGGAAAACAAATCTACTGATCGGGGGCGCGAGTATTTCCAAAATCACCAAGGGCACGGCCGGTTCCGCAACGCTAGGCTACTGGATGGGGGAACGCTACTCGGACAAAGGATATATGTCGCTCGCTGCCGCCCGATTGATCGAACACAGCTTCCAGGATTTGCAGCTTAACCGGATTGAAGCTGCAGCACTTCCTTCCAACAAGCGTTCAATCCATCTTTTGGAGAAACTTGGTTTTGAGAAAGAAGGCATTGCCCGGCAATACCTTGAAATTAATGGCGCAACAGAGGATCACATTCTGTTTGCCCGGCTTAAATCCAACTCAAATGGAACTGGAAAACAGGGCTTTAGTGTGGTCTAAACAGCATGGACTCACACAGTAGCAGCGATTACCAGCGGGATCATTAATTGGGCGCTAACAACAACCACATGCTGCGCAAAATTTGCCTTTGTTTGGCAGTGTTTTTGTTCGCACTGATTCCTGCACGGGTTGCTGCCTTGGAACCGGTTGGCGTGTCAGTGGATGACCTGGCTCTCGATATAACCAGCTCAATTGAAACATATCGGCGCAATCAGCGCAGCATCAAGATTTCCACTGCTCCAGATATCAATGGTATTGTGCGTCGTGTTGAAGTGCAGGCAAGACAGTTTGACGGGGTTACAAACTGGGCAGTATTTGCCCTCGCCAATACGAGCGACAGACAGATTGACCGGTTGATAGTTGCGCCGCACTATCGTTTGGTAAACTCAGGACTTTTCTGGCCCGATCTCGATTCAAGCAGGATTACTGCCATCACCCCAAGCGAGGGATTTTCCCTTGAACGACAGGCCGAAAACGGTTCAGACGTGTTTTTGATCACGCTAGACCCCGGCGCAGTTATCACGCTGATTGCAGAACAGCGCGACAGCCAATTACCCAAACTGTTTTTATGGGAACCATCAACCTACAAGGACACAGTTAACAGTTACACGCTTTACCGGGGTATTGTTCTGGGTATTTCTGGCCTTTTGGCGATATTCCTGACCATATTGTTTGTGGTGAAAGGTACTGCCATATTTCCGGCGACGGCAGCGCTTGCCTGGGGCGTATTGGCCTATGTCTGCGTTGACTTCGGATTTTGGAATGAAGTGGTTGAAATACCAGTATCAGGTGACCCCTTCTGGCGCGCAGCTACCGAAGTATTTCTTGCCGCGAGTTTGATAATATTCCTGTACGCATATCTGAGCCTCAATCTTCTGCACCGCCGATTTTCCACGCTCGTGGTTGGATGGATACTCGCACTCATTATTTTGCTCGGCGTAGCGATATTTGAACCAGAAATTTCTGCAGGCATTGCACGCTTTTCCTTTGCCATTGCAGCACTTGCCGGTGCCGGCTTAATTCTGTTTCTTGCATTCAATCACTTTGACCGCGCAATCATGCTTATTCCGACCTGGTGTCTTGTGGTTACCTGGGTTGCAGGCGCCGGCATGACGGCCATGGGGCACATTTCCAATGACATTATTCAGCCGGCACTGGGCGGCGGGCTGGTTTTAATTATCCTGCTTCTTGGTTTTACCGTAATGCAACACGCATTTGCCGGCGGTGCCATTTCCGAGGGCCTTGTAAGTGATGTGGAACGGCAAGCGCTCGCACTTTCAGGTTCTGGAGATGTTGTCTGGGATTGGGATGTTATGCGCGATTCGGTTTCGACTGGTCCAGAAATTGCGCAAATGCTCCAACTTCCGGAGAAACAACTGATTGGAGCGCCTGCCAATTGGGCAAGATTACTTCACCCCAATGAGCGCGACCGTTTTCTCTCGACGCTCGACGCCGTGGTCGAACACAAACGCGGTCGAATTTCACAGCATTACCGTATGCGTAATTCTGACGGAAATTATCACTGGTTCAGACTTCGCGCACGGCCAATGCTGAATATGGATGGAGACGTTATTCGGTGTGTAGGCACCTTGTCTGATGAAACAGCCCAACGGACCGCACAAGAGCGATTGCTGCAAGATTCCGTCAGGGATAATCTAACCGGCCTTGAAAACCGGGAGCTGTTCACCAACCGGTTGGAAACTGTAATGGTGCTGGCGAAACAGGATAAAGCCATTCGCCCATCGGTTTTTCACATCAACATCGATGACTTTTTGGACATCAATCAGCAACTTGGATTTTCTGCCGGGGACACCATACTGCTCACATTGGGACGCCGTTTCGGACGTCTGCTAAAGCCTGGAGATGCTGTTGCCCGCCTTGGTGGCGACCAGTTTGCGATCATGCTCCTTTCCGATACCCAACCCAAGAAAATCGCCAATTTTGCAGACGCCATCCGTCGCACACTCAAAGCTCCAATCGAATATGCTGACAAGAAAATTACACTGTCGAGTTCGATCGGGATAGCAAGCTGGACTTCGGATTATTCCAACCCGGAAGATATGATGCGCGACGCAGAGCTGGCAATGAACCAAGCGAAACGCCAAGGTGGAAACCGGACAGAACCATTCCGGCCAGCTTTCCGTCGTTCCAAGGATGAGACGGTAATATTGTTGGAAGATTTGCGAAAGGCTCTCCAGAATGGAGAAATCAGCGTTGCCTACCAACCTATTGTAAATCTTCTCGACCGCTCAACCTGCGGCTTTGAAGCTCTTTTACGTTGGCGTCACCCGAAGCTCGGACCGGTTTCGCCAGCAGACTTCATTCCTATCGCCGAGCGATCCGGGATGATCAATCAACTGGGATTGTTTGCCGTTTCCAAGGCCTGTGAAGACTTCCAAAACATCAGCAAGGCCACGGGCCAAAAATGCTTTGTAAGCGTGAACCTTTCCAGCCGGGAATTGCTACGCAATGATGTTGTCGAAGATATCTCAGGAGCATTGGAAGACAGCGGGCTGCCGCCCGAGCAACTCCGTATTGAAATCACGGAGAGCCTTGTGATGGAAAATCCGGAACATTCATCACAAATACTGCGCCGCATCAAGATGCTTGGTGTCGGCATCTCGCTTGATGATTTCGGGACAGGCTATTCAAGCCTTTCCTATTTGATACGCTTTCCGTTTGATACAATCAAAATTGACAAGTCATTCGTTCAAGCCAGGGAGCGTAACGAGCGACTGATCGTTCTTCAATCAATTGTTGCAATGGCACATGGCCTGAAACAATCAATTGTTGTCGAGGGTGTTGAGTATGAGTCTGACGTTACCGAGTTAATGCAGTTGGGATGTGAATTTGCTCAGGGGTATTTGTTTGGTGAGCCGATGAACATCGGGGATGTTGAACAGCTGCTGGATGATGAAAACCGAATGGCGGGGCAATAGTCCTGTTGCAGAATTCATGCGTGACCGACATCCCGCGACAACAATCTTGAATCAACACCCATTTCAGCCAGCGCCCGATCATATTTGGCGGCATCTGCCTCGTCAAAAATGATGGATTTCATGGCATCACATGTCAGCCACCCATTGGCAGAAATCTCCTCTTCAAGTTGGCCTGAGGCCCACCCTGAATAACCAAGTGCAATCAAACATTTCTCAGGCCCTGTTCCAACAGCAATTTTCCGCAGAATCTCAAGTGTTGCCGTCAAACAAACACCATCGCTCACCTCAAGTGTCGTTTCACTTTCAAACTCATTTGTGTGCAGGACAAAACCCCTGCCGGGTTCAACCGGCCCACCCACATGCATTGACTGGCTGGCGAATGGTTCTGGAACTACAATATCCTCTTCGCTGGAAAAAATCTCCAGTTGGTCAAAGAATTCCTGCAAAGTAGGTGAAGGAAGCGGCTTGTTTATGACAAATCCCATGGCTCCCTCTTCGGTGTGGGCGCACATATAGATGACAGTTTTTTCAAAACGCGCATCGCCCATACCAGGCATGGCGATCAAAAATTTTCCGGCAAGAGATTTAAATTCTGTCTGAGCCATGTCCGCGAATTCCCACAATGCTGAACCGATAGGAACCTAACAGTTGTAAAACCAGCCTTTCAAGGCGAATCTGCGTTCATAATGCCACTGCCAAGCCTTCGATCACCAAAATATGAAAATCGTAACAGTTGTATTAGTCGATTTTTCTGATTTTTACGACTATATAACTTCCATGATTATTTGGAAAATTATGACCTCGGTATATCGACTCGGCCAGTTAATAAAATTGGCTACCGGAATTCTTGTGTCAGTGTTCTTGGTGACCAATGTTAATGCCGCGACGACTGATTGGCAGGATATTGGTGGGGGGAAAGCCCGACTTGTTGCCATGTTTGACCCAGTCACCCAACTAATTTCCGGTGCAATTGAGGTGAAGTTATTGCCTGGGTGGAAAACCTATTGGCGTAATCCAGGCTCATCTGGAATACCGCCGGACTTTGATTTCGCCGGTTCAAATTTCTTCAAAGCCGGCGAGGTCAAATTTCCAACTCCCCAACTGCTTGAGGCCGGTGGCGCAACATTTGCCGGATACATGGATCACGTCGCATTTCCTTTTGAAGGCAACCTGTCTGACCTGCAATCAGGCCTGATCAAACTCGTTGTATTCCTTGGTGTTTGCGAGGAAATTTGTATTCCTGCAAGTGCATCGTTTGAAATTCCATCAGGAAAATTGTTAACATCTGATGCAGAGGCTTATCAGGCTATAGAATTTGCTAAACGATCCCTTCCAACTATAGGTGTCGATGAGGCTCGTGTTTTGAAATTCGATATTGTTGAAGGAAATAACTACTCGGTCACCATTGGATTTCACGATCAGTTGGTCGAACCTATACTTTTTGTGGAAGGCCCGGAAAACTGGTATCTTCCGCCCGCAATATTATTGGAGAACAACGAGAAAACTGCAGTTTTCAATCTTGATTTATCTGATACACCAAAAGATGCTGATCCAAAAACCACTCTGCTTCGTTATACCTTGGTAAACCGGAATCAGGGATTTGAACTAAAGCCTTAAAACGAATTGGGCTTTCGGATCACGTTTCTTGAATTTTGATATTGATATAATGGGATTGAATTAATGAAAATTTCCGTCGGCGACAGGCTTCCTGACAGCAACTTCAAAGTCATGCGAAAGGACGGGCCAGTCGATATATCCAGCGATGAACTGTTTGCGAACAAGAAAGTTGTTTTGTTCGCGGTTCCTGGAGCCTTCACACCGACTTGTCACCGTAATCATCTACCCGGCTTCCTGGAGCATCTGGAAACCATCAAGTCGAAGGGAGTTGATACGGTTGCTGTTGTCTCGGTAAATGATGTCTGGGTAATGAGTTCTTGGGCAAAGGCAACAAATGGAAACGGCAAAATTGAATATTTGGCAGATGGGTCAGGAGACTTTGCCAAGGCTATTGGCGCAGACCAGGACTTAAATGCCGGAGGTATGGGTCTGCGTTCCCAACGATACTCAATGATAGTTGAGGATGGCGTAGTGACAGCACTGAATATCGAAGAAAAACCTGGCACCTCGGAAATTTCCGGGGCCGCAGGAATTCTCAAAATTCTCTAGGCCCGTTCTTCCCGGGCTTCCTCAACGCCTTTTCGGGCGAGTTCATCAGCACGTTCATTTTCCAAATGACCGGCATGACCCTTTACCCAATGCCAACTAATGTCATGGCGCTTGGTTGCTTCATCAAGGGCCTGCCAAAGGTCAGCATTCTTGACCGGTTTTTTGTTGGCGGTTTTCCACCCGTTCTTGCGCCAATTGTTTATCCAGCCGGTTATTCCGCCCTTCACATATTGTGAGTCTGTTGAAAGTTCCACGCTACAACCGCGCTTTAGCGTGTTGAGTGCTTCGATGGCTGCCCTTAATTCCATGCGATTGTTGGTGGTATCAGCTTCACCGCCATAAAGCTCTTTTTCGCTACCACCAAAGCGCAACAATGCGCCCCAACCTCCGGGCCCCGGATTGCCGGAGCATGCGCCGTCAGTCCAGATAAATACCTTGTTGCTCATGCGGTTACTCCGTCCAACCCATATTCGCTGGCACTTTTGACCGACTGATGAAATTTCAACTTCGAAATATACTCAGTGGGGTTCTTTGGAGTCACCAATGCGCCTGGCGGTACGTTGAGCCAATCATAAAGGCGCGTCAGCAGAAACCGCAATGAAGCCCCCCGGCACAGAATTGGGAGCGCCTTGTATTCATCATCAATCAGTGGTCGTACTGATGAATATCCTTCGAGCAGCGCGCGTGCCTTTGTTACATTGAACGCATGGCCAGGTTCAAAGCACCAGGCGTTGATGCAGATAGCCATGTCATAGGCAAACAGGTCATTGCAGGCAAAATAATAGTCGATTATTCCCGACAACTTGCCTTGGAGAAAAAACACGTTATCTGGAAACAAATCTGCGTGAATGATCCCGGCGGATAAATCTCCGGGCCAATTTTCTTCCAAAAAATTGAGCTCGTTATTGATCAGGTTCTGCAACCCACCCAGAACTTCATCAGCGCGTTCTTCTGAATACTGAAACAATGGCCGCCAATCCTTGAGAGCAAGTGCATTGCTTCTTTTCAACAAGAACCCTTCACCCGCCAGATGCATTCGCGCAAGACTGTCTCCCAGTTGGTGACAATGATCCGGTTGGGCTCTGGTTACCGAATTGCCGTCCAGATAGCTAATGATTGCTGCTGGTCGCCCTGCAAGCCTGGTCAGAAATTTTCCGGACCGCATTGGAACCGGTTGCGGGCAATTGATACCCTGCTCGGCCAGATGCTGCATCAAGCCCAGGAAGAAAGGTAAATCCTCTTCAGCCACCCGCTTTTCATAGAGCGTCAGAATATGGGGACCTGCATCAGTTACGAGCAAGAAATTGGAATTCTCAACGCCTTCCGCAATTCCTTTCAGGGAATGAAGATCACCAATATCGTAGAGCGTCAAAAACTCTGTAAGTTCGTCATCAGGAATGCTGGTGTAAACGGCCAACTTCAAACCCCATTTACAAATGCCATGTCACTGGCTGTCAGTTCCAGGTCGCGCAATTCCCGAACAACTGGAAACTCCTCGGTTTCCTTAACGGTTTCGACCAGTTCAAGGGTCATGTCAAAGCGCTCCCGGAACGCCTCAATGATTTCAGTTACCAGAATTTCCGGCGCAGATGCACCAGCAGAAAGACCTACTACCCCGGCATTCGCCAGTTCGCTCCATGGTATATCCGCGACCCTTTGCACCAAAACCGATGCTTTGGCCCCGGCCTTGATGGCGACTTCCACCAGCCTTTTGGAATTCGATGAATTCGGTGCACCTACTATCAGGAAATGATCTGCACCTTCGGCTGCAAGCTTTACGACTTCCTGCCGGTTGGTAGTTGCGTAACAAATCGATTCAGCCGCAGGTGCCTCAAGTGCCGGAAAACGTTGATGTAATCGTTCAATGATGTCTGCTGTTTCATCAAGAGACAGGGTTGTCTGGGTGACAAAACCGAGCGCATTCGGGTCTTCCGGGTGCAACTGATTGGCATCTTCAACGGTTTCAACCAGTGTCACTTCATCCGACCCCAACTGACCCATCGTACCAATCACTTCAGGATGACCCTTGTGGCCAACCAGGAGAACGTGCCGACCCTTCCTGGTATGTCGAATGGCTTGTTTGTGGACTTTCGAAACCAGCGGGCATGTTGCATCAAGATAAAACAGGTTTCGGGCCCTGGCGTTTGCCGGGATGGATCTCGGCACTCCATGAGCCGAGAAAATCACTGGCTGGTCTGTTTCAGGAATTTCATCCAGTTCCTTCACAAACACCGCGCCGAGATTTTGCAAACCTTCTACAACGTACCGGTTGTGAACAATTTCGTGGCGGACATATACCGGTGGGCCATACTTTTTGAGCGCCAGCACGACGATCTGGATTGCCCGGTCAACACCGGCACAAAAACCACGCGGCCCGCAAAGACGTAAAGTGAGACTGATTTTATCTCCGGTGTTCAAAACTCGTTTCCAATCTCAAAATCAACTTCGGCGTGAATACAGGAAATAGGAGCCAACGCCAAGCAGTGCAAGCGCTAAACCAAACCAGGTCAGGGCATATTGAAAATGGCTATTGGGCAGGGAAACCAGACTTCCACCACCTCTCGGCCATCCACCTGGAAGTGGTGTTTCATCTGCTTCAAGAATAAAAGGCAGAAACTTGTTCTCGTCCTGATTGCTCATGACACTCACCATCTGATCCAGATTACGCCAATAAAACTCCCGTTTTTCCGGGCTGTTTTCGGGGATAAAGAAATTGGGTTTTTCATTTGACGGACTCCGGGCAAATCCTTTCACCTTCTGCAATCCGTTTAGTTGTCCGGTTTGCCTGTTTAGGGGATCACGATCTTCGTAGGGCACTATCCCCCGATTGACTACCAATTTTAGGCCATTTTCCAGTACCAATGGCGTATAGACATCCCAACCGGAAAGACCTTTGCGCACTGTATAGAAATAGACTTCATTTGCATGATCATACGTACCAGTCGCTATTACCTTGAAATAATCAAAGTCTTCACCTTGTTCGGCGATATTGGCAATTTCAGAAATTGATCTTGGTTCCATTGCTGATCTTTCAGCAATTTGCGCAATCAAGGCTTCCTTCCAGGCCAGTCGATTGATTTGCCACATTCCCAGGCCGCAAAGGACGGCAATTCCCGCAATCATGCAGACGACAATCAAAAAGTTCGAGCGTCTCATAACTCGCCATCCATCTCGGTCTGCGTCCTGCCTTCTGATGCATCAGCTTGATACTGGAGCGCAATCATCAGACCCTTGCAAATCCGCAGAGCCCAAATCGAAAATATTGTGATTAGCGGAATCAACAACACCATATGAACCCAAAAAGGTGGCGAGAAGCTGGTCTCCAAAATCATTGCCAAACCGGTGACCAGGAAACCAAGTATCAAGATTACAAACACCGCCGGGCCATCTCCAGAGTTGATGAAAGAGTAATCCAATTCACAAGCAGAGCAAGAAATTGAGGGTTTAAGCATTCCATCAAACAATCTGCCTTGGCCGCACCTTGGGCAACAGCCAGACAAACCCACCGTGAACGGTGTTGGCGAATTATAAAATTCTTCAGACTGTTTTCTTTTGCGACCTGCCATGAAAAGCTATCCGTCATTGCCAAAAAAAAGCGGCCCAAACCTGAAAGGTCCCGGCCGCTTGTGGATTCTAATTGTTGCGGCTTAGTGCGCTATTGTTGCTCCGGCGGATGCCCAGATGTAAATGCAGCAGAACAGGAACAACCAAACCACGTCAACGAAATGCCAGTACCAGGCTGCGGCCTCAAATCCGAAATGTTGTTCCGGAGTAAAGTGGCCAACCATGGCACGAAGCAAGCAAACAATCAGAAAAATTGTTCCGACCAAAACATGGAAACCATGAAAGCCGGTCGCCATGAAGAATGTCGAACCGTAGATGGATTCCTTGAAGGCAAATGGTGCATGAGCATATTCGTATGCCTGAACCAAGGTAAACAACACTCCGAGAGCGATGGTAACTGCCAGCATACCCGTTAGCTGGCCTCGTTCATTGTGCAGCAATGCATGGTGAGCCCAAGTAACAGTCGTGCCAGAGAGAAGCAATATTACGGTGTTGAAGAGCGGCAAATGCCAAGGATCAAGCACTTCGATCCCGGTTGGCGGCCAAGTGCCACCTGTGTGCCCAACCCTGCTCAACTGGATTGCTTCATTTGCAAAAAGGCTTGCATCAAAGAACGCCCAGAACCAGGCAACAAAGAACATCACTTCAGAAGCGATGAACATCAACATGCCATAGCGAAGATGCATTTGCACCACGCGGGTATGATCGCCACGATGTGCTTCCTTTATGGTGTCTGACCACCAGGCAAACATCGTATAAAGCACGATGACAAATCCAATGATTGCAAGCCAGGGTGAAGCCAAATTCATTCCCAGAAGCGAGAATTCCTGCCCGTTATTGTAGCGAAAATAGCCAACCAGTCCTATGGTGGTCGTCAGCGCGCCAATACCGCCGATCAGTGGCCAGGGGCTTGGATCAACAATGTGATAGTCATGATTTACTTTGTGACCATCGGCCATGGTTCGTCACTCCTGTAATTTCCCGACACACCGCGGGTTTTATTGTCTTGATTTCTTATAACTTCTGATCTGCCGTTTCGCTAGGCTTTTCCCCCAGTTTTACCTGTTTGTCTACCTGCGGTTCTTCGTCGCTTTCAAAGAAAGTATAGGAAAGGGTGATTGTCTTCAGTGCCTTCATGAACTTCTCATCGTCCAACTCTGGGTCAACGAAAAATACAACCGGCATCACAAGGCGTTCACCGGGTTCAATGCGAGTGTCTGTAAAACAAAAACATTCAATCTTGTTAAAATACACACCAGCTGTCTGCGGTGTTACATTAAAGGTTGCCGTTCCTGTTACCGTTTGGCTTGAGCGATTTTCTGCAATGTAGTTGATTTGAATACGCTCACCCAGTCTGACAGCAACTTCATTCTGCTCCGGTTTGAATTCCCAATCGAGACTACTGGCAGCATTTGCATCAAAACGGATGGTCATCTTGCGGTCCAGCACCGGAATACCATCAACGATTTCTGCACGTTGCGTAGTGCCGCCATAGCCAGTTACCTGACAAAACAACCGGTAAAGCGGAACAGAGGCATAGGAAAGAGCACCCATTCCGGCAACCATTGCTACACAAAGGGCAGCTATTCTTGTGTTGGCGGATATAATTCCCATAAATCCTTTGGCTTCCCCAAGTTCGTTACAGCGGTCGATTAAACAAGTTGGAACCCAGTTTCGACCAGGTTGCCACGTACAATATTATTACAAATGTCGCGAGACTAAGCGCAATCGCCAGATTGCGGGCCCGTTGAGCCTTTTTTTGTTTAGGTGTGAGTTCAATGCGTTCGTTATCCGGTGCGTTCATGGGAACACCCGCTGAACAATTGCATCAATTCCCAAGGCACCGAAAATCACAAACAGGTAAAAAATCGAAAACCCAAACAGCCGTTTTTCATTTTTGTATTCTTTGTCATTCAGCGGCGAGTTCCATAGCGTCCAGGCCAACCCTACAAACACGACACCAAGCAACCCGGCAATCACGCCATACGCCATACTTGCAAAACCCAGCCAGGTGGGCAGGACGGCGGTAACCGCAAGCACCAGGGTATAGAACAATATCTGACGCCTGGTAGAGGCAGCGCCTGCAATATTCGGCATCATTGGAATGTTTGCCTTGTCATAGTCACCCGCCTTGTAAAGCGCCAGTGCCCAAAAATGGGGTGGCGTCCAAATGAATATGATCGCAAACAGCACAATGGATTCGATTGAAACACTTCCGGTAACCGCCGCCCATCCAATCATTGGAGGGAATGCACCAGCAGCGCCGCCAATAACAATGTTTTGGGGGGTCGAGCGCTTCAACCACATTGTGTAAATGACCACGTAAAAGAAGATGGTGAAAGCCAGCAGTGAGGCGGCAAGCCAGTTGACCAAAACACCCATGGTCATGACGGAAAACAGGGACAGAACCAATCCAAAAGCCAATGCTTCACTGGCACCTACTTGCCCAGCGGGTATTGGGCGCCTCAAAGTACGCTGCATTACAGCGTCAATATCGGCATCATACCACATGTTCAAGGCACCTGATGCACCTGCGCCAATCGCAATACAAAGAATGGCAACAACGCCAACAACTGGTGATATCGAGCCTGGAGCCATAATGAGGCCAATCAACGCCGTGAACACGACAAGCGACATCACCCGCGGTTTCAGCAGTTGAAAATAGTCTCCCGGCATTGCCGCTGATAACAGTGAAACATCAGAAGGCTGTTCAATAGGGTTTGCTTGTGTTCGCGCCATAACTCAAACTGTAAAAGGGGCTTAGCCGCACGTTACTTGATGCGCGGCAGAGTTTCCCATTGGTGATAAGGTGGTGGAGAAGAAAGCTGCCACTCAAGTGTGGTTGCGCCTTCGCCCCATGGATTGTCCCCAGCAGCCCGCTTTTTCATGAATGCTTCGACGACACAGACCAGGAATACAATTACGCCAAAAGCAGAAATGTATGAACCGTAAGAAGAAACCATGTTCCATCCGGCATAAGCATCGGGATAGTCCACATAACGGCGCGGCATGCCTGCAAGACCGAGGAAATGCTGCGGGAAGAACACGAGATTCACGCCAATAAACGTGATCCAGAAATGTGATTTTGCCAGGAATGAGTTGTACATGTACCCGGTCATTTTCGGGAACCAGTAGTACCAGGCCGCAAATATTGCGAACACTGCACCAAGCGACAGAACATAGTGGAAGTGAGCAACCACAAAATAAGTGTCATGGAATGCACGATCAAGGCCAGCGTTGGCAAGCTGCACTCCCGTTACACCACCGACGGTGAACAGGAAGATGAAGCCAATTGCCCAGATCATTGGGGTGCGGAATGTGATCGATCCGCCCCACATGGTGGCAATCCATGAGAAAATCTTGATGCCGGTTGGTACCGCAATAACCATCGTTGCGAAAACAAAGTAGCGTTGCGTATCAAGCGACAGACCAACCGTGTACATGTGGTGGGCCCAAACAATGAAACCAACTGCACCAATTGCGATCATCGCCAGTGCCATTCCCATGTATCCGAAAATGGGTTTGCGCGAGAATGTTGAAATAATGTGGCTGATGATGCCAAAGCCTGGCAGGATCAGGATATAAACTTCAGGATGGCCGAAGAACCAGAACAAGTGCTGGTACAGGATCGGATCTCCACCGGCTTCAGGACGGAAGAACGCAGTATCGAAATTACGATCCGTCAGCAGCATCGTGATTGCACCAGCGAGCACGGGAAGCGACAACAGCAACAAGAACGCGGTAACCAGAATTGACCATGGAAACAGCGGCATCTTGAAGAGCGTCATGCCAGGTGCGCGCATGTTGAAGATAGTGGTAATGAAGTTAATCGCACCCAAAATTGAAGATGCACCTGCCAGGTGAATTGCAAATATACCGAGATCCATTGCCGGGCCCGGTGTATTGCCTGTGTCCGTACATGGCGGGTAAAGCGTCCAGCCGCAACCAATACCATTTGCTCCGGCAGGACCTTCTACAAACATTGAGAGTACCAGCAGGATAAGTGCTGGTGGCAACAACCAGAACGAAATATTGTTCATGCGCGGGAACGCCATGTCTGGCGCGCCGATCATGATTGGGACCATCCAGTTTGCAAAACCACCAATCAGGGCCGGCATGACCATGAAGAAGATCATGATCAGTCCGTGAGCGGTTGTGAGAACATTGAAGGTATGCGGATTGGCAAAAATCTGCATGCCTGGTTCCTGCAACTCCATGCGCATCAGAACTGACATTGTTCCACCAACAATACCGGAAATGATTGCGAATATCAGATAAAGCGTTCCGATATCCTTGTGGTTGGTTGAATAAAACCAACGCTTGAAGAAGCCCGGCTTGTGGTCATGGTCATCATGGGTCGCTGCGTAAGCCATGTATTTCTCCTGAATACCTAATTCAGCGGCGATCAATTGCCGGCGAGTTGGATTTTGTTATCAATTTCTATCGAAGCCATCAGATCACGGTTTGCCTGCTCCAATTGCTCAGAGCCCTGAGCTGCAAGAGCTTTCCAGGTATCATATTGGTCCCTTGATACTACCCTGATTGCGATTGGCATGAAAGCGTGATCCTTGCCGCAAAGTTCCGAGCACTGGCCATAATAAAGACCTTCCTTGTTTGCCTTGAACCAGGTTTCATTTGCGCGACCGGGAATAGCGTCAATCTTGATACCAAAAGCTGGCAGTCCAAATGCGTGAATGACATCGGCGGCCGTTACAACAACCCTCACCATTTCATTTACTGGTACAACCACATCATTGTCGACGGCCAAAAGGCGCGGATACTTTTCCATGTCAGTTTTTCCGGCTTCTGCACGATCACCCGCCTTAAGCATGATGGAATCAAATGAAACTTCGCTTCCATCCTGATACTCATAACCCCAGTACCACTGGTAACCAGTCATCTTGATTGTCATTGATGGCTCTTCTTCAGGCGCCAATTGACGATTCAAAAGATCAAACGACGGAATCGCGATCGCCACCAGCACAATGATCGGCACCACAGTCCAGACCACTTCAATCAGGCTGTTGTGGGTAGTCTTTGACGGAGTTGGGTTTGCACGGGCATTGAAGCGAAGCATAACGATCAACAACAGGATCATCACAAAAATGGTGATCGGCGTTATAAACCATAAGGTGTAGGCATCAAACCATTCAATACGCGCCATCATGTCAGATGCCGCCGGTTGATGCCAAATCTGCCAATCAACGGGTTGAGCAGCAAACGCGGCTTTCACAAAGCCAAAAATTGCCGCCGCACATGCGAATAACCAAACAACCGGTTTCATCTAAGAAATCTCCTGTAATCGCCCTGCGTCTTGACGCACCAAGGCTTGATGGCCAGACAAACCATATCAATGATTTTAGCGCAATGTTGGGTAACCACAAGTTTGTGCGGCAAATTTGCACGGATTTCGAAAGATTGATAAAAATTTCCTTATTATCAGGCAATTGTGAGGTTTGCTGCCGTCACTCAATGAAATCCGTCCGGCAGGCCGCAAAATGACCATTTTTCCCATGCCATTCGGGGCTTGCTGAAACGACAATTTTATTGGATGACCAATATTGCCTATTGTCAGTCTTTACAAAGTGATTCGGGTGTTCTGGATGAACTTGATTATTCGTACAGGTGTTGCAGTATTTCTTGCCACAAGCATTGGCATTGCACTTGCCGCACATAGCGAGGCTCAGGGAGTGGTGAAATCCGCCCATGGTGCCTGGTCCATGGTGTGTGATACGCCGCCAGGCGCTTCCACTGAACAATGTGCATTGATGCAGAATGTGGTTGCCGAGGACCGGTCCGAAGTTGGCCTTTCGGTGGTTATACTGCGGACCGCAGACCAAAAAGCAGAGATCATGCGGGTGCTTGCCCCACTCGGTGTGTTGCTGCCCAATGGGCTGGGGCTCAATGTAGATGGCAAAGATATTGGCCGCGCCTACTTCGTGCGCTGCTTCGCTGATGGCTGCTACGCAGAGGTTATCCTGCAGGGTGAACTTCTCGAAACCATGAAAACCGGTACGACTGCGACGTTTATCGTATTCCAAACCCCTGAAGAGGGCATTGGTATTCCGGTTGATCTTGACGGATTTACCGAAGGGTATGCAGAGATACCCTGATCTTCGATTCTTGAGAGTTCCGCATGTAACGCAGGGCGAACATTGGCAAATTCTTTCAATGTCCCCTTTGGGCGGTGAGTTCAACAGGTGAACGCAACACTTTAATCTTTGAGAAGGATTGGAGTGTTTCTTATGAAGTATCGTCGCCGTATCTATTATACTGCTGCCCAGCGCGCCGAGATTTGGGATCGCTGGCAACGCGGGGAGTCGATGAGTTCGA
>JAJFHU010000035.1 GCA_021775455.1 Hyphomicrobiales bacterium | reverse complement strand
TGATTACGTCAAGTTTGCAACTGATACACAGCGTCTTGCAGACCAGGCCAAGTACATTTCGTACGGCCCTGCACGCAAGTCTTCTGCACCATTGGTTGGCAAACATGCGACCCTTGGTATCGACATGGCACCACATATGCCTACCGATCCAAACAATGCCAAGAACACGTTCCTCTATAACTACGAGTTCTGGGCTGATAATCGCGACGATATCGACGCAAAATTCCAGGCTTGGCTTGCCAAGTAAGGGTTAAGATTTCCGAGGCGGGGCAAATGCCCCGTCTCGGTGTTTATATAGAAACACGTTTCTGAATTCAGGACGAAATATGACTGACACCACAGCTTCCGATACTCCGATCCTCACAACCCGAGATGGTGTACCGCTGAAAAGAAGTATTGCGAAGGCGCTCAGGCGGGAAAAATTTCGCGCACTGTTGTTGGTCGCTCCGCTGTTATTGTTCATATTGGTAGCCTTTATTGCACCAATTGCGGACATGCTTTTCCGTTCTGTTGAAAATGATATTGTGCAGGAAACACTTCCCGAAACTGTAGTCCTGTTAAAAGACTGGGACGCAGCTTCTGGACAGATTCCCGAAGAGGCAGTATTTGCTGCATTGGCCGCCGATATGAAAATTGCGGTCAAAGAAAAAATTCATACAAGACTTGGTAGTCGACTGAACTACGAAAGCCCGGGCATCTCGAGCTTGTTCAGGAAATCTGGCCGAGAAGTTCGTAAACTCGATGACGAAGCACCCTATCGTGAGCAATTTATAGAAATCCACGATGGTTGGGGTGACGTCAACACATGGAAAACCATTCAACAATTTAGTTCCAAATATACCGACGGATATTTTCTTGCAGCGGTAGACCGACAGAGAACTGCAGAAGGTGTGGAACCCAAGCCTGAAGATCAACAAATATATTTGTTCTTGTTTGGACGAACATTCTTTTTGAGTGTCACAATCACTCTATCGTGCATCTTGCTGGGTTATCCAATCGCATACATCTTGGCGAATTTGCCATTGCGCTCATCAAACCTGCTAATGATCCTGGTACTGCTGCCGTTCTGGACTTCTCTCTTGGTTCGCACATCGGCCTGGAAAGTGTTGCTGCAGCAGCAGGGAGTAATCAACGATTTTCTGGTTTTCATTGGGCTTGTAGCAGACGATGGTCGCCTTGTAATGATCAACAACCAGACTGGTACAATAATTGCGATGACTCACATATTGCTGCCGTTCATGATCCTGCCACTGTATTCAGTGATGAAAACAATTTCACCGGTCTATGTCCGAGCAGCCAAAAGCCTGGGCGCAAACGACTGGACTGCATTCTGGAAAGTTTATTTTCCAAATACAATTCCGGGTATCGGTGCCGGCTCAATTTTGTGTTTCATCCTGTCAATTGGGTTCTACATCACACCAGAACTGGTTGGCGGAACATCTGGTATATTCATATCAAACCGAATTGCCTATCACATTTCATCATCGCTCAATTGGGGCCTTGCAGCTTCATTGGGTGTGATCCTGCTGACAATCGTTATGATATTTTACTGGCTGTACGACAAGATCGTCGGTATCGACAACGTGAAACTGGGCTGAGGTAGATCAATGTCAGGACTTCCACCATATGCATCACCCCTGCAAAGGTTCTGGTACTATGCATTCAGAACAATTTGCGGATTGATATTTTTCTTTTTGATTTTTCCGATACTGGTAATTATTCCATTATCATTCAACGCTCTACCGTTCTTTACATTCACCAAGGAAATGTTGAGCTTTGACCCTGCCGGTTACAGTCTGATCAACTACCAAGATTTCTTTACAAATTCGGACTGGAACAACGCTGTCTATAACTCATTCCGAATTGCGCCGGTTGCGACACTGTTGGCCACTTCAGTTGGTACAGTAGCTGCAATAGGCCTTTCACGACCGCACATTCCATTCCGCGGAACAATTATGGCGATACTGATTTCACCGATGATCGTTCCAGTTATTATTTCCGCAGCCGGCATGTACTTTTTCTATTCACGTATTGGGCTTCAAGGTACTTATTGGGGTGTAATTCTTGCCCATGCGGCGCTCGGAACACCTTTTGTCATAATTACAGTTACAGCAACACTGGTTGGCTTTGACCAAAGTCTGGTGAGAGCAGCAGCCAATTTGGGAGCTGATCCGGTACGCACTTTCTTCAAAGTGCAAATGCCATTGATTATTCCTGGCGTTGTTTCTGGCGCTCTGTTTGCATTCATCACATCGTTCGATGAAGTTGTGGTCATTCTGTTCGTTGGGTCATCACATCAAAAGACCCTGCCATGGCAAATGTTCACAGGCCTTCGCGAGCAAATTTCACCAACAATTCTAGCAGTGGCAACGTTGATGGTCGCGCTTTCGATCATGTTGCTGACAACTCTTGAGTTGCTGCGACGCCGCTCCGAACGTTTGCGAGGTTTGTCGCCCGGCTAATGCTAGCTGAAGAAGACTGCATCAACCGATTTCGGCGGTTAATTGATGAAGCAAGTAATATAGTAGTTCTTACTGGTGCCGGGATCTCCACAGATTCCGGCATTCCTGATTTCAGATCCCCTGGCGGCATGTGGGAAAAATTCCGCATAATTCAATACTCAGAATTTATGGTCAGTAAAGAAGCGCGCTTGGAAGATTGGCGGCGGCGTTTTTATATGGAAGATCAAATGGGTGAGGTGAAGCCAAATGTCGGCCACAAAGTGCTCGCCAATTGGGTAAAATATGGGAAATTCTCAACCATCATTACCCAAAATGTGGATGGCTTGCACCATGAGTCAGGTGTGCCTTCAGATAAATTAATTGAAATACATGGCAATGCCCGACAAGCCATTTGCGCCAATTGCGAATTGGTTCACTCCATTTCTGATTGTCGACAAATGCTGGAGGAAACCAAAAAAGCACCTTCGTGTTTCTCTTGCAAGGGAACAGTAAAGTCAGCGGTTGTCATGTTTGGACAACCCATGCCTTTAAAAGAAACCGAGTTGGCATTTGAGGTTGCTGCCACAGCGGATCTTTTCATCGCAATCGGAACTTCACTTGTGGTACATCCCGCAGCTTCCCTGCCAATTGAAGCCAAACGTTCCGGGGCGAAATTCGCAATCCTCAATCGCGATCCAACCGAAATGGATTCTTACGCTGATTGTGTTGTGAATGGGGGAATTTCAGAAGTACTGTCTGCTCTATAATGGATCAGTAAAATTTGGAAACACCGTCTCTTGATCCCCCTCTTTCCATTGAGGGTATTTTTTCATGATTGAAGTAAATTCGGGCCACGCCAAAAACCATTCAAGCCAACCTATGATTTTTGGCCAGTCCTGAGACCAGAACCAGTCTTTGTCGACATGGGCAAACTGGCGAACGAAAGGCAAAATTGCCATGTCTGCATATGAAGGATCGGCACCAAACAAAAAAAGTTGTTTCTCAAGTCGGCTTTCCAACTGAAACATAAACTCACTGGCCTTGGTTCTTTCCTCTTCGGCGTCCGTGCCATCGTAGCGATTTGGATATTTATAACGATCAAGTGCTTCCTTGAATTCCTCATCAGATCGATCTACAAGCGTGCGCATTTCCTCAATGTTTGCAACAGCAGGCTTCAACCAATTGTCAGGGTCGTTCTCTGCCAAAACAAATTCCATAATGTCTCGGCTCTCTTCCAGCACAGCCCCATCTTGAAGTATCATCACAGGGACAGTCCCCTTGGGAGACTTTTCAAGCATGTGCTCAGGTTTGTCCCTAAACACCACTTCCCGAAGTTCACATGTTAACCCACTTTTCTGAATCGCCAATCTCGCCCGCATTGCATAGGGGCATCGGCGAAAAGAATACAGTATCGCTAAATCGCTCACTTGATTACCGGCCATGTGTCTGAAATTCGATAACCCCTAGGCCATGGATCATCGACATCAAGATAATGTTGGTGGGTTCCGGTAATCCAGGCCCGACCGCTAACGCTTGGAACAATTGCAGCTCGTCCGGCTATCTGGGCTTCTCCTTCAATTCGACAATCAAATCTTGAATTGATAATTGAGTATGACTCGTAGGTTTCCCCAACGTTCAACTTGCCCTTGGCATGCAAAACAGCCATGCGTGCCGAACTACCAGTACCGCAAGGTGAGCGATCAAGCTTTGCCGGCTTGATGACGACCGTGTTTTGTCCGCGGACTCCTCTTTCTGTTTGCTCCAATGGCCCGGTAAACTGACAGAAAGATATATGATTCCAATCATTGGCTGGATGGGAAAACCCCAGCTGTTCATTCGCAGCGTCAGTAATCCGGGAACCCAACTCGGCAAACTTTCGGGCATTTTCAGGTTTGATTTCTATTTCAACAGTCGCTGACTCGACCAATACATAACTGTCACCGCCAAAGGCCGTATCAACTTTGATTTTCCCCAGGCCATGAACTTCCAACTCAGCATCCAGCCGGTCGGCAAATGAAAGTACATTATTGAACCGGACAGAAACCACCTTTCCCTGTTCGCATTTGGCAATCACATCAACCAACCCGGCAGGTACTTCCAGTTTTAGTCGGGTTTCCGGTTCCTCAAAAGACAGGATTCCCGTTTCCAGAAGAACGGTCACTACGCATATGGTGTTTGAACCGGACATGGGCGGTGTATCTTCAGGTTCCATGATCAAAAAAGCTGCATCCGCATCCGGATGCTTGGGCGGTACTAAAAAATTAACATGGCGAAATACGCCACCTCGCGGTTCATTCAGCATGAACTGGCGAAGTTCTTCATCCTGTGCCAGAAAATCCCGTTGCTCCCAAAGGGTCCCGCCCGGTGGAGCATTGACACCACCAACTATAACGTCGCCAACCTCACCTTCAGCGTGACAACTAACCGTGTGAATGATTTTGCTTGAACGCATAAATTAATCCAGATCACCAGTAAATCAGCAAACCTTCATTTCAAAATCTACCAATCAAGCCTTTTCTGCTGACTGGCTGAGGGCAATTTGCTCTTTTCGAGCGCGGCGCTTGGCTTCTCGCTGGGAATTTTGATCAGCCGCGATATGATCCTCGCCTCGCCTGCGTGCCAACTGTATCTGTTTCTGCCGTTCAGAGAAACGGCGCTTTTGATTTTCACTCAAATTGTCATGGCAGCGCGGACAGGATACGCCAGGCAAATAGGTTTCAGCTCGCTTGTCTTCGTCTGTAATCGGATGACGACATGCATGACACAAATCATATGGGCCCTGCTTCAACCCATGACCAACACTTACCCGCTGATCAAACACAAAGCATTCGCCATCCCACAAACTCTTGTCTTCTGGAATGGTCTCCAGATACTTCAAAATCCCCCCTCTTAAATGGAAGACGTTTTCATAACCTTCCGCCTTGAGAAAAGATGTGGATTTTTCACATCGGATACCACCAGTGCAAAACATGGCAATTTTTTTGGCCTTGCCAAGTGCTTCCTGCGCCCGAAACCATTCAGGAAAATCCCGAAAACTTACCGTCCCCGGATTAACTGCGCCCCGAAAAGTACCGATAGAAGCCTCGTAATCATTGCGGGTATCAATCACCATCACATCCGGATCACTAATGAGATCATTCCAGTCTTCCGGTTCCACATAATCGCCTACTTGGTTTGTGGGGCTGACACCTTCAACACCCAGCGTTACGATTTCTTTCTTGAGACGAACTTTCATCCGGTGAAACGGATTTTCACTCGCTCGACTTTCTTTGTGCTCCAGATCACTTAAACGAGGATCTGACCGTAAATATTCAAGCAATGATCTGATGTCATCATCGGTTCCTGATATGGTTCCATTAATGCCCTCCTCAGCTAGTAGCAAAGTGCCCATGACACCATATGCCTCGCAGCATTTCTTTATTGGTTGCTGCAAGGATTCAAAATCCGGCAATTCTACAAATTTGTACAGCGCGGCGACAAGATACTCTGACATGACAGACCTGATTTAGACTTGAAATATTTCGATCTAATACGCCTTTTCCGACAACTATTCAAACTCGAAGATAAATCCCAAAGAAACTGTTTTGCTTTGTGTAAACTTAGGATAAAATTGCAAAATGGCCCTCAAAATGGACGATATAGACCTCCAAATTTTAAGAATTCTGCAATTAAACTCCGACCTAAATATCAATGAAATTGGTGAACGGGTTGGATTAAGTCATACTCCTTGTTGGCGACGAATTCGGAAGTTGGAGGATTCAGGTATAATCAAGGCAAGACAGTGTGTGCTGGATGCCGAGAAAATTGGACTGGATGTTTCAATTTTTGTGTTCGTACGTCTGGATGTTCATTCGGCAGAAATACTGGAGGAGTTCGAAGCCGCAACCCTTCATGTACCTCAAATCCTGCAATGCTTTACCATCAGTGGAGAATTTGATTATCTATTGAGAGTAGTTGTTAGGTCAGTGCGTGATTACGAAAAAACCGTAAAGGGAAAACTGCTGAAACTTCCGCACGTAGCCCAATTAAATTCCAACTTCGCACTCAATGAAGTAAAAAATAGCAACGAATTGCCAATCTAAGTTACACAAAACGGAACATCATCACTATCGTTGGAAAACAAGCGCTTGAGATGTGTTCCTATGTTTTTCCATTTTAGTAGACAAAAATCCTCCTGAATCACAAAATTCCGTCAAAAATTGAACTGAAAGTCTTCAACTTTTAGCGCATAATGATTTTATCGGCAGTTTATTGGAGGATTCGATGGGAAAAGTGGACAAGACCAAAAAGTTCGCTCAAAGCAAGGTCTCCCTCGAGGACAAGTACACTGCGCAAAACGGTAGGGTGTTCATGAACGGCACTCAAGCTCTAGTGCGTTTGCCAATTGTTCAGATGAAACGGGACCATGAGAACGGACTCAAAACCGGTGCCTTTATTTCCGGTTATCGCGGTTCCCCGCTTGGGACATATGATTTTGCCCTAACAAGTGCGAAAAAACATCTCGACAAGCACGGGATTGTATTTCAACCCGGCATCAATGAAGATTTGGCAGCGACCGCCATCTGGGGGACCCAACAGCTGCATACCTCCCCCGGTGCAAGAAAAGATGGTGTCGTTGGATTTTGGTACGGCAAGGGTCCCGGCGTTGATCGAAGCGGTGATGTATTCAAACACGCCAACTCCGCCGGTACTTCACCCCATGGTGGCGTCTTGTGCTTTGCCGGAGATGACCACACCGCAAAATCATCAACCGTTGCACACCAATCAGATCACGCCTTCATGGCTGCAATCATGCCAATGCTGTTTCCCTCAAGCGTGCAGGAGTTTGTCGAATTGGGCCTGATGGGAATTGCAATGTCTCGCTATTCCGGCTGCTGGGTCGGTTATAAGGTTATCGCCGACACTGTAGAAACAACGGGCGTAGTGGATCTGTCTCGCGAAAAGCAGGAGTTTGTTCTCCCAACTGATTTCGAAATGCCACAAGGTGGACTTAATCTTCGTTGGCCTGATCCAATTCTCGTACAGGATGAGCGCTTGCAGGAGCATAAAGCTTACGCTGCAATTGCTTTTGCGCGCGCCAACGGTATCGATCAACTCATTTACGATAGCAAAAAGCCCCGATTTGGAATCGTTGCATCAGGCAAGGCGTATGAAAATGTGCGCGAAGCCCTTCGCCACATTGGAATTGACGCCAGGATTGCCGACAAGATTGGATTGCGGCTTTACAAGGTTCGAATGCCCTGGCCTTTGGAACCGGAAGGCATTCGCCACTTTTCAGAAGGCCTGGAAGAAGTGCTTGTTATCGAGGAGCGTCGCGAAGTTATCGAACACCAGATCAAACAACAATTGTTTAACTGGCGTGCCGATGTCCGACCGCGAATCGTTGGAAAATTTGATCACAAGGATCGGCACATCCTCTCACTGAATGAAGAAATGACAGCTGGAGTGGCGCTCAGGGCGATCGCAACACGATTACTGACATTTGATCTCCCCGAAGGCCTGGCCGCTCGAATCAAGCAGAAGCTAGCTTACTATGAAGAACGAGGGGCAGTTCGAAAAAATCATGAAGCCGCAGTAACCCGCACAGCACATTTTTGTTCTGGTTGCCCACATAATACTTCTACCAGAGTACCGGATGGAAGTCGGGCCATGGCGGGTATTGGGTGTCACTTCATGGCTGTCTGGATGGATCGCAAGACTGAGACTTTCTCTCACATGGGAGGAGAAGGTATCAGTTGGACCGGAATAGCACCCTTCAGCGATGAAAAACATGTGTTCGCCAATTTGGGCGATGGGACTTACTACCACTCCGGCATCATGGCTATCCGGGCAGCAGTCGCCTCCGGCGTCAACATAACCTACAAAATCCTGTTCAATGACGCAGTTGCAATGACCGGAGGACAGACCCATGACGGTCCACTTTCTCCTGCTTTGATTTCACAACAAATCAAGGCGGAAGGAGTTAAGGAAATTTGGTTGATTTCGGATGAACCAAAAAATTATGCTTCGGAAAATTTGGCGCCGGGGACGAAGGTTCGTACCCGTGAGTACATCGATGAAGTACAAAAACATCTGCGCGAGGTTCCAGGTTGTACGGCAATCATTTATGACCAGACATGCGCCGCAGAACTGCGCCGCCGACGCAAGCGCGGTCTGGCACCTGATCCTGACAAGCGTGCCTTCATCAACCCGCTGGTTTGTGAAGGGTGCGGCGATTGCTCGGTGCAGTCCAATTGCATTTCCATCGAGCCACTTGAGACTGAATTTGGCCGGAAACGCCAAATCAATCAATCATCATGCAATAAGGACTTCTCATGCATTGAAGGATTTTGCCCTTCATTTGTGACTGTTCACGGGGCAGATCTCAAAAAACCAAAACTTCCGGAATTATCAGATAGCAATTTATCGGCACCTGACACACCGAAACTCAATGACATTTTCAATATCGCCATTACCGGTGTAGGCGGGACGGGAGTTCTGACAATTGGTGCAATCATTGGTATGGCAGCGCATATAGAAGGCAAAGCCGCCAATATTCTGGATATGGCCGGCCTTGCCCAGAAAGGTGGTGCTGTGTTGAGCCATGTTCGACTTGCTCCCGATCCCGACTTGGTTGCTTCTCCGCAAATTGTAACGGGCGAGGCTGATCTGCTGCTTGCGGCCGACACCGTTGTCGCCTCCGCAACCGGCAGTATTGCACTTTATAGCGAGGAAAATACGCATGCAGTAATCAACACGCATCTTAGCCCGGTTTCGAATTTTATCTTTGACCGTGATTTCGATTTTCGCGAACAGCAGGTGGTTAGCGATATATCCAGGTATGTTAAGCCCGATCTTAGTCAAATCGACTTCACGAAGCTTGCAGAAATCGTTTGCGGTGATTCAATCGCCACAAACATCATGATGATCGGTTATGCATGTCAAAAGGGCCTTCTTCCGTTGGCACCTCAATCCATCTTGCACGCAATTGAACTAAATGCAGTTGCCGTCGAGCCCAACATACGGGCATTCAACTGGGGTCGACATTTTGCAGCATTCCCTGAAGAGGCAAATGACTTGCTGAGTCGGCATCGCCCGACAAGTTTTAAACCGGATAATTTGGAAAACCTTGTTGAAAAGCGTGCCACATATTTGAAACAGTATCAAAACAATGGACTTGCAAGTCGGTATCGTGACCTGATTTCAAAAGTCGAAGGAGCAGAAACACGGCTTGAAAAGAAAAACGAGCTAACAAATGCAGTGGCACGATACTATTTCAAATTGCTTTCTTACAAGGATGAATACGAAGTTGCCCGCCTGTTCACAAACGGCGATTTTGAAAGACGCATTGCTGAAACGTTCGAGGGAAACTTCAAACTGCGGTTTCATCTCGCCCCGCCAATCCTGGGTGGCAAGAATCCCAATGGCCGTCCTCGCAAGCGCGAATTCGGACCTTGGACAATCGTTGCGTTTCGATTGCTTGCCAAACTGAAAAGGCTTCGTGGAACACCGTTGGATCCGTTTGGTTACTCTTCTGAGCGCATGATGGAACGTCAGCTAATCAGCGATTACGAAAGCATGATTGAGCATCTTGTTCAAAACCTGAACACGGACAATCACCGTTTCGCAGTTGCACTTGCCAGACTGCCAGATGAAATCCGCGGCTTTGGACCAGTCAAGAAGAAAGCAGTTGAAAAAACTCAATCGATGAAAAACGAGTTGCTTACCCAATTTAATTCGCCCAAACAGGCTGGGAAGAACCGGAAAAAAGCCACTCAATCGGAACCAGCGGAATAGAAATTGGAAGCAAAACGGAAAACGCTATTCGTCCCGGAGTTCCCGCCGCAAAATCTTGCCAACATTTGACTTCGGCAATTCATCACGAAATACAATATATTCCGGCCGTTTATAATTTGTGAGATGCTGTTTGCACCAAACCGCCACATCTTTCTCGTTGATTGATGGATCCTTCTTCACAACAAACAGTTTGACTACTTCACCAGAATGTTCATCAGGAACCCCAATTGCAGCAGCCTCCAAAATGCCTTCATGCATTGCGGCGACTTCTTCGACCTCATTGGGGAACACGTTAAATCCTGAAACCAGGATCATGTCCTTCTTGCGATCAACAATCGTCGTCTGACCCTTTTTATCCATGAAACCCATATCACCAGATTTAAAGAAACCGTCTTTCGTCATGACATTGTCTGTTTCATCGGGTCGGTTCCAGTAACCCGCCATAACCTGAGGTCCACGAATACAGATTTCTCCTACTTCACCGAAAGGCAAATTCTTGCCTGCATCATCCCTAATTGAAATTTCAGTAGAAGGAAGCGGAAGGCCGATTGTTCCGGAAAAACTTGTGGCGTCAAACCGATTGGCAGTGGCAACCGGAGATGTCTCTGAAAGTCCGTAACCCTCACTCAACGGACATCCGGTCAATGCCTGCCATGCTTCCGCGACAGTCCTTTGCACCGCCATCCCACCACCTATGGACAGTGACAGCATACTGAAATCGAGTTTTCGAAAATCCTCATTGTTCAAAAGTGCATTAAACAATGTATTTACTCCCGGTAGGACATTGAATTTCCACTTGCCCAACTCCTTTACAAAGGCAGGAAGGTCACGAGGATTGGTAATAAGCACATTGTGCGCGCCCTGGCGCATACCCATAATCGCGTTCACCGTAAGGGCGAATATGTGATAAAGTGGCAATGCACAGATATAGAGCCTCTGACCAGGAGTCTTGCGTGCCGCCTTCATCCATTCGTCATTCTGCATGGAATTGGAAAGAATATTCGCATTGGTAAGCGCCGCACCCTTGGAAACACCGGTTGTTCCCCCGGTGTATTGCAAAAACGCAATATCTTCATGGCCAACATTGGGCTTTGAAAAGTTGTTGCCGTTTGTTCGCAAGACTTCTTGATATGCGGTGTGTCCCGGAAGCGACCAGGCAGGCACCATCTTCTTTATCCGGCGAACTACAAAATTAACAATGGAGCCTTTCAGGCCGCCCATCATGTCGCCCATCGAGGTTACCACCGCATGCTTGACATCGGTTCGATCAATAACCTGCTCCAGCGTGTGGGCAAAATTTTCCAGTATGAATATTGCAGATGCACCACTGTCCTTTAACTGATGTTCCAGCTCCCGGGGAGTGTATAGCGGATTAACATTTACGACGGTCATGCCTGCACGGAGGATACCGGTCAACACCACCGGATATTGCAGGATGTTTGGCATCATGATCGCGACACGATCACCCTGCTTCAATCCACTGGCCTGCAACCATGCAGCGACGTGGGTGGATTGTTCATACATCCTTGAATAGGTAATACTGCTCCCCATGCAGGTAAACGCCGGGAGGTCAGCATATTGATTACAAGAATCTTCAATCAACTCGCATATTGAATTAAATGACAGAGGGGGAATCTCGGCAGCGACACCCGGCGGATAATGTTCCAGCCAGGGTTTGCCAGTTACAGCTTTCTTCGATTTTCCGGCCATACCAGAATCCTAGTTTCCAATGCAAGCGAACTTGTGGCGTACCTGCAGGCTATTGCCAATCGATAAAAGCGTCAACGCGTCAAAGCCGTTCAGCATGCCAGGCAATGTGATCGGCCATAAACGAAGAAATAAAATAGTAGGAATGGTCGTATCCGTCCTGCATTCGCAGGGTAAGCGCAATACCCGCATCTTTACATGCGCCCTCCAGAAGATGTGGACGCAAGCCCGAATCTAAAAATTCATCAGTATCGCCCTGATCTACCAGGATTTCATTTACCCGATTGCCATCTTCAATCAAGGCAACGCTGTCATAGCCGCGCCAAGAACTCTCGTCACCCAAATACTTCGAGAACGCATTACTGCCCCATTCAGTACTAGAAGGTGCGCAAATTGGCGCAAATGCGGATACCGATTTGTATTGATCAGGATTTTTCAACGCTGTTGTTATCGCCCCATGACCACCCATCGAATGGCCAAAAATCGATTGGCGGCTCATGTCTGCATTAAAATGCTCGCTAATCAATGAAGGCAATTCCGTCGTTACGTACGAATACATGTTGTAATGTTTGGCAAAAGGTTCCTCAGTGGCATCCACGTAATATCCCGCTCCACTTCCAAAAAAATATACGTCTTCATCAGCAACAACGTCACCGCGAGGGCTGGTGTCTGGGCAAACGATTATCATGCCATGCTTGGTAGCAGCTGCACGATACTCTCCCTTTTCCATGACATTGGCATGGGTACAGGTAAGACCAGACAAATAATAAAGTATCGGGCACTTTTGTTTTTCGGATTGCGGCGGCACAAAAACCGCAAATGTCATTTCACAATTGCAGCTGGTCGATTCGTGTGAATAGACACCCTGAACGCCACCGTGGGATTTGTTCGTTGAGACGGTTTTCATGATTTCTGCCTTGTTGAAAATTATTTCCGCTTTTGTATCAATCTATCCAGAGCCTGCAAGAAGTTTGAGCGGTCGGTCTTGTTAAATGACGCATTGAAGGTTTGTGTTTGTTGACTTTCGCGAATGTGCTGATTCAAATCGCGCATGGCGAGCGCCATCCCGATATTCGTTTCATCAAATTCCTTGCCGTTTGGTTTTAGTGCTGCTGCACCATTTTCGAGGCAGCGCTTTGCCAAGGGAATATCTGAAGTGACACAAATATCAGAATCACCGATGTTTTCCGCTATCCAGTTATCAGCTGCGTCCGCACCTTGGGCCACAATGTGATTTTGCACCAATGGATTTCTCGATGGGCGCAATCCGCCATCAGCTACCATGACAACCAGAATGCCATGCCTTTCCGCAACGCGGATAGCTTCATCTTTTACCGGGCAGGCATCTGCATCAATGTAAATTTTCATTCAGCAACACTGCAGTTGGTGAGAAGCATCAAATACATTAAACCCCAGCCGGTGGTTCGATACCTTTATCGAGCAACTCTTGCTTTGCCGCATCTGTTTTACGAAGCCTGCCAGCATCAAGCAATTCCAGTGCACCGGGCTGTTTTACAAATTGGATATCTTCATACGGTACAATCTCGATACGATTGCCCCATGGGTCGATAAAATCCAAACGCTTTGGAGTAACAATTTCCACTCCTGCCTTTTCCAGCTTTTCTCGCAACCCCGCTCGCTGATCAACTACCAGACCAAAGTGCCGATCAATGTCACGAGGCTGTTCACGCGGTGCAGAGAGGGCAATGAACTGATCACCCATCTCAATGAATGCCATATCTTTACTTCGGCTCTGAAGAGTGAAATCGAAAAAACGCCCATAAAATTCAAGAGCTTCGTCGATATTGCCAACTTCAAGCGCAACGTGATTAATGCCGATAAACTTTGGTTTCACCATGCTAGAATTTTACAACTCCGCGTATTGATTTTCCGTGATGCATCAGGTCAAAGCCCTTGTTGATGTCATCAAGCGGCATGGTGTGCGTAATCATTGGATCAATCTGTATTTTGCCATTCATGTACCAGTCGACAATCTTTGGCACATCGGTCCGTCCCTTGGCACCGCCAAAGGCCGTTCCGCGCCAATTGCGACCGGTTACCAGCTGGAATGGCCGGGTTGAGATTTCCTGACCAGCACCAGCCACGCCAATGATGATAGAAGTACCCCATCCCTTGTGACAGCACTCAAGCGCTGTACGCATGACATCCACATTGCCGATACACTCAAACGAGTAATCAGCACCGCCACCCGTCAAATCAACCAGATATGGCACCATGTCGCCTTCAACCTCTTTAGGGTTGACGAAGTGAGTCATGCCAAACTTCTCACCCCACTCCTTGCGTGCCGGGTTAAGGTCAACGCCAACAATCATGTTGGCACCGGCAAGACGAGCGCCCTGGATTACATTAAGACCGATGCCGCCAAGCCCGAAGACAACCACATTGTCGCCGGGTTGAACTTTTGCGGTATTAATGACAGCGCCAATACCAGTGGTAACACCACAACCAATGTAGCAAATTGATTCAAATGGAGCGTCTTCGCGAACTTTGGCAAGTGCAATTTCCGGAACTACTGTATGATTGGCGAATGTGGAAGTCCCCATGTAATGAAATGTTTTCTCACCCTTGATTGAAAAACGGCTGGTGCCATCGGGCATCAATCCCTGACCCTGGGTGACACGAATCTTCTGGCAAAGATTGGTTTTTCCTGACGTGCAGTAATCACACTCGCGACATTCGGGCGTGTAAAGCGGGATAACGTGGTCCCCTTTTTTGAGCGATGTAACGCCCGAACCCACATCAACCACTACTCCTGCGCCCTCATGCCCCAGAATTGCCGGAAAGATACCTTCAGGATCAGCACCGGACCGGGTAAATTCATCCGTGTGGCAAATACCGGTTGCCTTGATTTCGACCAGCACCTCACCCTCTTTAGGGCCTTCCAGATCAACATCGCAAATTTCAAGTGGTTTACCGGCCTCGAAAGCCACAGCGGCACGCGTCTTCATTGATTTCTCCCTTTGGTATCAGCCCTTTTCCAAATTACCTAAAAACCTCGCAGTTGCAATGCCGCAGAATGTGAAATTTGAGTGCAATGAATTTGTTTTTAAATTAAATGGTACGAACGATCTTTTCAGCGGATAATCCAATTGAAAGTAGTAATTCTTCAGTCAATGGCAAACCAAGAAACATGATCCCGGAAGCGGGCTTGTTGGTTGGCAATGTCAGCGCACACAGACCCAGTGTGTTGCCGAATCGGGTGTTGCGCAATGCCAAAAGGTTAGAGCTCGAAAACGCATCATGGTCATTGAGCAGTGCCTCTACATTTGGTGGTCCTATCGCAACTGTAGGTGCCAACACCGCATCATAATCAGAAACCCTCTTCACATATGTTTCGCGTAGTAACAGTGTTTCGCACCAGACCTGTTCAAATGTTCCCCGAGAAATATCCCGACCCATTCCAAACCTGCTTTCAACCGGTGCAAAAACAACACCGGGATTGGCGTCAATCTCTGCACCCCAGGATTGATAGGCTTCATATGGAAACAGCTTGATACTAAGCGGACTTGTTTTCTCAAATTCTTCAACAGGTCCGCGTTCAATTTTGGCACCGGCTTTTGCCAAGGCTTCGACAGCTTCTTCAAAACCTTTCAATTGCTCCGTTTCGCATCCTTCGAGAGTTACAGTTTCACTAACGAGAAACCTGCATTTTGAAAGTGGTTTTTCCTTTGGTGGTTTAACATCGCCCTTCGTCAATACACCATGCATCAACGCTGCGTCTTCTACGGTCAAACAAAGTGGTCCAACTGTATCAAAGGACGGACACAGAGATACAACGCCTCTGTTTGGGACCAGACCAGCCGTCGTTTTTAACCCAACCAAATCATTCCAGGCGGACGGAATGCGCACCGAACCGCCGGTATCTGAGCCGATACCGATCGGTACAAATCCAAATGCCACCGAAGCAGCAGCGCCTGATGATGAACCGCCAGGTGCCAGATTTGGATCATGTATGTTCGGCGGGGTACCCGTATTCGGGTTAATGCCGAGGCCAGAAAATGCAAGCTCTGACAAATGTGTCTTTCCAACGCAAATCGTACCGGCAGCAGTGGCCCGGCGCAAAACCTCGCAATCAGCATCTGGAACCCGGCCTTTTAACAACGGAGTTCCTGACTCGGTTTGTATTCCCGCCGTATCAAATAAATCTTTCCATGAGACGGGGACACCATCCAGGGGACCCAAGAGAGCACTATTCTTTTGGCGTGTTCTCGCAGCTTCTGCTTCCTTGATTGCCCGAGCATAGGTTAGACGCGCAAACACCGCATCCTGGATCCGGCTGTTCCCGATTTTTTCAAAACAGCTTTCAGCCGCTTCTACCGGATCGATTTTACCAGAAGCAATTTCGCGACCCATTGCTGCAGCACTAATATGTTTCACCCAATCCTCCGCCCAAATGTTTCAATGAACAATGTATTTTCTTACTTTTCTACTTGATGCCTAAACCGAAATTATTGGTTGATTAATCCGTTCAAAGCAACACTGCTGCTTTTTGCAGTTCTTCAATCACCTCATCGCCAATCCCCAAACCTGAAAGGATCGCTTTCCCTTCCGCACCACTTAGTTGAGACATGGCTGGCGTATCAAATTTATTCCCACTTAGGCGAGGTGCGATATTGGACTGCAGCACTCCATCAGGCCGGACAAAACTATCCCGATCTTTGTTGTGAGGATGATTAGCTGCTTCAAAAAAATCAAGGACAGGTACTACACAAGCATCACTTCCATCAAATAATTCGGCCCAGTCATCACGGGATTTGCCTGAAAATTTGACTCCCAACAGTTCAATTAATTCCGGCCACTTGCAGCGATCCCATTGTCGTTCACACCAAGCAGTATCCAGATCAAGTTTTGATATCAGTTCCGCAAAGAACTGTGCCTCAAGCGCACCAACGGAAACAAACTTTTCATCTGCAGTTGCATAACATCGGTAAAACGGAGCCGCTCCGTCAAGCCGGTTGCTTTCGCGTTCATTTATCCATGTACCGCGAGCGATCTCAGTGTGAACCAGTCCCATCATTGCCGGAACACCATCTATCATTGCTGCATCAACTACCTGCCCCTTTCCAGATTGATGCCGTTGAAAAAGAGCGGACAAAATTCCAAACAACAAGAACATGGTTCCACCGCCATAATCTGCCACCAGATTAAGCGGCGGCACCGGCGGTTCGCCAGCTTTGCCAATTGCGTGAAGATACCCGGTCAATGCCAGATAATTGATGTCATGCCCAGCCATCTGGGACATTGGACCACTTTGCCCCCAACCAGTCATACGTCCATAAATCAATGACGGATTTTCCTTTAGACATTGCGCCGGACCGATACCCAAGCGTTCCATGACACCTGGCCTGAATCCTTCAATCAAAACGTCACTTTTCGACAATAGCTCCATGAATGCATCAATACCGCGATCATTCTTCAGATTAAGCGCAATGGAACATTTCCCACGACGGGTTACATCCTTGCTCAAATCGAGACCCGAAGCACGGTCAACAACTATTACATCAGCGCCATGATCAGCCAGCAACTGACCTGCCAGAGGACATGGTCCGATCGCAACCATCTCCACAACTTTTAATCCCGCCAGTGCACCCAAATTTATTCCTTTCGATGCAATTATTCTGGCACGAATTGCTGTCGTATGGAACATGATACATGGAAAGGTAAAAGCCGTATCCTGTTGTCGAAAAATCGACACTTGGTGACGAACGACCTGCAGAACTATACTCCATTCTCTCCATGATACGGGTGAACAAAGACCGAATTCTATGAGGGTGCCATGAAGTTTCAACTGGCTGTGAATCTGGAAAGACTCGACGCAAACCTGGATATGCGCGACGTCGCAAAGCACAATTTGGAAATGGTGCAAATGGCGGAGTCTGGCGGCTTCACCACCGTCTGGTCTGCCGAACACCACGCCCTTGAAATGACAATTGCACCCGATCCATTTCAGATTCTGACGTGGTGGGCCGGTCATACCAACACAATTCGGCTGGGAACGGCAGTTGCAGTCGCGGCCTATTGGCATCCAATCAAACTGGCAGGTTCGGCAGCCTTTGCTGATTTGGTAAGCGGCGGTCGACTGGAGTTTGGTATCGGTTCCGGTGCTTATCAACGGGAGTTTGATAGAATGGTCCCCGGCCTGAAACAATCAGACGCGTGGCGATTCATGCAGGAAATGTTACCGGCCGTTCGCGCACTTTGGGCCGGCGACTATGAACATAAGGGTGAGTATTGGTCATTCCCGACATCAACGTCAGTGCCGAAACCATTACAAGAAGAAGTTCCGGTTTGGGTCGCCGCCCGCGCGCCAATTACCTACGATTATGCGGTAAAGCACAACTGCAACATTCTCTCATGGCCTTTGACTCGCGGAATGGATGAGGCGGAAGTTTACAAACAACGCCTCGATGAGGCGATGGATGCAAATCCCGGCAGTCGCAAACCGGTGTTCGCCATGATGAGACAGTCCGCAGTTTATTCAAACAAAGATCAACGCGATGACATCATACGATGCGTTCAGCGCCAGCTAGGACAATTTGAAAATCTGTTCAAGAATTTGGGCGATGTTAAAAACGGTTTTCCAAAAGCAGTCGATTTTTCTGAATTGGAAAATCGCACTGAGTACGATCCCGAAATGCTGCATGAAAACCTGATGTTCGGCACTCCCGATGAGGTCATAAAGAAATTGAAGTTATATGAAGCGCTTGGTGTTGATGAGTTTGTGTTCTACACAGCGACCGGTCAAGCACACAATGAACAGAAGCAATCGCTTAAACTATTCTGCGATGAGGTCATACCCGCTTTCAAATAACTGGATCAACGCAATTAAAACTTGCTGGCACGTTCTTTGCGTTTCGCTTTTAACCTTGATGCTTCAACCAAAGAATAAACTGTTCCTCTCCACGAAGGCGCGGGCTCGTTGTCTGGCCATGCCTGACGATACCGGCTTGGTTTCTTTCCAAAGCATTTGAAAAATGCGAAAGAAAAATGCGACATGGAATTGAAACCACTGGCTACCGAAACCTGGCGTATGGACATTCGGGTTGTCGTCAATAATACCCTGGCATACTGAAGTCTCATCAGCTGACTAAATTGCACAACAGAACACCCCATATGACGTTTGAAGCAACGCTCCAGTTGCCGTTGTGAAAGGCCAATTTGGAGGGCAACTTCGGGAATGGGCAGTGGATCAGATACATTCTCTTCAATAATCTTGACTGCAGCTGCGACATCTGGATGAATTGTATCAGAAGTACCACCCAGCGTATGCCGCTGTGCTGCCTCACCCTTGCGCGTGGGGTGATGCATGATCTGATCTGCTACCTCCGCTGACAATTGCTCATTGTGGCAAGTGCCAATCAACTGAAGCATCAGATCTATACCGCTGGTGCCCCCGGCACAGGTTATGATGTTGCCATCCACTGTAAATAGCTGCTCACGCAAATCCACGTTTGGGAATTGTTCGGCAAAACCTGCCATACATGACCAGTGAGTAGTAGCGGCACGACCGGACAGCAAACCGGCCTTTGCAAGTACATATACACCTAACTCAAAAGCACACACCAAACTGCCGAGTCTTTCCTGTCGGCGGATCCAATTCACTACATCCGGATTGACATACCTTTCACATCCCCAACTACCGACCACAAAAACAACATCAAATTGTTCAGATGAATCCGGTCTGGTACAATCAATTTCCATTCCATTGTTTGCGGGTGTCCTTTCTCCGTCAAAAGAGAAAAACCGCCAGTCAAACAGTAGTTTTGGTGAAAGATAGTTAGCAATTCTGAGAGGTTCTATAGTTGTCATCAAGGTCATCATGTTGAATCGTGGAATCAACACAAATGCAATCTTGGAAAACCTTCGATGTGCCAACGATGATAGATTGGGTTCCATATTCCCTCAATACTTCGGTTCCAGCTAACCGCTACCGCATTACAAATGGATTACTCATGGGTGCTTTGGATGTATTGAACCAAACCGTCTTTGGTCTGGTGTAATCGTACATCGCCTGAAATCCGGATTCGCGACCATAACCGGAACCCTTGAAACCACCGAACTCAGCTATTGGAGAAACCACGCGATAGGTGTTCACCCATACAATTCCTGCCCTTACGGCCTTTGCAACCCGCATTGATCTCGCCGCATCACTTGTGAAAATTCCAGCTGCAAGTCCGTGAACCGTATCGTTTGCAAGCTGTATCACTTCATCTTCATCCTTGAAGCGTAGAACACTTAGTACCGGTCCAAACAGTTCTGTATCGACAATTTTTTGTTGCTGGCTTTTGCATTCAATGATCGTTGGTTCATAAAATAAACCACCTTTCATCCCTGATGGTTGTTTGCCGCCACAAAGTAGCTTCCCGCCTTCCTCCAAGGCAAAGGCTACTTCTTTTTGAATATGTTCAAGTTGGCCAGAAGTACAAAGCGGACCCATCTGGGTTTCTTCTTCAAGTGGATCGCCAATACGAATTTGACCGGCAAGCTCTATCATTTGTCCCAGGAAGTCATTTGCAATTGATTCATGCAGATAGAGTCGGGAACCGGCCACGCAGCTTTGTCCAGCGGCTCCAAAAATTCCAGCAATCGAACCATTTACTGCACTCTCAATGTCTGCGTCTTCAAAAACGATAAATGGTGACTTGCCTCCGAGCTCCAATGAAACTTCAGCAAAATTGTTGGTTGAATTATGAAGCACATGCTTGGCGGCATTCGGGCCACCCGTAAAGGAGATGCGCTGGACCAGAGGATGAGATGTTAGCGCTCTGCCACACGGGTCGCCATGCCCGGTAACAATGTTCACAACCCCGGGCGGAATTCCCGCTTTTTCGACAAGCTTGCCGAATTCCAGCATTGCAGCGGATGCATGTTCAGAAGCCTTCAATACAACAGTATTACCTGCTGCAAGTGCCGGACCAATTTTTACTGCGACCAGAAACAGTTGAGAGTTCCACGGCACTATTGCCGCAACCACGCCGAGCGGTTCACGGGAGGTAAAGGCAAACATGTCCGGCTTGTCGATGGGGAGAGTTTCACCGTGAATCTTGTCCGCACAACCTGCAAAATAGTGAAAGAAATCGGCGATATATTTCGCCTGCCAACGGGTCTCAGAAAAAAGCTTGCCTGTATCCACACATTCCGTGCGACCCAACGCTTCCGAGTTTTCTGCCAACAGATCAGCCAGATTTCGCAAAAGCCTGCCGCGTTCGGTCGGCGACATATTCGCCCAGGGACCATCGATAAACGCGCTTTGAGCGGCCTGGACCGCACGATCCACATCCGCTTCGCTCGCTTCTGGAACCTCAGACCAGATTTCACCCGTAGCTGGATTGACACTGGAAAAGATTTTCCCGCCCTCTGCATCCACCCATTGCCCATCAATTAACATTTGATAGCGTGCCAGATCTGCCATCTGCCATTCCTCTCGATCACTTGGTACGATCTGCAACTTTGCGGGTTGCTTGCTTATGATATTGTCCGTAAGCACTTATCACCAACCAAGATTTTTCGACAAGTACAGGCGAAATAATTGCATAAATATCTTGCCACTCCAAGCTAGTTTTTATGAAACAGAGGAAAATGAAATGGCAAAAAAGCCTTCAGGCAAAGAGGTGATTGGAGACCCGCTGGTGATCGGCGGACGACAATTGTCACTGTCACGAGCGGTTCGGGCCGGAGATCTTGTGTTTCTCACCGGCCAAATACCAATGCACGATGGCAAGCCAATGACTGATGGTACTGTTGAAGAACAAACCCGCGCAGTTCTGGATGACATAACAGCCACGCTTACTGAAGCTGGATGCACACGAGACGATGTGGTCAAGGCAATGGTTTGGCTTCAGGATCGAGCCGACTTTTCAGGATTTAATGAGGTTTATGGCGAGTATTTTCCAGAACAACCCCCTGCCCGTTCTGCTGTTGTAAACGAATTGTTGGTCGACGTGAAAGTAGAAGTAGAAGTCATCGCCTATAAACCGGTCGAAAAATGACTTCCAGCCGCGATAACTACCAAACAAATTACGAGTGGCATGGTGAAACGGGCCCCACAATTGTTCTTGTTCACGGTCTGGGATTAAATCACAGGATGTGGCAATGGCAAATTCCTGCTTTATCACAGTCTTTTAGGGTTTTGACTTACGATCTCGTTGGTCATGGACAAACCCCACCACAAGACGGAAATCCTGACCTCACTCTGTTTTCAACCCAGTTGAGGTCACTTTTGAACGAATGCAAAGTTGATAGGTGTTCTGTGCTGGGTTTTTCACTTGGAGGCATGATCGTTCGGCGATTTGCAATGAACTATCCGGAAATGCTGAATGCAACCGGTATTCTTTTCTCGCCACACAAGCGAACAGAAGAAGCTCAACAGGCTATCATTGATCGGGTGGAGCAAGCCCGAGCCAGCGGCCCCGGCGCCACGGTAGACGCTGCCCTCAAGCGCTGGTTCGGTGACAATTTTCGTGAAGGCAATCCAGACGTGATGGATTTGATCCGCAAATGGGTGAACGCCAATGACAAAAACGTATACTCAGGAAATTATCGTGTGTTGGCAGATGGTGTGGAAGAATTGATCGCGCCATCAAATCCAATACAGTGCCCAACCTTGGTGATGACCGGCACCCATGATTTTGGCAATCCACCGGAAATGTCAGAAGCAATTGTAGCAGAAATTCCGAATTCTCAATTGGTCATTTTGCCGGAATTGAGGCATATGGCAATGGTAGAAAATCCTGACCTTTTCAATAAAAGGATATTGTCATTCCTTAATCGGATATATTCAAGATTATGAGCAACAACTCCACCAAGCCACTTGAAAAGTTTGACCCTCGCGATTTGCGCAATGCATTTGGCACATTCGCTACCGGCGTCACCATTGTCACTACCTGCGAAACTACCGGCACACCACGCGGATTTACCGCCAATTCATTCACTTCCGTCTCACTTGATCCACCTCTTGTGTTGATCTGCATTGGGAAAAACGCTGCCAGCATGGATGTCTTTTGTGGCGACAGTACCGGTTTCGCGGTGAATATACTCTCGGAAGGACAGGAGGAGGTTTCAGGGCTCTTTGCCACTCAACGACCAGACAAGTTTGATATTGCTGACTGGAAATCTGGCGTTTCCGGTATGCCCCTGATTGATGGCACCAATGCCTGGTTTGAATGCGAGCGCGAGAATGTAGTCGATGCAGGGGATCATGTAATTCTGATCGGAAGGGTAACCGATTATGGCTACGAAAGAGGCTCTCCGCTGGGATATGTAAACGGTGGATATTTTACGCTGGAACTCGAACAATCCCTCATTGATGCTGCAAGTCGCGGTGAAAATACTGTTATCGGTGCGATCCTTGCTCATGGCAATTCCATTTTGCTCCATGTCGACCCAACAAATGGCGAGCTCAGCCTCCCAACCAGTAAGACACTTGGATCTAATCCCAATCCGGATTCGTTTTCGGCGTCACTTAAAAAAAGAGGCATCGACGCGTCACTCGATTTCCTGCTTTCCGCCTACAATGACAAGAATAGCGACGAATTCTTGATATTCTACCGGGGGGCAAGCAGCGAGAATGCGTCAGACGATCTCCAAATGGTCGCCATTGACGAGATTGACTATGACCGCATTGCGGACAACGCAATGCGTTTCATGTTGCGTCGATACGTCAAGGAAATGCAACAAGGTAGATATTCCATCTATCTGGGGGACCAGCAAACTGGCCAGACCAGAAGCGTGGATTCCGAGGCGGAAGTAAGCATAGATGTATGACATCTTGTCAGGCATGCGGATAATTGAACTTTCGGCTTTTGTCGCTGCACCTCTTGCAGGCTTGTCACTCGCACAACTCGGAGCTGATGTTATCAGAGTTGACCCACCCGGGGGTGGGATTGATTATAAGCGGTGGCCCCTGACAGAAGACGGACATAGCATTTACTGGGCTGGCTTGAACAAAGGTAAACGCTCAGTCGCACTTGATCTTAAACAGGAAGATGGGTGCGAGACATTCCGCAAACTGCTTGAAGCAAGTGGAGAAGATGGCGGGATCGTTCTAACCAACCTAACAGGCCCAAAGTGGCTGGAGTATGAAGAACTCAGGAAGGTAAGACCCGACTTAATTCTTGTATCATTGACTGGACATCACGACGGCACTGCGGCGGTGGATTACACGGTGAATTGTGCCGTAGGTATTCCTTTCGCAACCGGAAATGCAACGCCCGACAATCCAGTGAACAGCGTGTTGCCCGCCTGGGATTTGCTCGCCGGCATGACCCTTGCTACCGGCCTTCTGGCTGCGGAACGCCACCGCCGGAAAACCGGTAAAGGTCAGCATGTAAAACTGGCTTTGTCAGATATAGCCTATTCAACCGTTTCAAACCTTGGATACATGGGAGAAGCTGAAGTTCTGGGCAAAAACCGTCCTGCAATCGGCAATCATCTTTATGGTGCATTTGGTCATAATCTACCAACCAATGATGGCCGACAAGTAATGGTAACCATCCTTACGAAACGCCATTGGACTGCACTTCTTGAGGCGACTGACACAATTGATGCTATGGCAGAAATAGCCGACAGGACTGGCCAGGACTTGACGGACGATAGTGGTCGATACCACGTTCGCGAAGAAATTCTCGCTGTCCTGACAAGCTGGTCCAAATCTCGCAATTATTCCGATATTGCCGATGTTTTTGATAAGGCCAGAATACTCTGGGGGCCTTATCAAACATTTTGCGAGATGGTTGAAAACGATCCGCGAGCCTCAATCGAAAATCCAATGTTTGAGAAAATTGACCAACCGGGAATCGGCAATATGCTAATTGCCGGGTCTCCTCTCACATTTTCAAGCATGAAGCGAAAGTCTGTAAAGGCAGCGTCTAATGTTGGTGCTGACAAACAGTCCGTGTTGCAAGACTTGCTGGATGACGACAATGGGTGAGAATTTCCCGGACGCTTCAACTCTGCTGAAGTCAATGCACACCGCCGTCACTGCATCTCGTGTTTATTGCGCCGAAATCAGCGAGAAACTTTCCGGTGCCCCGCCTGAAAACCAGTTTCAACGCCACGGGTTTTCCTGGATATCCGCATATTCAGAAGTACTCGCAGCTACATTGGAATGGGCGGAAGCACTCGCTGATCAAAATCGATTTCATAGACTTGAGCAACTATCAGCTGCTGCTTTGTTCAATGAATATTCCAGTCAAATGATTCATGGAATCTCAATGAGTCAGGATGAAATCATTCGACCGTCAAATTTGGATACCGAAGAAGCTGCAAATACATTTTCCAACACTAGTGCCTGCACATTTTTTAAACCTTTTGGTATCGCAACATTGGCAAATCAGATCGTCGAAGAATGCCTGCTGCGAAAAGCCACTGGGATGAATATATGGGGCGATCGGGGGTTGGATGAAACATTTGAAGAAATCACTCACCAATTTCGCGATTTTGCCGATAAAGAGATAATCCCCAATGCTCATGAGTGGCATTTGAAAGATCAGCTAATACCCGATGGCACGGTAAAACAGTTGGCTGAGCTAGGCGTATTTGGACTTACGATATCCGAGGAACACGGAGGAACGGGACTCGGTAAACTCGCCATGTGCGTTGTCACGGAAGAACTGGCACGCGGTTACATTGGCGTTGGTAGTCTTGGCACTCGCTCCGAGATTGCCGCAGAATTGATAATCAACGGCGGTACGGACACCCAAAAAAATACTTACCTGCCCAAAATCGCATCAGGTGAGCTTCTTCCAGTAGCTGTATTTACAGAGCCGGATACCGGTTCTGACCTGGCTAGCCTGGTAACGAAAGCGGTCAAACAGGGGGATGAATATGTTATCAAGGGCAACAAAACCTGGATTACCCACGCAGCGCGATCCGATTTGATGACATTGCTGGTTCGTACGGATCCTTCAGAAAAAGGGCATCGTGGATTGACCATGTTGCTGGTTGAGAAAACTCGCGGTGACGAAGCGAACCCGTTTCCTGATACCGGAATTGATGGTGGAGAAATTCCAGTTCTTGGCTATCGCGGCATGAAGGAATACGAGATGTCCTTTGATGGGCTTCGCGTTCCAGTTTCATCTGCCCTTGGAGAATGCGAGGGGGAGGGATTTCGGCAACTGATGAATACTTTCGAAAGCGCACGCATTCAAACCGCGGCACGGGCACTCGGGGTCGCGGTAAATGCAATGGAAATTGCCTTTGAATACGCCGAGAGCCGAAAGCAGTTTGGCAAGCCAATTATTGAATTCGAACGCATTTATGGAAAACTCGCTCGCATGGTGGTTGAGATCACAGGAATACGTCAATTGAGTTTCATGGCAGCTCGCAAGAAAGATCAAGGTGGGCGTTGTGATGTGGAAGCTGGTATGGCCAAGCTGCTTGCTGCACGTCTGGCATGGTCAGCAGCGGATAATGCCCTACAGATACATGGTGGCATTGGATATGCCCTGGAATCCCCGATCTCCAGAATTCTCGCTGATGCGCGAATTCTAAACATTTTTGAAGGTGCAGCAGAGATGCAGGCGGAAGTCATCGCACGTGGCTTGTTGCCACGCAAACAGGATACGAAGAAGAAAGCTCTGGATGACTAACAATTGTAATGACCTTTTCTTGCCCGGAAGCTAACTTGCATTCATGCGATTTGTCACAAGGCAGAGATTTTTATCCAGTTTTAGTGTTTTTGGTCTTTGTCTTGGAGCCTGCTCCAACGCAGTTTCCGAAACGCCAGTTGCACTTGAACTGGTTTTGGCAGCGGACGCTTCATCCAGCGTAGATGAACGAGAATACACTCTGCAGGTTCGCGGTTACGTTGATGCGTTCAAGGACGCAGAGATCATTGCAGCGATAAACGGGCTTGGCCCTACCGGAATGGCCGTAACATTCGTTGAATGGGGTTCTCGTTTTAATCAAGTGCAATCGGTTTATTGGATGCACATTAACAGCCCGGAAAAGTCAATCGCCTTTTCTCGGGCGATTGAGGAATATGCCAGTAAACTGGCGGCATCCGGCACGGCTCTTGGGGAAGTAGTATTGTATTCCGTGGACCTTTTGGTGGGAAACCAGTTCGATGGTTTGAGGCAGATAATCGATGTGTCAGCAGACGATCGTTACAATGCCGGGTCAGCACCATCTTATGCCAAAACCATCGCACAGAAAAACGGTGTAACAGTCAATGGTTTGGCAATTGATCCAACCGGAGTACTAACTGCCTACTTCTATAATAACGTAATTACCGGGCCGGGATCTTTTGCTATCCGGGCAACCTCCTATGAAGATTTTGGGCAAGCTATAAAACTGAAACTTCTGCGGGAAATCAGCGGCCAGGGTTCAGTTGCGCTGCTACATCCAAAAGAAAAAGGGCCGGTGCAAAACTAACAAGCACCAGCCCTTGATATTTCATATTGTCTTCAGCTTACACCGCATTCGCGCTGCGACGATACATTCCCTGCGCTATACGGTCGATGACCATGGCACAGAACAGGATAGCAAGTCCGCCAAGCAGGCCCTGGCCTTTGGCAGCATATTGCAATGCTTCAAGGATCAAGGCTCCAAGACCTTCAGCACCAATCAACGATGCAATCACCACCATGGAGAGCGACATCAGAATTGTCTGGTTGATACCAGTCATGATCGAAGGCATAGCCAGCGGAATCTCAACATTGCGCAACAATTGCCACTTTGAACAACCAAATGCGACTGCCGCCTCTTTAGTTGGCTCAGGTACACCACGCATACCGAGTGCAGTAAGACGGATAACTGGTGGCATCGCAAAGATAATCGTAGCCAGAACACCAGGAGGTTTGCCAGTGCCGAAAAAAGCGATAATCGGAATGAGATACACGAAGGCAGGCATGGTTTGCATAAAGTCGAGTATCGGTTCCGACATGGCATAAGCCCGTTTGGATTTACCAAACCAGATACCCAGCGGGATTCCAAACAAGACACACAAGAATGCACCGGCACCAATTAGCGCAACAGTGATCATTGAGATTTCCCAAAGCCCCATAAATGCGAGATAGAGCAGGGATGCTGCAGTAAATATGGCAACCCGAATGCCCGCAAGACGGAATGCCATAACCGTAATTACGACCATTACAACTGGCCACGGAGTTTGGATTAAAATGATTTCCAGTCCATCCAATACCGCTTTGATTGCTGCAGTAATTCCATGAAAGAAGTCACCGAAGTTGGCAGCAAGCCAATCAAAGCCCGCGTCACCCATAATAGCAAGCTTACCAAAGTATTCCTTGCCTACTGGAAACTCGGTAATGGTAATCTTGCCCCCGATAAATCCACCAGTTATTGCGCTCAATTTTGCATCTGGATCCGTAACGGTAAAGCGAAACAAGGTAAGCGGCCAAATGGCAATTAACAGCAATCCGCCGAAAACAACATTGGGCCAGGATACTCCAGACTGCACGTTTGGGTTCGCCCGCCACTTCAGATACTGTTTCTCATACGCGATGTTGGCATAAAAACCTTCGAATACTTTCACCAAAACCAGCAACACCAAAGCAGTCAATAATATTGTTGTCGCTTCTGTTGCTGCTTCTGCTGCTGCCTGCTTTGCAGTTTCCGCCACTTTTTTGAGGTTTGCTGCAATATTCATTTTTGCATCATGATCTGCCTGATCACCTGCAGCCAAGGCTTCTGCAGCCTGCTGCTCTCGCTTTTGAATATTGACAATCAAACGTTCATAACGCGCCAACTGATCGGCACCAAGTTCACCCCACAGTCCGCGTCCCAGTTGAACCAGAACAAATAATTCCAATACCAGGAATGTCCAAAAAAATCCCCATGCACCACGGAATGCACCCCAAACTGGACCAAGCACGGCTGCCATGGTGTTCCAGGACCACACCATGCCAGTGGTGCCCTGAATTTTTTCAAATTCTGAGGTGTAGTATTCCCGATTTTCCTTGGCAAATTCACCAACGGAGTGGTCCGTTTCGCTAGCACCAAGTTCGAGGCCTGTATCAGTCATGCCTTGCCTCCCTGAATTCCTTTGAGCAGCCTGGATTTACTTATTACGCCAACGTCTTTCCCCTTGTCATTCTGAATGACAATTGGCTGGTCGGTAGTCGTTGCGATATCGATTAGCTGATCAAGGTTGGTCCCATGATGAGCTCGGGGGCTCTTTGCAAGATTTTGTCCTCGAGTGGGTTTGTATTTGGAAATCTTCTCCATGATTGAATGCGCAAATACAAGTTTCAACTTCGAGATACCTTCGACAAAATCCCTGACGTAATCATCCGCGGGTTTTGTAACAATATCTTCCGGAGTGCCAATTTGCACAATTAGCCCATCTTTCATGATCGCAATCCGGTCACCAATACGAATCGCCTCGTCCAGGTCATGGGTGATAAAAACAGTTGTCTTGTTCAGTTCCGCAGACAGCGCCATAAACTGATCCTGCAACTGTCGCCTGATAAGTGGATCAAGTGCTGAAAACGGCTCATCCATCAAAAGCACTTCCGGATCGGAAGCAAGTGCGCGTGCCAAACCGACACGCTGCTGCATACCACCTGATAGTTCACGTGGGAATCGATCTTCATATCCATCCAAATTCACCAAATTCAAACATTTCTGGGAAATCTCCCAACGTATTGATTTTGGCTCACCTCGGACTTGCAATGGAAAACCAACATTGTCGCGTACCGTCCTGTGCGGTAGCAGCGCCATGTGCTGGAAAACCATGCCAATGTGGTTTGCCCGCATCTCGCGAAGCTCTTCACCTGCAAGATTGACCATATCTTTGCCAAGTACCGTAATCTTGCCGGAGGTAGGAGCAATTAACTGATTGAGATGTCGAACCATGGTGGACTTGCCGGAACCGGACAAACCCATCACACAAAATATTTCCCCGCGGCCAACTTTGAAAGAACAATTCGCGATACCCACAACCGCACCGAATTCTTGCAGAACTTCCGGTTTTGTCAGTCCCCTCTTTTCGACGGCATCCATCGCCTCAAGTGCTCGTTCACCGAAAATTTTCCAGACATTGTCCAGAACAATGACGTCTTCACTCACTGTGTATAACCCCCTTGGAAACAATTTGACGCGCTACTTTGAGAAATTGTGCGCGTTCTTCTTTTGATACTGCAGGCGGTAAAATTACCGCCTGCAGAAAAGTGTTTAAGAATAACCCGTTATTTCAACCAGGAGTCAACAGTTGCCGCATTATCAGCAACCCATTTCTTGGCGTATTCAGCAGGATCCTGCTTTTCAACAACCAATGCATAGGTCATCTTGGAAACTGTATCCGTGTCCAGATTTACCTGGGACAGCAGTTTGGCCGCTGCAGGCTGGTCAGTTTCAAGACTTGTTGCATAGTGGATTTTCAGCTTTGCAGTATTCCATGCAACAGGAGCACTTGAGTTTTCAAGCCACTGTGGATCATCGGTCGGTTGCTTCACGTCCCATTTGGCTTCGTCATATGCCGGTTCTTTAAGAATAACCAACTCATGCAATGCAAACATGTGGTGTGGCGTATAGCAGAAGAACACGATGTTCTGATCTTGAGCTACAGCGTTATCTACTTCAGCAAGAGCCAGAGTCTCATCCATTTCCTTCAGGGCCATGGTTTCAGCATAACCATAAGACTTGGCGCGGATCTTTTCTACATTTGTTGAAGCCCAACCGGCAGCACCAATCCAGATTTCACCTTTCCCATCGCCATCTGTATCAAAATTTTTGGCCATGTCTGGGTTTGTAAGCTCTGACAAGTCCTTGATACCGGTACGCTCAGCAGTCCCTTTTGTGACGCACATGGCCTGATCGCCATTTACGCCATTTGGATTCTGGCGAACTGAACCTTTTTCTGTAACAAACTTTGCTTCCAGGTTGGCTTGGTTAGGAAGCCACACTTCTGGATGCACGTGCATGGCACCTGAATCCATAGCTTCAAACACAACCGGGTTTGTGCCATTTTGAAGTTCAACTTCAAGACCAAGATTGTCTTCAAGGACCACCTTCAAAACATGTGCAGTCACGCGTACTGACGGCCAGTTCGGCACACCAATAACAACATCAGCAGCAAATGCTGGAGCAGCAATTGTTGCAGCCATTGCACCAAGCGCAAGTTTCCTGAGTGTCTTCTTCATTCTATTCCTCCCATAGTGAAATTACCATTTGACCTGAGTCAAAAGTATTACGTCAGTCTACACATCTGAAAGAGTAAGGATAGTGCTTTCACATAATTGGACTCAAGACATTAAAAAACTGGATGCATACCTGGTCAGCCACCGGTTCGAAATGTTTAGGTAAAATCAGGCTGCATTTTTCAACTGTTCACTAAAACCTGTCCTGATGTGCCTCGCCAACTCCTCTACTATCGCTGAAGAAGAAAATTCCGGTTGGTGTAAATTGATGTAAAATGTGGGAAGTTTTGGTAAATGCGATCCACTCGATATGGATTCGAGTTGGCTTGGAACGGTCATCGCCAAAAACGGCGCCACCGCCAAATCAGCTTCCAATGATGCAATAACCGGCTCCAAACTGCCTACTTGGCACATTAAATTCCAGTCTCTTCCTGCTTGTGACAATGCTTCAACTGCTGCGGCGCGAAATGCACAGGTTTCTGAACCCAGTGCTACCGGGATAGGTGAATTCCGATGCGCTGCTCCACCGGGCATACCAACCCAAACCAAACTATCTGCAAGCAACATTTCACCAAAAATTCCCTGCTCGGTGGTTAGTGTCAGATCAATTTCACCATTCGACAGCTTTTCAAGCAGTATCGGTGTACTGTCACTGTGAAGCGTAATTCGAATTTTGGGCCACGCCCGACTAAACGACCGCAAGATTGTCGGCATGAACACCCCAATAATATCGTGCGGACAACCAAGTGCTATTTCTCCTTCAAAATCAGGAGCAACAATTGCATTCCAGGTTTCCTCGTTTAGCGACATCATTCGCCTTGCATATCCGCCCAATCTTTCACCAACCGCAGTTAGCCTTAGTTGCTTAAGATCGCGGTTAAATAATTGCTTGCCAAACAACTCTTCAAGCCTTTTGATCTGTTGGCTGACAGCAGCTTGGGTAAGATTGAGCGATTTGGCTGCGCTGGTCATTCCGCCCGTTTCAATGACGGCAATAAATGCCCGCAACAAGGCAATATCTATATCACGACGCGGAACTTCTTTCATAACGATTCCTTATTAATATTATCACAAACATTCGTTTTCATTATCAAATAATTTTCGATAAATATCAACCTGCCCTCAAATTTGTAAAGGAACGGAAAAATGAGTTCAACTTCTCCCACCATGATACAAAGACTGCACCGAGTTTTGCAGTATCTCCAAAGGCTGGAACGCGATTTGGAATTGCGAGCCGAAGTTTGGAAGGAACGTAGGCATTTACTTGAACTTGATAACAGGCTGTTGCGCGATATCGGCAAGACTCGCGCAGATGCTGAAGCGGAAGCCGCATATGGATTTACGAAGATTCCTGCGGAGCGATCTACAAAATTGGATGGTGGCGCCAAAAGCGAAGAAAGGTTTTGCCCAACTTGCAATGGCTTGGATAATGCCGGAATTGCTGTCCGATAGATGCAGACATAATTGTGAGGTCGAATTGGTGAGATGCGGAGGTTTCCCCAAACCAGCATTTCCCGGAGTGCCCCAACCGGGATGCCATATTCTCCGCATCTCAAATTGGCTGATCAGGTTTTGTGATCAAACTCACCCCACCCAGGCAACCGCAAACAAGATGAAGCAGCGCGGTAAACAAACAATTAAACGCAAGAATTGCTTCAATCTTAAGTTGATATTTTCAATTATTGGATGAAAATTCAAGTTGTTTTTCGCTTTTTGTTCGGACTACAGCAAGCCCAGGCAGATACTTGGGAAAATCAGCGTTAACCTCAAAAGATTTCATTGTCGTTCTGCAGGAATTTGTGCATAGCAAAGACTGAAAATAATATACACGCTGCAAATCCGGGAGGAACCGATGACAGCTGAGGTAATTGACGGCAAACTTGTTGCCGCTGAAGTCGTGGAGAAAGTAACGGTTGCTACCAAAAAACTCATTGCTGATACAGGGGTCGTACCCGGAATTGCCGTGGTAATTGTAGGTGAAGACCCTGCTAGTCAGGTCTATGTGAGGTCCAAGGGGAAACGTGCCACAGAATGTGGGTTTCATTCTGTAACCCATACCCTGCCTGAAGAGACATCTGAAGCCGATCTTCTGAAAATGGTCGAGAGCCTGAACAATGACAAGGATATTGACGCTATCCTCGTTCAGCTCCCTCTGCCTGATCACATCGATGAGGGTAAAGTAATTCAAACAATCGCACCCGAGAAAGATGTAGACGGTTTTCATTTTATCAATGTCGGTAAACTGGGCACAGGTGAAACCGATTCAGCGTTTGTACCCTGTACTCCCGCCGGTTCAATGGTGCTGCTCAAAAAAGCACTGGGTAAAGACGATCTATCCGGATTGAATGCAATTGTAGTGGGCCGCTCCAATATCGTTGGCAAGCCAATGGCAAACCTGCTGCTTGCTGATAATGCAACAGTTACCATTGCGCATTCCCGCACCAAAGACTTGCCTGCCCTGGCCGCAACCGCTGATATTCTAGTCGCTGCAGTTGGTCGTCCTGAAATGATAAAGGCGGGCTGGGTCAAGCCTGGTGCAGTAGTCATCGACGTCGGAATCAACCGAATTGATGCTCCGGAAAAGGGTGAGGGTAAAACCCGCCTCGTGGGGGATGTCGCTTATGGTGAATCAGCAGAAGTGGCAGGTGCGATCACGCCCGTTCCCGGCGGCGTTGGTCCCATGACAATTGCAATGCTGATGGCCAACACACTTACAAGTGCTTGTCGTCGCGCAGGTGTGGAACCACCAAATTATTAATCTGTTCATAACTATTTGATCTCAGCAGCCTCTTTGTCGGTCAAACGTCGACTGGGTAACCAGGCGTATCCGTTTTCACAAAGAATTACGCACTCGCGCAGTCCGTGCGGCTTGTTGATCGGTTGTTGAAGCAAGTGGCTTTCGTGGGAGTGCTTGGTAGCCAGCATTGCTGCTTCATCAGGATCTGTTTCGTAAAGACGAATCTCCATTCCACCACCCCTTGGCCCCGCTTCCGGCAACAATGATGGCAGCGGATGGCTGTGGTAAGTGTGATCCGCATGTAGCTGGAACACCTGTCCGCCGTAAGTCATGATGGCAAAATCCTCGTTAACGCGATGAGCCTCCATACCAAAGACTTCCGATAGAAACTTGGTTTGCGATTTAACATCCCGCACCAAAATATTGATTCCCAATCCGTTTAGAGATCGACCGAAATCTTCCGCTGTGACAGTTTCGAAATCCATATGAATCCCGTGCTTCCGCAATTACCAGTTGAACGATTTTGCCCCGTATTGTCTACTACCCGCAAGAACTATTTAAGCAGGGTGACAATGGTAAATACGATTGCCTTGAGCAAATAGCTTAACTAAAACGTTTCGGTCATAATGAGATCGGATTTAAAATCGCCAAAAGGAACTTCAACGATGGCAGCACCGGGTGAGAATCTTCGGATAAATGGTGATCGTTTGTGGGACTCCATTCATGAAATGGCGAAGATTGGCCCGGGCATAGCCGGTGGTTCCAATCGACAAACCGTGACCGACGAAGATGGTGAAGGTCGCAAACTGTTTCAAAAGTGGTGTGAAGATGCAGGCATGACCATGTCTGTCGACCAGATGGGAACCATGTTCATGCGCCGGGAGGGAACTGATCCGGACGCGTTGCCAGTCTATGTTGGATCGCATCTTGATACTCAACCGACCGGCGGTCGATATGATGGTGTTCTTGGTGTTCTGGCAGGTCTCGAGATTGTCAGAACCCTCAACGATTTGGACATCAAAACGAATCATCCCATTGTAGTCACAAACTGGACAAACGAAGAAGGATCACGATTTGCCCCGGCGATGATGGCATCTGGTGTGTTCACGGGACAATTCTCTCAGGAATGGGTTTTTGAGCGTGAAGATGCTGAAGGAAAGAAGTTTGGCGATGAATTGAAGCGCATTGGTTGGCAGGGCGATGAACCGGTCGGTGAGCGGAAAATGCACGCGTTTTTTGAGTTGCATATTGAACAGGGACCCATTCTTGAAACTGAAAGCATAGACATTGGTGTCGTGACACATGGCCAGGGATTGCGATGGATCGAGTGCACAGTAACCGGCAAGGAAAGCCATACCGGTTCAACCCCGATGCCGCTGCGCCGTAATGCCGGAAGGGGATTGGCGCAGATTACCGAGTTGGTCCACAATGTTGCTATGGATAATGCGCCCAATGCAGTTGGCGCGATTGGTCACATAGATGTCTATCCCAACTCTCGCAACATTATCCCGGGTAAAGCAGTATTCACCATCGATATCCGCTCTCATGTTCTTGAAACACTGGAGGGAATGGCTGAGCGCATTCTTTCAGAAGCGTCAAAAATTTGCGTCCAACTTGGGCTTGAGTTTTCATACCAAATCGTAAACCAGTTCGATCCACCAGAATTTGACAAGAACTGCGTCAAGGCAATTCGGGATGCAGCTGAACGACTGGGTTATTCTCATCGCAATATTGTGTCAGGTGCCGGTCATGATGCCTGCTGGATAAACGAGGTTGCACCAACTGCAATGGTAATGTGCCCTTGTGTTGACGGATTGAGTCACAATGAGGCGGAAGAAATCTCAAAAGATTGGAGTACTGCTGGCGCCGAAGTTCTTTTTCACGCCGTTGTCGAAACGGCAAAAATTGTCAGCTAATTTGGCATAGTTTCCTGAAAACACTCTCTCAGCCAGGTTTTGAAGAGTGTTGCAGCCAGTTTATTTGCATCACCTGAAAAGGGCGAAGTCAAATAATGCGCTTGAGCAATTTCCACTGGCTTGGCATTGGGAACAACTACCGCTCCCCATGTTTTTGACGTCTCCACAAATCTCGACAAACCCATTGCGATACCGTCCCCTGCACATACAAGTGCCACGGCGGCAGTGGTTGTATCCACCAGATATCGAACCTGACCTTGACCCGTATTCAATCCATGAGGTGCAAGATATCTCTCCCAATGGTCTTCATGACCAAGAATATGAATAAGGGGGAAGCCTAACAAATCAATTGGCGTCCCGATTCTATCAGCTATCGCTGCCGAACACAGGGGCACAACTGTTTCAGTTGATATTTTGTCGGCCTCGACCCCCTGCCAGTTTCCATGACCAAGACGCAAATCAACATCAACGTCCTCGTCCTGAAGTGCTTCCGTCCAAATTACAGAAATCATCCGAATGCTAATGTCTGGATGGGTTTTCATGAACTCGGGTAACCGGGCAGCTAGAAACAGTGTAGCCGTTGAAATTGGTGCTCTTAGTGTCACTGTTTGATTGGCACCCGTCCCGAACAGGCTGGATGTAGTCACGTCAATATCCGACAAAGACTGGCGAATTGAGTGGGCATAGGCGTGCCCCATAGCCGTCAGCTCCAACCTTCTCGGCCTGCGTAGAAACAACTGGCAGTTCAGCGTGGCCTCCAGCGAACGAACATGCAGGCTGACTGCAGCTTGGGTTAGCCCAAGTTCTTTGCCGGCCTCGGTAAAATTTAAATGTCGGGCGGAAGTTTCAAATGTTCGTAACCACATGAGATTGGGAAGTCGGGATACCATTTATCTACCAAAAATTTTTAGGTCTAATGGTCAGTTTTAATCATTTTATTTTGCGTATCAACTGGTAGATACTTTTCATATGGAGGAATTCTGCCTCCCCAAAAAACCACTTCAGGAGATGAGATTATGAAAGTTGGATTCATTGGTCTGGGTAATGTTGGCGGCAAATTAAGTGGCAGCCTTCTGCGGAACGGATTTGATTTGACCGTCCATGATCTAAACGACGAGTTTGTGGATGCTTTTGTCGGGCGAGGAGCAAAACGCGCCGAAAATCCGGCAGAACTCATGCGTGATTGCGATGCGGTGATTACTTGTCTTCCATCTCCCGCTGCCTCAGACGCGGTAATGCAGCAAATGCTGCCCGAAGTAATGCCTAGTAAAATCTGGATGGAAATGTCGACAACAGATGAAGCGGAAGTCAAAAGGCTAGGCACAATGGTAATCGAACGCGGAGGCGAAGCCGTTGATTGTCCGGTGTCCGGTGGATGTCACCGAGCCGCAACCGGCAACATTTCCATTTTTGCAGGCTGCACCCGAGAAACGTTTGACCGTATTGTACCGTTCTTGAAAACCATGGGTCGCCGCATCCTGCACACCGGTCCGCTCGGCTCTGCATCAATTCTCAAGGTGATGACTAACTATCTGGCTACTGCGAATCTTCTGACCTGCTGCGAAGCACTTGTGACGATGAAAGCTGCGGGAATGGATCTCAATACTACTTACGAGGCGATCAAGATCTCATCGGGTACGTCATTTGTACATGAAACCGAGAGTCAGGTAATTCTCAACGGTTCCCGGGACATCAATTTTACGATGGATCTGGTGAAAAAGGACATCGGCCTTTTCCAGACAATCGCCGACCGTAACGGCGTTCCATTGGAAATTTCGCCACTAATGATCAACATCTTAAAAGATGGCATCAACCGATTTGGCGAACGTGCGCAATCCGACGATATAATTCGTCGGCTGGAAGAAACGACTGGTCTCGAAATTAGCGCGCCGGGATTTCCGGCAGAAATGTTTGATGATGAGCTTGAAGAGCCGGGCTATGAAGTAGTGCCTCAAGGACTTGATCAACCATTCATGGTGGTGGAATAGCTCACTGCGTTCCGTTATTGATCAATCATTTTCGGTTGCCAGTTGTCGACGGTGAAGTGCAATCATTGTTAATTTAATTGCTTCCGGTTGCCGATTATCCGTTGATCAACGGAAGCTGATGCATTGATAGACATGTGACGTTTGGTGCTGGCCTCCAGCACGGATTGATGTATCAATTATTCTTTTCGCAAGTCTGAGGGGAAATATGAGCAAATCTTCCACATCAAAATTCATGGCAATGAAAGGTGCCGGATATTACTCCAAGGCAACTATCGGCGCCAAACACGTCATGGACAATGCGGCTGGGATGATCCTGGAAGCAATAGATCGAATGAACCTGACTGATGATGGTTCAGTGTTTCGCGCAACCGATATGGGTGCTGCAGATGGTGGCACTTCAATTGACCTATGGCGCCGTGTTCTGGGAGAAGTCCGCAAGCAGGTGCCGGGTCGGCCAATAGAAATGATCTATACAGACCTGCCTCGTAATGATTTCAGCCAGGTATTTCAGATTGTTCACGGTTTGACCGATATTAACAGCTATCTTGATGAAATCCCGGGTATCCATGTGATGACTTCCGGAACATCATTTCATGACTTGATAGTACCCGGGGAAACCCTTGACCTCGGATTTTCTGCAACCGCATCACACTATATCGCTTCCCTTCCCTGCAATATTACGAACCACGTTCACATGGTTGGCGCAACCGGAAAGGAACGTGAAGCCTACGAACAAAAAGGTGCAGAAGATTGGGAAACGATGCTCACCCGAAGAGCTGACGAGCTAAAGCCGGGTGGCGCGCTTTGTCTCTTTAATTTTGGCATTGACGAAGAAGGCAGATATTTGGGCAATACTGGCGGTGTCAGTATGTTCGACACTTTTTCCGAGATTTGGGAAAATCTTGTCGATGATGGAACAATAACACGCCAAGAATTTCTCGACACCAATTTCCCTCAATGTTACCGCACCACTGAACAGTTTGTTACTCCATTAAATGACAAAAACAGTCCTGTTTATCAGGCCGGACTAAGATTGGAACATGTGGAGTCGCGTGTAGTTCGATGTCCGTTCGAGCAGGACTATACCAAAAACCACAAGGACCCGGTGAAATTTGCAGAAGAATACATACCCACTTTGCGATCCTGGTCTGAGCCAACTTTTGTAAACGGCTTGTCAAACGACAGAAACGCCGAAGAAAAATCGCAAATCATTGATGATTTTTATGGCCGTTACCAATCCCTAGTAGCCAAGGCTCCTGAAGGTCACGCCATGGACTATGTTCATATCTATCTTGTTTGTAGCAAGGTGCTCTGAAATCAAGCTTGCAAATAACTACAACCTTCAGCGCATTGACTCCGTTCACCAATGCGATAGGTTTGCCACAAACATCGCTTTATCGCGATGTTTGTGGGAATGCGAACAAACTTTGAGCAGAGCAGAATACTGTCTGTATCATAAGCGTTGCCCGCGTTTTCAAGTCGTTGATAATTAATTATTGTTTCAATGGAGGAGAGTATGGAAAGACGGAAATTCTTGAGCGGAGCCGCGCTTGCTGGCGCAGGCGCTGCAGCAACAACGCTTGCTGCACCTGCAATAGCGCAATCATCAAAAGATATGGTGATCGTATCAACGTGGCCACGTGATTTCCCGGGCTTGGGCCTTCCGGCACAACGATTGGCCGCGCGCATAACCGAACTTACTGAAGGACGCATTAACGTTCAGTATTTTGCCGCAGGCGAACGTGTTGGTGCATTTGACTCATTTGATGAGGTCGCATCAGGAAACGCACAAGCCTACATTGCTGCAGACTATTACTGGAAAGGCAAACACCCGGGTTGGGCACCATTTACCGGTATTCCGTTCGGACTGACCTACACGGAAATGGATGCCTGGATCAAGTACGCTGGTGGCCAGGAACTATGGGACGAACTTGCTGGCGAGTTTGGCCTGAAGAATTTTGCCATGGGCAACACCGGTGTTCAAATGGGCGGCTGGTTCAATAAGGAAATTGAGAGCGCAGATGACCTTAAAGGCCTGAAGATGCGCATTCCGGGCCTTGGTGGTGATGTCATGGCCAAACTGGGCGCTTCTCCAGTTTCCCTTCCAGGCGGTCAAATTTACGAAAACCTGGTCTCCGGCGCTATTGATGCAACAGAATGGGTTGGCCCATACAATGACTACTTCATGAAATTTTATGAAGCCGCCAAGTATTATTACTGGCCTGGTATGCATGAGCCCGGTGCAATGCTCGCTATGGGCATTAATGCATCCTGGTGGGGGTCACTTTCCAAAAACGAGCAGGCAATTATTCAGGCCGCATGTAACGAGGAAAACTCGCAGACCATGGCTGAGACAAATGCCAACAATGGTAAATACCTCAACCGTCTGATCAATGATCACGGTGTTGTGCTTCGCGAATTCAACGATGATGTTTACGATTCATTTGGCGAAGCTGCCGAGGAAGTGATTGCGGAAGCCCGTGACCATAGTGAACTCTCCAAGAAGATCTATGATCACAATTTGGCAGCACGAAATGAACTTGGTTCCTGGACCAAATTGTCTGATATGGCATATGTTCAGAAACGTAACCGCGTGCTGGGTTTGTAATCTGAACCTTTTGTTGAGAATGGGAAGCGGGGCCTTTGCCCCGCTTCCCATATCGGGGGCTAAGATAATTTGAATTCCGATGGCAAAATACAACCTCCCGCAGTGAACCGTGCGACCTTGGTCTCGCGTGTTTTTGGCTGGTCTATTTTGGCTGTGATGCTGGCGTTCGTGGTCAACAATTTCCTTACATATGGGGTGGGTTTGCCAGGCAGCGCACTGGTTAGCGCCGCTGATACAGCGAATGCATTGTCCTGGATGCAGGTTGCATTGTATCCCGGCACTATGATTATTGGACTTTTATACGTTTTCAAAACTTCAACGGTAACACTTCGCATTGATTCTATGCGCATATCATCAATCAATACGTTCCTGATCCGTGCCGCATTCTGGGCAGTGCTACTCATCGGGATAGTCGATATCTCGATTTCCTTCTTGCGAATTGAGGGATTCCTGGAGCCACTTGTTGGCGAAGCTTTGAATCGTGATCTTGGTCGCTCTCATTTTCGCGGGCCTTATGTTCACATGCCATTGTTGCTGGCAGCAATTGTGTTGGCGATTTTTACCCGAACACTCGGCTTTCATTGGCTGGCTCTGATGATTGTCACGGCAGAGTTGGGAATTGTATTCGCGCGATTTATCTTTTCATATGAGCAAGCTTTTATGGCAGACCTTGTTCGTTTTTGGTATGGTGCTTTATTCCTGTTCGCCAGCGCTTACACCCTTCTTGAAGAGGGTCACGTTCGGGTAGATGTCTTTTACGCCGGATTCAGGGACAAGACAAAAGGGGTGGTGAACGCGGTCGGCTCCCTAACCATGGGCATTGCGCTTTGCTGGACAATTTTGATTGTTGGCATGGGCGGAAAATCTTCGATCATCAATTCGCCCATGTTTAATTTTGAAACAACCCAATCCGGCTTTGGCATGTATGTAAAATACATGATGGCTGCATTCCTCGGAGTGTTTGCCATATCCATGATGATTCAGTTCGTTTCCTATTTTCTTGCAGCAATTGCAGACTATCGCGGTGAGCCTGGTAAGTATGAACCACAAGCCATTGGGGAAGCACACTAATTGATGGAACTCCTGTTTCTCCTTTTCCTGATTTTGCTGATGGCCTTTGCACTGGGTTCTGGATATCCGGTTGCCTTCGCATTGCCGGGTTCCTCGATCATCGCAATCGTGTTGGCCGCTATTTGCGGCTATCTATTTACGGGTAACGTGGATTCCTATTTTGCCCAGGGTGGTCCGGGACAATGGCTCAGCGCAGGAGTTACCAATTTCCGAGGCGTCTATTGGGAACCTGAACGAGATACGCTGATCGCAATTCCCCTGTTCATCTTCATGGGCATAATGCTGCAGCGCTCAAAAATCGCTGAAGACCTACTCATAACCATGGCCCAGCTTTTCGGGCCAGTACCGGGAGGTCTCGGGATTTCAGTGGTGTTTGTTGGTGCCTTGTTGGCAGCAACTACAGGTATTGTTGGCGCTACCGTAGTTGCGATGGGATTAATTTCCTTGCCGGCCATGCTGCGCAACAACTACTCACCTTCTCTCGCGACCGGAACAATCGCCGCGTCAGGTACTCTTGGGCAAATCATACCACCATCGATCGTATTGATAATTCTGGCCGATCAGTTGGCAAGTGCGGCGGATCAGGCAAGCACGCTCCGCAAGGCATTGTACAAAGATTCAACCGGTGAAATTTCCATGCCATCAATTTTTGATGTCGGTTCTACCAGCGCTGGCGAAATGTTCCTCGGAGCGTTCGTTCCAGGTCTGGTTCTGGTTGGCCTTTACATGATTTTCATTCTGATTTGGGCCGCTTTTCGCCCCAACTCTGCTCCTGCAGTTCCTTACGACGGAAAGATGGATCGCAGGTTTTTTGTCAAAGTATTGATGACCCTGGTTCCACCACTGGTTCTGATCTTTCTGGTTCTCGGTTCGATCATATCCGGCATAGCAACGGTAAACCAGGCCGGGTCCATTGGCGCGGCTGGCGCTTTGGTCATGGCAGGATACCGGTTACGTGAAGGACACAAGCGCCAATACTGGCCGGTAATTCTGGCCCTGATATCCCTCACATTAATTTTCTTTGTGCTGGGAAATTTTGACACAAACATAAAAAACGTCGAATCCAGTTCAGACAAACTTGGTGTGTCACTGGCATTGCTCGGAGTACTCGGTCTGATTATCGCGCTGGTCTGGAGTGGAATTCGAGCATTCCGTATCGAAAACACCCTCGTTGGAGTGATGCTGGAAACCGCCAAAACCACTTCGTTGGTGTTCATTATTCTGATTGGTGCTGCAATGTTGACAGCAGCATTTCGAGCCTTTGGCGGGGAAGAACTGGTAAAGGAATTCCTGTTTGGTCTTCCAGGAGGTTTTTGGGCGAAGTTCGTCATTGTGATGGCCGTTGTCTTTGTTCTCGGCTTCTTCCTGGATTTTATCGAGATTGCTGTTGTCGTAGTTCCCATTGTAGCGCCCATATTGTTGGCAGACCCGTCAGCTAACGTCACTGCGGTTTGGCTGGGTGTAATGATTGGCCTCAATATCCAGACTTCGTTCCTGACTCCGCCATTTGGTTTCGCCCTGTTTTACTTGCGCGGGGTTGCACCGGCGATTGTCAAAACGGTTCAGATTTACAAGGGTGTAATTGCATTCATCGGATTGCAGCTTTTAGCTCTTGTAATAGTCGCTGCATATCCTGCCCTTGTAAACTATTTGCCAAACAGGGTGCTACTTACATCTGAAACGGCACCACCTCCGCGAAATCCGCAACTATTATACTGCGTAGAAAAGTATATCGGTGAACAGTTCGCAATCAAAAGGAGTGATCTACGCGCCGCAATAAATACTGCCAGGAATGTTGACCTCGGTGCATTGCCCAAAAAGTTGAGCAATCCTGTATTAAAGAGTTTTGATGATGCTGATTCAGTTTTTGATTTGCTGGATGAAGTTTTTACCAACGAAGCAAAGCTTGATGAAGCCAGCAATGAATATCGTCCACTACATGACCAAGTAAGAGATATTGAGCGAGATATCAGGCGTAACAATGCTCACATAGTTGAGCTGCAAGATAGACTGAGACGCCTGTCTGGTGACGGAAATACAAACAAACGTCAAAGCCTGAATGTTGAAATTACAGAACAGAAAAAGGAAACCGAATATCTGGCAAAGGAAATTCCCGCTGAGTGGGCAAATGTTGACAATGCATTCAAGGATCTTCAAACAGCCGAAAAGCAGGCTCGGGTAAAGTTTCGCAGGGCAAGCGATAATGCCTACGAGCCAATCAATAATCTGGTGGCAATTCTTGAGGATACCCAACAATTTGCAGATTTGAATGAAGCACTAAAAGGCCTGCAAACTGAAATTTCGGCAATTGAGCCAAAAGATATGGTGGATCGAATCAAGATTGTTGAAGATATGTTCAGCGCGATTGAGGGACCAACAGACGTGAAATCTGCCTTGTCAAAATCGCGACGCGCCCTGAGATCAAACACTCCGGATAAAGACAAGGCGTTGGAACAGTTGGAAATTGCCATAGCAGCATACGAATCCGAACTCTCATGGCGCAAGAATGCGCAGGCAAATGGGCTCCTGGAGAAGATTTCATCGTATGATAAATCAATCTCCGGTACGATTGGCCTGAGGCAATCACAGAGCATGCCCCGCGAGCTTGCACTTTACATCGCTTCCTGCAATGCTGATCATCGCGATATCTCGCTGAATTTCTAGGGAAAATAATCCAAAAAAACTGACCCCGCAGTAGCGGGGCCTGATAATTCTTTTCAGATCAGTTGTGACCGGCGGCAACAATTCTCTGAACTGAATGTGTCGGTAAAAATGTTGCTGATTATGCGAGATCAAATCGATCTAGATTCATGACCTTGGTCCAAGCATCCGCAAATTCTTGAACAAATGAATTCCGGGCATCATCGCAGGCATATACTTCTGCCAGTGCTCGTAGCTGCGAATTGGAACCAAATATCAAGTCAACGCGGGTACCGGTCCACTTGACCTTTCCAGTCGCACGATCTTTGCCTTCGAACACATCTGTTGAGCCAGCGGACGATTGCCACTCAGTACCCATGTCGAGCAGGTTTACGAAGAAATCATTACTCAACGTTCCAGGTCGATTAGTGAATACACCGTGCGCAGAATCATCGTAATTCGCACCCAGTGCACGCATCCCGCCAACAAGAACCGTCATTTCAGGAGCTGTCAGGTTCAGGAACTGCGCCTTGTCTACCAACAGGGCTTCTGCTGGTCGGCCTCCATTATCACCAAGATAGTTCCGAAATCCATCTGCCATTGGTTCGAGAACCGCAAAGGAATCCACATCGGTTTGTTCCTGTGAAGCATCTGTGCGTCCTGGGGAAAATGGCATCTCCAATTCATGACCGGAATCTTTCGCTGCCTTTTCAATCGCAGCGCATCCACCCAACACAATTATGTCTGCCAAAGAGACTGTTTTGCCGCTCGAGCCAAAGTCACTCCGAATTTTCTCCAGCACTTTCAGTATTTTGGCCAGCTCTGCCGGATTGTTTACTTCCCAGTCTTTTTGCGGGCTAAGCCTAACACGCGCACCATTCGCGCCACCGCGTTTGTCGGTACCACGAAATGACGAGGCCGCTGCCCAGGCAGTTGTCACCAGTTGAGAAACTGACAACTCTGATTCAAGAATCTTACCCTTCAATTCCGAAATGTCTTTAGCACCGATCAATTCGTGATTAGCGTCGGGAACAGGGTCTTGCCACAACTGCGGCTCATCGGGAACCAGCGGTCCAAGGCATCGGCTCGGAGGCCCCATGTCACGATGGGTAAGCTTGTACCAAGCCCTTGCAAAGGCTTCAGCAAATTCTTCCGGATTTTGATGAAACCGGCGAGAAATTGGCTCATAAATCGGATCCATTCTCATCGCCATGTCGGCGGTGGTCATCATGAGCGGTACGGTTTCGGATGAACCATGTGCCTTTGGAGCCTTTGCCGCCGCTGATTCAGCCGTGGGAGTCCACTGGTTCGCACCAGCCGGACTTTTCGTCAGTTCCCACTCATAACCAAACAGTGCATCAAAATAACCAGTATCCCACTTGGTCGGATTGGTTGTCCATGGTCCCTCGATGCCACTGGTAATTGTGTCGTCACCCTTGCCAGTACCGTGGCTGCATTTCCATCCGAAGCCTTGCTCTTCAATTCTGGCGGCTTCCGGTTCTGGGCCAACCTTGGCCGCATCACCAGCACCATGAGCCTTGCCAAAAGTGTGCCCACCGGCAGTCAGCGCAACAGTTTCTTCATCATTCATCGCCATTCGATTAAAAGTTTCGCGAATATCCCGACCAGAAGCGATCGGATCTGGATTACCATTGGGACCTTCCGGGTTTACGTAGATCAAACCCATTTGAACAGCGCCCAATGGATTTGCAAGCTCGCGGTCTCCGCTATATCGCTCGTCACCAAGCCACGTTTGTTCTGGTCCCCAATAGACATCATCCGGTTCCCATGCGTCAGTGCGACCTCCACCAAAACCATATGTTTTGAAACCCATGGTCTCCAAAGCCCGATTTCCTGCCAGTATCAATAAATCAGCCCAGGAAATCTTCCGCCCGTACTTTTGTTTGACCGGCCAAAGTAATCGACGCGCTTTATCGAGGTTACCATTGTCAGGCCAACTGTTGAGCGGTGCAAAGCGTTGCATTCCCGTACCGCCGCCACCGCGTCCATCGAATGTTCGATAAGTACCAGCACTATGCCAGGCCATGCGTATAAAAAACGGTCCATAGTGACCATAGTCAGCAGGCCACCAATCCTGGGAATCGGTCATCACCGCATCGACGTCCCTGATAAGAGCTTCCATGTCCAGGCTTTTGAATTCCTTTGCATAATCAAAATTCTCACCCATAGGATCTGCCTGCGGGTTGTTTTGCTGGAGGGCTTTCAAATTTAACTGGTTTGGCCACCATTTCTGGTTCGCTGTGGTAGCACTGGCTTCTTTGTGCGACCCACCCATTACTGGACATTTGCTTTCGCTAGACATGCTCTCTCCGTGAGTATTCAAGAAAAATTTCTAACTCCATGCGGGTTAGGATTCTCACGACCGTAGTCCAGCTTCTTTGTCTGTGCAACGGCAAAAAAACATCATTGACCTCCAATTCTGGGTCAAGGTTTCAGAGAACAAATTTGCACAACCACCACAAAATTTATCCCGCGAAGCGTTGAGGACTAACGCGACAACCACGTAATTGTGGCTTTTTTCTTCGACAAAAAAGCGGGCCTCTCAACCCGCTTTCACTTAAGGTCTATAGATGCAATATCAGTCGCTTTTGCCCTGTTTGACAATTACCGGTGTCAAAAGATCACCAAAGTTACCATTGCCACAGTGATGGCGAGCTGAACGTATTAACTCAACCGAGACCCCCGCTTCCACCGCTTTCATCACTGACTGATTTAGACGATGCAAATCGTTTGCTACCATTCTGATTGCGGTCTGTTCGTCAGGTGTCATGGATGAGGCCATTTCCTCGGAACGTTCCTTGACCGGAGGTTTCGTACTCATTTTGCCTTCTCCCTTGGTTTAGGCTGATTATTCAGCAACAGCAATAAACTGTGCAGGTTCAGTTGGTTCATTTATCGCAGATGTCGAGGACTGTCCTGCGGTTATGACCATAGATACAGCATCAAAGTAGCCTGTGCCAACCTCCCTTTGATGTTTGGTTGTCGTAAATACATCCGCTTCCCGATGCATTTACGAAATTCTCATTGCTCACCAATTCCCACAATCTATTGGCGTACATCTCGGCAAGAGAGTATTTGATCGCAACCGAACCGCGCAGGCGCATCACATATTCAGGCGCATAGGTTCGAGTGACATTGTCAAAGCGCCCTTCTGGAGCCAATGGGACAAAATTATAAAAATCAGTCATCACAATATTCCCGTAGTGGGGTGCTTGGTGAAGTACCTTCGCCTTGCAAGTTTACAGCAATGCAAATTTGATAATTTACAATGCGCTTGCTTCACAGAATTTACATTCTCTGGAGTTTTTCCAGATTTTTCCATTCAAAATGCCAAAAAACTGGTATTATTGTTCAGCGCTTTACAAGAGTATTTGTAAAATTGTCAAAATTGTAAAAGAATTATCGACATTTCCAACTTTTCTTGTAAATCTCCACCACACCTTCATAAACTGGAGTATGGCGATGGCAGAGCAAAAGATATTCGCCGGCCCGAGAATACGACGGATACGAAGCGGACTGAACCTGACACAGACCGCCATGGCGGCCTCACTTGGAATTTCGGCAAGCTACCTAAACCTAATTGAGCGAAACCAACGCCCTCTCACCGTCCAGTTGCTGCTAAAACTCGCTTCAACATATGAAATTGACCTTGATGAGTTGCAAGGCAAGGGTGAAGCCAATCTTGTGGCTCAGCTAAGGGAAGTCTTTTCCGATCCTTTATTGGCTGGATCAGTCCCGGACAACAGTGAACTGGCAGAATTTACTGAAGGAGCACCAAACGCTGCTGCAGGCACGGTAAAACTGTTCCAAGCCTATCGAGAATCGCTGGAACGCCTTTCCGGCCTTTCAAGCATGATGGCAAAAGAGGGAAGTTCTGCCGCCCTCCACGGCACCCGTTTGCCTGTTGATGAAATGCGTCAGGCATTTGAAGAAAGATCGCCTTATATTCCAGCACTTGAACGCGCAGCTGAAGAATTGCTTGAACAACTCGATATGTCTGACGGATTAATGGCGGCATTGAGGCGTTGGCTGGTGCAGGAGCATGGTCTGGTCGTGCAGTTCTTGTCGGTTGAAACCATGCCGGATTGGCGAAGAAGGTTTGATCGCCATTCCAATCGACTAATGATTTCGGAACGACTTTCTCCGGCCGATCAACTCCAGGAAGTTGCGGTTGAAGTCGCACTTTTGGCGCGCAAGGACTTGATTGATGAGGAGGTTGAATTCCTCAACCTGACCACAGATGAGTCACGTCGTCTTGCCCGGTTCGAATTCGCCCGACTCTTAGCGCTCGCAATGATGCTGCCGTACGAGAATTTTTTAAGTACTGCTCGTCGATTGCGTTACGACATAAATGTGCTTAGATCCCGTTTTCGCGTGACTTTTGCCCAAGCCGCCTGGCGACTGACGATGCTGCAACGTCAAGGCCAGAGCGCAGTACCCTTTTTCGTTATGGAAACAGATACTGCGGGAAACCGGATCCGCCGCGCTGGTGCAAGTGGATTCCCTAAAACCCGATTTGGAGGGGATTGCCCCAAGCTGGTTGTACATCAAGCATTTGGCAGTCCCGGACAGATATTTGCAGAAGCTGTTATTACTCCGGAAGATGCCCGATTTGTCGTACTGGGTCGCACGGTCGAAGGATTGCGTTCCGGATATTTTGACCGACCTCAACGAACAGCACTCTTGATTGGTTTTGATGTCGCCCACGCTGGAGATGTCGTCTACGGGGATGGGTTGGTTGGAACAGGTGCAAGAGCACCGATGGAGATCGGCCCGGCATGCAGGCTTTGCGAGCGACAAGGATGTATTGCCCGCGCCTATCCACCGCTTACACGACCACTTGGGCTGGACGACATGGTGCGCGGATTATCGGCGTTTGATTTTCACTAGCAATTATCAGTTTCGAGGTGGGCGAAACAGGTACACCACCAACCAAACCGGAACGATAACAATGGAACCCAACACAATGTTGGGAAGAGCCCATTTTGCTCCTTCCTCCAGTGTTGCCATCACATTTTCCGGCGTAAATCCGAGCTCCAACAGAATTTGTTCGGCCGATAAATCAAACCGGGTCAACACCGCGCCCACAACAAGTGACGCAATACCGATCTTTACCAGTGTTGAAAGCGCTCTAAACATGACCGGGACAGTTTAATGGAAAAATCAGGGCGGGCAAATCCAACTTGCAATCAAGGTAAGTAGAGAGCCTTAACGAAACGTCCAAAAATTAACCAAGTTTGCCATCCAGCGCATCATCGATCATCTGGATGGTTTCACTTATTCCGTAGAGCGCCACAAAAGATCCAAACCTCGGACCCTGATCCTGACCCAGAAGGATCTGATATAGCGCCTGGAACCATTCGCGCAAATTTTCAAAATTGTGTTCTTTACCGACCGAAAATATTTCAGTCTGTATGGTTTCTGCGTCTGCAGCCAGATCAAGGTTTTGAAGTTTTATCCGCAACGCTACCAGGGCTGCACGCTCCTTATCATTGGGCGCGCGAAATGACTTGTTGGGTTTAACAAAATCCTCAAAGTAACGAATTGCATAACCCACCATTTCATCCAGAACCGGATGGGTTTCCGGTGAGACGTTAGATGCATAATTCGAAATGAACCCCCAAAGCACTGATTTGTCGGAAGAATTTGACGCGCTGACCAGGTTAAGCAGCATTGAATAGGCTACAGGTAAGTCCACTTTCGGTGGATTACCATTGTGAATATGCCAGACGGGATTTTGCAGTTTTTGCTCCATAGTCTGGCCATCAAACGCAGCCAAATGTTGAAAATATTCATCAACATGGCGGGGTATCACATCAAAGTACAAGCGCTTTGCGGTTCGCGGTTTTTGAAACATGAACAAAGACAGACTTTCTTGCGGCGCATAAGCTAGCCATTCATCAATCGTCAGACCGTTACCCTTCGTCTTGGAAATTTTTTCACCATTTTGGTCCAGGAACAGTTCGAACACGAAATGTTCCGGGGCAGGGGCACCAAGAATTCTGCAAATTCGGTCATAAAGATTGGAATTGATTTGATGATCCTTGCCGTACATTTCAAAATCAACGCCAAGAGCGGCCCATCGCATGCCAAAGTCCGGTTTCCACTGAAGTTTTACATTGCCACCGGTAACCGGTAGCGTAACTTCGCTCCCGTTTTCATCATCAAAAGTTATTGTGCCATTTTTGGCATCGACTTCTTTCATTGGTACATAAAGAACACGTCCAGACGAAGGTGAAATCGGCAAGAATGGGCTGTAAGTTACCCGACGTTCTTCGCCCAATGTTGGCAGCATTACATCCATAATCTCTGAATATTTTTCCAACGCATGGCGAAGCATTTCGTCAAACCGGCCAGACTTGTAGTAGTCCGTGGCACTCGCAAATTCATAGGCAAAGCCAAACCGGTCCAAAAATTCGCACAGCTTCGCATTGTTGTGATGTGCAAAACTTGGATACTCGCCAAAAAATGGGTCCGGTACATCTGACAGCGGTTTGGCAAGGTGCTCTTCCAGCATTTCCTGATTGGGAACATTACCCGGAATTTTTCGCATTCCGTCCATGTCGTCCGAAAAACACAGCAGCCGTACAGGTATCTTGTCTTCGGTTAATACCCGGAATGCAGTAATAACCATGGATGTCCGGGCTACTTCACCAAATGTACCAATGTGTGGAAGCCCGGAAGGCCCATATCCTGTCTCAAAAAGTACTTCATCCGGTGTCCCGGATTTTTCAAACCGCTTCACCAGTTTGCGTGCTTCTTCAAATGGCCAGGCTTTTGCCTTTCGGGCAGCTTCAATCAGCTCGGGTTGAAGGTCAAGAACGGGCAGTTCAGCACCGGACATATTGTAATTCCTTGGGTGAGATCCAATTTTCGCAAACCGTACAATGGAACGAAACTTGGCGGTGTGATATCTTATGTCTGGATAAAATCCAAGCTGCTTGCAGTTGGTATCACCAATAACTACTTATTCAGAAACCATAAATTTCAGGACAAAGACATCTATGGCAAAAGTTTCACAACATGAAGCCTTTATTCACATAATGGTCACCGTCTCAGCGGCTGATCGCACCATGACTGACAAAGAGTTGGCGAAGATTGGCAGCATTACCAAATCACTGCCGATGTTCAATGATTTCAATGTGGATGAACTTGTCAGGGTTGCTGCCGATTGCGGCGAAATTCATCAGCAAGATGATGGTCTTCACCAGGTTATCGCAAATGCCATGGATGTATTGCCGGAGCGTCTGCATGAAACCGCCTACGCATTAGCGGTTGAAGTTGCTGCGGCAGACTTGAAACTGGAACAAGAAGAATTGCGCGTTCTGGAAATCATACGCACACGAATGAATTTGGACAGACTTGTTTGTGCTGCAATCGAACGCGGAGCTCGTGCGCGCCATCAGAATTTGTAATTGACAAACAACGTAACCTGAATTTCAGGAGATTTCGAAATGTTCGAACTAACCGAAGCAACCATTAGGTTGATTGTTTTCTTTGGCTTGTTCGGAATTTTGGCAATTCTGGAGTACTTCGCTCCCCGACGCATTCCAAAGAAAGTAAAAGCGAAAAGATGGCTCACTAACTGGTCGATTGTCATCATCGATTCAGTAGTGGCTCGTCTCATATTTTCTGGCGCTGCTGTTGGCGGTGCCGTGTGGGCAATCGAGCAAGGATACGGCCTGTTCAACCTGATAGAGACCCCCGAATGGATCGCAATCCTGATTTCATTCGTCGCACTGGATTTCGCGGTTTGGCTTTCACATGTGGCATCACACAAAATTCCACTGTTTTGGCGAATTCACCGGATGCACCATTCCGATGTGGATTTCGATGTAACGACGGCAATCCGCTTTCATCCGATTGAAATTGTTCTGTCAATGATCTGGAAAATTGCGGTAGTTGTAGCATTGGGTGCCCCTGCAATCGCCGTGCTACTGTTCGAAATTGCATTGAATGGTTCCGCTATGTTCAACCATTCAAACTGGCGTCTTCCGCTGAAGATTGACCGTTACTTGCGCTATTTGATTGTTACCCCCGACATGCACAGAGTGCACCACTCGATCGAACACGATGAAACCGATTCAAATTATGGTTTCAACCTCGCTGTGTGGGATTTGTTGTTCGGCACCTATGTTGACCAACCCCGTGCGGGTCACGACAAAATGACAATTGGATTACCGGACTGGCAGGATCAAATGCCGACTGGCTTGATCTGGTGCCTCAAAGTGCCATTTTTGCGAAAGAAATATAAATCCTGAATGGACTAGTTGTATATTCCAATGAGGTTGTTCACGGTTTTAGGTTCAATCGACTGATTGGTGTTTGATAGTTTATGCCTGCATGCTGTCTTTCGCAATTGTAGATGTTCAGCCATTTTGGCAGCCACTGATTGCGTGAATGATGAGATTGGAATACACACCTAGTACATGCTGATTGGAAAATAGCGCAAATACAGTTCAGCAAATGTTCCGTCGTCATTGATGTTTTTCAGTGCATAATTCACGCCTCGAATTAACTCCTCCTGACCCTTCGGAAGTGCAATTGTGAGGCCATGTCCAAAGTAGGTTTCTGACAAAAAGGCTTCATCAACGAAGACGCAACAATCATTCGAATCTGAAGAAGCCAGCCAGAACGACAAGGATAAAGCATCCGAGAAAATTGCGTCAACTGCACCGTCTTTTAACGCCTTGAGAGCCATTTCACGGGAACTGAAAGACTCAAACTTTCGTTCAAGAAAAGCCTCCGAAAAATATTTTTCGTGTGCAGAACCGGACACAACTCCAACGGTTTTTCGGAACAGATTGTTGTACACCGGAGCGTTCAGCCCTGATTCCCTTCGCGTTACGAACCGGCCTGGAATATGAAGATAGGGGCGGGAGAACTCGTACCTCTGACGAGAATCTTTGGTTACCTCAAGCCCGGCTATGATCGCTTCTCCTTCACCTGCACCAAGAGCATTCTCCAGTTCATCCCAGGGTAGAGCCTGTATCTGACAACGATTGAGAATATCCAGCTCTTTGCAAATTTGCCTTGCCAGATCGACATGAAACCCGCTTAGCCGCTTCTTTCTGTCGATGTAGTTAAAGGGTGGAAAATCGGTCGTAGTCAAAAATCTCAATCTTGGCAGCGATGAGAGATCCGGTTTACCGAAACGCTCATGTTTATCCCAAAAACTTGGAATAGTGACGTTCTGCGCAATCGATTGCCCGGCAGTGAAAATTGCCATCAGTAAATTGACTGAAATGAACATTCCTAATGGCGAAATTAATCTTCTAATTCTGGGCAATTCCAAGGTTTCCCGTCTGGTCAATCACAAGAATCTGAAATAGTATCACGTTGTTAGTGGGTGGATATCTAGCAATAAAATGCAGGTGGGGAAACCGCGCAGTTTGAAGCGTGGAAATATTGTGGGTGGAATTAATACGGTTGATTCGCGTGATAGCGATTCGCAACCGTTCAGTATTGCTGTCGAAAAATCCCTGCGTTCAGAACAGCAAAATCTAAAAAGTTCTCCGATATCCAACACGCCACCTCTTCCGGACGAATTGGCAATTCTAAATCAATATGGGATAGGTCGTCCATACTTGAACGCAGCCTCTGCTTTATCAAAAAAGCTGGGCATGCCCGCGCTTGAAATTCTAATTAGGTCCGGCGCTATATCGCGCGACCTATGGTTCAGAGTACAAGAACAACTAAGGCCGTGTACCCGCGTTCGCTTACTTGATGCATCTACAAGAAAAATTCTGCTGGATCAGGCAATCAACAATCTAAGCGCCAACTTGCCGGACTATTCGGCGGCGCGTACATTTTCAAAGACACATAAAATATTGTTGTTGCTGGCTGCAATTGTCGCAGTCATCTGGAGTTGGTTTGCACTTGAGAATTTTCTGGTGATCAGTTGCCAGATTTTGTCGTTGTTTTATTTTGCTAGCACGCTCTTACGCGGTTCCCTGCTCGCAGCATACGAACCCACATACACTGAATTGAAACCATCATTCTTGCCAGACCAAGAATTGCCGGTCTATTCAATACTCGTGGCATTGTATCAAGAAGCGAACATGATTCCGCAATTGACAAAAAACCTCATGCGGTTGGATTGGCCACCAGACTTGTTGGACATCAAACTAATTTGCGAGGAAGATGATCCAGAAACGATCAACGCGATTCGTAATGCAGGCTTGCCACGCCAGTTCGAATTGATCGTAGTACCCCCAGCCTCTCCGAGAACAAAACCCAAGGCTCTGAATTACGCACTTCCCCATTGCCGGGGTGAGTATCTCGTACTTTATGATGCTGAAGACAATCCTTCACCCGGTCAATTGCATGAGGCTTACGGAAAATTTCGAAATTCAGACTCCAATCTGGCCTGTATCCAGGCTCCATTAAGAATTTGTAATGGTGAGCATTCCTGGCTCGCAAGGATGTTTGATATCGAGTACCTTACCCTCTTTAAAGGCATACTTCCCGTATTGGCCAAACGAAAATTTCCGATCCCGCTTGGCGGAACATCCAACCATTTCAACGGTCTTAGGTAGCAAACGCACCAAATGGTGCAGCTATCTAGCCCGGTCCTAAAGAAAGGACTGCCGCATGTGGTGTTTAATATGGTTATGTTTAGGACTTTCCGATGTCAGCAGGATCGTACAATTCGATGATAAACCGCGCATAGGCGTTAAAGTTAGCGAGGGTTTGGAGTTTTCTGTCCTCGATACCCGGCTGAATGTAAGTAAGGTCACTGTGGATACTTACCTCAAAACAAAATTGAGTGATTTCCGACTCTCCCGTTTTGGAAAAGATGTGCTCATATTCAACGTGGGAAAATACAAACAACCTCCCAGCAGATTTTTTGATTTTAGCAACATCAGATACATGAATTGGTGTGGCATTCAGCTTGAGTATTGTTCCCGCCCCGATCACATTATTCACTTCACCCGATTCCGTTTGCGGTATCCGGCATTTTACGTAACCATCCTTCTCGACAGCCGAGTTAGTCAGTGCAGTGTACATCCGAACTATGCGAGCAGGTGTTTGTCCAGTATTTTTGATGCTTGACCCTCCCCCTGTGAATTGGTCCATCCTATAAGTTAGTAACAGGAGGACTGAGAATGGCTAATAAGCGTCATAAACCTGAAGAGATTGTCACGAAGCTACGACAGGTAGATGTACTGGTTGGGCAAGGAATAGTGCGT
>JAJFHU010000034.1 GCA_021775455.1 Hyphomicrobiales bacterium | reverse complement strand
AATCTCACTAATGGCTCTGTCTTTGCGCCCCAATCGATAGCAGACGATCCAGCGCATGTGCCAACACTTGGTGATAGTACGGATTTCGGCACTGTGGCGCTAACTGGCGGTACCAAACAAAATACGTTCCAGATTGAGAATACCGGAACTGCTGATCTAACGTTGGGTATGATGCCACTGGTCGTTATCGACGGCGCGCATCCAGGTGATTTTACGGTGACGGCAGCACCTACTTCGCCAATCACCGCCGGTGACAAAACCCTGTTCGCTATCACCTTTGATCCAAGCGCGACGGGTCTTCGTACGGCCACCGTGTCGATTGCCAATAATGATGCGGATGAGAACCCTTATAACTTCAATATTCAGGGAACGGGTGTAGCTACAACTGCCCCAACTTTCACCAAAGTATTCGCACCGGATACAATTGCACCAGGCGATATATCAACGCTTACATTTACCATTGATAACACGGCCAATACGGTTGTGGGTTTCAACCTGGATTTTACCGATAATCTGCCTGCGGGTGTTCTTGTTGCCCCGGTGCCGAATGCCTCTACGGCCTGCAGGGGGGGTACTCTTACCACTGCAGCCGGGTCCGGTACAATTACTTATACACCCGATGGTAGCGTTGGCGTGGGCGCAATATGTACCGTAAGTGTGGATGTGACCTCAGCAGTTGTCGGTGCGCATGTGAACACTTCCGGTGATCTGACCTCTGATCTGGGCAATTCCGGCACTGCTTCTGATACGCTTACAGTCATCAGCGGTGATTCCCTGACCTTCACCAAGGAATTTACCGATGATCCGGTCACACCGGGCGGCCAGGTAACGCTGGAATTTACCCTCACCAACAGTGACCCGACCAACGACGCCACGATCGTTGGATTTTCCGATAGCCTTGATGGGGTCCTTACAGGGCTTGAAAAATCGTCTAACCCAACCAATAGCTGTGGCGGGACGGATAGTGGCGGAGTGGGTGTTATAAACTATGGCGGCGGCACCATCCCGGCTATGGGAAGCTGCACTATAAGCTTTATCCTTGATGTTCCCGCCGGTGCTGCACCAGGGGCCTATCCGAACACGACTAAACCTTTGAATACGACGATACTCGGTCTTGCCATTTCAACGCCTGGAGCATCTGATATGCTGGACGTGGGTGCTGCCGGTGCAACGGCAGAAGAAACGCAGAAAGTGATTGCCGAGTTCATGTTGAACCGGGCCAATCATATATTGAACAACCAACCTAGCCTGATCGACTTTGTTACCGGTAACAACACCAATGGCGGTGGACCGCTGGGTAATCTGGCCCTGAATGGCAACACAGAAGGCATCAACCTTGCCTTTGCCACATCGAGGAGCAAGATATTGGCGGCGCAATCCGGATTGAACGCCGGGCTTAACTCAGGGATTGGTTCCCAAATTAGTCAAAGTTCAGACTTTGGCCCGCTTATGAGTTCTACGGCATCCGGCGGTGCTCCGAATGCCGGATCGTCGATGATGAGCTTTGCTCCTGCAACCCAATCGGGCGAAGCAGAAGCGCAACTGAGCGGCCTTGATAATAATCCGGAACTTGATCCTGATACCGCTCACCCGGTCATCGAAGACAAAGCCACACAGGAAAGCCAACAAACGGCGATCTCGACCTATTCCGATGATAGAACCGGGAACTGGGATATCTGGACTGAAGTCTATGGATCAATGGCAAGCGCTGGAGCATCGGAAAGCACACTGTGGGTAGGTTATCTTGGAACGCATATCTTTGTCTCACCCAACATGCTTGTCGGCATTATGGGGCAACTGGATTGGGCTGATGAAACCAACTCTACCGTCAACTCCAATGCCGATGGCATGGGCTGGATGATCGGTCCCTATGTGGCAGGCCGCATACCGGGGCAAAACCTTTACTATGAGGCAAGAGCTTCCTGGGGACGTTCGAACAATGATGTCTCACCGATCGGTACTTATACGGATGGCTTTGAGACCGAACGCTGGATGGCGCTTGCCAAGCTTGAGGGCGCCTATGAGATGGGTAATCTCACCATCAAGCCGTCAGCAAGGGTTACCTGGTATGAAGAGACGCAAGAATCTTACACCGATACCAATGCGGTGTTTATACCATCGCAAACCATTTCGCTCGGTGAGTTCCGCTTCGGCCCCGACTTTGTCTGGGATATCCTTCTCGACGATGGCACGTTGTTCCAGCCAAGTGTTGGTGTTGCAGGTGTGTTCAACTTTGGCATTCAGAACAATGTTGCATCCCAGGGCTTTGCACTTGGTGATGATGATCTACGCGCCCGCTTTGAGGCAGGCTTTAGTGCCACCAACCCGATGGGCATGATACTTACGGCCAGTGGCTTCTACGACGGTGTCGGCTTAAACAACTACTATTCCTATGGCGGTAGTGTCCGGCTAACCGTACCGGTGAATTAGGCGGCATGTGAAAACCAGCATCAATGACCGCATTGGGTCATCATTGACAAAGATACTCTCATTCGGATGTCCATCGAACGACAGTACCAATTAGGTCAATAAGGGCTCTTTCCAGACCTCTGCGGTTTGTTTTCACTATACTCATGAATGTCAGCACAATGTTGATGGTGCGGTGGTGAGGGATGGTTAGGAGATAGTGTTATGAACACTCCCAACCTACCAATGATTATTCCACCACGGCACGCATGGAACCGAGGCCGAATTGTTGGTCAGAAGCGTCCCTTGATGCCGAAACACGTTTGGGCAATTCGTGTCCGGCTAGAGCTTGCTGAAAACTATCGTGATCTGGCTCTGTTTAATATGGCAGTAGACAGCAAGCTTCGTGGTTGCGATCTGGTCGGCTTGAAAGTACCTGACGTTTACACCGCAGGTAGGATCAAAGAAAGAACTTCGATAGTTCAGAGCAAAACTGGCAAACCTGTCCAGTTTGAAATCACAGAAGGTACAAGAAAGTCTCTTCGTGAGTGGATAGGCCATCCTGGCATGGTTGGTTGTGATTTCCTTTGGCCAAGCCGGTTTCATGCACCTGATCATATTTCAACCAGACAATACGCCAGACTCGTAAAAGATTGGGTGGCATCGATTGGACTTGAACCCAGCGCATATGGAACGCATTCGCTTCGAAGAACAAAGGCCGCACAGATTTACAAAAAGACCGGTAATCTGAGAGCAGTGCAACTCCTACTTGGCCACACGAAGATGGACAGTACTGTCCGCTATCTTGGTGTTGAACTGGAAGACGCCTTGGCAATATCCGAAAGTGTAGAAATCTAACTTCCATATTGGGCCGGTTTCACTGCCGGCCCATACCCACTCAATGTCAGCTTTTTAATATTAGATTAGGATACCGCAAGAACAGTGGACGGCAGCAATCCCCCAATTCAACATTTTGCTTCCACTCCGAGAATTCTCTGATACTTTCTTTGCACCCTAGGGCAATGTAACCCCGGGGCATCGCGATGCTCCTCAACATGAGGAGTAATCGTGATGAGAATGTTGTCTAAGGCGCAAGTACGGGAGTTGGTCCTATACTCTCCCCAACACATCGCGCGCCTGGAAGCAGCCGGTCAATTCCCCAAGCGGGTACAGCTAGGCTACAACCGGGTCGGATGGGTTGAACAGGAAGTACTGGACTGGCTTCAAGAACGCATTGAAGCCCGCGATCAACAAATCTGACTCTCCTTTTGTGAGAGCGAAGAGGGCCGGTGGCAACGTCGGCTCTCTTTTTTTTGGACTACGAAACCTTTCGATTAGTAAAGAACTCAATCATCGCCGACAATTGTTCCTGCGGCAGATCAAATCGACCACTGGTTTTGACTTCTTCCAAATCATCTTGCACGGACTGATAGGTGTTTCCCGGATTGCGTTCGCTTTCGCCATAAAACTGTTTGCCCTTCCAGCGCTCAGACACCATTGACCAAAAGGCTTGCCTGACATCATCAGGCACCAACTCGGGCGCATTCAGCACCAGCATTCGATTACCCAGTTCCTTCAATCGTACATCCGTCAACTGTTGTACCAATTTAGCCCGTTCTTGCCATTCTGCTTGGTGAAAGGCTTCCAGCAATTTCTTGTCTGCATGATTGTAAAAGCCCTCGTAAATTTGCGCTTCAACCAGTTCCGGCGTTTCTCGGTCAGCAAACCTCGCCGCCAGCGCTTTTCCCGCGAGGTCATGCAAAACCTTGTTTTGGGTGATTTGAGCTGCTTGATCCAAATGCTCCGGTGCTATTTGCGAAGCTGGAAACAAAAGCGGCATAGCCCCAAGGTCAACACTGCGAATAATTTTAGGGGATTCTGAAACCGCCTTTTCCACTAATTCGGGATCAGCGTTGGTGAACTCGGTTGTGTCACCAGCCACGAGGTCGAAATAGCCGATCCTATTTTGGATTTCCGCATTCACGCCACAGTATACGCCCGTGTACACCCTTGGCGGGGGAACACCAAACCGTTCCACCAGATGAAAGATTTGTCCCGCTTCAAGTTGTTGGCGCAGTGCATCTCGGTCCAGATTAGCGATTACTTGCTGCCAAATCTCCGGTACCTGGTCACGGATCAGCTTGGTTATAAAAATGGTCGCTCGTACGTCACCTAATGCATCGTGGGCATCATGTTCGCTAAAGCCATTCAGTGGTGCCAAGTGATCAAGTCTGGAGGTTTGTTTGCCATTCTCAGCGGTTGGTATTTTCAATTCTTTTATGCCAAAGGCCCAACAAGCGTAAACCAGTTTTAAAATATCCAACCGGTTGTTGCCATTGAACTGGGTCCTGTAAATGGTAGGGTCCAGGTTTTGATAGAATAATTGGCGAAACACATTTTCATCAAATGACAGGCTATTGTACCCAACCCAAGTGGCTGGACTCCAGCGGTCAATAAGATCTGCCAATTCTCGCGAGAATTCATACCATGACAAGATCGGGCTAGTTAAAAGATCAGGTGTTACACCGGTTATCGCCATTGCAATCGGTGACGGTAATATGTGCTGTGATAGCCGACAACGTATGTCTACCTCTTCTACCGGCACTAAATTATCGTCAGTCAAGATGGCGGCAAACTGTAACGGCTGATCGAACTTTGGTGATGTTCCGGTGGTTTCAAAATCATAAAATGCAAACATCGGTAGTGGTTCTCAGTACCCCAATTGATCAAGCCTAATACAACCTATAGCACACCAACCATTCCCAAGCATGTCTTGAAAAAACGGTCAATTTTCTGACAAATTGCCAGGGGGATAAGCAGGGGGATACGGTATCCCCCAGCTTTCAACAGGTATTACAGTTCACATTGTTGTCGATAGCTAAGCATACCGATACATTTCAGTTGTGAAACTTTGGCAAGAATCACAAAGAATTACTTATTCTTTGTGATCGAGGGGGTAAAATGAATTTGCTATTGAACAGGGATCAAGTCCAAGCAGCACTATTTTCTTTGGTGCCGTTACGAATTGGTAGTGGTGTTACTTTCTCTCTTCACGCCACTCTTGAACTTGATGCTGAAGAAGATGCTCTATTGAAGAAATACAAGCTTACCAATGCGCCATTGGTGGTCAGTGATCCTATCGAAGATATCAAGCAGAGTTTGCGACCAGCCATGATACTGGGTTTTGTTGCCTTTGTGGTGATCTGGTTGATTACAAGTTTTGGCACCGCCATTGGCTTTGGCATTCTCACCACACTGGTCATGACCGGTGTTTACTTCAAAACCTTGCGCGAGCAGATCAACGTCAATGATTTGCTGGTCAATGGTCGTAAATTTCGCTGTGACAGCATTGTCGAACTGGTGCGCAAGGAAGCTTATCTCGAAAACATCTGCGCCTATCTTCGGCAGGTGCTTGAAAGCGCTAAACACTGGGATGACCGGGAAGTAGTTTCAATCAGGCCACTGAGTAAAGAAGATGCCAAGCGTGCCTTGCTCTAGGAACGTAGGTTATGAGCTTTCGCCCAATCTATGAAGGCTGGGACATTCCGGGACGCTTGTCCCGGCAGGTACGCAAGAAGTTTTTTGGGATCGGTCTAAACCGTGATGTCGAGTCTGCCATTTCCTTTAGCGAGGAGATTAGTCAAAAACTCGAACACAATAATCTCGCAACAACCGAAGGGATTGAAGAGTTTGCTTCCGAAACTGCTTCAGAAGCACTCGTCACACTGGGGTTGGTTAACGCAGATAACCATCCCTTACAGCAGCATCTGACCCAACTTCTATCATCTCTGATTGCCTATGAAGGTTGGTTCGCGCTTCCACGACAAGGTTCAGATTTTCCAGAGCAACGCTCGGAACTGTGGGAGTTGGAAGATCAACTCAAACGAGTCGATTCCATTGTCGAAAACCTTAATGAAGTAAAGCGGCTTAGTGCTGCCTTTCTGCAAGAACTAATTGCACCCCTGATAGACCAGCAACCGCAATTGCTGGACGAATCGATTAAAGGAACAGATGCGGATATCTCATTCGAAACCAATTTGCTGAACGTTCTTGAAGACCTGTCAATGATTGTGGAACACACGCTGCAATTGCCGTTTTCCCCGGATTTTGAACCGCTGGTCTTAACGCCCCGCTTGCAGGAACAATTAGAATTTAATCTGCATGTGGCTTCAGGCGGAGTTCCAGGCGATCCGGACAGCGTTCGAACGCCCAAGCTTCCGACCAAACAGTCTTCTATTCCCGATAGCAAGTTATCTGAAGCCTATTTGGGCGGCACGCCGCTGTTGCAGTTGTTCGACTACCCACTAACGATCGGGTTGCCCCAGGAAACCCGCTTTGAGCATCATCACATCGTGGCCGGTTCCGGCCATGGTAAAACCCAGACCCTGCAACATCTCATCCTTCATGATCTAAAGACAGTGACCAAGGGTGAAGCCTCAATCGTTGTCATCGACAGCCAGAGCGATCTCATCAACAACATCGCCAATCTGGAAGTCTTTGCATCCGGTGGAACGTTAGAAGACCGACTGGTTCTGATTGACCCCACCGACATCGAATGGCCGGTAGCGCTCAACCTGTTTGATGTTGGCATGGATCGCTTGGGTGAATACTCCCAACTGGACCGCGAGCGACTGACCAATTCCATTCTGGAACTCTATGACTTTGTGCTGGGTTCCTTGCTGGATGCCGGGATGACGCAAAAGCAGACGATCATCTTCCGCTACATCACCCGGTTACTTCTTCATATTCCAAACGCCACCATCCACACCCTGCGGGAGCTGTTGGAAGATGGTGGATTCGACAAGTATGAGCCGCACATCAACAAGCTGCAAGGTTCGGCCAAGGCCTTCTTTGAAAATGAATTCAACGGCAGTGAGTTTAAGAGCACAAAACGGCAAGTCCTGCGTCGCCTATACGGCATATTGGAAAACCAGACCTTTGAACGGATGTTCTCCCATCCAAGGAGCAAGCTTGACTTATTTTCGGAGATGAATGCCGGGAAGGTCATTCTTATCAACACGGCCAAGGACCTCTTGAAGGAAAACGGCACAGAAATCTTTGGGAGATTCTTCATCGCCATGATTGCCCAGGCCGCTCAGGAACGCGCGATACTCGAAAAGGCAGAACGCCTGCCGACCTTTGTTTATATCGACGAGGCCAATGACTATTTTGATCGCAATATCGGCATCATCCTGAGCCAGGCCCGCAAGTACAATATCGGCATGGTACTGGCCCATCAGTTTCTCGGTCAGTTGGATAACAAGCTTCACGAAGCGATTGCTGCCAACACTTCCATCAAATTTGCCGGTGGTGTCTCTGCCAAGGATGCACGAGCGCTTGCCAGTGATTTGAGAACCGATGCAAACTTCATCGAAAAACAGAAGAAGCTCACCTTTGCCGCCCACATCAAGGGTCAGACCGAGCGTGCGGTCTCGATTGTGATAGAGCCCGGACGACTGGAAGCGATGGGGAAGATGAGCTCTAAGGATCGCGAAGAAATGCTCGTCAAGATGCGGAAACGATATGCGGTTTATTATACAGAATTGGACGACAGCCAATCAGTGGACGCTGGGGATGAAACAGCTTCAAACGACGATCATACCAGCAAAAGTACCGAAGATGATGGCTCGCCGATGAAGTGGTAGATGGCAAGTGTTCATCCACGGGAATAAGTCACCGAACGGCGGTCTGGAGCCTATTCATTGATGGAACATGGATCGGTAAAAACAGCCCTTAACTGACATTCGATCACAACAGCACTATCAATTGCTTACTCCCACAAGTGGACATTCTGCTACCAATTGGTGAAACCAACTATGCAGCCATCTTTGAAGAACGATTGTTAATCCAATCCCATGCATCCTTTGGGAGCCAGCCTTGATAATCGTTTGTGACACCAATCACCAAAAAAAAGTCGTTTTTGTCAATATGCGGAGATAGATTATTCCAGATGCCATTTGCATTAAGATTGGTATCAACAAGCCAAGTGGAATCGAGATAGTGCCACCAAGCTCCACAATTTTTTATTGCTTCGTGAAGGGCATCATAGTTCTGGCCCGGTTTCTTCAGATCATAATGTATCGAGTAAATCATCAGTTTGTCCGTAGTTGGATTGAATTGGGGACATTGGCAGACAATTTAATCGCCAATGTCACTTTTGGATGGCCGCACTCATTTCTTGCGATTCGGGCGCTGCGTCAGCGCGGAAGCAGCAGCTGTCTTTGCAGCCTTACTCGACCTAGGGTTTCTCAAAACCTTACTTGCGGCCGATGCAGCCCGCTTACTGGTAACTTCTCGATTGGTTCTGCGCGCCATAATTTAACTCCTTATTGCTAATATGACTATCAATTGCTATCTTGCAATTTGTGAAAATAGACGATTCGCAGTGAATTGCAATAGTGAAAATGGAGGTCATATGTCGAATTTCTTTGATTCAGAAGGTTTTTATGCAGCTCTGGATGCCCACAGGAAATCAAAAGATATCACTTGGAAAAAAGTGGCTGAACAAGCGGCTGTGTCTGCTTCCACACTTACACGCATGGGGCAGGGAAAGCGCCCCGATGTAGATAGCTTAGCAGCGCTTGCCTCTTGGTCGGGAATAGATGTCAGCAATTTTTACCGAAGCGAACTACCACGTTCTAGTGGACCGGGTACTGTGTCAGAGATTACGGCCTTGCTTCGAGCTGACCGAAACATCAGAGGTGAAGATGCATCTATGATGGAGAAAATGATCACTTCTTTGTACGAAGATATGAGGAAGCGTCGTGAGGAAGAGTAAGTTTCGCTACGGGTTCAAGAAAGAATGTGAGGACTATGCACGCGAATATCGAGAGGAATTGCATTTAGCCCCGCATGATCCTCTTTGTCCTCGACAGCTTGCAAACCACCTTGAAATTCCAGTTTTTGGATTAAAAGACAACCAAGTCATCGATCCTGAGATAATCCAACATTGGCAAAATTGTTCAGACGGAGAGTTTTCTGGATTAATCATACAAGATGGAATGTACAAGGAAGTTCACCATAATGATTTTCATCACCCTCGCCGTCAGAACTCCAACATATCTCATGAACTGGCCCATATCATTTTGGGACACGATCTAGATGTTCCAATCAAGGAAAATGGAGAACGAGCATATGACCGCCAGATTGAAGAAGAAGCGAAGTGGTTAGGTGCAACCATACTTCTCCCGAAATCCGCGACAATACATATTGTGAAGAATGAACTTCTCAGGTCAGATATTGAAGAGGTTTATGGTGTCAGCTATTCCCTTTACCAGTACCGATTGCAAGTAACAGATACAATGGGATTGATAAGGAACTCACGACGAAAGTATTCCCGAATAGCGTGATCCTAAACCAAAACCAATGTCAGCATTTTCTTGTAATGAACGGATTCGATATAGTATTTCTATGACCGCTTTCTAATGCCGATTTTCAAAATCAGAACGAAAGGCGAAAGTGGTGATGAAAAAAGTAGATTTCGTCAGCCTGGATTGCAAATGTAAGATACGATGATACCTAGGGTTGAAAGGTTTACGTCAAGAAGGCTGTAGAAAAAGATTCATGAAGCGGATTATCGATTTAGACGCCGCAGCGGCAAAAGCTTACCTTGAGAAGCCAGAATGTTATTTTCGGTCTGATTTCCCGCCATACATTAGCTTTGAGGCGATACTGAAAGACACGTCTGCGGCGATGGGAGGCCAGGCGTACACGACATTCCAAAAGGCAAAGCCCGAACGCGCCGTTGATATGGCAGGTGTCAACTACGAGCTCCTCAGCACGAAAGACGGTCGCTTTGCTTGGAGACCGTTTGAGCTCATTCATCCAGCGATCTACATAACGCTGGTGCAGATAATCTGTGAGAAAGCTAACTGGAAGCTACTCCAGGATCGTTTGCAAGAGCTGCAAGCGGGTGCAGTAGAATGTACTAGCTTCCCTATGGCGTCTGAAGGCGACGACAAGCATGACGCGGTTCAGGTGCGGAATTGGTGGCTGCGCTACGAGCAGCGCTCGCTCGAGCTATCGCTGGAATACACGCACCTTTTGAAGACCGACGTGACGAACTGCTACGGTTCGCTGTATACGCACAGCATTCCTTGGGCTTTGTATGGGTACGAAACTGCCAAGGAAAAACAGGGCGACAATGCTCTATTTGGTAACCAGGTCGATTTTCACATCAGGAACAGCCGTTATGGGCAAACGAACGGAATTACACAGGGTTCCGTTTTAATGGACATTATTGCCGAGCTGGTGTTGGCGTACGTTGATCATCTGATCACCGGGCAGCTCTCCGGCGACAAAGATTATCACATCCTACGGTATCGCGACGACTACAGCGTTTTTTCAAAGAGCGATCAACGCGCTGCTGAGATCGTAAGGGTAATCAGTCACTGTCTCAGAAAAGTCGGGATGCAGCTTGGGGCTGCAAAGACCTCGGTGAATACAAATATCGTTGAGGGTGCAATCAAGCCTGAAAAGCTGGCGGGTATTCAGCTCGAAGATATGGACATCACACAAGCGAAGACTATCCAAAAGCAGCTTCTGCGCCTTCATGCGCTTGCGCGTCTATACCCGAACACTGGAGCAATAAAGCGGCTAGCTGATAACGCTTTTCAGAAGATATCGAAGATCACTGATACACCCGACGATCTCCGGGTGCAGGTAGCGATAGTTTGCGACATAGCAGCGGTCTCGCCTGGTGCTTTTCCTGCATTGTCTGGCGTCCTTGCTAAACTCATTTCATTGGCCCCGGAAAAAGATCGACCAGCGATGTGGGAGAAGGTGGCTGAAAAGATGCAGCGGATACCGCACAATGGTCATCTTGAGGTTTGGCTCCAAAGGGTCACAAAAGCTAAAGGTGTTGGCCTGACCTTCAAGAGCTCTGAGCCGATTTGTCAGATCGTTAATGGTCAAGCGGCGCAACTCTGGAACAATGATTGGATCAGCAATCCGGCATTAGTCAATGCGCTTGATGTGACAAAGATCGTTGTCAGCAAGCCGGAAGAACTCGATGCTGTTCCAAAAGCGGAAGAGCTCGCACTTTTTCGAGAATACGCCGAATTCTCTTAATATAGAGGCTGTCAAGTGCCATTGGTTTGCTCTGCAATCATCGACCCTTACAACTCCTTGCATGCGCTCTGTCCGCTCAGCGGACATTGGCAGAAAAATTTCCGTACTTAAGCAGGGCGTATCGGAATACTCTCCTTCCCAAACATTGTTTCTGTTTTGCACTATTGGATTGACCCGACCCAATCATGATATGATTTAGCTGGAGCCAACTCTCGTTTCCCGAAACGCAATACCGACAATCGGTGTTGCCAACGGGAAAGGAGATGGAAATGGCAAGTTCCAGCGAGAACATCAGAAAACTCAACGACCGGTTTCGAAGAGGTGACACCAGTGTTCCCGGACATTTGGTGTTTACATCAGGCGTTAAGCAACTGGTCGACGACAGTGAAGACGGTGCAATGGTCGAACTTGCGGCTCTTGTTGCCGGGTTTGATGCATTTGCCGATGACAATGATCCTTATTGCGAACATGACTTTGGAGCTTTCGAGTTCAAGGGCGAGAGGCTGTTCTTCAAGTTCGACTATTTTGCCCCTGGATTGACGGAGGCAAGCGAAGACCCCGGTGATCCCTGGCAGTCCATCCGCGTGCTGACGATCATGTTGGCGAGTGAGTACTGATGGCTTTGGAAAATATGCGCCCGCTTTCTGATGTGGACCGCGTCGAGGTCTTCAGGATCGCCACAAGTGGTTTTGAACGTCGATACGGCCATCGGATTGCAGAAGGCATGACCGATGAAGAGCTTGAAAAGGCTCTTAGTGAAGTATTGGGTATCTTTGGCGGTTCGGGTGGACCCGATCGGTTGTCCGTGACTTTCAAGGGTGCTGGTCTTCGTATTTGGGGTGACTGGCAACCGGTCAATCACGTGCTGGAAAAGCCCCTGTTTGCCGGTAAAGCCACCATAGCCATGGCGAGAACCGTCTATGGCATTGCCGACCCGGATGACCAACAGCTTTCGATGTTTTGACCATCGCCGCCAAGCGGCGGTGGTCTGTTTTTGTAAGGAAAAGTGATGATTGCTCATTGTAGAGCAGCAAAGCAGATACCGGAAAGCAACTGAACATAGCGAACGGTTACACGCGAATTTTCATGTGATGAATAGGTATCCTCAATCAATGGGTGACCAAGACATGACCAGTCACACTATCGGTCACGGCCGGTTTGCTGAAATGAAATCGTCGGGCAAAGACTGCCTTGGAAGGCGCTCAAGGTTCAAGCGGCAGATTTCCGGCAAACGAATCCGTCTTGGTCAGCGTGACATCGACGTGTTGCGCTGGCTGTACCGCTATCGATATCTCAGAACCTCTCATCTCACTCAAATATTCAAACCAAAATCCCCAAAGCGCTTTGTCGAGCGCCTGGGGAACCTGTTTCATGAGACGGGTTATATCAACCGGCCAAACCTGCAGGGTGATCACTTCAGCGCCCATGCTACTTCGATGCTTTATGAAATCAGCATTAAGGGAATAAACCTTCTCGATGTGCAAGGCGGACTGCCCGATCGAGCCGTGACGTTTTCCCGGCGCTCGCCGCGCTCATACAGTCCACAATATCTGCATACCATGATGATCATTGAGGCGTTGCTGGAAATCGAGTTGGAGACGATAACGAAAACCGGCCAGCGGTTTGTGCCGGTTGACGAAATCCTGGCCCGCGCGCCGGAAAGCACGCGAATTGCCCGAAACCCACTGTCCGTTCCAATAACACTCAAACCCACCAAGAAGTATCCTTTCATCCGATCCCGGATGGAAACGCATCTGATCCCCGATGCGCTCGGTGGCATTGAGTATCTGATTGACGGCGAAAAGCGCTATCGCTTCTGGGCGCTGGAATGCGAGCGGGCAAGCCCAGCTTCACGTTCTCATGCGCAAGCTTCCAGTACCAGGCTAAAATGCGCGGCCTATGACGCACTGATTGCTTCGCGGAATTATCGCAATCACTGGGGCATTCCCAATTTGAAACTGCATCTGGTCACCACAACAAGGGAACAGGCCAGGTGTTGATCTCAACTTTGCGGACTACACTTGCTGGCTTGCCGATGCAATCGATTTGAATGATGGTGTAATACCTTGCACACGTTTACTGTTGCCCATTGGAATAGTCTGCATGCCGAAATTGCCACGTTACCTAAAAGAACTCGATCAAATGCTTGCAGACTTGCTGCTTGAAAGCGAGGCAATGCTGTTGAGCCAACTGGACGGGTTTCTGGCCGGGATACTTGTTTGTCCTGAATTGATCATGCCGGGTGAATGGCTTCCAAAGGTCTGGGGCCACGAAGAGGTAATGCCTGCATTTGAGAATGCCGATGAGGCACAAAAACTCATTGATCTCATCATGCAGCATTACAACACGCTGATTTCCGATCTTCAGCATCGCCAATACCAGCCCCTGTTTGATATCGATACACGAAACGATGATATCCTTTGGGAAATGTGGATCGAGGGCTTTGATCAGGCCGTGAAAATACGGCCCGATACCTGGCAATCGATTTATGAGGACCGTGATGAAGATGCGGAAGTGGCGATTGGAACCCTGCTCACGCTCGCTGAAATTGCTGAGCGTGAGCAGTCAATCAAGCTCGAAGCGGAGGTCGTCGACCAATTGACTGCCAGTGCACCTGATCTAATCGCGAACTGTGTGGATAAACTGCATGCCTCGCGCATCAGCAAGCAATCGCCCTTACCCGGGTCAAGTGAGCAACCCGCTTATGGGAAGGTCGGACGAAACGCGCCCTGTCCCTGCGGGTCTGGCAAGAAATACAAGAAGTGCTGCAGTCTCAACTGACCCAGGAAACCAACCGGCATGGTTGGAAAGGATGCTGAATTGCGCCAACCGCGTTCACCAAAAAGCAAGGCCGAGAAGGCCTTGCTCAAGCGCCTTGTTGCGCGGGTAGACTGGACAAGCATGTCCTGACCGGGCAACGGCATGGCCGTCATTGTCTTCGCGCCTGTCCTATCCCATGGCACGGGCCAGAGCAGGTGTTGGGTTGCGCAGGACAAACATGGCATAGGACATGGCCTCGAAAAGAACGGTATTGCGGGGTTCGTTGTCGAAGAACCGCCGCCATTGCTTTGACAGCCACGGCTTTAGCTCCGGATAGCGCTTAACGATGGCTTCTGCCTCTTCATATTTGTTGGCATAGTCATGGTCGCGCTTGATGCGTGGGTTGAGAAGGCCGCGATCTTCAGCCAATCGACTGATTGCATCGGTCAATTGCCTTGCCGGATCGCCCTTCTTCTTGGCGAACCGGATGTCTTCGGTCAGAACGACATTAGGCTGTAATTCTTCCAATTGCCGTTCTACCCAAGCCATGGCCTTTTCCTGAGAAACCCTGGGCGCATCGGATATTCGCCAATCATGCAGTTGATCCCCGATGAGATAGACATGGGCGATCTTTCCGCTGGCAGCAGCAAAGGAAAGCATCCTAAGTGCCATAGGCGTTTGGTTCTTCCCATAGTCGCCGCTCCAGGCTCTTCAATGAAGTTTCCCGGTTGAGCGTTGCTCCACATTGCCGGACCTTGGCAGGCAGGGTTGTGATCCGCTCCCGGATCGCAAACCGTACCTCTTCCATGATTTCGGCAAACAGGCTTTCGAAGGAACGCCCGTAGATGATGGACAATGTGCATGTTTCCACAAGCGTTGGCCGCTTGCGGCCATGCTCGAGCAGCGACAGGCGTGGTGTGCGAACGCCCAAGAGGTGCGCGGTGTCTGCTTGCGTCAACCCGGCCTTGCGTCGAGCCAGCCGCAAATCCAGCGCGAATTGTGTATTCATAGGCTTTGAACTTGTTAATGGATAATGACATCCATTCTGACCGTCCAAGCGGTGCTCAACTAGTAGGCGCAACTTTCCCAGTTTTGATGATCTGCAACTTCCATCAGATTACCACCAGGCCGGTATGACCGTAACCTATCCCCGGAAGGGTGAAACCCTTCCGGATTACGGCATACCGACCTGGTGGTGTCTCTGTCAGGTACTGCCAGCCTGTTTCTCCGTGGGTCAGGATACCGGATTTCCAACCCTGGATGCTAGTTCGCGAAACCTGTTCGACCACGCAGGTCCCGCGTCTTCTTGGTGATGACGCACCAGCCCAGTCTTTCTTTCAAACGCCTGTTTCACTGCCTTGGATAACATGAGCACGACCGGCATGCTTTCGCTATGCAAATGCAACGCAAACCCGACGTTCTCCTTGGCAACGCTTACTCAAGACATGGCGACCGGTCCTTTGGCATGCTTGGTCCCGATCGGCTTCTCCATCTCTACATCATCGGTCAGACCGGTACGGGTAAATCGACCCTGATCGCGAACATGGTCCGGCAGGATATGGCAAAAGGCCAGGGGCTTTGCCTGATTGACCCCCATGGTGATCTTGCCGAATGCCTGGTTCCATATCTCGGACCGGATGATCTCTACTGGGACGTGGCCGATCCCGACAATCCTTATGGATACAATCCATTGACACGAACTGGTGACACCCATCGGCCACTGGTCGCCTCCGGCCTCATCGACGCATTGAAAAAACAATGGGCTGATGCATGGGGCGTGCGCATGGAGCATTTGCTGCGCTACGCCATTTTGGCACTCCTCGAACAATCAAAAGCCGATCTGAGTGACATCGTTCGCATGTTCATTGATCGCAAGTTTAAAAACGAAATTCTCGTCAGTGTCACCGATCCCCAGGTTCGCCATTTCTGGGAACAGGAATTCCCGGCCATGAACTACAAGACCGCCGTTGATGGCGTGGCGCCAATTGCCAACAAGCTCGGAGCCTTCCTGGCACACCCGATTATCCGCAAATCAGTCACCGTACCGGAAACACCGTTGCGGTTTCGCCGGATCATGGATAACGGCCAGGTACTGGTTGTCAATCTCGCCAAGGGACGGATTGGAAATGACAATGCCAACGTGCTTGGCGGCCTGTTGACCGCGAGCTTTTTCAATGCCGCGCTGTCACGCCACGATCTGCCCGAGAGTGAACGGCATCCCTTCTTTCTTTACGTAGATGAATTCCATTCCTTCACCACGCTCGCCTTTGCAGATATGCTGTCGGAAATCCGCAAATATGGCCTGGGCGTTGTATTGGCCCACCAGTACACGGAACAAGCCGACATTACCGTTCAACATGCCATTCTCGGTAATACCGGCAGCATCATTGCGTTTCGCCTGGGGGCCCTTGATGCACCGCTAATCGCCAGGCAATTTGATCCGGTTACACCACTTGATTTGGTGAACCAACCAAACCATCGGGCCTTTGTGCGGATCATGGTAGACGGTCACCGGTTCAGGCCATTTACGATGACCGGCTTTGCACCCGACAAACGATTTCGAGAAAGACTCACCAACTAGGCCGTAGCAACCTCGCTGTTTATTCTGGAAGCATGACTGAAGCAGAACGCATTCAAAGGCATCTGGATATTTGCCAACGTGTCTATGAGCGGCTGGTGACTGAGGGCAAATGGCCCTGGCCGGATTCGCCACAATCTGAGGATGTGATAGAGTCTGATAACCCTAAGACTGACCTATGAAACCGTGTTTTGGATACATTCGGGTATCCACCCAGAAGCAAGGCGAGGGTGTATCACTCGAAGCACAAAAGGACGCCATCACGGTCTTTGCGAATCGCAATGGATTAATCGTCACAAATTGGTTTGAAGAGAAGGAAACCGCGGCCAAGTCTGGCCGCCCCGTCTTTAACGCCATGCTCAAGCAACTCAAACATGGCGAGGCGCAGGGTGTCATCATTCACAAGATCGACCGCTCTGCCCGCAACCTGCGCGACTGGGCCATGTTCAGCGAACTGCCCGACGCAGGCGTGAGTGTTTTCGTCGCCACCGAAAGCCTGGACTTCAACTCCCGTGGCGGTCGCCTCACCGCTGACATCCAGGCCGTTATTGCTGCTGACTATATTCGTAATTTGCGAGAGGAGTGTATCAAGGGGATAAACGGTCGACTGAAACAGGGATTGTTCCCCTGGGGTGCTCCGCCGGGCTATCTCAACCAAGGCGGTGGCAAGCCGAAAATTCCGTGCCCAAAGACCGCACCACTCATCAAACTGGCCTTCGAACTTTACGCTTCACGGCAGTATTCATACAATGCGCTCCTGAATGATCTGCATCGGCGAGGCCTGCGCAACACTCGCGGTGGCAAGCTAACCCTCTGTGGTCTCGGCAATATCCTCCAAAACCCTTTCTACATCGGCTTGATCCATATCAAGAGCTCCGGCAAGACCTATGAAGGCATTCACGAGCCTATTGTGCCGGTGGCGACCTGGAAGCTCGTCCAGGTTATTCGCACCGAACGATCCGGTCCAAAATCCACCCGCCACAATCACTTGTTTCAGGGGATCTTTCGTTGTGGCCAGTGTGACAAGCCGATGGTGCCAGAACGACAGAAGGGTCATGTGTATTACCGCTGCAAGCGGCAAGCGTGCCCAACGAAAACCATCCGCGAAGAGCTTTTGGAACAAGCTATCCGTGAGGAGCTTGGCGGGCTGGAGCTAAACGCCAAAGCGGCGGTTCAGGCCAACAACGCTGACACACCGCAAGCAATCAAAGGCCTGGAAGCACAAAGAATTGCGTTGGAGTTGCAGATCAAGGACGAAGAGTGTCGCCTAGATCGACTGGAAGACCTGTTGCTCGATGAGACTCTTGGCCGTGATGCATTCACCCGAAAGCAAGGCAAAATAAAGCTTCGCCTCGTCGAACTGCGGGATGAGTTACTTAAACTGCCCGATCTTGAGGCATTAGCCGCCCACCAAGAGCAACTGGCCGAACTTCGAAAAAACCTTGTACTGCTTTACGATATGGCCAATCGACCCGAAAAACGTATGATCGTCGAAAACGTCTGGCCGAACCGAACCGTATCAGTCAACAAAATAGCCTTTAAGCCATATTCTTGGGTGACGAGGGTGGATTCTGACCCAACCCTCCTGTGCGGTGCACCTGAGCGGGATAAAGGCCGAACTCTCATTGCGGAGGAGAATGTTCCGTCACCCAGGAAGCTCGTCAAGCTCCTAGAGCAGGTCATAGATGATGAATTAAAAACTGCCTAAAGGGCGAAACTATCGTCCGTGGCTATGTTGTGCAGACGCTCGTATCACATCTCGAACTTTGATTCGAGATAGAACGATGTGTGACAGCAGTGAGGATAGTTCTCTCTAACCACTTAAAAAACTAATTGAATTTGCTACTGGACCAGACTCAATGGTTTTTGCTTTGAAATGTCTTGAATTTAATTTCAGTACAGCGCAGACTATTAATTGTCTCACCAATTGGTAGAAGATGAGCCAAAAAACTGTCGGCAAAATGGGTTATAATATCCTTCGATGAAAATGGATTTCCTCAACAAAAATAGAAAAATTGCCCAAATCGAGTATGCACTAAAATACACTCTAATAGAGGAGTTGGGCGTCGAGATTGGCAATATGGTATTCGAATATTTGCCTCAATCAAGATCAACAAGATCAAGGTTGCTGCTATCTCTAATTCAGAATGACTCCGAAAACAGGTATATAAACAATTGCATAGCAATATTGGAGTTAATGCACCGTGCGAGCATCATAGTTGATGATATAGTTGATGCAGATTCCGTTCGACGTGGAGAGCCTGCATACCACATCGCTAATGGACCAGGAAAAGCTGCACTCATACCACACCTAATGTGTTCAATTGCACTAAAATTGGCCTCACAGTTGCCGAACGACGTAAACAGCTCAGTAATTTGCGCTTATCAAGATATGGCGCTCGCTCAAGCGTTCGATGCTGGTTATTTGGCACTTCCCGCCGCCGATTGGTCCAGCTTTGAAGAGTGCATTTTACCGAAAACAGATAGATTATTTGAATGTTTGTTTCGGATGGCTGCCAACGTCCAATCTCTAAAGATTAACTGTAGCGAGGCGGCGTTGCTAGGACAAAAGATTGGGCGGCTCTATCAAATTTCAAATGATATGTTTGATGCAATGCCGGGTGAAAGATCCAAGCGAGGGAAAGGTCAACGCTCAATAGGTTTAGATGCGACGATTGCAATTGCTAACAGTAGTGCAGTTTCTGCTAGTTTGTCTCAACCTTTCGGAGTCGAAATGACGCTAAGTGAATACGAGAATTTTCGTGGGCAGGCTTCAAATCAAAGCAGAAGTGCTAAACTGAATGACGTTGTTCGTGAACTGATTAAAAAAATTGACCATCAGGTTCAAGTCGTTAATCCAAGATGGGGCTCTTCCGTGAAGTTGTTCTGTTCATGGGTAACGGATGCAGAATGTTGGGATCAGTCGGTAAAATATAATTAAAGTAATACGCTATGAAACACATTTTATTTAATCGTACATACTGGGGATACTCCACCTATGATTTCAGCAATTCTGGGTTTGTGCTAATTTTTCAGTCTTTTCTTCTACCCGTTTTTTTCTTGAGTATCTTTCCAGAGGCCCTAGATGCGGAGTTTTCATGGTCTATTGTTGTTGCTTTTTATTCGATTATCTCGATTATTCTATCTCCAATTGTTGGAGCATTTGGAGATAGATCAGGAAGGGCGTCTCTTTTTGCAACGCTTATTTTTTGTGCAGGTATTATGACTTTTTATGCTGTTTCAAACTATGAAACGGTTGCGATACTGATGGTAGCTTTTGTGATAGCTGCAGTAGCATTTGAACTCTCCCAGGTTATTTACGACTCATTTCTTCCCGAGTTGGAAATTCCTGAGAGGAGAATCAGCCTGTCATCATTTGCTTGGGGAATAGGCTATCTCGGAGGAGCTTTTTTCGCTGTATGCTATCTTCTGGTAGATGACAGATTAGAAGACGTCCGTATTTTGCAAATGTTTGCAGTGCTGTATGTTTTGTTTTCGCTTCCTGCGATATGGTTTTTTTGCGTCCGCTCGAAAAAAAAACAGAAGAAAGCTAATACATCCAGAGCTAAATTCTCCTCGGCAACTAGCAGTCGTCGGACTGAAAAGCCAAGAAGAGAGATCAGTCACAAAAAAACAGTTCAAAGTTCTCCAGTTGTAGGTTGGAAGAACTTGTTCATTATTTGGGCAATACTACAATCGGCAGTTGTTTCTTTCTCTTTTGCCTCAATATATATGAGTAAATACATTGGGATGTCGACAACTCAAATAGGGGTATACGTTCTATGTATGCAATTGTTGGCTGTAATATTGACACCAGTTATAGGGTTTTATTCGGAGGATAGGCCGATGATAGTTTTGAGGCTCTGTCTATTAGGGTGGCTTGTATTTCTTTTGGGGCTACTGGCGTTGACAGTTGATAGCTGGATAATATGGGCATTGGTGATACTTGGAGCGGCACTGGTTGGGTCAACACAGGCAATCGTCCGTGGATTGTTCGCTAGACAAGTTATTGAAGACGTGTCCGGCGTTCAATTTGGATATTTTGCTATTGCACAAAAAGGAGCCGCTTTGACAGGTCCTGGTCTGGTAACACTAATTCTTGCATTTGGGGGAAATTTGTCACTCGTCTATGTTCTGCTGGGATGCCTAATTATTGCTGCAATAGGGATCTCGTTCAAAATGGCTCCTTGGTAGGATAGAGGGATACCGGATGACTTCAATCGATCTGATATCTACCCCGAGCACTCTTGACAGAATTGCATTGAGAACTGCGAGAAGCCTGATTGAAAATTTGACTGATGTATCGATTCGATCGAATAGAACAATAAGTATATCTACCAATTTTTTTGTTTCTATGTATTTATCCTCCTTTGTTGGTAAAATGGATAGTAATGTTTCTTCAATATTGTCGGATATTGTTTATAACGAATGGAAAAATTATGGCTTTAGATACTTCCCTCAGGACGATATGCCAGAAGATTTGGATACAGCATCAGCAGTTACGCGTCTTTTGAGCAACAAAACTGATGTGGTAGATCGATTTCTTACACTTTTACAAAAATATGAGAATTCTGATGGCTTCGTTCCAACATTTCTATCAAAAGACGTGCCAAAATGGATGCCAGGTGCGGATGGGGCTCACCACCTTGATGTTTCATTGAATAGTTTTCTTACATTGTCCGTTTTGGGGGAAATTCGAAATCCTAGACAACGCATCCACGATCTTTTGGAAAGCACGGATGGAAAGTATTTTTGGTATCTTCAGGATTGGTACATTGCGGCATTGTACAATAAGATCGCTGCTCAACATAATTTGAATTATTGCACTTTAGATGATGCTGATCACCTTATAATAGATGGTTATTCGATACAAATTTGTGACATTAATTCACACATTAGAAACATGCGTAAAATGATCACTCCTGCAAGAGGCTTATTGCGAATTGCCTGCAATAGAACTGGATCAAATAATGACATTGTGGAGACTACGATTCGAGGTGAATTGAATACTCCATTTCTTTGGAGCGTCGGATATTACCCCGTCTCCAACCCACACCTAGCATCTGCAATTCTGGGGGTATAGATATTGCATGTAATTTACTCCAGTTTTGTGATTTTTTGGCTGCTTGTATTGTCAAGTGTATTACTGCCGGGTCACGATTCCAGGGACTTTCAGCAATTTTGGGACGAGAATGGTGATCTTAATCTTAGCTGCTTAGAAGAATTCTATGAAAGCAAACAACGCCAATTAGGGCTGGTTGTTCTCAATGACGGGAGAATATTGCAATCGAGTGAAGTTGAATTACTACCGAGTCGCAACAATATGAATGAGATATTAAAGGGTATTAAAGGCTGTCCATACGTATTGGCTGCAATTACAGATGCGAGTAAAAAAGGACTTGGCTCGACTAGATACATATTGCAGACATTTGATGAAAATGCGCGTCCAAATTTTTATTGGGATCTTATTAAAATTGACTATATATATGAATATATCGGACCGATGTGGTGGATTTCTATAACATTTGGATTTGTTTATTTTATAACTGTAGTTATAGGGTACCTGAAGGTGAGTAGCAAGCGAACATCAGGAAATCGGGAAAAAATTCTGTTGAATTGGCTTCTGGATATTGATAAAAAATGGGAAAAACAAGTAATTGTGCCAGTGGCATTTACTTGCTTTTTCGTTCTTACTGCTTTTCATGCGATATTGATTTACGCATTTGGTGGTATAACTAATGCACCCGTCAGCCTTGCAGTCGGATATTCTTTAATTATGATGTCGGGCATCGTAGCTCGTCGTTACAAGGAATGCCGAAAGGCCACAGAGCCGCTTTTTCCTGTTATTCCATCAGGCTTAATGCTTTTGGTTTGCAGCGGAATTGTGGGATATTCTATTTTTGAGGCCTACTCGATTGAGGGTGCGGCAAGAGGTGTTTTATTAACGCATTATGCGGGTACCAAGAATATAATAATGTTTGGCGTGACAGTTGTGATTGGCTCGATTTCCCACTTTGGTTCTAGTTTTTTAGACCCTACTAGAAATTAAATAAAGTGATTTGAGTGATTGAAATCATTAGCTGAGAATTTTGAAATCGAACCATAATTAACCGAGTCAGAGTCCTATACTAAGACTCCGCTTCTCCTATATCTCGAGTGAACCCGTCCAGGTTAACTCACCGGGGGAAGCAGCCGGTACATCCCATTAGCTGCCATTAGTCAGGAGTTGCTGTATCAATTGAGTTTCTAATTAAATTAATGTCGGCGGCGCCCAACACAAACGTAATTGCGGGTACAGCGACAACAGATGCCAATCCTGGTTCCTAATTTGGATTCGAACCCAGTTAATGATATAAGCACTTGGGTATCAGTGAGGGTATAGGCATTTTCCACACATGGAATTTACTATTTATAACAATAGGATGCGGAAAACATGCGAGTCCTCTTCTGTCTGCGTGAACATACCTTCGCGTAGCGAATCATTCAGCATATGTGGCGAGTATGCGGCACTGATATTATCGCAAATTAACCTCATATTTAATTCGTTTGCGATAAACCTGAATCTCCTATATGTTATCGCAAAGCAATTGATTTTTTGAATCTATTGCGATAACGCGCGGAAACTGAGAAGCGACATGATAGAGCCATATTCATCGCGCCAAGCCAAAGAAATTTCAAATACTGAACAAAAATTCGCTCAATTGCGTGAAATTGAACAGAAGGTCCGCTCATTTAAAGGAACGATGACTTATCGTAAAACAAAAGGCCACTATTACCTGGTTCGATGGTTTTACAATGAAGAAAATAGTGGAAGCCCGCAAAGACGTACTGCCAAGGTCTTGGGGCGCAAGAGTCCTGAAATGGACAAGCTCCTTGATGACTTCCAAAAAGGCAGAAAGGCAGTACGAAAGAGAGCGGCTAGTCTTCGCCGAGATATAGATGCACAGGCGCGAATAAACCGTGAAATTGGTATTGGTCGAGTTCCAGAATTATCCGCAAGAATCTTAAGAGCATTCGAACGCTCAGGTATTGGCTCAAGTCGTATGAAGGTTGTGGGAACACATGCACTTTATGTCTATGAGATGTTAGCCGGCGTGATGCTGCACGAAGACGTCACAGGTACTGAGGACATCGATCTCTTATTGGATGCCCGTGGCGAATTAAAATTTCTGATCGACGATGGGCCAGACGACGAACGTCTCATAAGTGTTTTACGGCTTGCTGATCGTTCATTTGAACGCACTAATCGCACCTATAGGGCGGTTAACCGCGATGGCTTTCTGGTTGATTTTATCAAACCGGAAGGCAAAGTGCCCTGGCAGGAAGATGTCTTGGTGACAAAGGCTGAAGATATGCAACCATCACCAATTGAAGGACTAAGTTGGCTTGTTAACTCGAAACCTGTTCAGGTGACTGTTATCGATCAGAAAGGTCAACCTCTTCGAATGTCAGCGCCTGATCCACGTGCATTTGCCATCCACAAATTATGGCTCGCAACGAGATCAATGCGTGATCCGGTAAAGAAAGGAAGAGACCGTTTGCAGGCTGCACTTTTGGCATCAATGTTACATCAGTATCTCCCAGAACAATTCCCCTGGAAAAAATCCGAATTACGATCAATCCCATCTGAGGTCGTCGACCATGGTCTTCAACAATTCCGCAAGCAATTTGAACGCGAGGATGCTGAGATGGTAAAGGAAGACGATGTGGATTTAGATGCCATCATTGAACGATTGAAACACACGTGAAAATCTGTTCAGGTTAAAGATGATGATCATTCCAGAACGGCTATGGTCCTCTATGTGCACTCAAACCTCCAAACAAAAAATTGCAGCGGGTATCAGTGTGGGTATTTCGTATTATCGAATTCAGATATACAAAATATATTCAGATAGTTATAATTATTAATCGAGTCCTCTTCTGACCATTTATCTTTCTCATAGCATCTCATATACGTTCAAAGACGTTGATTTATAAGAATTTCCTGATCTTCCCCAGATGAATTGGTCCATCCTATAGGTTAGTATTTGGAGGACTTGATATGGCGAATAAACGTCACAAACCCGAAGAGATTGTCACGAAGCTGCGACAGGGAGATGTACTTGTTGGGCAGGGAATGGTGCGTACTGATGCGATACGGCAGGTTAGTATCACAGAGCAGACGTATTACCGCTGGCGCAAGCAATTTGGCGGCATGGGTATTGATCAACTTAAGGAGTTGAAGAAAGATAAGCGTGGTCTATAACAACCAACGAAGTATTATATACTTTGAACATGTGAAACAACAAGTGGGTTTGACTGTGGTAAAATGCAAAATTGAAAGATTGCGTGGTGCACTATTGGTGGCATGGAGTATTAAATCCAGTACACGCTGGCGAGCAGACAATCCCGCGCTTGGGCAATGCGGAGTTACAGCCCTAGTTGCCCAGGATATACTTGGTGGGAGTATTTTAAAAACTCCTTACGAGGGAATTTGGCATTTTTACAATTTGATAGATAACCAATTCATTGATTTTACTGACAGCCAGTTTGACGATGCAATTGAGTACCAACATGTCAAGACTGACAGGGATGATGCATATTCTGACACAAATGACGCACAATATACATACCTCAAGGAAGCGGTTACCCGCGAATTTGAGCTTTCTGAGCGGCCAATCGTTTCTGAAATCTAGCTGGAATGGTGTCGACTTCGAACTACTTTTGCAGGTACACCGACAACTGTCGAACATTCTGGAACATCGTGCAGTACGACTGAGCAAGCTCCAATTTGAGAATACCTGCCGACAATAACATTCCCAAGGACTTTGGCTCCAGCCCAAATCTGAACTCCATCTCCAATTTTGGGATGCCTGTCACCGCGTCCTTTTCCTGTTCCTCCTAACGTGACACCCTGAAGAAGAGTGACATTGTTCCCAAGAACAGCGGTTTCTCCAATTACCACATTGGTTGCGTGATCTACCACAATTCCACTACCGATTTTAACTGCAGGATGAATATCAACACCAAGCCTTTCAGACACCCTGTTTTGAAGCATGATTGCCAAATGATGACGGTTTTGTTTCCAGAGCCAGTGCGAAAGCCGTTGTGCCTGGACGGCTTGATACCCCTTCATGTAGAGAAATGCCATCAGGTAGCTACAACAGGCCGGATCGCGATTGCGAATAGCCATCAGATCAAGTCGGGCCGGTGCTGATGGATTGTTTTCATTATCTTTCCAAAATTCAGAGAATATGTTTCTCAACAAGTCTTCCGCCAGAATCTCTCCGCCAAGTTTTGCGCAGATGGTTTTCGACAACGCCTCTTCAAACGAACCGCTGTCCAGTATGGTACGGCCGACAAACAAAGATAGTGAAGGTTCAATTGAGATATCAGTGCGCGCCTCAATTATGAGTTCATGCCAAACATCAACATTGGTTTTTTGGTGATTTTCGATACTTACGCAGGTCATCAAGTTGCCGATGCATCAAGATCATCCCTTTCCGAAAACATTGTGCATTCTGTTTCGAAAAGGTTTTTCATTTTTTTCTCCAGATCATTTAATTGCTTTGCTCCTGAAGCAATGCAGACATACTCAACAAAACCATTTAACTGCAGAGAATTGACATTAATGAAGTACCCACCGTCTCCTGGCCGACCTGCAGTTGTGTTATTAATTTCTTTGAGCCGTGTCAGATTTTTTCCAAAAAATCGCCTTGAAGGAGATGTGGCAATTACACCTCTTCGATAGATAATGTGGGTGCACTTGTCTCTGACCCTTCCATACTTTCGCAAGACACCATCGCAAAACTGAATAACATGGGAAACACCGGTTTTGCGGGCATTTAGCTCCAATGCTTTTACCTCGCCATTTTTTGTTTCTATAAAATCGATACCAAGCGAACCCCGATAACCCATCTGAAAGACAGTTTTTGATATGCGTTGTGACGAACGTTTAATCTTCTCTTCAAGTTGAGGCTGTGGGGATATTTTAAACCCTGAAAAATGGCTGTTTTCGATTTGCTGCCGCTGCCATGAAATCATGTCCCATCCACTGCCTGAAATTTTCATGAGAGCACTTGGGAAGCTAACTGCATCCTCAATGAAGGCTTCAACGATGCACCCAGTCTGCTTGACAAGGGGCCAAAATTCATCAAAAGGCCGAATGCTGCCAACAAGATAGTCAGAAATGTTTCTGGAATTCATTTGAGTGTTGAGCGGTGGTCGACAAAAATAGAAATTTCCAATTCCGCCGGCCATGGCTCTATCATCTATTTTGATGCATAATTTTCTGTGTTTGCTGAACAAAACCTGCATGGCAGAAATTACGCCCTGTCGGCTGTTATGTCTTTCCTGTCGCCAGTCTGGTTGATCGACGCAAGAACGGTTGAACAGTGTTTTGGAGCCAAATTTTGTGCCTATTTTTGCAGCAATGTCCAACTCAGGTTCTTCCAGCGCTCCATCAAGAACGGACGCCAAGTTGCGATCATCCGGGTAAGTTGCAGCATTTACAATTTTTAGCGATCCCGTGTTGCCGATAGCCAATTTCAATATTCTCATATTTTTCTGATCGTCCATGAAATAACGTGTGAGTGGCCCATCTGTTCCGTTCGCTACTGGCAGAATGCGTATCTTCTTTGCCAGCTCAGCCTTCTCCGAAGAACAAAAACATGTGTCCAAGAAATACTGAATTGCGCATTCGGGGACAGCTTCAGGCAAAACAATAACGACACGCTCAAAATCTCGTGCCAAGTGCATGTAAGACAAGGAACGTTCAGGGAAATAACGAACGTGGGGAATGGCACTTGTGACCTCCGGGCCATATTCGGTCGATAGGAGTACAAGAACCGTCCCCTCATTTCGAGATCCGGTTTTGCCAGAGGGGGAAGTGGCAACGAGCTTGGTTGGGGCGATTTTACCGTTCATTGCAGAACTTCTGAACTAAATTTTCGCTGTTATCAGTCGATGGCCTGCAAATACAAAAAACATGCCGAGGGCCCCCTGGATGGGGCGTCTCGCCTTGTTGTACAGGAATACCATCTTTGGGGTAGAAAACACGACCGCATAGATCGCATGTGACCCTCCCCCTGTGAATTGGTCCATCCTATAAGTTAGTAACAGGAGGACTGAGAATGGCTAATAAGCGTCATAAACCTGAAGAGATTGTCACGAAGCTACGACAGGTAGATGTACTGGTTGGGCAAGGAATAGTGCGT
>JAJFHU010000033.1 GCA_021775455.1 Hyphomicrobiales bacterium | reverse complement strand
CGGTTGTGGCAATCTTCTGCGCCTCATCAAATTCCTCATGCAGAACCGCTACGATACGCTCAAGCTCAAGCTGCTTCTTGCCGGGAAGATGGGAGAGATCCGATTTCATCGGCGCACTCTAGTCAAGCATCGCGATTCGGGAAAGGGGGGTGGTGGAGGAGAGATGGCGAGCAGGAAACGGGCAATCCTTAATCAATCCGATCCTAATCAAACAAACTGGAGACGGATTTCTCAAGTGCGGTACGCTTGACGGCTTCACCCATCAGGTCAGATATGGAAACCACGCGGATGTTGGCAGCAGCTTCCACTGCTGCGGTGGGTTGAATGGAGTCGGTTATAACCAGTTCTTTCAACTTCGAGGAGGTAATTCGGGCCACCGCACCGCCGGAAAGTACCCCGTGAGTGATGTAGGCTGTCACACTGGTTGCACCAATCGCGAGAAGAGCCTCGGCTGCGTTACACAGGGTACCACCAGAATCTATGATGTCATCAATCAGGATGCAATCCTTGTCTTTCACATCACCAATGACGTTCATGACTTCCGATTCACCAGGCTTGTCACGTCGTTTGTCCACGATGGCGAGCAGGCTCTCACAGCGCTTGGCAAGCGCCCGCGCACGCACGACACCGCCGACGTCCGGTGACACGACCATAACGTTCTTCAGATCGTAATGCTCTTTGACATCACGGGCGAGAACGGGAACTGCAAACAGATTGTCGGTCGGGATATCGAAAAATCCCTGTATCTGGGCGGCATGCAAATCCAGCGTAAGTACCCGGTCGGCACCTGCTTCTGCGATCAGGTTGGCAACCAGTTTTGCAGAAATGGGTGCACGGGGACCCGGTTTCCTGTCCTGCCGTGCATAACCAAAGTAAGGGATGACTGCAGTAATCCGTCTTGCGGATGCACGCCTTAGTGCATCAATCATGATTAGTAGTTCCATCAGGTGATCATTGGCCGGATAGGAAGTGGACTGAAGGATAAAACAATCCTCGCCACGGACATTTTCAAGAATCTCGACAAATATTTCCTGATCGGCAAAGCGTCGGACATTTGCACGCCCAAGCGGGACGTCAATGTACTTGGTTACCTGCTCCGCCAGGATCTGATTGGAATTGCCCGCAAATAGTTTCATAAATGCTGTTGTCCAAGCGGTCAGCCGGCCCCTGTTACTTACTCGTGTAATAGGCCAATGCAGATGAGCTATCAATGCCGTTTAGGGCAATTAATCCAACAATCTTGGGGAATATTTAAATTATTACGAAAATTAATTGGTTGATCTGCGCAACCAGGAACTGAGATCGCTAACCGTGGCATTTGCAACTGCATTATATTCGTTGGCGGTAACGGATTGCCACGGGTCAGTTGAACTGTTACTGGCGCGTTCCTGACCGTTAATACGATGCAGGCGCTTTCCGGACGCATCAAACACATCCCAAACATAAACCAACAGCGTTCCTGACCCGTCACTTAACGCGGTGAAGTATCCTTTTACCTGATACCGCGCGCCAGGCTGATTCGCTGGCACGACAGGCAATTGTTCCCGGATAGCCGATTCACGCAAAGACCTCGACAATTTGGTAACCGCTGTTTGCGGTGCACCGGTAACCGGCAGGAAGGCAACTGAATCTTGAACATTGAGTGCAGCAACCTGAGTTCCAGATGCAACGCTTTGTGATGTGTTGTTCAAGGCGTTTTCCGCTGCGGTTGCAGGCGTTGAGGGTGCCAGTGCGTTTTCAGTACCAACCGTTTGACTTGGGGTTGGGTTTTGCTGGGCAATAGTCTGAGTACTGGTATTTTGGGTCGATAATCCCTGATCCAGATTGCTGGTGTTACAGGCTGCGAGAATAGCCAGACCAAACCCCAGCATCAGGCCGCGCAGACCATGTGTCAAAAAATTACTCAAATCACTTAATCCCGGTTCGCATCTTTTCTTGCACAAAATTTTTTATTTTACAATCAGGTCAATTTCATGGCGTGACAGGCTGTCGGGCCCTTTTTTGCCTGTAATATAACTTTGTCCAATAGTCATTGCTGTGTCGCTATCACTATCAAAAATAATCATGTGTGTGAATAACACCATGTTTTCCTCAATTACTGTTTCGTTACCAGCGTAAATTTGGGGTTTATCCGCCCAGCACGGTGTAAAAGTCGCACCGATGGAATATCCACAGGCATTAAGCCGATGGCGGGTTAGCCCCAAATCGTCCAGCGTATCAGCGTGAGCATTGAACATCTCTGCAAATGTATTCCCCACCTTCATTGTACCCTGAATTGCAAGATGAGCAGCACAGCATGCTTCGTACAATTCCTGGTGACGTTGTGTGGGTTTGCCAACAATCAATGTTCGCATCATTGCAGCATGGTAGTGAGCCCATGCACCAGACCACTCGAGGGTCAATTGATCGTTGCTTGAGAGTTTTCGCCGCCCGGATTTGTAGCGGCACAGGAGTGCATCCTTGCTTGATCCTATTATGAATTCATTACCGGCATAATCGCCTCCTTTAGAGAAGATTGCCGAATGCATTGCCGCGAGGATGTCTCCCTCGTCGGCGCCGGCTTTGGTCTTCTTGATTGCCGCATCCAAGGCTTCATCCGAGAGTTCACCGGCTTTGCGAACATACTCAAGCTCTGCCTTCGATTTGACTGATCTCAATTGGGTAACGATTTCTGAAGCATCTTCCGATTCTGCAAAGCTTTTGAGCCGTTCCTGTATAGCCAGTGCATATTTCCCCGTCAGACCCTGGGTATCGTATTCAACGCCAATCCGACTGCCCACGAGGTTCAAATCATTCAGGATATCGAACAAATCAACTGTTGGGTCAGCTTTGCCACGTTCTTTCCAGATCATTATGTTTTCGACAATGGAAGTATGCTGCGCCTGGCGCAGGTCTGCTGACCGCGTTAGAAGGACAATTTCTCCATCACGCTTTACGATCATGCTTTGAAAAAACGCATATCCAAATGTGTCGTATCCGGTAAGCCAGTACATGCTTTCCTGTGCAAACAGCAGCATACAGTCTAGGTTCAGTTCTTCCATGACAGCCTGCAAGCGTTCCATGCGACTTGAGTATTCTTTCTTCGTAAAATGCAGCACTGTTTCGCCCTCGCTACTAATTATTATTTATAGAAATTACAGATATCTGGCGTCCGTAGTCGGGTTCATCCCGGTGGGTTTTTCGGCGGTAAGAGAAGAACCTGTCTTTATCCTTGTATGTGCACTCACCCGTCCATCCGGCTTTGACACCAAACGATCTCAGGCGCTTTACAATATAGCCCGGCAAATCAAACATTGCGTGGTCAGCATTGTTGGAACTGGAGAAGAATTGTTCATTCTCAGAATCCAATAAAATCAATCTGTCCACAAACTCCGGTCCGACTTCATAGCTGTCTGCGCTAATCGTCGGGCCCAGCATGGCTCGGATGTTTGATCGCGTCGCTCCGAGGCTTTCCATTTTGGTCACAGTGTTTTCCAGAACGCCACCGGTTGCACTTTTCCAGCCGGCATGAGCAGCGCCCACCACCTGCGCTTCTGCATCCATGAACAGCACGGGACCACAATCAGCTGTGAGTACGCCAATGGCAAGTCCCGGCTGGTTGGTCACCATTGCATCTGCTTGCGGGCGATCATCATGGCTCCACCCGTCTTTAACCACGACAACTTCCGGCGAATGAACTTGAAAAACCGTAAGAAGATTGTCTTCATCAACGCCCATCGCTTCGGCCACCCTGCGGCGATTTTCAATAATATTGCCTTGCTCATCATCGGAACCGATACCAACGTTCAGGCTGGCGTAAATTCCATCAGAACATCCACCTGCACGGGTGAAAAATCCATGTATCACCGCACCGGGCGCATCGCCCAATTCTTCCGTTGTAATCGGATTAAGTCCCACAATATTTCCTCGTATTTCTGATGGGAAAGTGATGGCTTCTGCCGTGGCTGTCAAACTGTTTTTGGTGTGGGCGAAGAGATCGCGATCTCAGGTACCAAAGGGCGGAATGTCTGTTGCAACAGAAGACAGACAGAAAACCTTGAACAAATCTCCCATTTGATCTGGAAGGGCGAGCCGCTCCGCTTCTCCGGTCAGACGTTTCTGCAGTTCCTCTAATTTGCCGCGTCCCAGCTCAGCGGCGCGCTCTAGCAGCCCCAGTTTCAACAGAAATTCTCCTTGGGTAATGACGGGTTTGATGTTGGCCCCAGCTTGTTCGGCAACCCTGGTCAACGCCTCAAAATCAACGTGTGAAGTAAGGTCGCAATGGCCGGGATCGGTAAGTGGATCAGCAAACTCATGGGCCCACATGGCTTGAAACGTATCACCAAAACCGGATTGAGTATGACCATAATCGATGAACAGGCCGACACCACCATTTGACTTTACCTTACTCGTGATATCCAGGACGACCGCTTCGCGGGCAGGGGACTTTTCGAATACTGCACCGTCTGGTTCGTCGCTGGAACCAGCCGGCAATGATTTGGTGTCAATGCTTGCTGGGGTCAGCATCCAGCAGAGCTTTCCGTTTTCATCAAGCCCGACCGCCCGTTCGGGCCAGTTTTTCCCATTTTTAACAAATTGGCGAATGGGGATGACATCGAGAAACTCATTTCCGATCAACAGGAAAGGCACGTCAAGAACATCATTCAGATTATCATGCCAACTGATTTTCGAATGGGAATCGCACAGTAGTAGTTGTTGCTCATTTCGCAGACGAGGGCTGGTTTCGATTAGATGAACTGCAAGAGCGGAGTGGAACTCTGTAAATTTCTGCGTGGTCCTTAGCAGATCTGCCATCAAGGTACCTCGGCCGGGACCCAGTTCAACCAAATTGACAGATTTCGGTTTGCCCATCGCTTCCCAAGCCAGAACGCACCATACACCAATCATTTCGCCAAACATCTGGCTTACTTCCGGTGCGGTGATGAAATCGCCAGATCGACCAATCGCTTCGCGGTTTGCGTAATAGCCATCGGTTGGGTCAGCCATGCATACGTGCATATACTCGGCAAGCGGCATGGGGCCATTCAAGCTGATCTGTCGGGTAATTCTTTCAAGGAGTGGACTGCTCATTGATTACGCCGCTGGTGGGACTCGGGAACGAAATGCCAAAAACAAACCGAGGATAATCCACGGTACCGAGAGGATCATTCCCATGGTAAGCCATCCGCCTGCCAGATAGCCCAGTTGTGGATCCGGCAGCCTGAAAAACTCCACAAAAATACGTGATAGGCCGTAACCAATCAGGAATGAGCCGCTAATCATGCCAGGTCTTCGGAGCATCCTGAATTTCCAAGTAAGAACAGCCAAAAGCAGAAACAGGGCCAATCCTTCGAGGCCGGCCTCGTAAAGTTGACTTGGATGGCGGGCAATATTACCAGCATCAGGAAAAATAACTCCCCAGGGCGCGTCGGTTTCCCGGCCGTAAAGTTCGGCATTGATGAAGTTTGCGATTCTGCCAAGCAGAATGCCGATGCAGGTACTTGCCGCAATTACATCGAACAGGGATAGGATTGAAAATCCCCGTCGCCGGGCAAACAGGATCATGGCCAGTGTTACACCCGCCAGTCCTCCATGGAAGCTCATCCCGCCTTGCCAAATCTTGAATACGGAAAGCGGTTCGGAAATGTAGCTTTGGAATTCGTAGAACAACACATAACCAAGTCGACCACCCAATATGATGCCGATCACTGCCCATACGATAAAGTCATCTATGTCGATTGCCGTGATGGGCGATCCGGATTTCCCCCATAATGAATTGGTAGTGGCGAGCTTGCGTGCATACCACCAACCAAACAGAATGCCGACAACATACGCCACGCCGTACCAATGGATCTGGACAGGCCCGACCGAAATGAGAACAGGGTTGATTGCCGGGTGATTAAGGGCTGACAGAAACATCATGATTTTCATGCCTTTTAGGTTTGTATTTTGCCAGTCAATTGCACGTGTTCAGGCAAACGTCCATACCCGTCGACTAATGTTAATGTTTGCATTACACCAATGCTGCGGCGCTGCGTCACTGGAGTTCGCGGTTGGTAACGTTGCATGTCCACATTCAATTCCCTACATATTGATCATAACACATCAAATGTATGGATGAGTGATGACCCAGGGTCCCAATCGATTATTCGATGAATTCGCCAAATTGATGACTGATGCTGCCGGAGCTGCGCAAGGGTTGCGCCGTGAAGCTGAAACAGCATTCCGTGTTCAGGCGGAGCGCTTTCTAACTGATATGGATCTGGTAAAGCGCGAAGAATTTGATGCGGTCAAGGAGATGGCTTCCATTGCGCGGGTGGAAAATGAAGCCCTGAAGGTCGAAATTGAATCGTTAAACAAGCGCCTAGCGACTCTTGAAAATAAACCCAAGCCTTCTCGCCGGGCTTCAAGTGCAAAAAAATCAACTTAGAGCAATTTTTTTTTGCACGGTGAATAAACTTCGAAAAATGTAATTCCCAGAGTCGGTTACACCGGATCGTGAATCTTTTGATTCAACGATTCTCCACAGGATTACCGGTCGACTGGTATCCCTTGGGGTAGCGTTCCCGATTCCGCGTTATAGACTGAAATTACAAGTTGATTCGGAACCGCTTCGGTTTCCTCCGGCTTCTGAACGACAACAGTATCAAAGTTAAGCGTTTGCATTGAGTGTGCAGTTAGAATCCAAACAACAGGATGGATCGCAACAAGATTTGTCCGGTCTTCACCAGGAGAAGATATGAGCCTCGCTGAAATCGAATCTGAAAGAAGCCTGAATCCCGTTGATCTCATCGAGCAGGTGGCGACTGTCAATCAGTGGGAATTTGAACGTTTTACGGATGACGAGATTAATCTAAGTGTAACTGGTGTGTGGACTGATTACAGCGTTTCGTTTTCGTGGATCGAAGACTTCGAAGCGCTTCATTTGGCTTGTGCATTTGACCAGAAGGTGTCGGAAGGACGTACCGCTGAAACCATCCGTCTCCTGTCGCTGATCAACGAGCAGATGCTGATTGGTCATTTTGACTTGTGGGCCAAGGAAGGAACGGTAATGTTCCGTCAGGCGCTGCTGCTCAATGGTGGTGCAGAGCCTACCGATTCACAACTTGAGTGCATGTTGGCCAGTGCCCTGGATTCCTGTGAACGTTACTATCAGGCTTTCCAGTTCGTAGTCTGGGCCGGACATAGTGCGGACGAAGCTATCTCTGCTGCACTTTTCGAGACACACGGAAACGCCTGATCTATAATTGCCTGTCTGTTTCATTGGGAGTTTGAGTAATGTCCGCAGCGGAACCGGTAAATCTGAAAGACATCACGGTCACCCTGGTAGGCGCAGGCAACATGGGTGGTGCAATGTTGCGCGGTTGGTTATCTGGCGGGATGCCCGCTTCCAACATCAACGTGCTTGATCCGTCACCACATCCCGACATGAAATCATATCTTGATAGAGTAGGGATCGCAGTCCGTGACAACGCCGAAACGCTTTTGGCATCTGGTGTGCTGATTTTGGCAGTAAAACCGCAAATCATGGATGCGGTTTTGCCGACGGTGAAATCACTTGCCGGTGAAAACACGGTTGCGGTTTCAGTTGCTGCTGGAAAAACACTGTCGTCAATATCCGAACCCCTTGGTAATCCTGCAACTGTTCGGGCGATGCCAAATACACCGGCACTCGTTCAACGGGGTATTACGGTTGCCTGTCCGAACGATAAGGTAAGTCAAACACAACGGGCAAATGTAGATCTGTTGCTTAAGTCAACGGGCTCGGTTGAGTGGGTTGAAGACGAAGCGCTGATTGATGCGGTAACTGCAGTATCAGGCAGTGGGCCAGCATACATTTTTCATCTGGCCGAATGTATGGCGGAGGCTGGAAAGGTTGCGGGATTGCCTGACGCGCTGGCATTGAAGCTCGCCCGCGAAACGGTTTCCGGTGCTGGCGAATTGTTGCGACAGTCTGATGATGATCCGGCAACGCTTCGTCAAAATGTAACTTCTCCTGGTGGAACGACAGCCGCTGCGCTGGATGTACTGATGGGTGACGGAGCAATGAAAAAGCTGTTTGAGAAGGCAATATTGGCAGCGAAAAAACGTTCGGAAGAATTATCATGAGTGATGAAATTACAATCGAAGATTTTTTGAAAGTTGATATTCGGGTTGGCACCGTAGTTGAGGTGGAAGAGTTTCCGGAAGCGCGAAAGCCAGCCTGGAAACTGAAAATTGATTTTGGCGAGCGGATTGGCACCAAGAAGTGTTCTGCGCAGGTTGTTGCCAACTATACCCGTGAACAATTGTTGGGTCGCCAGATCATGGCAGTTGTAAATTTCCCGCCTCGTCAGATAGGACCATTCATGTCTGAAGTGCTTACGCTTGGATTTTTGGATGAATCTGAAAACGTGGTTCTCGCCGGGATAGACAGACCCGTTCCCAATGGCGGTCGGTTGCATTAGTGCATCTTTTTAGACTGGAAGTGTTACCGTAGCCCGCAATCCACCCAGCGGGCTTTCTCGAAGTTTTATGTCGCCCCCGTGGTTACGCACGATGTCGCGGGCAATCGAGAGGCCCAATCCGGTTCCGGATTCATCGAGATTTCTCGCCTCATCAAGTCTGAAGAATGGTCGAAACACCTCTTCTCGCTGGTTTTTTGGAATGCCAGGACCATCATCATCAAAGACGATCCTGTAGTGTCCATTTTCTATTGATACCGATACTTCCAGCTCATCCGCGTAGCGAAAAGCATTGGACACAAGGTTTGAAATTAATCGCGCAAATGCACCGGGACGAAAGTGAATGGCAAGTTTGGGGTCGCAATTGATAGTGTATTGCTTGTCCTTTAACGAAGCTTCCATTTCGTGGCGCTGCAGCATTTCATGGACAAGGAGATCAACAGCCGTTTCGTCGCTCTCGCCTTTGGCAAAGTCGAGGTAACCCTGGAGCATGTTCTGCATGTCATCGACATCAGCCTGCAGTTCTTCAATTTCCTTGATTTCAGGGACCAATGCCAACTGCAACTTGAACCGTGTAAGAATTGTTCGCAGATCGTGACTTACTCCTGTCAGCATGGCGGTACGTTGCTCAATTTGGCGTTCAATCCGTTCGCGCATTTGAAGGAATGCAAGTGCCGCCTGACGAACTTCCGTCGATCCGCTAATGCGAAAGTCCTGCGGCATGACCTGACCCTTGCCAAATCGGTCGGCAGCGTCCGAGAGTTTTTGAATTGGGCGTATCTGGTTCCGCAGAAACAGGATTGCGACCAGACACAGAACCAGGGAAGTGCCGACCATCCAGACGAGGAATATGTGCGAATTTGATGCATAAGCCTGGCTGCGACGAACAAATACCCGCAACACATTGTCTGGTTTTTCCAATCGAATCCGAATTTCCAGAATGTTGGAGTCGCCCACAGTATCAATCCAGAAGGGTCGCCCTATCTGTTGGGTGATTTCTGAGCGAAGAGTATCATCGAGAAGCGAGAAAAACGGCTTTCCAACGGCTGGTGGGAACGGATCTGGTGGAAGCACTGAAATATTGAGGGAGAGCTTTTCCCGGGCCAGCTTTGTTATCTGCTCAAAGTCGCTGTCCTGCGGATAGGTTTCAATGATCTCGATTATGGCTGCGATGTCTGATGTAACCACTTTGGAAAGTCTAAGAGTAACCGTTTCCCAATGGCGCTCCATAAACACAAAAGCAATCACAGACTGAAGAAGGACCATCGGTGCGATAATGATTATCAGCGACCGCGCGTATAGCCCCTTTGGCATTTTGGTGGCAACCCAACGGGTAAACATACGCCAGGGATTTCTGCGGTTACGTGCCCTGCGCCTTTTTTGTGATGTTTGTTCGACAGTCAAAACAGTGCGTTTCCGATAAGGTGTCCCCTAAGGCATTATTGTTAGATGGACCTTATACCAAGGTGCTACGGATTTGTAATGACTACTTGTTTGTATCGCTTGTGAATTGAAACTGTTCTATTTCACATCTTCAAAAATGCCTGTCGGGTTATCATCCCGGTTTCAGCCATTAGGCTTACAAGGGATATCCCTTCTTTTCTCCAACAAATCGAAAATAGAATACACTGGCCCTGCTGGCAGGTTAGTGTCAGGAGACTTCAGTAGTGCCGGTGAATTAATTCATCAGTGGGTATAGGATTGACTTTCAGTCGACGCAAAGCCTGTATCCAATGCCGCGAACAGTCTGCAGATATTTGGGATTGGCAGGGTCTGTTTCAATCTTGCGGCGAAGCCTGTTTATCTGGACATCAATTTTGCGTTCGCCAGTTAAATTCTCACAACCCAACAATTCATGGCGAGCAATAGTACCGCCCGGTTTTAATGCAAAAACAACCATAATTTCGCGTTCCCGGTCGGTAAGGCGAACTGAATCGCCATCACAAGTAAGCTCCTCCCGTTTAACGTTGAATTGGTAATCACCAAATTTCACTTGTTCGATAACGGGTTCCGGTGGTTTTGCGGTACGCTTCAGTATTGAATTAAGCCGGAGTAGAAGTTCGCGCGGTTCGAACGGTTTTGAAAGATAGTCATCTGCACCTGCTTCCAGTCCTTCAATCCGACTTTCAAGCTCGGCCAATGCCGTCAACATCAGGATTGGCACTTCCATTGACTGGCGCAGGGACTTAGTCAAATTGACACCCGTTTCGCCCGGCATCATCACATCAACGACCAGGATATCGAATTCGAGGCTTTCCAGTTTTCGGCGGGCTTCACCTGCATCTTCGGCAGTCGTTACACGAAACCCATTTTCTGAAAGGTACCTTGAGAGAAGTTCACGTAGTCGACGGTCATCATCGATAACAAGCACATGAGGTGCATTATCTTGTGGAACACTGATCGGATCACTCATTCAGGAATTCCTGTTTCCTAGCCAAAACCAAATTGTGGCGTCCGCCACGTACATCTCATCAGTCGAATTATTAAATGAATTTTTGTGTCAAACCAATACAAAGCCATTCAAGCAGAAACATGGCCGGAACACATTGTTGGAACCACGCTATTGGGCAATGAACTGAATTTCTAGCTCTTGCCAATCATTGCTTGCATAAATCGGGTTACAGTTTCGCTGCCCGGCTCTCCGGTTTGTTTCAACGCCTGATCGATTCGCCGGGATTGTGGCGCAGAAAGTGCCAGTACCAATTCCCTACCGCTTCTGGTTGGGTAGAGAAGGCGTTTTCGCTTGTCTGTCGTTTCCGTTGCCTGTGTGATATATCCAGATCCCACCAACTGCCGAAGCACTCGTGCGAGGCTTTGCTTGGTAATTTTGAGAGTTTCCAGCAGTTCGGCGACTGTCATTCCGGGTTTTCGATTAACAAAATAAAGTGCCCGGTGATGAGCCCGCCCAAATCCAAATTCAGCCAGTATGCGATCAGCATCACCAACGAAATCCCGATAGGCGAAAAACAGCAATTCAATATTTTCCAACTGCGGCACTTCCCGGGAAGTTATGGGTGTGGTGATGAGTTCGGAATCTTCTTTCATGATTTTGAATAGGTCCAGGATTTGAAATCTGACATTGTCTAGTGATCGCGTGGGTGCACTATGCCATGTGCTGATAAATATGTCAGCACTATTGACATATTTTTCTACAGCAAATACGATTTTTTTTATGAATTTGTAATTTTGACTGTCAAATCGGAGATCCATGACATGGCAGGCGTTCCCTACGATCAAATGAGTGGCCATATTTGGTTTAATGGTGAGTTTGTGGAATGGGGTGATGCAAAGGTGCATGTACTTACTCACGGGCTTCATTATGCGAGCAGTGTATTTGAAGGCGAACGCGCCTACGGTGGCAAAATATTCAAATTGAACGAGCATACTGAGCGTCTGTTTTTTTCCGCTGAAGTATTGGGTTTCAAAATTCCATACACCGTAGAGGAAATTAACCAGGCTTGCCTGGATGTGATTGAAAAGCAGGGTTTTACCAATGCCTATGTACGTCCTGTTGCCTGGCGTGGCAGCGAGATGATGGGTGTATCCGCCCAAAACAATACGATCAATGTGGCAATTGCTGCCTGGGAATGGCCGAGCTACTTCGATCCGGAAGAAAAACTCAAAGGTATTCGTCTTGATATGGCAGAGTACCGACGCCCGGATCCTGCAACAATCCCGTGTTTTTCAAAGGCAGCCGGGCTATACATGATCTGCACGCTTTCCAAGCATGCGGCGGAAGAAAAGGGGTATTCTGACGCACTGATGCTGGATTGGCGCGGGCAGGTTGCAGAGGCAACTGGCGCAAATGTTTTTTTCATCAAGGATGGGGTCATTCACACTCCGACACCGGATTGTTTTCTCAATGGCATTACGCGCCAAACTGTAATCGAACTTGCAAAGGCTCGGCAGATAGAAGTCATTGAACGCGCAATAATGCCGGAAGAAATGATAGATTTCACTGAGTGCTTTCTGACTGGTACTGCTGCAGAAGTTACTCCGGTCGCAGAGATTGGAGAATATCGTTTCACACCTGGTGAAATTTGCAAGAACTTGATGGACGACTATGACCGCGAAGTGCACAAGCACCTAAAGAGTGCCGCTGCATAAAGAATTGGGCCATCGTGCTGAAGTAGCTACAGTTGTTCCGGTTTCATAAAACCAGTTTTATTGTTGGAGAACTTTTGGGAAAACCTTTCAATTTGCTGATGATTATTGCTAAAGTTACCGAGCGGCAGGCGGGCTTGATTCCCGTCGGGCAAATCATGGTCCGGCATCAGGTGGTGGGTTGGATTGATTACCACGCTAAGGAGGCGTCAAAATGGAAGCATTAATCCCAATTATCATTCAGGTTATTTCCGGCATTGTTGGTGGTGGCGTTGCCGGCAATCTGGTGAAGCAAGCTGCAATGAGTTTAATTCCCAAACTTATTGCTGGAGGCATAGGCGGTATTGGTGGTGCTGAGCTACTAAGCGTGTTGATCGGCGGCGCGGCTACCGGTGGCATGGATATGGGATCCATTATCGGCAATGTTGGCGGTGGTCTTGTTGGTGGCGGTATACTTACAAGTATTGTTGGCATGGTTCTTGGAGCCATGAAAAAGTAGCGGTAGGCTACGCTGATTTTAATAATTCGAGTTCGAAGGCGGCAATTTAGCCGCCTTTCTTCAATAGCATACCAAACAATCACTGATTGGCGGTGACGAATATTGTTCACCCCCGCGAAACCCTCCAGTGTTGGAAAACCCATGAGTCAATTAAGCATCCAGATTGTCCCGGTCACCCCGTTTCAACAAAACTGCACTCTCGTATTCAACAGTTCTGACCGCCGGGGTGTTGTGATTGATCCGGGCGGAGATGTTGACCGGATTGAGCAGGCGATCGAGCAAACCGGAATTGTTGTAGAGGAAATTCTGATTACCCACGGTCATATTGATCATGTAGGTGGTGCGATGGCGCTGAAAGCGAATTTGGGTGTTGATATTGTCGGCCCGCACAAGGCAGATGAAATGCTGTGCGGCGGAATCGAAGATCAGGCAAAAATGTTTGGGCTCGATGAAGGATACGAAAATCTTGTGCCGGATCGTTGGCTTGACGATGGCGATACGGTCACGATTGGAGGTTACACATTTGGTGTATTACATTGTCCAGGCCATGCGCCGGGGCATGTTGTTTTTCACAGCGCCGAACTTCGATTTGCACATTTGGGAGATGTGTTGTTTCGCGGCTCAATCGGCCGTACGGATTTGCCCGGTGGTGATCATGCCACCCTTATTCGCTCGATCAAAGAGAAAGTGCTGCCGCTTGGTGATGAAACAAGTTTCATCTGTGGTCATGGACCCGGCGGCACCATAGGGCAGGAACGGGAAACAAACCCGTTCCTTGTTTAACCCGTAGCTAACGAATTTCTAGTTGTTGCAGAAGGTTAACGGACCAACTTTCAGCTTGTTCCGGCAATTGCCTGATCCTTGATACTGATCCCAAACCTCAACGCGACAGCTACGCCCGTAGTGGCTGTGGGTGGTTCTGCCGTATCCAGGATGCGAATGACGCTGACCATCCTCATGACATTGGTCGTAGTCATCGTCATATCCACCACCATCTTCCAGAATAACAGGAACACAACGGGTTCCCTTGTGTTTGTGCTCAGCACGCTCGCCTATCTCGGGCACGTAATGAAACCGAAAGGCCCGGTGGCAGCCATCAACTTTTTGAAGCATGCCTGTGCCGACCTGTGGTTCTTGCATTGGGTGGAAGGGTGCGCTCAACGCACTATCGGACATTGCGAATGAAAGGGAAACAGCGGCGGCCAAAAGGGTAATTCGACGGTCCATGACAAACTCCTAAAACAACAAGGCCTTCATGGTAACCATGAAGGCCTTTGTCATTCAAGTCCTTAGAAGCTCTTGTCCGTGGACGATCGCCCCAAATTTCAAACCTTAGCGGCCGAAACCTTCTTTGTTCAGGCTTGTAACGCGAGGCTGAACGCCTCTTTCTATCATGTTGTGCTTTTCTGTAAAAGCGAAACGAGCACCCAGTTTAAGGCCTTCTGCGATTTCGCGGACGGTTGAGAATATTGCCATTTTTCTGTCTCCCATTATGAGATTTGCTACAGGGTATGTTTTGGGGAACCTCTTGTTCCCTCGTCTGAAAGGAAGATAGGACTCCGAATGGGAAACGACAATTGCAAAGATTGCAAGGCTGACCTGTCACAAATTCAGCCCTCAAATGGCGGATATTAACCGCCTGTTAATCATGACGAGATGGCCGGCCAAAAGGTTTGTAATCAATTGCGGTTATAGCAGCGTGCCTGCCACAATTCGTCAATGCCTTCGATGTGATGGTGAATGCGGTTGATGAAACGTTCGCAGTCGTTTTGGCGTTCAAAGCAGGTCCTTAGTCGAAAATGAGCACTGCTTCCACCGTTTCCGCTACCTCCATCATTTAGCAAGCCACTGGCAACGGCATGCCAGGAAGATGTCCCTTCAAGTGCCTTGCACTGCTGAAAGCCATCCCAGCGCAAGCGAAGCAAATCTCCACGACCAAAAGCAGCGGCGGAGCCAGCCTGAGACAGGCTGGCCACCACTATCAAAATACTGAAGTACAGGGTAGGAATGCGGTAATGCATCTGAGATTTCCTTAGATATTAATCATTTCACGAACCCGGCTACCAAGATGTGCCATTTTGCACACTTTGGGTTTATACGCCTTTTTCGCTATTCGGTGTCATCATCCAGCACAAAAGTAACCTTCAATACTACGCGATATTCGACAATTTCTCCGTCTTTGACCACCGCTTTTTGATCCTTGACCCAGGCACCCTGAATGCCATGCAGGGTTTTGGAAGCGCGTCTGATGCCTTTGTTGACCGCTTTTTCGAAGCTTTTCGGTGACGAGGCGATGATTTCGGTGACGCGGGCTACAGACATGATATTATCCTTGTTTTAATTGCTTAAATGTATCGGCCAATTGCGGCAGTGAAAAGTCACAGTCAGGTGAGGTATTATGTGCTGGTGGCAGATACGATCGGTGCCCGTTCACCCATGATGTAGCGGAACACATCATAGTAATCGAATGCAAGCGTGGCGACCAGCGTGAGGAGCGTCACCCACATGATGACACGATAAACCGGTCCCGGTGGATTGTTTCTTACCCGCTGCCACAGATAGATCACCAGCGGTGTCCAGACAATTATGTGGGAAATGCCGAGTAACCGAACCATGCCCATCTGGCTGTGCATCCACATGATAGTGACCGCCGTGAACACAATGCTCACCAATTGATAGACGCCAAGCATTCTGGTGTCTTTACGGAAGAGGAAGGCAAGGGTTGAGAGGATCAGCACGATCCCGATAAAGTTCATCCAGTGTTGCACCCACATCGGCAACAGTTGGGCATCGGCATCAAATGCTTCCATGGTTCTTCTCTCCGTCATTTTCGGGCTGAAACCCGGTCATTCTACCAGTGCAATATAGGGCGGTGTGATGCGGGTTACCAGTAACCAATATGTGGTTGGTTCAACCGTCGAGAATATGATCCCCATCTTTGCCGCCAAGGCACTCTTGATTGTCGTTACCCTTCCAGCCTCTATCCTGTTACAATTGTCGGAAAAAAGTTGGAGACAGCATGACTAATCCAGTCGCGTTACATTATGGCGGGAGCGGGACACTCGCTGATAAAATTGCCGCGAACCTCAAGAATGCCGGCAAGGACATTTCATCGCTTGCCACAACTGATCTTGCGTCGGTTGACGAATTTCACATTCGGGGCCGCAAGGCAACTCTCGAACTTGCCGGTCATTTGCAACTCTCCGCCAAAAGCCAATTGCTCGACATTGGCAGCGGATTGGGTGGCCCGGCGCGAACTGTTGCCGAACAATTTGGTTGCCGGGTTACGGGACTTGATCTCACGCCGGCATTTTGCGAAGCTGCGGCGGTGCTCTCCAGTTGGGTAGGTCTTGCGGACAAGGTTTCCTTCCAAGAGGGTGATGCGACCCGCCTGCCAATGGGTGATGATACTTTCGATGCGGCTATGACCATTCACGTTGCCATGAACATTGTCGCCAAGGACCAGATGTATTCAGAGGCAAAACGGGTGGTGAAGCCGGGAGGCCGAATTGGAATATACGATGTGTTGCAAGGCGAGGGCGGCGATGTACTCTATCCCGTGCCTTGGGCGCGGGAACCTTCGATCAGCCATCTTGCAACACCGGATGACATGAAGCACCTGCTTATGGATGCCGGATTGAATCTTCTCGAAGTCGATGATTCAACCGGGGAAAGCCTGAGCTGGTTTCAGGTAATCATGGATCGCATGGAAAAATCCGGCCCGCCGCCGGTCACCTTCCAGACATTTCTCGGTGGAGATTTTCCGGAAATGGTGCGCAATCAAATTCGCAATCTGGCCGAACGACGAATCCGGACTGTGACCTACATCTGCGAAACCCGGATATAGTCGAGGTGCCATTCATCGGTTGATCCAATATCAGAGTTTGAAGCCGGTTTTGCAGGGTTTTCTGTTCAGTGTGGAACTTTCACGAAATGGACAAATCGCTGGCCGGGGAGATCGCTGAACGCACAATGATGTTTTTTGGCGAGCAGCTTCAGCTCGTCGCGCAGATGATCCGGTGGATTGTGAGGAGACGGCATGGATCGAATAAGGCTTTCCAGCACATCATAATTCATCGTCAAACCAAAGCCGGGGGCGAGGTTATCGAGATCGCGCCCGAGATTGAAGAATGTGAATGTCTTTACCGGCATTATAACCTCCCGAACCTGGCGGGAATTTTCACAACTGCGTCAATGGCCGCCATTTGCCAGCACTTTGTGCTATACTAGCGCAAGTGACGAAAATTCGCCACCTGTTGCGGTGCGGAAGCCCCATCGGTGGAACGTTGAAAGACGTATACTCCGCAATGTAACGGTGAACCCCAGCAGCGAGGGAGGACAATCGTGAAAGTCGCCGAAGTACTGAAAGCAAAAAACTCCGCAATTCTGTCGGTACGTCCAACCGATACAATCGCGCAACTGGCTCACCGGCTTCGGCTGGAGCGGGTAGGTGCCATGATTGTGAGCGAGAACGGCTCAACCATTGATGGCATCATTTCCGAACGCGATATCGCCCACGGGCTTGCCGAACATGGCACCGCGGTTACAGAACTGAATGTGAGCGACCTGATGACGCGTTCCGTCATTACCTGCAAACCGGAAGACAATATTTCCCAAATTGCACGGATTATGACAGATCGGCGCATCCGCCACCTGCCAGTCAAGGATGGGGCGAACCTTGTCGGAATCATCAGTGTTGGTGATGTGGTCAAGCACCGCCTCGACGAGCTGCAACTTGAAGCAAATGTGTTGCGCGACTATGCGGTAGCCGCACACTAGCGGTTGCGTCATTCGAGTTGCCACTCCAGAATGAGCTTCATGCGGACCGTCTGCGTACTCCATTCTGGCTCCGAGGCCAGTTGAACCATCCCGATTTTCTGCCGGTTGAGAAGTTTGCCTTCCGCATTGCGCAACATCACCATGCCTGGCGCATCGCTTCCCTGTCCCGGCATGGAAAATAGCCGCTGCGTGCGATAAACGGTGAGCGTGTGTTTTGCGTCCGGACTATGCCACTCGGCATGGATTTCCGGCTCGCTGGCGAAGTATGTACCCGCCAACATCGCCGCGATGAACAGGCCGAACGCAATCAGGATCACTTTCAGCCGAAGCGGTTTGCGGGAATGTGTTGTATCCAAATTGCTCATTTTTCCCGTCATCCTCGGGTGTTGTTTGTTTTCCGCCACGCCTTCGGCGGGCGTCCATTCGCGCACTTGCACCTCGGCTGGTCGCCTCGTCTTGTGCTGCCACGGAGGGTTTCACTCTCCATTGCAGACCTGAAATTCCACCCTGCATGTGGTTGAATACTGCCCGCAGGCGGCCATTGCGCCTTTTCCTGCCGTGCGCGGATTTTCTGCCCAGTCCGCACCCCAGGAACCGTTTTCCGTTGATCGCGCGAAGGCAAGGCAACTGGTTGACCACAGCCGCACAAGGCAATCGCGCGCTTTTGCCCTCTCGATGCACTGCTCCATTGCGAGCTTGTAGGCGAGCGCGCGGGTCGGCTGATTGTAGGCGAAACCGTAATGACGGCTTTGCTCGGCCACCGCCACAGCGGCATATCGCGGTGGTTTTTTGCTGGTGGCATCCGGATCTTCGGCACTTCCGGCTGCCAATGCCGGGTGGGCGGCAATCGCAATTGCGATCATCGCCAGCAATCCGCTTCGAACCATTGTCATTTCATACTCATCCGTAATTTCTGGCCACGGTGGCATGATTGATTTTTTCAGGCAAGTGAAAGGAATGTGAGGCACCATCTCTCCTCCCGTCATCCTCGGCCACCGAGCCGAGAATCCACGCTACAGACCGTTTGTGTCATGGATAATCGGGTCAAGCCCGAGTATGACGAGATGCAATGTTGCACGGAAAAAGAACACCCCTGCGTGGCAGGGCAAGAATTTGCGACTAGCAAATTCGCCAGCCCGTGAACGCGCGTTGGGCCTATGGCCCCGGATTTTTGTATCTATTTGTGCTATGGTGGCAATTGCGAACTGCAATCAGAATAGGATGGAGGAAATTCCATGTTCAAACTGATCAAAATGGCCGCAATTGCAGCGATTACCTCGGTTGCGCTGTCTGCGGGAACAGTCACCGTTAATGCGGAGGAACCGCTGAACCTTGCTTCACTCAATCTCAGTCTGGAGCAGTATGTGGAACCGAAGGAAATCCCCAACCAGAGCACACCGATACGTGTCGCCAATGCTTGCGGGCTTTGCACCGACGAGGATTGCTGTGGCGGAACCGAGAATGGCTGGAAACTCTGCAAGGCCGATTGCCCGGAGGGGCAATACAAGTGTGAGCAGGTTTCCCTCTGCGATTAGGGCCAACAAGGCTTAATGAAGAACAACCCTGCGTGGCATTATTTAGCCCTTGTTCGCCATCCGGCGAGCGCGCGTTCGCGGGCTGGCACTTTGTTTGTTCTTCGTCGGCTCTCCAGCCGACGACCGTTGACGCAGTGGCAGTTTGGCTAGTCGCCAAACTTTCTGCTGCCACGGAGGTGACCCTCCCCCTGTGAATTGGTCCATCCTATAAGTTAGTAACAGGAGGACTGAGAATGGCTAATAAGCGTCATAAACCTGAAGAGATTGTCACGAAGCTACGACAGGTAGATGTACTGGTTGGGCAAGGAATAGTGCGT
>JAJFHU010000032.1 GCA_021775455.1 Hyphomicrobiales bacterium | reverse complement strand
ACGCACTATTCCTTGCCCAACCAGTACATCTACCTGTCGTAGCTTCGTGACAATCTCTTCAGGTTTATGACGCTTATTAGCCATTCTCAGTCCTCCTGTTACTAACTTATAGGATGGACCAATTCACAGGGGGAGGGTCAGATTTCTGAAAAAATACCTATGCTGGTGGGTTCGGGGATTGGCAGGCCGTCTTCCCGCATTCCCTCAATGTGAAGGCGGATGGCGTCGCGGATTTCCCGCTTGCAGTCGTCTATGGTTGCGCCCGTTGCAACGCAGCCCGGCAGGTCCGGCACATAGGCCGCGTAGCCTGTTTCCGATTTCTCGATTGCGTACTGCATGGCGTCAATGTCGACTAATTACGCCGCCTGTGTATTTTTGCCGGTCATGTCACCGCGGCCGGCGAGTAGACCGGCGATGGAAATGTCCTCGTCGAGCTTTTCCCAGTGGAGACCCATGGGGCTGATGGTGAATGCCTCGCGTTCTTTCGCAGTGGCTGCAAGCAGGCGCGGATACCAAGCCAACGGCACGCCAATGGTGCGGCCATCACTGAGTGTCACCCACATGGAATTTTTATCGAATTTTACTTCAGTTGCCGAAATGCTCATGCCATGCCTCTTTGAAGGCCAGTTGATTTGTAACCACAATTTGCAGGATACCGCGTAATTCCGCCGAATTAAAGCCATAGCTATCTGAAATTGTTATTTCCGGTTGCAGCCAGATTTTAGCTTCCGCACCACCTTTTTGGACATGGATGTGAACCGGCTCTGCCGGACTACCTTCGTTGGAATAGAAAAAGAAACGATATCCTGCCTGTCTGTGTATCGTTGGCATTTATCTTTCTCCTGCTGTGGAACCATTTCCACCCGCACCATAGCGCGGGTGGAAGTCAGTCAGGTTTGGCAAAATTCCGTTTGTTTCAATTCCTCACGAACACCCACTTGTAGCTCCGCAGGTGTCGCACTTTTCGCAGGTGCCGTTGCGCACCATGGTGAAGTTGCCGCATTCATCGCATGAGTTGCCGGTATAGCCCTGCATCATGGATTTGGCGCGTTGCTCGTCGGCGGAGATCTTAACCGTCGTTTCCCGTGTTACCTCGATCATGGTTTCGATCACCCCTTCGTCCGGCCGGGCGGTTGGGGCGGTTTCGGGGTCCAGATCACGCATGAACGCGGTCGGCTCCTCGTTGAGATTGGCAGCGATTGCCGTTGCGCGGCTGGCCAGTGAACCGCCTACCGCCTGCACGTTGGACGAGGCTGTGGGGGGTGAAGCTTTTGTGGTGGGTGTGCCCCCGGCAGAACCCTTCGGCTCACCGGTTGTCGGGCGGACCACGGAGAATTTGTGGCCGCGTGTCAGGCCCTTCGAGACGGCTTCCGTCGTTCCGGACTGGACGCTCTTGCCCAATGCAGTGGCGGAGAAATCCGACTGGTCCACATGGGCCAGATCGTGGCGGCCAAGGTAGGAGATGCCAAGCTCGCGGAAGATGTAATCGAGAATGGAAGTGGCATTCTTGATCGCCTCATTGCCCTGAACCATGCCGGCAGGCTCGAACTTGGTAAAGGTGAAGGCCTCCACATATTCTTCCAGCGGTACGCCATATTGCAGGCCGAGCGAAATGGAGATGGCGAAGTTGTTCATCATCGCGCGAAACGCTGCGCCCTCCTTGTGCATGTCGATGAAGATCTCGCCAAGGCGGCCATCATCATACTCCCCGGTGCGAAGGAAAACCGTGTGACCGGCAACCTTCGCCTTCTGGGTATACCCCATGCGGCGGCCCGGGAGTTTTTCCTGTTCACGAACGGTGCGCTCAACCACGCGCTCGACGATTTTTTCGGCAATTGTCGCGGCTGCTGCTGCACGCGGTGCCTCGATCAGCTCTTCCAAAGCATCCTCGTCGCTGTCATCATCCTCGATGAGGGAAGCGTTCAATGGCTGCGAGAGTTTCGAACCATCGCGGTATAGCGCATTGGCTTTCAGCGCCAGTTGCCAGGAGAGCGTGTAGGCTTCCTTGCAATCCTCAACCGTTGCATCATTCGGCATGTTGATCGTCTTCGAGATCGCGCCGGAGATGAAGGGCTGGGAAGCCGCCATCATGCGGATGTGGCTTTTAACGGAAAGCGAACGCTTGCCGATCTTGCCGCACGGGTTTGCGCAATCGAATACGGGCAAGTGCTCATCTTTGAGACCCGGCGCGCCTTCAAGCGTCATCGCACCGCAGCAATATATGTTTGCCGCCTCGATGTCCTTTTTCGAAAAACCAATCTCGGCCAGCAGGTCGATGCTGAAATCCGCCAACTGCTCATCATTGAGGCCGAGGGTCTTCCTGCAGAACTCTTCGCCCAGCGAATGGCGGTTGAATGCGAACTTGATGTCGAAGGCTGCGCCAAAGGATGTTTCAAGGCTTTTAAGGATATCGTCGGTGAAACCCTTCTGCTTCAGTGTGTCGTGGTTGACGCCCGGCGCATCGCTAAGGGTTCCGCGACCGACCGCATAGTCGATGATTTTCTTGATCTGGTCGTCATCATAGCCAAGGACGGAGAGCGCTTCGGGTACGGCACGGTTGATGATCTTGAAGTAACCGCCACCGGCAAGTTTCTTGAATTTCACGAGTGCGAAATCCGGTTCGATGCCGGTCGTGTCACAATCCATCACCAGGCCAATGGTGCCGGTTGGCGCGATCACTGTCGTCTGCGCGTTGCGGTAGCCGTGCTTTTCGCCAAGCTCGACGGCATTGTCCCAGGCTGCGCGGGCGTGGGTTACCAGATTGTCCTGCGGACAGGCTGCATGGTCCAGCGCGACGGGCATCGTTGAAAGCTCTTCGTAACCGGAGCTCTCACCGTACGCCGCGCGCCGGTGGTTGCGCATGACGCGTTTCATCGCGTCTGCATTCGGTTCATAGCCGGGGAAGGGGCCAAGCTCCTTCGCCATTTCGGCTGATGTGGCATAGCAGATGCCGGTCATGATCGCCGAGATCGCACCGCAGATGGCGCGGCCTTCGTCGCTGTCGTAGGAAATGCCGGAAGTCATCAGCAGGCCGCCGATGTTGGCAAATCCCAGACCGGTAGTGCGGTAATCGTAGGAGAGTTTGGCAATCTGCTTTGACGGGAACTGCGCCATAAGAACAGAGATTTCCAGAACAATCATCCAGAGCCGTGTTGCGTGCTCAAAGCTTTCCACATCGAAGGAGCGGGCGTTGCCCCTGGTGTTTTCGTTGCGGAACTGCATGAGGTTGAGCGAAGCAAGGTTACAGGCCGTGTCATCGAGGAACATGTATTCCGAGCACGGATTGGAGGCCTTGATCTCGCCAGAAGCCGGACATGTATGCCAGTCATTGATGGTCGTGTGGTACTGGATACCCGGGTCAGCGGATGCCCAGGCAGCGTTTCCAACCTTGTCCCACAATTCCCGGGCTTTCACAGTCTTGAATGTTTCGCCGGTAATGCGTCCCTTCAGGTCCCAGTCGCCATCGTCTTCAACGGCTTTCAGGAAACCATCGGTGACGCGAACCGAGTTGTTTGAATTCTGGCCGGAAACGGTGAGGTAGGCTTCGGAATCCCAGTCGGTGTTGTAAATTGGAAACTCGATATCGGTGTAACCCTGACGTGCGAGCTGGATGACGCGTTTGATGTAGTTTTCCGGAACGGCTGATTTCTTGGCAGCCTTGATTTCACGCTTAAGTGCCGTGTTGATTTTCGGATCGAAGCAGTCATCGTCATTGCCTTCGCAATTGATGCAGGCCTTCATGATTGCCTTCATGTGCTTGGAGACAGTGATTGAGCCGGTGACAATCGCTGCAACCTTCTGCTCTTCCTTCACCTTCCAGTTGATGTACTCCTCGATGTCGGGATGATCGATATCGACAACCACCATCTTTGCTGCGCGACGTGTTGTGCCGCCGGACTTGATGGCGCCAGCAGCACGGTCACCAATTTTCAGGAAGCTCATCAGGCCGGAAGATTTACCACCGCCAGAGAGGCTTTCACCTGCACCGCGCAGGTTGGAAAAGTTCGATCCGGTGCCGGAACCGTATTTGAAGAGACGCGCTTCACGCACCCACAGGTCCATGATGCCGTTTTCATTGACCAGATCATCGTCGACAGACTGGATGAAGCAGGCATGCGGTTGCGGATGTTCGTATGAGGATTTGGACTTTACGAGTTTGCCGGTTTCAAAATCGACATAATGGTGACCCTGTGCCGGACCATCAATGCCGTAGGCCCAATGCAGGCCAGTGTTGAACCACTGCGGCGAATTCGGTGCAACCATCTGGTTTGCCAGCATGTAGCGCAGCTCATCATAAAAAGAGCGTGCATCATCTTCACTATCAAAGTAGCCGCCTTTCCAGCCCCAGTAGGTCCAGGTGCCTGCAAGGCGATCAAAAACCTGGCGCGAATCCATTTCTGGGCCGTAGCGCTCTTCCTTTGGCAGTTTGTCGAGCGCATCCTTGTCAGCCTCGGAACGCCACAGCCATGAAGGAACGGAATTTTCTTCAACCTTCTTCAGGGCTACAGGTACACCAGCCTTGCGGAAGTATTTCTGGGCAATGATGTCGGAAGCAACCTGGCTCCAGGATGCAGGTACATCAATATTTTCCAGGCGAAAGACGACGGAACCGTCCGGATTCTTGATTTCACTAGTAGCCTTGCGAAACTTGATTTTCGCATATGGTGACTGGTCTTGTTCTGTGTAGCGGCGCTCTATGCGCATATTCATCGTCCCTTCTTATTTCGCTGCTGCCTGAATTTCCCCGGAACCTGTTGCTCCTGCAAATTCAGACGATATCCCGCCGACAACCGGCCATTTGCCCGACCGGTTTGCCCCTTTTTCTGTTTACGCCTTTGGACCCCGTTGCCCGGGCCGTTTATCCGCTTTCCTGTTTCCAGCGACATTGTCCATCCCTAAAGGCGGGCAATTATGATTCGTCCCCAAAAACCTGGCTGGAAAGCTGAATTCCGGCCCTTATTGACTGCATTTTCTGCCTTATACCGGCAACAGCTTTATACTATATCTTGTTATGAATATCCCTGCAAACACTAAATATTGTGTTAATTCGGGAAAACGCACATATTCACAATTTGTTACTCACGACACCGAAATCGACAGAAAGACAAAATACCCGATACTACAGTCTTCCCTCCAACCAGATGCTTCAAATCTTCAAAATCAGCCCAAAAAGTAACATCTTCGAACAGCAACCTGTCCGGACCTACGCCGACGGAAATTTGAAGATGGTTTGAAGCTCCTCTGCCGGTTACCAGCTATTCAATTTGCCCAAAGGCCATCAAACTCTGATTTAACTGGTCGCCATTACTTCAAACCGACGCAACTCTATGAAATGAAATAAGACAGAGTCGAAAACGAGCGTCAAGATGTTGATCCAAAGAAAATCAAAAAAACTAGATATTGTGTTTAGCGTGTGAATTGCGGGCAAAAAATTTAAAAAAAGATTCGCTTGAGATTCAATTGCTTGAGGTGGTTCTGCCCCACAAGGTCAAATTTTTGGTGTTGATTTGTTAAGAGATTTCGGACTCCTGATTCTCACGGTCAAATTTGTTTTTTGAATCGAGAATCAGAAGGGTGGTTGGTGTCGTTATCCAGAATAAACCAAAGACTTGGAATGGAATGAATGAGCCGCTATGGAATGAATGAGCCGCTATAGTGCCGGGAGCGGAACTACAGGTTAAAGCGTCAACAACTGCTCTGAGCCCTAATTGACCAATTTTCATGCGCCGCAATTCAAACTATTCATGATGTGGGCCGTCGTCATTGATGGCCAAAAGCGGATGGTGTGGATGGCTCCTGTCCCCGGCGTCGAAGTGCGCCATAATGCAGTTGTTATCAAACAGCTGCGAACAAAGGAGCCACCTACATGCAAGTTACCACAATAGGCCTTGATCTGGCCAAGAATATTTTCCAAATCCATGGCGTTACTGATGAAGGGGATGTGGCATTTAACAAACCCTTCCCTGGCAAAGTATTGCCTGAGCAGACCATTGGTATTCCCGTTGGAACCTCGCTGCCACGGGCTTTGCGGATCGCAGAAGTACACATCAATATCGGTCGCGAGCGTGAAGCGTTTGTAGTCAGCAAAATTTGGCAAATCTTGACTTAATCCACCGAATTATGAGATTGTATTTGGACTACGGCAGATGAACTGGCGTTTCATCGCCAGTTCGGATTCCGGCGCGTAAAGTTCAATACATCGAATTTTCTGGACGCGAAGGAAGACCAATGTGACGATTTCCTCCAGACAAATTTTATGGCGGTTTTGCATCGCGATGCCGTTAGCAGCACTAATGACCCAGCAAGCCTTGTCCAGTAACCATCTCAATTGCTCCGCTTATGCAGCGGCAGCGATGGCACAGAATGATCAAAACAAGATGCAGCAATGCGGCTACACTGGCAAACGTTGGAGCAGTAATTTTCAGGGGCATCTCAACTGGTGCAATTCAGTTCAAATGGCAGATTTGACCAGCGAAGATGCTGCTCGAAAGAAAATGCTCCAGGTCTGCGCCAACAAGACTGCAGAAAGGCAAAAAACCTGCCAGAACTACGCAGCCTCCGCGGTAAATCAGCAGCAGGCGAACAAGGCGCAAAAATGCGGGTTTTCAGGCGGAGCATGGTCAGAAAATCACGCTGGGCACTTTAATTGGTGTTTAACAACAAATGAACAAAACAGCGCGACAGCCGAACGTGATCGAAACAGCATGTTGAAAGGATGTTTTGCTGCGCAGGCAACTGCAAAGGAGAATGCGTGGATTAATGCATGTCGTGCTTATGCGAAAACTGCTGTCAGTCAGAATAAGGAAAACGTTCGTCGCAAATGCAATTTTACTGGTGGGAGCTGGTCAAGTAACGAAGATGCGCATTTCAATTGGTGTTTGGGTGCAAACAGCTCACAAACAGCAAAATCAATTAATTTTCGCATTACCGCTTTGAAGAACGACTGTATGTACAAGGTTTGCACCACCAGCAGAACATTGCTTAAAACTACCACCTCTTGTCGTATGGTCCCGAAACCGGGTTGAGTAAGGCGATGCTTCATGTGACAAGACCCACAAGCGGGGCACGCACTCCAGCCCGACAATGCGGAACAAGACGATTGAACAGCAACAAACTCACCATCGAATTCGACAAGGTGGGTAAAAAAACGGGTGCTGGATAGTTTTGTTGAGGGGGTTTGAGGATAATCTTTTTTATGGGAAATGGGCCTGTGTGCTGTGCGCACAACGTGTCCGCTAATGACCCTGGCTGTGTGGAAACTCACGAGACAGGTATAATCCTCTGAATGGACGGAGTGACGAAAGGCTGGTAAAATTGAAGGGGTAGAGCGCGATCATGAGACGCTG
>JAJFHU010000031.1 GCA_021775455.1 Hyphomicrobiales bacterium | reverse complement strand
CGAAACAGAGCAGATCTCCATGGCGTGGTTACTATGTGGTTACTTTCACAATTTTTCAAAACAGAAAATTTTATTAACCGATTGATTTGATTGGCGCACCCGAGAGGATTTGAACCTCTGACCTCTGCCTTCGGAGGGCAGTGTATTCACTTTCATGCGCGCGTCAGCAATTGAATGTACTGTGCTTCTGTGAGTTGAGGACTTGTTTGTAACTGACACAGGTCTTCTGGCTTGAGATTGGTGTATCGTTTCAGCATTTTCCAATCTTTATGGCCGGTAACTAAAGCAACTCTTTCTATCGATAATCCAGCTTCAAAAAGGCGGCTGGTTGCCTCGTGCCTGAGATCATGGAAGCGTAAGCCTTCGATGCCCAGAAATTGTCTGGCACGGCGAAAGGCGGTCCCAACAGATTTACTGTTATACGGAAAAATACGACCTTTTCCACCAGTTAGTATTTTTTGCTCCAAAATCAATTGCCAGGCATCGAAGCCAGTCAGATTGAGCAGCGGAACTTTCTGATCGTTTCCATCTTTTTTGCGTGGATCCTTTCTATCCTTTATGACAACTACTCGTTTCGACATATCAACGTCTGGCCATTCGATTCTGCAAATTTCTTCCTGGCGCATTGCGGTGGCAATAGCGAAACAGATGATTCGACCCATTGGAATGATTGTTGGTTTTTCGCCGAAGTATTTTAGAATTGCTTCAATTTCCTCTTCAGTTGGGCGACGGTCTCGTTCATTTGACCTTCCAACTAGATCGAGGCGAGCAAGAGCAGTTCGAGCCAACCGGACACACTCTGTGTCGACCACGATGCCATGAACCGCTGCTGCATGAGTCAAAACAGTACGCAAATAAGAAAAATCAACAGAGAGCGTTACCGGTCCTGCGCCATCCTTAGCACGTTTTTTCCCATACTGGATTAATCCGGCACGGTTGAGGTTTCTCAATTTCGTGGAGCCTAGATCTCGTTTTAGGGCCTCTAGCACGGCACGTTTTGACCGGCGTAGTGGCTTTTTCACTTCTATAAGATCAGCTATGTGCAAATCAATTAAGTCAGAGATTGTTCTAGGTTTTCCGGTCCTTTGTGATGATGGTTCACCACCTTGATCAATAAGGTGTTCAATCTCATTGGTCCAAGCCTGAGCAAGACCTTTAAGGCGAAATGTTTTGGATATGTACTTGCCCTTCCGTCGTACTTGCGCGCGCCATGTTCCTTCTTTGGTGCGAATTATGGTAGCCATATCCGTGCAATCCTTTCAAACCGTGCAAATTCCGTGCACTAAGAGATCAAACAAGGTACAAATCCGTGCAATTTGAGGAAATTCCGTGCACTTTCGTTCTCCTTTTAATCCATTGTAATGTATCATAAATCATTGAAAAATAAAGAAAAAATATTCGCCGTTGCCCCGATGATGGAGTGGACGGACCGTCACTGTCGGTATTTTTACCGGCTGATGACAAAGCGTGCGCTCCTTTATACCGAGATGGTTGTGGCTGATGCAGTCATTCATGGTGATCGGGAACGTCTCATTGGATTTGATGAGACCGAACATCCTGTTGCGTTGCAATTGGGCGGAAGTGATCCGGTCAAACTAGCCGAAGCTGCCCGAATTGGCGAAGAGTTCGGATACGATGAAATCAATCTCAATGTGGGTTGTCCGTCAGACCGGGTTCAATCGGGAACATTCGGCGCCTGCCTGATGCTTGAACCTGAACTGGTTGGCCGGTGCGTGGCTTCGATGAAAGCGGTCTGTTCAATTCCTGTTACCGTGAAATGCCGGTTGGGTGTTGATGAACAGGATATCGAAACTGCACTGGATCGGTTGGCGGAGGCAGTTTGGCAGCAAGGTTGTGATCGCCTTTGGGTTCACGCCCGCAAGGCCTGGTTGCAAGGGCTTAGCCCCAAGGAGAACAGGGAAGTTCCTCCGCTCGATTATGACAGGGTGTTCCGGCTCAAGGATGAAAACGCGAGTCAATTCATAGGGATAAATGGTGGAATTGAAGATTTGAATCAGGCGCTTCAAATTTTGACTCAAGTAGACGGCGTGATGATTGGGCGCGCCGCCTACCGCTATCCGGCAATGCTGAGGCAGGTGGATCAGCAGGTTTTCGGAGAAGAAACCAAGCAGATTGATTGGGCCGACCTTGTCGAGCAAATGTGCATATATATTGAGCTGCATTTGCAGGCCGGAGGGAAACTTCATCAAGTCACCCGGCATATTCTCGGGCTTTTTCATGGGGCGCCCGGCGCTCGTCGGTATCGGCAAATTCTCAGCAGCGAGGCTACCAAATCTGACGCTGGTCCGGACGTGCTGATCTCGGCATTTCGTGAAGTGGATTTGGCAACGCTTTCCACGGCTGCCTGATTGTTGGCAACATCGTGATTTATCAATAACGTATTGTTGATTTGAGTTTAATTGGCTTGGACGAGAATGAGAATTATTCTCAGCCTAATCGATTATTTGAATACCGACCTCCAGATTGTTCATCACGGGTTCATGTGGTCGGACAGATAATCTACCACCAAACTCAACAAGTCAGGAATTCATGATGAAAAGACGAGATTTGCTATTGGGGGCGATTGGCGCACCTCTGGCTGTAGCGGGTTTTCCGTTTGGCGATGCGTTTGCAGCGAAGAAGAAGAATTTCAAACTTGATCCGAAATACATGCCGCAACAGGTGTATTTTCGAGGTAGCTACAAGCCGGGTACCATAGTCATTGATCCACACAAGCGATATCTGTATCTGGTCGAATGGTTTGGAACCGCGCGCAGATACGGTGTAGGAGTTGGGCGTGCAGCGCTTGCATGGTCGGGAACTGCGAAAATCAAGCGCAAGGCTGAATGGCCGAGTTGGCGTCCGACCGACAACATGATTGCTCGGGAACCGGACAAATATGCCAAGTACAGGGACGGTGTTCCTGGCGGTCCGGAGAACCCACTCGGTGCACGCGCGCTCTACCTCTACAAGGGTAATGTTGATACCTATTATCGCATTCATGGAACCAATGCTCCCTGGACTATCGGTACGGCTGTTTCGAATGGGTGTATCCGCTTGGTCAATGAACATGTGGAAGATTTGTATGAACGTGTCGAACTTGGGACGACCGTTGTGGTGTTGAGTTAGGCATTGATAAGAAGTTCGACATAATTCCTCTGTCATCCTCGTCGCATCTTGTTGTCCGTTTGCAGGCTGGCACTTTGTTTGTTTTCCGCTCGATCTACCTGTCGGCGTCCGTTCACGCACTGGCGGTTCTGCTAGTCGCAGAACCTTGTGCTGCCACTTTGTTTGGCCTTGTTGAGCCTACCGGCCCAACGCGCGTTCACGGACTGGTAGTTCCGCCAGTCGCGTAACTTTGCCCTGCCACGCAGGGGATTCTTTTGCCATGAGCCAATGTTCGCTTTCTCCTTTGTTTGGCCCGCCGTCACTCGCTACGCTCGCTTCCCCGGAACCCCCGCCTATTTACTCACACGGAAATATTCACGCGCCAGCATTGCCGCCGTGTCATACTTTGGTATCCGCCAGGCCTTCGGCCGACGTCCGTTCGCAGGCTGGCACTTTCGCTGGTCGCGAAAGCTTGCCCTGCCACGGAGGGGATTTCCACCCCAATTCACAAACTGCGGGACCTTTAAACGATGGTCGGCGCATGCTTGATCAAAAAACAGACCTCCG